>DATMCI010000154.1:0-52680 GCA_035558535.1 Kofleriaceae bacterium
CAGCTCACGCGGCGGCGCCTCGAGGGCGACGGCGTGTTCGCCGCCGGGCTCGTCGGCCAGGTGACGCTGCCCACCGCGACCCGCGATCAGTTCACCGGCCTCGAGGACCCGTCCGGGCGCCTGCTGCTCCTCGGCTCGCTCCTCCCCGGTGCGGTCGAGCGGCGCGTCACGCTGACGATGAACCTCGGCGCCGTGATCCGCGCGCCCGCGACGTACGCGAACCTCGAGCAGAAGAGCGGCATCGCGTGGGGGCTCGGCCTGCAGGTCCGCACGCTCGACGCGCTGTGGCTCGCCGCCGAGGTCTACGGTGACACCGTGCTGTCCGGCCGCACGGCGCGCGCCGACGCGATGACCCACTCGAGCGTGCTGTCGCCGATCGAGTGGCTCGGCGGCCTGCGCTGGAAGCCCGACCGTCGATTCACGGTCGGGCTGGCCGCGGGGAGCGGCATCGGAAGCGGCGCTGGAGCGCCGTCGTTCCGCGGCGTGTTCTCGCTGACGCTCACGCCGGGCGCGCCGGTGCTGCGGCCGATCCGGACGCCGCGGCCGATCATCGACAACGACGGCGACGGCATCGCGGATCGCAAGGACCGCTGCGTGAATGAGGCCGAGGACAGGAACGGGATCGCCGACGGCGACGGCTGCCCCGACGGCGACGCCGATCGCGACGGGATCGTCGACGTCCGCGACAAGTGTCCGCAGAAGGCAGAGGACAGGGACGGATTCGAGGACGGCGACGGCTGCCCCGAGCTCGACAACGACGGCGATGGGCTCGCCGACGCGCAGGACAGGTGCCCGCTGAAGGCGGAGACGATCAACGGCATCCAGGACGACGATGGGTGCCCCGACGAGGGCGGCGATGCCGCCGCGATCGCCGCGGTCGATCCGGGGCAGTCGCCCGAGCAGGCCGCCGAGGCGACGTTCAAGCGCGGGCGCGAGCTGATGGCCGAGAAGAAGTACTTCGCCGCGTGCACCGCGTTCGAGCAGAGCCAGCGCCTCGATCCGCGCGCGGGCACCCAGTACAACCTCGCGCTCTGCTATGGCGAGATCGGCAAGCTCGCGTCGGCGCTGAACCTCCACCGCGAGCTCGTGCGGTACGACAAGAACGCCGAGCGCCGGCAGAAGTCCGACGAGCTCACGATCCAGCTCGCCGTGCGAGCGCCGAAGATCAAGCTTGGCCTCGTCGGCACGCCCGCCGGTGTCAGCGTGTTCATGAACGGCACGAACGTGAACGCGCTGATCGGGATCGAGTCACCGGTCGACTTCGGGACGTACACGATCGTCGCGGGCGCGCCGGGCTACCGGAGCTGGCGCAAGACGGTCGAGGTGAAGCGAGAAGGCGACCTGGTCATTGTCGACATCGATCTCGGACCGCCGGTGAAGCCGTGACCGGGGCGGGCCTCTTGGCCGTGAAGCAAGGCGCGGTGATCGCGGGCAAGTACCGGATCGACCGAGTCCTCGGCCAGGGCGGGATGGGCGTGGTCGTCGCGGCGACGAACCTGCACATCGAGCAGCGCGTCGCGCTGAAGTTCTTGCTGCCGGATCTCCTCGAGGAGAAGCCCGTCGTCGAGCGGTTCCTCCGCGAGGCGCGCGCGTCGGCGCGGCTGCGCAGCGAGCACGTCTGCCGCGTGTACGACGTGGGGGTCGAGAACGACGCGCCGTTCATCGTGATGGAGTTGCTCGAGGGGCGCGACCTGGCCTCGATCGTGGGCGACAACGGGCCGCTGCCGATCGCGATGGCGGCTGATTGCGTCCTCCAGGCGACGATCGGGCTCGCCGAGGCCCACGCGCTCGGCATCGTGCACCGCGATCTCAAGCCGGCGAACCTGTTCGTCACCCGGTATCTGGATGGAAGCTCGCTCGTCAAGATCTTGGACTTCGGCATCGCGAAGGCGCCGAGCGACACGCAGTTCCAGCTGACGCGCACCGCGACGGTGATGGGCTCGCCGGGGTACATGTCGCCCGAGTCGCTGCGCTCGACGCGCGATGCCGACGCGCGCAGCGACATCTGGGCGCTCGGCGTCATTCTGTTCGAGCTCGTCTCTGGGAAGCCGCCGTTCGTCGCGGAGAGCATCACCGAGCTGGCGCTCCGGGTCGCGATGGATCCGACGCCGCCGCTGCCGGGAGTCCCGCGCGACTTCGAGCGAGTGGTCGCGCGCTGCCTCGAGAAGGAGCCGGCGCGGCGCTTCGCGAACGTGTCGCAGCTCGCAGCCGCGCTGGCGCCGTTCGGGACGGCGCGCATCGCGGAGATGGCGATCGGCACGGCGAGCATGCTGTCGATCGCAGCGGGGACAGCAGGCGCAGCGGGCGCAGCGGGCGCAGCGGGCGAGCATGAGCCGACGACGCTGGGGTCGTCGGCAGGCGCGCTCGCGAGCGTCGCGGGCGGGCGCTCGCGGCTGCGCTGGACGCTGGCTAGCGTCGCGATGATCGCGGCGATCGCGGCCGTCGTGGTGGTGGCGACGCGGAGCGAGCCGGGCGCGCCGGCGGCTGCGCAGCCGGACGATCCGCCGAAGGCGGTGACCGCGGCACCGGCCCCCGCGGCCGTCGCGCCGGCACCGCCGCCGCCGCCCGCGAGCGACGCCGGGGTCCCCACCGCGACGGACGATCCCGCGATCGAGATGGTGGCCGCACCGGCGCTGGCGCCAGCGCCACCGCCACCGAAGACCGCCGCGCAGACCTCGCCGAGCAGAGCCGCACCCGCGCCCGCGCCGACGCCACCGCCACCGAAGCCGCGCGCGAAGCCGCCGCAACCGCCAGCTACTCCCAAGCGTCCGCCCATAGACATCGGCGAGAGTCGCGACTGAGTAGCCGATGCGCCGGCCGGGCCGGGCGCGGCGCTCTATATAATAGAGGGCGCGGCGCGTCATCGCAGGATGGCCTACAGCGGTGCCAGGTCGGCCCAGGTCGGGCCGGCCTCGAGGCTCACGCGGAGCGGCGCCTCGAGCGCGAACGCGCCGCGCATGGCGGCGGCGGCGATGCGCGCGGCGTCCGCGAGCTCGGCCTCGGGTACCTCGAACAGGACCTCGTCGAGGATCTGCAGGAGCGGCTGCGCCGAGAGGCCGGCTGCGCGCAGCGCGCGGTCGGCGTCGAGCAGGCCGCGCCGCGAGACGTCGGCGACGGAGCCCTCGTGCGTCGCGCGCCGGGCGAGACGCTCGGCGTAGGAGAGATCCTCGGGATCGAGGGAGGCGAGGCCGCCGATGGGCCAGCGCCGGCCAGCGAGCGTCACGATGTGGCCGCGCGACCGCGCGAGCTGGAGCTGCTCGTCCTGGAACGCTCGCACGAGCGCGTAGCGCCGATCGAAGCGCGCGATCACCTCGCGCGCCTCCTGCGCGGAGATGCCGAGCTGCAGCGCGAGCGCGCTCGGGCCCTGCCCCGCGAACGTCGCGAAGTTGACGACCTTGCCGATCTGCCGATCGGCGTCGGTGATGGACTCGGCGGGCCGATCGAGGACGGCGGCCGCGGTGAGCACGTGCAGATCGCCGCCGCCGCGGAGCGGCTCGACGAGCGCGGGGTCCTTCGTCAGGTGCGCCAGGACGTGCAGGCCGAGCTGCTGGTAATCGACCGAGAGCAGCACCGCGCCGGGACGCGCCACGAACGCGCGGCGGATCCGCTTCATCTCGGGCGTGCGCGCAGGGACCCGGCCGAGATCGGGGTGCGAGTTCACGATCCGCCCGGAGAACGAGCGCGCAGGGTGGAAGCTCGAGCGGACCCGCCCGTCGGCGTCGATGTGCTCGGTGAGCGCGGTGATCCAGCTGTCGCGGAGCCGCCGCAAGAGGCGCCAGCGGAGCACGAGCGGCACGATGGGGTGCGCGTGCTCGATCCGCTCGAGCGCCTCGTTTGCCGTGCTCCACCCGGTCTTCGTCCGGCTCACGATGGGGAGCTTCAGGTGCTGGAACAGGACCTCGCCGAGCTGCTTCGACGAGCCGATGTTGAACGCGCGGCCGGCGAGCGCCTCGATCTCGCGCTGGAGCCCGGCCTCGAGCTCGGCGAACGCGTCGCGCGCGCGGGCGAGCTCGGCGGCGTCGACGGCGATCCCGCACAGCTCCATGCGGACGCACGTGTCCGCGAGCGCGAGGTACTCGGCGGCGAGGGCGGCGTCGACCTCGGGCGCGAGCGTCCGCCATACGGACACGGCCGCATCGGCGTACGCGCCCGCGAAGGCAGCGGCCCGATCCACGGGCAGCGCCGACCAGGAGCGGCGCTTCTGACCGACGCCGCGCGCGGCGTCCTCCTCGGGGAGCGCGCGCCCGAGCACCTGCTTGGCGACGAGCGGCAGATCGTGCGCCGACCAGTTGCTGGGCTGCGTGAGGTGCGACGCGTGCTGGGAGTCGCCGGCGATCCCGGCGAGCCGGATGCCGATGCGCCGTAGCGCCACGTCGGCGGCCTTGAGATCGTGCCCGACCTTGCCGACGGCGGGATCCTCGAGCCACGGCGCGAGGACGGCAGGCGCGACGGTACGGCCGGGGCCGGCGAACGGGACGTAGATCGCCTCGCCACCGGCGGCCTCGCGCGCCTCGCCGCCACTGCCGCCGCCAGCGCCGGGCTCGCGCGGCTCGCCGCCAGCGCCGGGCTCGCCGCCGGGCTCGCGGCCGCCGCCGCCGGCGCCGGCAGACAGCGCCAGGCCGGCGAGCGCGCCGCGCACGGGCGTCGGATCCTCGGTGAGCGCGTGGAGCGCGATGGGCCCGGCGCCGAGCCGCGCGAGCGCCTGCTGCACGGCCTCGGCGGTGTCGCAGACGGTGACGGCGACGGTCGGGCCGGCACCGCCGGACGCTGTCAGGAGCTCGGCGAACCCGAGCTCGTGGTAGAGCGCGTTCAGCGCGGCGGCGTCGGGCGGCGCGTAGGCGAGATCGGCGAGCGGGCGCGGCAGCGGGCGCGCGCGATCGAGACGGGCGCGCAGGAGCTCGCGCGGGATCTCCTCTTGCGCCGCCCGTACGGCGTTGCCGGCGCGGCCGGGGATCGACGCCGCGGCGGAGAGCGCGCGCTCGACCGAGCCGTAGGTCTCGATCAGGCCGGTGGCGCCCTTCGCGCCGATCCCGGCGATGCCGGGGAGCGCGTCGTCGTCGCCGACGAGCGCGAGCCACTCGGCGGCGTGGGCGGGCGGGACCTGGAAGCGCTTCTGCACCATCTCGGGCGTGTAGCGCACGTCCTTGTTGGCGTCGTACCACCACAGGCGATCCCCGACGAGCTGCGCGAACCGCTTGTCCATGCCGACGACGATCACGTCGTCCCCGGCATCGAGCGCGGCCTGCGCGTACGACGCGACGGCGTGCGCCTCGCCCTCGGCGTGCACGGTGTGGATCCCGTGCGCCTCGAGGAGCGGCCCGAGGTGCGGCAGCTGCGTCGCGAGCAGCGCGGGGAGGCCGCGCTCGGCAGCGGCGGCGTCGATCACGGCGACGGCGCGCGCGGGCACCTTGAAGGAGAGCACGCGCTGCAGCGCGCGCGCGACGGCGAACAGCGCGCCGACGGGCTCACCACGGCCGGAGCGCCGATCGGTCGGGACCGTCAAGAACCCGCGCGCGAGGAGGTTCGCGCCGGACACGACGAGCGTGCGATCGGACATACGGAGGCCCCAGGCTAGAGGAGCGCCGCGGCGGTGGCCAGCGGGCCGCGGTGTTCTCTTCCGGGGCGCGGCGCACCGCGGCACGGCGCGCCACGGCGCAGCGCGGCACGACGGGAGCGGCGGGTATGTCCGGTGCAGCGGGCCCGGCGGGCCCGCGATCGGCGTTATCCTGCTGGGCCGTGGACGAGATCGCGCGCGCGTTGCTCGATCGGATCGCCGCGTCGCGCACTGGCGACGACGGCGGCGGCGGCGACGACGACAGCGACGCCGATCACCTCGTCCTCGCCGACCACCTGATGCAGATCGGCGAGCCGGACTGGGGCGAGCTGATCGCGCTGGCCTGCGCCGAGTCCCGCGGCGCGCTGCCGTCCGCGCTGCGCCACCGGCTGTTCCTGCTCCGCGGGCGCGCGCGATCGTGGCTGGGCCCGGTCAAGGCGGTGACGTTCCAGCGGCGGTTCGATCGGGGCCTGCTCGTCGCCACGGGCGTCGACGCGCGGCAGCCGGGCATGATCGCCGCCGCGGCGAGCCACCTGGCGTGGCGCACGGTGCGAGAGGTCGCGCTCCACGAGCACGCGTACTGGGCGGGCCACTTCCGCGCGGGCGACGAGATCGCCGCGCTCCTGTGCCAGCTCCCGGCGCTCGCGGCGCTCCGCGGCGTGACGATGGACGTCGTGCTCGCGCTCTCGCTGGCCTGGCCGGGCGAAGCGCCGCTGCCGGTGCGCGCGCTGGAGCTGTTCTTCTACCGGCCGAGCGACGATCCGATGTACGGCGACGTCCACGAGCTCCTCGGCGGGCCGGTGTTCGCGGGCGTGCGCGACCTCGCGCTGGGGGCGGGCATCCACCGCGATCGGCGCCTCGATCCGGCCGAGCTCGACTGGTGGCTCGGCGCGGCGCCGATCATGGCGCACGTCGAGGCGCTGGGCCTGGGCTACGTGCCGGATCTCGAGCCGTGGCGGCTGGCGCTCGCGCGGAGCGCGCGCCCGGGGCTCCGCGCGTGCCGCGGCCGCAGCGCGGTGACGTGCTTCAAGCTCGAGCGCGACGAGGCTGGCGCGTGGACCCGGCTCCTCGCGCGCGGCCGCGGCGATCCGAGCTCGCTCACGCCGCGCCGGCTCGATCACCTCGAGCTGGAGCTGGGTCAGCTCGCGCCGGGCGCGCTCACGCGGCTCGCGCTCCAGGTGCCCCCGGCCCTCCGCGGCGACCTCGAGCCGCGCCTCCCGCGCATCGCCGCGCGGCAGCCGCGCGCCGCGATCGAGGTGACGGACACGGCCGCCGCGGCCGACGACGCGCTGTGACCGAAACGGCCGAAGCGGCCGGCTCCACCGAGCCAGCCGCTTCGCACGCTACTCTTCACCCTCGCCGTCTCTCCGCCTTCGCCGCCGCTTCCCGCAGCCGCTGCGCGGCTGCTCAGCGGCTGCTCAGCGGGCCACGAGGCCGACAGCCGTCGAGGCCACGTCGGTCAGCGGCGCGCGCGCCGTGAGGCCGCCATCGGAGCCGATCTCGTAGACGTGGATCGCGCGCGGCGAGCCGGCGAGCGAGTACAGGAAGCCGCGGTCGGGCGTGACGGCGAGGTCGATGGCGCCGGGGCCGGGCGACGCGGTGACGCCGGACGACTCGCGCAGGGTCAGCGCGCCGGTCTCCGAGATATTGAGGCCGGTGAGCGTGCCGCTGCCCGCGTTCGCGACGTAGGCGTGGCCGCCCGCGACGACGATCCAGCACGCGGCGGTCTGGGTGGTCGGCAGCGCCGAGGTGATCGGCGTCAGCGTGCCGGTCGCCGAGATCGAGTACGAGCTGACGGACGAGCCACCGGTGCCGCCCGAGCCGACCTCGGCCGCGATCAGGTAGCCCTCCGGCGTGAAGTCGATCGCGAACGGCTGCATGCCGGCCGAGGTCTGGAAGTTGCCGCTCTGCGCGACGCCGTTCTGCACGGCGAACGTGGACAGCCGGTGCGCCATGCGCTCCGCGACGACGAGGAACTTGCCGTCGGGCGTGAACGCGATGTTGGTCGGGCGCACGTCGCCGGTGCCGGAGAGCGGCTTCGTCGAGCCGGCGATCGGCGTGAGCGCGTTGTTCTGGACGCGGAACCCGCTGATGTTCGCGTTCACGGGCGAGGCCATGGTGTCGCCGCCGTTCGTGACGTAGACGGTGTCGCCGAAGTACGTGATGCTGACGGGCCGCTTGCCGCCCGAGGCCACCGTCGAGAGCGACGTCAGCTTGCCGCTCGCGTCGAGCGCCAGCATCGAGATCGTGTCGTCGCCGGGGTTCACCGTGAAGAACCGCTGCATCCGGGCGTCGAAGACGATCGAGCCCTGGCTGCCGATGCCCGTCCCCATCCCGTCCCCGCCGGTCATGAAGCGCCCGACGCGGCTCAGGTTGCCGGTCGTCGCGCGGACGTACGCCGCGACCTGGTTGTCGCCGGCCGCGTTCGTGAGCGTGTAGACGCCCGGCAGCGCGAGCTGCGGCCCGGGCAGCCCGGGGATCCCCGCCATCCCGTCATCGCCGTCGGTGCCCGGCGCGCCCGGCGCGCCCGGATCTCCCGCTTCACCGATCTCGCCCTGCTCACCCACGCACGCGACGGTCGCCATCGAAAGCACTGCACAGAACCCGAGCTTGAACATAGATCTCTCCCCGCATGGTTGTTCTCGGCGCTGCTTCGCCAACCGCATGTCGGCGTCATCTTCCAGCGCATCGCGACGTCCTCATGGACGTCGGCGTCGACCTCTGCGTCGACCGCCCCGTCATCGTCGCGTCACCGAGCAACCCGCCTACGACCTTCGCGCGAGCTGGTTACAGGGCGCGCGCAAAATCTCGCGCGCGCCTCGGATGAGGTACGAACCGGCCCGCCGTCCGGACGAGTCGCCGGCGCGGACCACGCGAGATTTCGGCGGCGCGGGCGGCGCGGGCGGCGCTTTGGCCGTGATGTCGTCGACGCATGGAGCGTCAGGGGGCTGACGTCACGACTCCCGTGTCCCCGCCCGACGCGGGATCGTCGCCCGACGCAGGACCGCCCCCGGCCCCGGAGCCAGACCCGGCGCCAGACGACGCCGCCGAAGAGGAGGCGCTGTGGAGCGCGGCCCGGTCGCGCGCCTGGCACGAGCGCGCGTGGCTCCGCGCGCTGATCGCGATCCTCGTGGCGCTCCCGGGCGGTCACTTGCTGCGCCGGATCGAGCACGCCGCACCCGTGAGCGCCGTGGCCTTCGCGCCCATGGGACGGGACCTGGTAAGCGGGGCCGTCGACGGCTCGATCCTCGTCGCTCGCGACGACGGCGCCAGCCGCGCGCTCCAGGCCGCAGCCGGGATCGACGTCGCGGAGCTGCTGCCGGATGGCCGCGTCGTCGCGAGCGACGCTGAACGACGCCTCCGCGTGTTCAGTCCGAGCAGCACGGTCCTCGCCGACCTCGAGATGCCCGTACGCGTGATGTCACTCCGCCGCGAAGGCACCCGCCTCGTCGCCCTTCCGAGCTACCTGGCGGCCGCGAGCCCGCCGCTCGTCGTGGATGTTGCCCATCCTCGCATCGTCGCGCGGCTCGAGGGCCATACTGGCCAGGTGATCTCGGCCCGCTGAATCGCTCAGGGACGCATCATCACGGCGGGCGCCGATGGAACGGCCCGCGTCTGGAACGGGGCGACGGGAACGCTGCTCCAGACATATCAGGGATGGCCCGGCTTCCTTGCCGACGCGCTCCTCACGCCGGACGGCCTGGTGATCGGCGGCGATGCCGACGGTTCGCTGCGGTTTTGGGACGCGGCGAGCGGCGCCAAGCTCTGGACGTTGCCGGCGCACAAGTCCGCCGTGATCGGCGTGCACCTCGAAGGAGTCGACATCGTGACTAGCTCGTGTTGCGCAAGGCGACCGTCCGGGAGCTCTCCGGACACGCACTTTCGCGCGCCATCGGCGGACAGGAAACGGACACCGCCGATGCCTACCCGCAATCGGGGCCCAGGCAGTGCTTGACCTCTGCATTCATCGCCGCTCTGGATGGGGTAGCGCGAGACCGCGGCTAGCGTGTGCTTGTGGATCGCCTGGCGAACGCGGCCGGGCCGGTGTCCCTATCCGCAAGGTCATCGAGAGTGTTCCTGCGTAGTGCCCTCGCGTCGTCACGGCTCGTGCACTGGTAGCGCCGGCACGCGATCACGATCCACGTCGGCGTGCTGCCCGCAGCGGGTGGCCCGCAGAGCTGCCGGTCGCGGAGCCCGTGACCGTGCAGCCCGAGGCGGCCACCGACAGGCCGGCTGGGAACGTCGCAGACCACGCACGCTCCCGGCCGGGCGTCCTCCGGCGACGGCAGCGATGCGAGCCACCCCTTGACGTCGGTGAGCGCCACGGCTCCATTTGACGCACGCCTGTACATTGCCGCTGTGCGGGGAACTACGTACACGCGCGCTGCACTCATGCGTTCATGCCTTGGAATGAATGGCATGACGCTCGCATTCTTCTGTCCAATAAGAGAAGATAGGAGTCTCGGTCTCCGGGTGAGAACGGAACGTACCGCTCTCGCGCTGTCTGAACACGGCGCGACATGTCGGGCCGGTCAGGAGTCACGCGATGAGAGCCAACCGTGGCGTGATTGCATGGGTGGCCAACCTGCTGCTGCAGGGCCTTGCTCTGCCTGATCACTGGAGAGCAGTTGTCTATTTTCACTCTTTGCAAGGAGAACCGCTATGGCAGTCCCCAACTCGTACAATTTCGTCTCGTCCGCGATTGAGGGAGGCGGCTTCCAGAACGTCATCGCCGTGTCGCCGTTCCCCGCCCCCCAGAGGAACCTTCCGTATTTGCTCGGCGCGGACGTCGCCGGCCTGCACCGCTCGCTGGACGAGGGCAAGTCATGGATCTACGTGGACGGCGGCACCATGGGCAGCGGGACCGGCGCGATCCTGTGGTCCAACGTCACCGTTGGGAAGGTGTGGGTGGTCTCCAATGACTCGTGCATCACCGGGCCCGACTGGGTCGCGGCACCGGCGCGCGACGAGGATGGCGATGCTCCACGAATGCGTTGGATCTCGTTGGTGATCGCCGCGTGCGCGTGCGCGTGCGCGTGCGCGTCTTCTTCGCCGTCGTGCCCGCCGGTGGCCGCGCCCGCGGTGTCATCGGCGGCGGCGCCGGCGATCGCGGCGGCGGCGCCGGCGATCGCGGCGGCGGCACCGGCGGCGCCGAAGCCGCCGCCGGTGGCCGCGGACCGACTCGAGCCCGGTCGGCCGGTCGAGCGCGCGCTCCGGGTCGGCGAGGCGCATCGCTATCGGATCGAGCTCGCGGCGGGACAGGCAGCGTTCGGTGTGGTGATGCAGAACGGCATCGATGTCGTGCTGAACGTGTTCGATCCGACCGGGCGCAAGCTCGCCGAGCTCGACGGCCCGAACGGCGAGGGGCCCGAGCCGTTCGTCATCGTGGCCACCGCCGGAGGCGCGTACGACCTCGAAGTCCGGCCGTTCGATATCCCGCCGCCCCCCGCCGGCGCGCCGCCGCCCGCGGTTCCGCCGCCGGCCGCCGAGGGGCGGTACGAGGCGCGCCTCGCCGAGATCCTGTCCGCCGACGCGTACGCCGAGCGCAAGGCCACGGAGCGCATCGCTAGCCCACGGCTGCTCGAGGCATGGCGTGCGGTGCACGCACGCGATCAGGTCGCGATCGCGAGGTTCTGGAGCGAGCTGAAGGGCAAGGCGCCGATCGTCGAGCCGTACCCGGGAGATCCGCGTGACGTCCTGATCACGTTCGTGATGCGAGCGACCGCGCCGTACGTCGGGATGTTCGGCGCGACGGATTATCGCGAGAAGCCGCTCGTTCGGCTCGAGGGCTCGGACCTGTGGTACCTGACCGCGCGGATGCCGGCGGACTCGCGCTTCAAGTACGCGTTCATCGTCGCCGACGGGCCGCCGCCGCAGCATGTGCCGTTCCGGAAGGCCCCCCCGCTCGAGCCGCGCTGGCTCAAGAAGCAGGTCGATCCCAACAACCCGCCCGGCCCGCCCGGCCCGCCCGGCCCGCCCGGCCAGTCGCGCGTCGAATTGCCCGGCGCCCCGCCGCAGCCGTGGATCGTCGCGAAGCCCGAGGCGCCGAAGGGCACGATCGCCGAGCTCAAGCTCGCGAGCACGCAGCTCAAGGAGACCCGGCGTGTCGGCGTCTACACCCCGCCGGGCTACGACCCGAAGCGGCGCTATCCGCTCCTGATCGCGTTCGACGGCGAGGTCTACGGTCTCGATCCAGGCGCGCCGATCCCGCTGCCGACGATCCTCGACAACCTGATCGCTGCGAAGAAGATCCCGCCGATCGTCGCCGCGCTGGTCGCGGGCCAGGGCACGCGTGAGCGCGACCTGACCGGTTCGGCGCCGTTCTCTGCATTCGTCGCCAAGGAGCTGGTGCCGAGGCTGCGCGCCGATTATCGCGCCGGGCTGACGCCGGGCGAGACGATCGTGGCCGGCTCGAGCTTCGGCGGGCTGTGCTCGTCGTACACCGCGCTGCACCACTCGGACGTGATCGGCAATGTGCTGTCGCAAGCAGGCACGTACCAGTACGTGCTCGGCTCGATCGACGCCGACGTGTCGCCCCTGGCCGAGGGCGGCTGGCTGATTCGCGACTACGCCACATCGCCGAGGCGCCCGATCCGGTTCTACCTCGATGCCGGCCGCTTCGAGGCTGACCTGCTCGCCAGCAACCGCCACATGCGCGACGTGCTCATCGCGAAGGGCTACCCGGTGACCTACGCCGAGTTCAGCGGCGACCACGACTTCGCGTTGTGGCGTGGCACCATCTCCGACGGGCTGATCGCGCTACTCGCCAAGAAGCCGTGACGCCCTGGATCGGATCACGCGCCACGGCCCCACGCTGGATCGCGCGCCAGCCTTCGCCGAGGTCGGCGGCGGGCTCATGCTGCGCAAGCGCCGGCTCTCGCTCGGGATCTCAGCGCTCGTGGAGCATCGCATCGCGCATCGCAGCGCGGACGGTGGCCCGGGCGCGCGACGCGCGGGCCGCTGACATCGGTGTGGCCGACTCGCTCACCGACGAGCCTATGAAGTCGCCGGCCGCGGTGTAGCGTTCCGCCGAGAGCACGCGGTACCAGCCGTCCGCCGGATCGTGGAGCCACGCGCTCTTGAATCCGGGGACGTCGCGGAGATCGAGCGTGGCACTCGTCGCGCCGGTGGCTTCGATGAAGGCGGGGCTGGGCCAGACATAGTGATCCAGCTGGAGGTCTTCCCGGGCGCTAAAGCTTCCGAGCCAGAGCTGCTCGTACTCGGAGAGGCTCGACCACTCCGCGACCAGCCGGTCGGAGGTCATCTGGAACGTCACCTGGCCTAACGAATCCGGCAGCGTGACCGTGGCGGGCTCGCCGGGGCGGACGTCACGGGCGACGGTGCTGCGGGTGCGGGCTCGCGTGATTCCGTTGCTGGAGAACTGGCTGGCGGAGGCGAAGATCTCGGCCCACTGCTGATCCGTCGCCTGGAGGATGCCCTGGGGCGAGGAGCATGTCCGGGCCCGATTGCCCCAGCCCCATCCCCGAGCTGCTGGTCTGGAAAATCACCGTCGAATGCAGCGTCTCGCCCGGCTCGAGGTTCGTGGCGGACAACGGCGTCCGGACCAGCGGCTGCACGCCCTCCTGGCCGAGATCGATCGCGCCTAGATCCGTGTCGTCGGCGATCGCGATGCCGCGGCGGATCGCGAGCGCGCCTGATCGCGGAAGGCAAGCAGTGCCGGCGGCTCGCCGGTCTGGATCGTGACGAGCATCGGCTCGGGTGGCGGCTCGTCGGTGCAGCCGGCGGCGAGGGGCGCGAGGACGGACGCGAGGACGGAGATTGGGCGTGCGAGCAGGCGGAGCTTCATGGACACTTCGTCGATACCTTTGGCTCGGAGTTCATCGCTCTGGATGCGGTACAGGCGACGGAGGCCCGCCCGGCACGACATGAATCGACCGCCGCGTGGATGAGGGCGCGCGCGGGGGCTGGCGGGGGCTACCGCGGCGCGTACGGCAGGCCGTCCCAGGTTAGCACCTGGGAGCCCGGATCCTACGAGCCGGTGTAGACCCGGCCGAGAACATCGATACGGACGCCTCGGCGATGGGATCCGCGGGCGTAACCACCTGTAACGTGTGGTCAGTGCCGTACGGGAGAGCACGACTCCGGTGATGCCGAATGTCGATTGGTGCGGCAGCTCGAAACGAGTCATAAGGGTGCCCGGCCTGCGGGGGCGGAGCTTCAAGCTCGTGGCAGGGCGCCAGGCACCGTTGCGCCAGACGCCGGACTTCGGCGCGCTCGAGTCGATCCGCGCGGCGAGCTCGTCGTGCGGGTACGGCCCAGCCGTTCCCGATCACGGTGCCGGAGCTCACCGCCCACGACGCGCCGCTGTTGCGCGCGTTGTCGCGATGCCGGAGTAGGCGGTGCGGTCCAGCCCTTGCCGATGCGATGCCGGAGCCTCGTGCCCAACCCCAGGCGTTCACTTTGTGGCATCGTTGCGCCATGCTCTACGAGTTCATCGAGATGCATCGAGATGCGATCATCGCGCGTACCCGCGCGATGATCGCGAATCGAATTGCACCTCGCCCGACGGAAGCCGAGGTTGCGCATGGCGTGCCGCTGTTCCTCGAGCAGCTCGCCGCTCGCTTGCGGGCGGATGCGGGACCGAGTGCGATCCAGATCGGTACGAGTGCGTCGCTTCACGGCGGCGAGCTGTTGAAGGCCGGGCTCACGATCGGCCAGGTCGTCCACGACTACGGAAACATCTGTCAGGCCATCACCGAGCTCGTCGTCGAGCTGCGGGCGCAGATCACGGCAGAAGACTTCCGCACGTTGAACCTGTGTCTCGACGTCGCGATCGCGGAGGCCGTCACCGAGTACGCGCGTCAGAGCGAGCAAACGATCATCAGCCGAGGTGTGGAGCAGCTCGGCTTCCTCGCGCACGAGCTGCGAAACCTGATCGCCGCAGCCACGCTAGCATACGATGCCGTGCGCTCCGGGAGCGTCGGCATCGCCGGGAGTACCGGAAATCTGATCGGAAAGAGCCTGGTCGGGATGAGTGATCTCGTGAGCCGGTCCCTCGCCGAGGTCCGGCTCGAAGCGGGGCCACCTCGCAACGAACGCATTTCCATCGCGAGCCTTCTCGAAGGGATCGAGATCGCAGGAGCGATGCAGGCGAAGAGTCGCGACGTCCAGCTCGCCATCGAGCTGGCCGAGCCCGACGTGGCAGCCGACGGCGATTACCAGATTCTCGCGTCGATCGTTACGAATCTCGTGCAGAACGCGTGCAAGTTCACGCGTCCGCACGGCCACATCACGCTCCGTACGCGCGTGACGTCCGATCGGGTTTTGATCGACGTGGCGGACGAGTGTGGCGGCCTACCACCAGGCAAGGTCGAAGATCTGTTCCGATCCTATGAGCAGCGCGGCACCGATCGCAGCGGGCTCGGCCTCGGGCTCGCGATCAGTTTGAAGGGTGCGCACGCGATCGGCGGCGAGATCCATGTCCGCGACGTACCGGGCACAGGGTGCGTCTTCACCGTAGATCTGCGGAAGTCGTCGTCGGGCTGATTCGTCGGTCCCTGCGCGGCGCATTTGGGGATCTCGGATCTCCGGACCGGGGTTACTGCTCGACGTGTACATGCACTTGTTGGAGTTGGCGTCGCGCAGCCGCACCTTCGCGCCCGCCGTCGGCGTGCCCTGGACCGGCGGCCAGTGCAGGAGTGGCGTCTGGTTGCTGCAGCCGCCGCACAGCAGGCCATCGGTCTTCACGACCGGCGTCGTGCCGTCGTAGTGGCTGAAGATCAGGAGCTTCGTGAACACGCCGTTGCTCTAGCGGCCCCGGGATCGGCCGTGGCGGATTCGGCGCTCGAAGTACAGGCCGCGTGAGCGTGAGAAGTCGGTGAGCCGCTGGTGATATGCCGGCGCGGACATTGCGCACTGCCAATACGTTGTTTCGAGGTGCAGCCCCGATGCCGCCGCCGACCGGTCGGCTGGAAGCACCGCAGATCACGCACGCACCCCGGACAGGCTCCCTCTGGCGACGGCGGCTCTGCCAGCCACCCTTGACGTCGAGCCTGTGATTCCATTATGCAACCGCCGCCGCAGGGCTCGGCCATCTGACAGATGAAATCGATGCACCGACACAGGACATCACCAGCCTGCGAGGCGCACGCAGCACTACTGGTGTAAATGCCCCCGTAGGTGCCGGCCGCATTGCTATCTGTGCTCGTGTCCATCGAGGTCTCGTCTGCAGGGCTCGCTTGAAGATCGCGGACACGATCCTTCAGGCGCAGTCGGAGTGCTGGCGGGCCGCATCGGGGCAGAATATCAGCCGCTACTTCGCGCCCGTGGCCTCGGCGATCCGGCGGAACCAGTTCGCGAGCAGCTCGGCATTCGCGGCCCCAATCGGGTTCGGCGTGCCGTCGAAGCGCGTCGGGAGCCACAGGTCGTAGCGCGATCGCACGTCGAGCGAGAGCCGGCGCGCCCACGGGCTCAGCTCGCCGGTGATCCGGACGACCAGCGGGTATCCCGTCGAGTGCTGTGGCGGTGTTCCCGCGATCCGCCACGTGCGCAGGCCTGCCGGCGCCGGGTCGTCGACGGCGGCGAGTGGCAGCGGGCCCGGACTCCAGAGCTCCGGCGAGTCGAAGTCCGTCACCTCGAGCCTCTCGTCCGGCAACACCACGAGCGGCTGTGCGTGCAGCTGCAGCTCGACGGGCTGCGCGTCGACCTCGCTCGCGCGTGCTCGCAGCGCCTCGCGAAGCTCGGTGCTCGTTCCAGCCGGCCACTCCGCGAGGGGGCTGCCCTGTCCCAGCTCGACTTGCAGCGTACCGGCGAGCGCGCCGAGCGCGTGCGCTTCGCGATCGAGCGCCGCGAGCACCTCGAGCAACTTCTGCCACTGCTCCGCCGGCGACTCGGTCGGCCACGCGAGCTCGACCAGGTACACATCGTCACGTTCCGAGTACAGTGTATTCGTCATGGTGTAACCGTGATCGCGACGGGTTTGCCGCCCAGCTCGGCGCGGACTCTAACCTCATCGACGAAGCCCGCCGCCTTCGAGTTCGCCCTCAGATACCTCTGGATCCGATCGCGCAGCACTGCCTCGTCGAGGCCGGCCGGTGCTATGGTCACGAACATGGTCACGAGACCCGCGCGCGCCAAGACGCCCCCCGAGACGATCTCCGCTGCCGAGTTCAAGGCGAAGTGCCTCGAGCTGATGGATGCCGTTGCCACCACGGGCGCCTCGGTCCTCGTGACGAAGCGCGGGCGGCCGGTCGCGCGGCTGTCGCCGGTGCGTGCTCGGCGCGGCCCAGGACTCGGCTTCATGAAGGGCCGGCTCCGGATCCTCGGTGACATCATGTCCCCCATCGATGCGACGTGGGACGCGGACGCATGATCCTGCTCGACACGCATGTCCTCGTCCACTACGCGAGCGATGACCGCAAGCTCGGCAAGCGCGCCCGCGCCGTGATCGAGCGCGCGCTCGGCACAGACCAGCTCTTCGTCTCGGCGCTCTCGTTCTGGGAGGTGGCCATGCTCGTCGCCAAGAACCGGCTCGCCCTCGACACCACGGTCTCGGCGTTCCGCGCCGCGACGCTCGCCACGGGTATCCAGGAGGAGCCCGTCGACGGCGAGATCG
Source organism: Kofleriaceae bacterium (assembly GCA_035558535.1). Taxonomy (GTDB): domain Bacteria; phylum Myxococcota_A; class Polyangia; order Haliangiales; family Haliangiaceae; genus JABFXX01. The sequence continues at coordinate 17,130 of DATMCI010000154.1, forward strand.
CGATCGCCGCGGGCGAGCTCCCCGCCCAGCACGGCGATCCGATCGACCGGCTGCTCGTGGCGACCTCGCTCGTGCGCGGTCTCGCCCTGCTCACGGCGGACACGGTCCTGCTCGACTGGAAGCTGCGCGGCCTGCGCATGCAGGACGCGAGCGGCTAGCTCTCCGACCTCCCCGGCGCGACGACCGAGCCGAACGGCTCCGGGGCGTCCATGAGCGGTCCCTGAGCGGTCTTTGCTGGTTGTCAAAGCATAAGCGCCCGCGCGCCGCGGCGAGTGCGGCGCATAACCCCGCGAAGCTTGGGATCCGAGGATGGCTGATCCAGTAGCCACCTAGAGCGGGAGGAAGCGAGGCGCGGGCAATCCTTGGGGAAAAACGTCGCAGGTCACAACGTACATGACTCCGTGAATCCACCCCCGTGCTAGCGTTCGGCCCATGGGTCGGGCTCGTCATCCGAGCGTGCCGCGCACGCCGCGCGTGTCCGGGCCCCAGACGCTCCACCGCAGAGGAGTTTTTCCGTGAACATGACGTCGAGATCGATCGGACTGGTCCTGGTAGCGATGGCCGGTGGCGCGTGTGGCACCGAGGCGGAGCCGGACCCGTGCGCCGAGCCGGGCATGGCCTGCAACTGGGCGGGCATCGGCGAGCGCGGCTTCAACATCGCCGACCCCACCGCCCACCGCCTGAAGAGCAAGCTCTACTTCCCCGAGGATCTGACGTTTGGTCCCGACGACCGCGCGTACATCGTCGACTGGAACAACCACCGCATCCGCCGCGTCGAGAAGGACGGCTCGCTCCACGTCGTGATCGGCACCGACTACGAGGGTGACGGCCCGCCCGAGATGGAGGACCGGCTGCCGCTGTGCAACCCGACCGGCGCGCCCGCGACGACGGTGGCGCTGAACCACATGACCGACGTGGAGTTCGGGCCGGACGGCAAGCTGTACATGGCCGCCTGGCACAACAACAAGATCCGCGTCTTCGATCCCGAGACCGAGATCATGACGTCGCTCGCCGGCGACGGCTACGGCTACGCGGGCGACAACGGCCCGGCGTGCCGGTCGCTGTTCAACCAGCCCAAGACGATCGTCTTCGCGCCGGACGGCACGCTCTACACGATCGATCAGCGCAACGTGCGCATCCGCAAGATCGCGACCGACGCGGCGCGGACGATCTCCACGATCGCCGGCACCGGCACCGTCGGCGATGGCGGCGACGGGGGCCTCGCGTCCGCGGCGCAGTTCGGCTTCGAGATCGGCACCACGCCGCGCCCCGCGGGCGCGCTCGTGCTCGACGGCCGCACGCTGTACGTGGCTGACAGCCTCAACAACCGCATCCGCCGCATCAACCTCGACACCGGCATCGTCGACTGCATCGCCGGCACCGGCGCCGCTGGCCACACCGGCGACGGCGGCCCCGCGCTGGCCGCCACGTTCAACTTCCCCTCGGACATGGAGCTCGGGCCCGACGGCCGCCTCTACATCGCCGATCGCATGAACCACGCGGTCCGCGCGCTCGATCTGACCACCGGGACGGTCGACACCGTCGCCGGCACCGGCAAGCGGTGCGACACCGCGAACGAGGACTGCCCCGATCACGTCGCCGCGCGCGAGGTCTCGTTCAACGAGCCCTACGGCGTCGCGTTCGACGCGGCCGGCGACCTCTACGTCGCCGACACCCACAACAGCCGGATCGTGAAGGTGGCCCAATGAAGACGCAGCACCCCTCCAGGCTCCTGCTCGGCACCGCGCTCGCCGCGCTCGCCGCGCTCCCCGCGTGCGGCGGCGAAGACGACGTCGTCGACCCGCCGCCGCCGCCGGCCTGCGATCCGAGCGTGCCGAACACGATCTGCACGATCGCCGGCTCCGGCGAGCAGGGCTTCAACGGCGACCGCGGCCCCGCCACCGAGGCGGCGCTGTACGTCCCGCAGGACACGGCGATGTCGCCGCAGGGCGAGCTGTGGCTCCTCGACTTCAACAACTACGTCGTGCGCGCGATCGACGCCAGCGGGAACATCCGCACCGTGATCGGCAACGGCCTGGTCGGCGACAGCCCGGCGCCCGAGGTGCCGCGGATGCCGGCGCTCGAGGCGACGTTCAATCACACGACCGATCTGTTCTTCCACGACGGCTACCTGTACCTGTCCGCGTGGCACAACAGCCGGATCAAGCGCGTCCGGCTCTCGGACATGATGATCGAGAACTACGCCGGCCTCGGCCGCCGCACGTACTACGACGGCGACGGCGGCCCGGCGCTCGGCGCCTCGCTCGATCTCCCGTCGAGCATCGCGCTCGCGCCCGACGGCAGCATCGTGATCATGGACCAGGCCAACCAGGTCGTGCGCAAGATCGACACCGCCGGCAACATCAGCCGGATCGCTGGCGTCTGCGTCGTCGATCTCGACTCGCCGTGCGCGCCAGGCGTGCAGCCGGTCGCGTGCCCGGGCTCGAACAAGCTCGCCTGCGGCGATCTGGCCACCGAGTGCGCCAAGCCGTGCACGCCGGGCTACAGCGGCGACGACGGCCCGGCGCTCGACGCCCGCATGGCCCAGCCGTACGGGCAGGCGGCCGATCCGGCCGGCCGCATCATCTACGACCGCGCCGGCAACCTCTACTTCGCGGACAGCGAGAACAACCGCATCCGCAAGGTCGACACGGCGGGCATGATCTCGACGATCGCGGGGACCGGCACGGCCGGCTACTCCGGCGACGGTGGGCCCGCGAAGCAGGCCCAGATCAACCGGCCGATCGACGTCGCCGCCGCCGAGGACGGCACGATCTACTTCACGGACGTCGAGAACAACTGCGTCCGCAAGATCAGCCCGGCGGGGATCATCTCGACGGTGGCCGGCAAGTGCAACCCGGATCCGACCTCGCGCGGGTTCGCTGGCGACGGCGGCCTGCCGACCGAGGCGGTGATGGATCGGCCGTACGGCGTCGAGCTCGTGGGCAAGAAGCTCTACGTGGCCGACTCGTACAACAACCGCATCCGCGTCGTGAACCTGCCGTAGCGATCGTAGCGATGACCCAGCGAGCCGTACCCGTGTCCCGAAGCGCTGCGCGCGCCGCTGCCTGGGCGGCGAGCCTGGCTGTCCTGGCGGCGAGCCTGGCTGCCTGCGGCGGCGGCGACGGCGGCGACGACGCTGCCATCGACGCGCCCGGCCCGGCGCCGCTGTTCCCGGCCGACTACGCGGCGACGTACCAGCAGGTGCGCGCCTGCCGGAACAGCCTCGATCACGACCTGCACCGCATCCGCGTGCTCGCCGCGCCGGAGGCGCTCGCCTCGTACATGGGGCGGACCACGCCGTTCCCGGCGGGCGCGATCGTCCTCAAGGAAGAGTACGGCGGCAACGACGCGACCTGCGCCGGGCCGATCGTGAGCTTCACGGTGATGCAGAAGCTCGCCGCCGGCTCGTCGGCGGCCACGCTCGACTGGCAGTGGCAGGAGGTCAGCGGGGATCGGCGCACCGTGAACGAGGACAACCGGAGCTGCGTCGGCTGCCACACCTCGTGCGGCAAGCCGCCCGAGGGCTTCGACGGCACCTGCACGGTGCCGTAGCCGGCGCCGGCGCCGCGCGGGCCCGGCGCGCGCGCCGCGTCACTGCGCGACGACCGTCGCGCCCGGCTCGACGCGCACCGTCGCCTTGTGCGTGCGCGCGGCCGCGCCGGTGGCACCGGCCGCTTCGGCCACCGTGACGGTGCGCGTCCCGGCCTCGAGCACGAGCCGGCGCACGCCGCCCGGCAGGAGCAGCTTGCCGGGCGCCGCCTCGACGACGCCGAGCGCAAAGCGCGCGCTCGTCTCCTCGGCGGTCTGCTCGGCCGCGATCGTCACGGCGCGCTCGACCCGCGCGCCGTCCGGCCCCACGTACGCCACCGTGTAGCGGCCGGGCGCGAGCGTGCAGGTCGCGGGCAGCGGGAGCTCCGTGCAGTGCGGCGCGCCCGCGACGGTGGCCGCGCCGGGGAGCGTCGCCTCGATCCGCAGCGGCGCGCCGGGCACGAGCGCGCCGCCCTTCTCGAGCGCCTTGTCGCCGCGCGCGGGCGTGAACGGATCGAGCACCAGCGGCACGTGCCGCGGCATCGTCAGCACGAAGCGGTGCTCCACGCCGGCCTCGACGAACAGCTCGGTCGGCGTGTACGTGCGATCCGTCGTCTGCGCCTGCCCGCTCCGCAGGACCTCGGCGCCGGGCGGCTGCGAGACGAAGCGCACGCGCACGAACTCGTCGGAGCGCGTGAGCGGCTGCACCAGGCGCGTCGCCGCGCCGGCCGCCGGCACCGCGAGCCGCGCGGTGGCGGTGCGGTAGCCGCGCTGCTTGAACGCGACCGAGACGATCTTGCCGGGCGCGAGATCCGTCAGCGTGAGCGGCGTCGCGCCCACGGGCTGGCCGTCGAGCTCGATCTCGGCGCCGCTCGGCTCGGAGTCGAGCTCCACCGTCGGCGGCGCGGGCGCGGCCGCGGATCCGGCCCCCGGCCCGCCGAAGACGCGCGGCCACGCCAGCGCGGCCGCGAGCCCGCACCCGGCCACGGCCGCGAGCACCGCGAGCGTTCGGCCGCGCCGCGGACCCGCCGCGGGCAGCGCGAGCGCCGGGCCCGCGGGCACCCGCCCGCCCGCGTCCTGCTGCACGAGGAAGCCGAGCTCGCGCAGCGCCGCCCGCGGCCCCCCGAGCTCGAACACGCAGATCACCTCGGTGGCGATCCCCGGCAGCACGTGGAAGTAGACGGCCGCGGACGCGTGGGCCATGAGGTAGAGGCCGAGCCCCGCGCCGCCGGCCTTGCGCTCCATCTGCTGCGCGTGCCCGCGCTGGAGGTGGCGCAGCACCGTCGCCCGCTCGAGCGAGCCGAACACGTCGCGCACGGCGACGGCGAACCGCCCGCCGCCGGCCGCCTGCTCCAGGGCGTGCTCCACCGTGACCTGCTGCTCGGTCCGCAGCGTGATCCGCGTCCGCACCGGGACGCCCGCGAAGACGTGCCGGCCCTGCGCGTCCACCGGCGCGTCGTAGAGCGCGTTCATCAGCATCTCGTCGAGGCACTGATCGATCGCGTCGCGGCGGCCGCGCGGCACCCCCGCCCGCTCGAGCCGCGTGTCGATGCGCGTCATGAGGTGTGTCTTCTGCCGGTGATCGCCGATCGCCTCCGTCACGATCTCCGTCCCGGGCGCCACCACGCGCGAGAGGCCGAAGACATCGTCGCCGACGAGCCGCGCCGCCAGCGCCGCGAGCGCGGGCACGCCGCGGCCGTCCGCCACCACCACCACGCCGGCGACGCGCTCGCCCGCCTGCATGAGCTCGAGCATCGGGCCGAAGCCCGCGCCCGGCAGCGCGGCGATCACCGGGCCGCCCGGCAGCCGCGCGAGCAGCTCGCCGGGCGCGCGCGCGAGCTCGCCCGCGCAGTGCACCACGCACACGGCCGCGTCCGCGTCGCCGGGCTCGAGCGCGTCCGGCCCCGCGCGCACGACCACGTCGAGCCCCGCCGGGACGATCGCCGACAGCGCCGACAGCGCGGCCGCCACCGGCGCCGCGAACGCCCGATCCGGCGACAGGACGACGACTCGTCGCGCGCGCACGTTTCGCTCCTCGCCTCGCTCCTCGCCTCGCTCAGGCGGACAGGACCAGGTAGGTCCCGATGGCCGCGGCCACTAGCACGATGAGCACGATCAGCACCAGGATGATGCGCCTGTCTTGCAGCTTGGGGACCGTGTCCATCCCCCCCTGCAGCGAGACCTGCTGCGCCATCAGCTGTCGAGGCGGCGGCACGGTCACCGGCGACCTCTGCGGCGGCGGCGACGGCAACGGCTCGAGCGCCCACGGGTCGGCCGACTCGGGCAGATCCGGAGGCCGGGACGCCGGCCGGAGCGTCGGCGGCGGCCGGAGCTGCGGCTGCGAGGGCCGGAGCTGCGGCTGCGAGGGGCGCGGCATCTCCTGCCGGGCCCGCGGCATCTCCTGCCGGGCCGGCGGCATCTCCTGCCGGGCCGTCTGATCCACCGCGCCGGTCCCCTGCACCGTCGCCGACCCCGAGTTGCCCGACTGCGACGGCACCGGGATCGCCTCGCTCTGCTGCCACGGCGTCTCCGAGATCGACGAGCCCGCCGACATGCGCCCGGTGCGCTGCTGGAACGACTCCGAGATGTCGACCGGCGAGAGCCCGCCGCGGCTCGAGAGCGAGACCGAGTTCGGCGAGATCGCGGACGGTATGCCGCTCGAGCGGTACGCGGCCGAGCCGGCCTCCTCGGCCCGCACGATCTCGCGGATGCTGGACGCCCGCTGCTCGGTCGCGCCGCTCCCCTCCGTCGAGAACAGCTGCTTGACGATGTACGCGATCCCGGACGCCGAGGTCTCGATCCCGTACTGCCGGGAGATCTCCGACAGCTCGGCCGCGACGTCCTGGCCGCGCTGCGGCCGATCGTCGGGGTTCGGCGCCAGGAGGCGCGCCACGAGCCACGCCAGCTCCTCGGGCACCGCCACGATCTCCTGCAGCGGCTTGTACTGGCCGGCCCGGATCTTCTTGACGATCTCCTTCGGCGACGGGCCGGTGAACGGCATGTAGCCGGAGCACAGGAGGTAGAGGATCACGCCGAGCGAGAACAGGTCCGAGCGGTGATCGACCTGCTCGTTCGCCGTGGTCTCCGGCGACATGTACAGCCACTTGCCGACGATCATCGTCTCGGCGTGCTCGGTCACCGACGACATCGCGACGCCGAAGTCGAGCAGCTTGACCGCCCCCTCGTAGCTCAAAATGATGTTGTGCGGCGAGACGTCGCGGTGGACGACGGAGAGCCGCTTGCCGGTCATGTCCGTCGACCAGTACGCGTGATCGAGCGCCAGCGCGACCTCGCGCACGATGTGGCAGGCCTCGGCGAGCGGCATGATGATCCGGCTCTGCTGCAGCTTCTTGATGACGCGCCGCAGATCCTTGCCGTGGACGTACTCCATCGCGAGGTAGAGCGCGCCCTGCACCTCGCCGACGTCGAGCACCTGCACGATGCTCGGGTGCGTCAGCCGGCCGGCGATCTTCGCCTCGTTCAGGAACAGCTCGATCGCCAGGTGGCGGGTCTCGAGCAGCTTGCGCTGGATGCGCTTGAGCGCCACCACCTTCTCGAAGCCGCCGATGCCGACCTGCTTGGCGAGGAACACCTCGGCCATGCCGCCCGCCGACAGCCGCCGCACGATCTTGTACTTGCCGAGGATCGTGTCGTCGGTGGAGACCGCGGCGGTCGCGTTCTCGCCGGCCTGCGCGACGTTGGCGTCGATGAGCGCCCGCGACACGAGCTCCTCGCGCTGCTCGATCACCTTGGCGCTCGCCGGCGGCGCGCTCGTGCTGGCCTTCTGCAGCGGCGCGAGCGCCTCGGGCGGCAGCCGGCTCTGCGTCGTGCCACCGCACGTCGGGCAGACCTGCTCGGCGAAGCGCAGCGGGAACGTCGCCCGCTGCAGGGACACGCTTTCGGGCGACGTGCGGCGGCACTCGACGCAGCCGTACGGCACGAGCAGCGCCGAGACCACGATGTTGCGCGCCACCGTGAGCGTGTCGCCGGCCGTCGCGAGGAACGAGTCGCTGACGTCGACCAGGGTCACCGCCGACACCTGGCTGGACAGGCTCTTCAGGAGCCGCTTCCACTCCTTCTGGCCGGCCGGATCGAACCGGCTGACCTCGGCCAGATCGATCACGACCTCGCCCTCGGCGCCGACCAGGAACGGCCGCGCGCGGAACATCGAGCCGATCGTCCCGATGATCCGGAAGTACGTCACCGAGCCGTGAACCAGCTTGATGATCCGCGGCGGCTTCTCCGCCCCGCCATCGACGGAGGTGTAGAGCCCGAGCGACGCCAGGAGCTGGGCCGCCGCCGGCTGGATGCTCGAGGCCGCGTACTTGCCGACGAACGCGAAGTAGCTCTCCGGCGTCTCGTCGAACTCGAGCTTGCTGCCGCAGCGCGCGCACTCCTTGTCCGGCATCGCGCCCTTGGACAGGCTGGCGCGCTCGGCGAGCACGTCGACCGTCTCGCCCGACTCCGTGCCGCACGACGGGCACGTGAACGGCGCCATCACGGACAGCACCTTGCCGGTGCCGCCGAAGTTCAGGACCATGTTCAGCTGATCGACGAAGAACGTCGGGCAGCCGAGGAGGTAGAGGTCGCTGATGGACTTGGGCAGCGCGCCCATGGCCTTGAGCCACTGCCGCACGCCGAACGATGTCAGCCGGGTCATCCCGGCGACGTTCAGGATCACCGTCTTGGCCGCCCCGAGATCGCCGAAGCCGGCGAACCGCTCGTCGACCAGGCCCGAGATGCTCACGAGCGTCGCGTCGCCCAGCGCCACCACATCGACCGAGGCCGCGGCGCGCGCGTTCGCGGGGGGCGACGTGGATTTGACGTCTCGGCGCATGCTTACTTGTTGATGATGGATACCGAGTTGTTGATCGACGGCTTCGTCGAGTCCGCGTCCAGGAGCTTCCACCGCCGGACCGGTCTGCCGTACTCGCGGAAGAACAGGTGGAACGCGAACGGGCGCGCGCCGGGGGCGCGCTTGCCGATGCCGACCAGGAACTCGGTGTAGCGGCCGTTCACGACCGAGATGGCCACGAACGAGGCCGCCGAGAAGATCCGCCACAGCCCCAGGCCCGCGCCGCCCATCGACTCGTCGACCTCGACCTGCATGTCCGTGCGCGCGCAGCGGACCAGCACCTCGACGAGCCGCTGCCGCTGCAGCGCGCCGAACGGGTCGCGCACGCGCACGATCGCGAGGTCGTCGCGGGAGCCGTAGACCATGTCGCACGCGCTGTCGTCGGGGAGCGCGACGTCCTGCGTGCGCGAGATCGGCTGCTTCACGACGCCCGCCGCCACGGGGGCGTCGTAGAAGGCGTTCGTGAGGAGCTCCTCCGCCACGTCGCGCAGCTGCTGGATCGTGCGCGAGCTGACGCCCTTCTGCCCGAAGTAGTCGCTCATCCGCTCGAGCCGCGCCACGCGCCTGCTCGCGCTCGCGAGGCGGACCCGCCGGCCGTCCATCGTGTCCCCCAGCCAGTCGAGGAGCCGCGGCCGGCTGCTGCTGATGAGGCTCCCCATGACGTTGCGGAGGTGCTCGGCGCCCAGCGGGTGCTCGAGCATCCCGGCGCTCACCACGTGGGCCAGCCACGGGTGGGCCGGCAGCCAGCTGATCGCGCCCTGCAGCGGCTCGTCGCAGATCACGATCGTCGGGCCCGGCGGCGCCAGCTGCTCCGGCGGGACGCCGAGCTCCATCGCGGTCCGGTCGAGGCTCGCCAGCGACGCGCTCTCCAGGAAGGAGATCGTCTGCGTGTCGCGGCGGGCGTTCAGGAAGTCGTGCGCCGTGGAGACCGCGACGATCTCGGACGCGAGCAAGTCTCGCAGCGCGCTGGCGCGCGCCTCCGAAGTCCAGAGGATCGATCTCACCGTGGAAAACCATACCACCTGCGGGACTCCCGATGCGCGGGCGCCCCCGTGCCCGAGAAGCTCGCGGGACTGCCGAGACCCGATCACGAGGCCCGGGAAATGCAGTGAAAGGTCGCGAAGGGTCCCAGGGGAGTGGTATCTTGCGCCGGGTACAGCTCGCCGCCTGGGACGTCGGAGCAGTTGACGCGCGCCCATCGTCAACAGGCGGAACCTCGCCCAATGAAGAGCACGCAACCATGTCTCGAGTAGCCAAGACCCCGACGATGCCGCCCGGGCCCACGGTCGTGCGCACCACGGCCGCCGTCGACGTGGTGACCGTCGGTGAAGCGACGCTCGTGAACGTCTCGGGCCTGGTCGACGAGCGCTTCCTCGGCTTCGGCGACATCGGCACGAACAAGGTCATGATCCTGAACGTCGCCGGGATGACCCGGATGACGTCGTTCGGCGTGCGGCAGTGGCTCAAGGCCATGGACGCGCTGCCCAAGACGATCACGGACCTCTACCTCCTCAGCTGCCCGACGTTCTTCGTCGATCAGCTGAACATGGTCCTGAACTTCGGCGGCACCGGCAAGGTGCTGTCCGTGATGGCGCCGTTCACGTGCCCATCGTGCGGCACGGAGTCGGGCGAGCTCATCGACGTGCTCGCCGAGCGCGCCAACCTCGTGAAGGGCGGCCTGCCGGAGAAGGAGTGCGCGCGCTGCGGCGGCAAGCTCGAGTTCGACGAGACGCCGGAGAGCTACTTCGCGTTCGTCGGCAAGTACGCGGCCTCGAGCATCCAGCCGGTGGCGGCCCAGCTCCTGGGCTCGCTCGGGCTCTACACCTCGGCCGACGGCGCCGCGGAGAAGCCGCCGCGGATCATCAAGCTGGTCCACGGCTCGGTGACGTACTTCCGGATCATCGGCACGATCGGCTCGATGTTCCGGGCGCGGCCGTTCCTGGTCGGCGCCGAGGGCGAGGTCGTGATCGATCTGGCCGAGGTCAGCCGGTTCGACGCCGCCGGCCAGAAGGAGTGGCGCCGGCTCCTGAAGAGCCTGTCCGGCCAGGTGTCGGCGGTGACCCTGGTCGACGTCAGCGAGTCGTTCCTCACCACGACCGGCGACACGCTCACCATGGCCCGCAACATCGCGGCCGCCTCGATGCTCGTGCCGTACGTCTGCAACGAGTGCGGCCGCTCGTCGCACGAGAGCGTCGTGCTCACCTGGCCGCTGCAGTTCGGCGCGCACGTCTGCTCGACGTGCGGCGGCACCACGTCGAACAAGCTGTCGAGCGAGTCGCTCACGCCGCTGCAGAAGGCCAACACGATCGTCCCGCCGGCGAGCGGCAAGCTGATCGCGCAGCGCGACGAGCTCCTGTCGCGGGCGCTCACCGACGCCAACGTCGCGCAGGCCGGCGAGGGCGCGGTCGCCAACGTCGCCGCCGACGACACGATCCTCGGCAAGTACAAGATCGTGCGGCGGCTGTCGGCGGGCGGCATGGCCGAGGTGTTCCTCGCCAAGCAGGTCGGCATCGGCGGCTTCGAGAAGCCCGTCGCGCTCAAGCGCATCCAGCGCAAGCTGCTCGAGTCTCGCCACCTGGCGATCGAGCTGTTCCTGAACGAGGCCAAGATCGCCGGGCGGCTGACGCACCCCAACATCGTGCAGGTGCTCGACGTCGGCGAGGTGCAGGGCGCGCTGTACCTCGCGATGGAGTACGTCCACGGCAAGGACCTCGGCAAGGTCCTGAAGAAGCTGCAGCAGAGCCGCGCCATCATGCCGCTCGCCGAGGCCTGCTACATCGTGCGCGAGGTCGCGCAGGCGCTCGATCACGCGTACTGGTCGACGGACATGGCCGGGCAGCGGCTGGCCGTCGTCCACCGCGATATCTCGCCGCAGAACGTCATCTTGAGCTTCGACGGCAACGTCAAGCTGCTCGACTTCGGCGTCGCCGTGTCGGCGGTGACCGAGAAGGCCGAGACGATGATCGTCGGCAAGTGGCTGTACATGTCGCCGGAGACCACGGCGAACGAGCAGGTCGATCACCGCTCGGATCTGTTCTCGCTCGGCGTGATCCTCTACCTCCTGTGCTCGGGCTACATGCCGTTCACCGGCCGCGAGCCGCGGGAGATCGTGAAGAAGATCCGGGGCGGCCAGTACAAGCCGCTGCAGGAGATCGTGGCGGTGCCCGAGCGCCTCGAGTGGCTCGTGGCGCGCATGCTGGCGCCCAACCCCGACGATCGGCCGCAGCGCGGCCAGGAGGTCGTCGCCGAGCTGACCGACATCATGCGGCAGTACGGGCTCGAGAGCTCGACCGCCGGCATCGCGTCGGTCGTCAAGCAGCTGTTCCCCGAGGAGGCCAGCGGCGGGACTGAGCCGCGGATGAGCGCCATCCGCGAGGTGGCGGTGAACCCGCACGACATCACCGTCAACACGCGCAGCGGCGCGTCGTCCTCGGTCCCCGTCCCCACGCGGGGCGGCGACGGCTCGGTGTCCACGCCGGTCCCGACGGTGGCGAACCGCACGCGCGAGAGCTCGGTGGCGACGCCGATGCCGACGTCTGTGCATATGCGCGGCCGCGAGCCCACGCTCCCCATGCCGCCCGGCGGGACGCCCGCCGCCCCCGGCGTCCCGCTCATCCCCGGCGCCTCGCACATGCCGCCCGGCCCGGTCTCGCAGCCCGTCCCGATCTCGCAGCCCTTCCCGGCCTCGCAGCCCCACTCGGTCGTGCCCGGCCGGGAGAGCATCCCGTCGATCACCTCGCAGAGCGTCATGACGCCCGTGCGCCCCGTGGTCGCGCAGCGCCAGCTCTCCGCCGTCGGCGTGACGCTCACCATCGTGCTGGTGATCCTGGCCGCCGTGGCGATGTTCCTGTTGGTCCGGCCGAGCTGAGTCAGCCCGCGCGCCCGGCGCGGAGCGCGCGCCACACCGGCTCGGGGTGCAAGAGGCTCCTCGGCGAGCGCACCGCCTGGTTCACCTCGATGATCGCCTGCCACAGCCGGGCGTCGTGGACGCTCGCCTGCCGCATGAAGCGGAAGTAGCGGTGCCGGAGCGCCGTCACGCGCGACGCCAAGGTCGGCGTCGCCGGCGGCGCTGGCGTCGCCTGGACGTCCGGCACCGTGAGCTCGGTCGCGAGGTTCCAGTCCCACCACGGCGCCACCGTCGCCGCCAGCTCGCGCTGGAAGTGCAGCGACGAGCCGTGCCGCGCTCCGAGCTCGTGGTGATCGAGGTGCGCGCCGAGCACGTCGGCCGTCATCGCGCAGAACGTGATGCCCTGGCCGTGCTCGTAGTTCGGGTGGAACGTCGCGTCCCCGATCACCACGAGGCCCTCGGGGAACCGCGGCAGCCGCTCGTAGTGGATCCACTGCGCCCAGGCGTTGCCATAGCGGTAGGGCGGCGAGACCGGCTCGGCGTCCTCGAGCAGCTCGGCCATGGTCGACACCGGCAGCGACCGGGCGAACGCCAAGAAGCCGGGCAGCTCCTTGTCGGGGCGCGTCCCAGCGATGCCCCAGAGCGACGCGCGCCACAGCCCGCCCTCGACGAGGCTGAGCACGCCGTGGCGCGGGTTCCCCGGCGTGCGGCGGATGTTCATGATGACGAAGTCATCCGCCTTGCCCGGCGCTGGCCGGAACAGCCGGGTGACCACGCCGCCATTTAGGTCCACCTCGGTCCGGTCCGGCGTGGGGAAGCCGTGGCCAGCGATCCACTCGGGCGTCTTGCTGCCCATGCCGGCCGCGTCGACGATCAGATCCGCCTCGAGCGTGCGCCCGTCCTCGAGCCGCACCGCGGTGACGCGGTCGTCGCCGAGCACGTAGCCGCGGACGCGCTGATCGGTGGCGAGCTCTACATTCTTCGTGCACGCCGCGAGCCGCCGCCGCAGCACCGCCTCGAGCAGCGCCCGCGTGGAGGAGCGGCTGACGAGCCCGAACGGCCCGCGCGGCGCCCACCGCCCGACGAAGTACGGGCACTGGCCGTAGTCGAACCGCGGCGCGCCCGATGCGGCCATGTCCTCGTCGAAGCCCGCGAACTGGCGGCACAGCAGGCGGTAGCCCTGGGCGCCGAGCACGTGCGTGTGCGGCTGGTGCGGGACGTGGGGGCGCGGCGTCACGCCCGGATCGCGCTCGATCACGTGCACGCGCGCAAACCGGTCCGCCAGCGCCCGCGCCGCGGTGATCCCCGCGATCCCGGCACCGACGACGATCGCTTGCCCGCGCCGGCTCGCGCTCACGATCCGAGGTAGCCCGTGGGCACGGTGACCTGCGAGCGCCGCCCGGTCCCCCCCGGCCCTCCCGATCCATCCCAGCGCCGCCGGCGCAGCTCCGCCTCGTTCACCTCGGTCCCCCAGCCCGGCCCGCTCGGGACCACCATCTGCCCGTCGACGATCGTCGGAGGCTGGGTGACCAGATCGTCGCGCCAGGGCACGTCCTCGACGTCGAACTCCATGACGCGGACGTTCGGCAGCACCGCGCAGAGGTGCGTGGCGATGAAGGTGGAGAGGTGGCTGTAATAGTTATGAGGGCAAATATTGATTTGATATAGCTGAGCGAGCTCCCCGACCTTCTTGGCCTGCGCGAACCCGTTCCAGAGCGTGTCGATCATGGCGATGTCGACGGCGTGCCGGGACAGGTACGGCAGGAACTGATCGCAGTAGAACAGGGTCTCGAGCGAGCAGATCGGGGTCGTCACCGACTCCTTGATCTGGAGCAGCGCGTCGGGGTCGTAGAGGTCGAGCTCGAGCCACGCGAGGTGCACCGGCTCGAGCGCCCGGAGGAGCTGCACCACCGACTCGGGCTTCAGGTTGAAGTTGACGTCGAGGATCAGCTCGACGTCGGGGCCGATCACCTCGCGGATGGCCGTCATCTGCTCGACCGTCTGCCGGATCCGCCGGGGCGACAGGATCCCGTCCATGTTGCCCGCTCCCGGGGCGAACCCGACCCAGTCTACAGACGGGCCGCCCGCCGGACCGTTCTCCCACGTGAGGAGGTTCGTCTTCACCGCGCGGTACCCGCGCTCGCCCACGTCGCGCGCCGCCGCCGCGACGTCGGCCAGCGTGCGGATCGGCGGCGTGCCGAGCCACGGGGCGCCGAGGATCCGGTTCACCGCGAAGTGCGACCAGTACAGCGGCACCCGCTCCCGGAGCGGGCCCCCGAACAGCTCGGCCACCGAGACGCCGAGCGCGCGCGCCTTGATGTCGATGAGCGCGCACTCGATGGCGCCGATCGCCTTGCCCACGGCGCCGCCGACGCTGCCCAGGCGGCTCCGCCGGTAGAGGTCCCAGAAGCGCAGCTCGTGGGCGCGGGGGTCGGCGCCGATCAGGAAGGGGCGCAGATCCTCGATCGCGGCCAGCACGGAGAGCTGCGTGAACGTGCACGAGCACTCGCCCCACCCGACGAGGCCCGCGTCGGTCGTGATCTTGACGAACGCCCACGGCCGCCACCCGGCATCGACGAGGAATGTCTCGACATTCGCGATTCGCATGACCGACAGTCACTACATTCCACCCCGGGCGCGGCTTGCGCAAGGTTGCCCTCCACCGCGCTGCAGCGCTCGGCATGAAAAACCAAAGATCGGGCTCGCGCCGCGGGCCGTGACTTCGATATGCTGACGAGCACGTCGGGGATGGGAGCTGCCACGTGCGCCCCGCGGTCCGGGGCCTCTGATCGAGACACCAACAGACGGACCCCGAAATGCTCGACACGTTGATCAAGAACGCGCGCGTCGCCGACGGTACCGGCCGCGCCATTTATCGTGGCCATGTGGGGATCGAGGGCGGTGTCATCAGGAGCGTCGGTAAGGGCGATCCCGGTGGCGCGACCCGCGTCATCGACGCCGACGGGCTCGTCGTCGCTCCTGGCTTCATCGATCCGCACACGCACCTCGACGCCCAGGTCCTGTGGGATCGCCAGATCACGCCCAGCTCCTGGCACGGCGTCACGAGCGCGGTGATCGGCAACTGCGGCGTCGGCCTGATCCCGGCGCGCGAGGGCACCCGCGAGATCCTCCTGCGCGATCTCGTCAACGTCGAGGGCATCGACTACCAGGTGCTCGAGGCCGGCGTCCGCTGGCACTGGGGCACCCCCCGGGAGTACTTCGCGCACCTCGAGGAGGGCGGGCTCGGCGTCAACCTCGCCGCGCTGATCTCGCTCACGCCGCTGCGCCACTACGTCATGGGCGACGCCTCGTTCGAGCGCAGCGCCGACGCCGACGAGCTCGGCAAGATGGTGGCCCTGTTCCGGGAGGCCGTGGACGACGGCGCGTTCGGGTTCTCGACGGATCTGCTCGCCAACCACCGCGGCTTCGGCGGCCGCCCGCTCGCGTGCCGCAACGCGAGCCGGGACGAGCTCCGCGGGCTGTGCAACGTGCTCCGCGATCTCGGCCGCGGCGTCGTCACGATCGCGCTCGACTCCCTGCGCCAGGGCGTGCAGTACATCAGCGAAGAGGACGTCGCGATGCTGCGCTTCCTCGTCCTGGAGAGCGGCCGCCCCGTCTCGTTCCTGCCGATGGTCGCCATGACCGGCGATCTCGACTTCGGCGCAAAGCAGCTCGCGCGCCTGGGCGACATCGCCGACAAGGTCGTCCCGCAGGTCTCGCCGATGCCCATCGTCTTCATGCAGACGATGCGCAAGCCGTTCAAGTTCTCCGAGTTCCCCGCCTGGCGGCCGGCGCTGAACGGCACCTACGAGGAGCAGCGGCGGCTCTACTCCGATCCCGAGTTCCGCCGCGCCGCCAAGGACGAGCAGCGCGGCCACATCCGCAAGATCCCGTGGGAGCGCGTCCGCGTCGCCAGCGCCGTGCGGCCCGACCTCGCGGAGCGCTACAACGGCCGCGCGATCGGCGAGATCGCCGCCGCCGAGAACAAGGAGGCGCTCGACGCGTTCCTCGATCTGACGCTCGAGGACGAGCTGCGCACGCTGTACCAGTTCGAGAGCGCGAACCTCGATCGCGACGTCGTCCGCTCGCTGCTCCAGGAGCCGCGCTTCATGCTCGGGATCTCGGACGCCGGCGCGCACATCGATCAGGTCTGCGACATGCGCTACCCCACCGTCCTCCTCGGCGATTGGGTGCGCGAGCAGCAGACGCTCTCGCTCGAGCAGGCGATCTGGAAGCTGACCGCCCACCCCGCGCGCGTCTTCGGCCTCGCCCGCCGCGGCCTGCTCGCGCCCGGCTACCACGCCGACGTCGTGCTGTTCGATCCCAAGACGATCGGCTCCGAGCCGCCCGTGTTCGTCGACGATCTGCCCGCCGGCGGCCGGCGGCTGATCGCCCGCGCGCGCGGCATCGTCGCGACGTTCGTGCGCGGCGTCCAGGTCATGCGCGAGGGGCACGAGACCGGGGCGCTGCCCGGTGGGATCATCCGCAGCACCGAGGATCAGGCGACCTGATGGCGAAGGCCCACGCGCACGCGCCCCCGCGGCAGTGCAGCCACGAGCGCAGCCACGTGGTGAACTCGGCGTTCCACGGCGGCGGCTACTCGACCCCCGACAGCCGGCGGATCTTCTGCGACGTCTGCCGCCTGCAGCGCTGGCTCGACGTCGAGGTCGCGCTCGCGGTGAGCCAGGCCGAGCTCGGCATGATCCCCTACGAGGCCGCGAACGTCATCCGGAAGTCGGCGCGCATCGAGCGCCTCGACCACGCCGCGATCAAGGCCGGCATCGCGAAGATGGGGCACTCGCTCGTGCCGCTCCTGCGCGCGCTGCAGAAGATCCTGACCAGCTACGCCGCGCAGTACGTCCACCACGGCGCGACCACGCAGGACATCCAGGACACCGGGCAGGCGCTCGAGATGCGCGACGTGCTCGATCTGGTCGAGCTCCAGGTCGTCGCGCTGCTCGATCGGCTCGACAAGCTCGCGGCCGACAACCGCGAGCAGCTCACCGTCGGCCGCACGCACGCGCAGCCCGCGCTGCCCACGACGTTCGGCCTCAAGGTCGCCGGCTGGATCGACGAGCTCACGCGCCACGTCGTGCGGATCCGCGAGGCCCGGCCGCGCCTCCTCGTCGCCCAGCTCGCCGGCGGCGTCGGGACCATGGCGGCCTTCCAGGGCCGCGGGGTCGAGCTGCTCACGCGGTTCGCCGGGCACCTGGGGCTCGGCGTGCCCGACGTCGGCTGGCACGTCTCCCGCGACCGGGTCGCCGAGTTCATCTTCCTGCTCGCGGCGGTGTCGGCCTCGCTCGCCCGCGCCGCCGACGAGATCCGGCTCCTGTGCCGCCCCGAGTTCGCCGAGCTCGAGGAGCGGTGGGACCCCGGCCGGCTCGGCAGCAGCACGATGCCGCACAAGCGCAACCCGGAGAACGCCGAGCAGATCGTGGTGCTGGCTCGCCTGGCGCGCGCGCAGGTCCCGCTCGGCCTCGAGTGCATGATCCTCGAGCACGAGCGGGACTACCGCGGCACCCGGCTCGAGTGGCCGGCGGTCGAGGCCGTCAGCCACTACACGCTGACCGCGCTGTCCTTCATGAGCGTCGTCCTCGAATCGATCACGGTGCGCCGCTCCAACATGGAGGGCACCGCCCGCGAGCTCGCCGATCTGGCGTGCACCGAGGCGCTCGCGTTCCTGCTCGGCCAGCGGATCGGGCACGCCAAGGCGTTCATCATCATCCACCGGCTCTCGCAGGACGCGATCGATCGCAAGAAGTCGGTCCTCGAGTGCGCGCTCGCGAACCACGAGCTGAACCTCGTCCTCGATCAGGCGACCATCGAGGAGATCTTCGAGCCCGCCTCGTACCTCGGCTCCGCCGGCGAGCTCGTCGATCGCGTCCTCGCGACCCGGCGCCAGGTCTGCGCGACCCGGCCCGCGGCGCAGGCCGCGGCGCAGGCCGCGGCGCAGGCCGCGCCGCAGACGCAGGCCGCGGCGCAGGCCACGGCGCAGGCCGCGGCGCAGGCCGCGCCGCAGGCCGCGGCGCAGGCCGTGCCCATGGCCGCGGCCCGGCCGGAGAAGATCGCGTGAAGCGGAACTTCGGCGCAGGCCCGGCCGCGCTGCCGCGCGCCGCGATCGAGCGCGCGCGGCAAGACCTCGTCGACTTCGAGGGCACCGGCCTGTCGGTCGTCGAGCAGAGCCACCGCGGCGCCGCGTACGAGCGCGTCCAGGCCGCCGCGATCGATCTGCTCCGCCAGCTGCTCGCCGTCCCCGACACCCACGAGGTCCTGCTGCTCTCCGGCGGCGCGCGCGGCCAGTTCGCCATGCTCCCGGCGAACCTGCTTCCCCCCGGCGCGTCCGCCGACTACGCCATCACCGGCTACTGGGCGCGCGCCGCCTACGACGAGGCCGCGTTCGTCGGCAAGGTCCGGGTCGCCTGTGACACCCGCGAGCCCGGCGGCAGCTACCGGCGCGTCCCGCGGCCGGAGGAGATCGCGATCGATCTCGAGGCCGCCTACCTGCACCTGTGCAGCAACAACACGATCTACGGCACGCAGTGGGGCGACTTCCCCGACACTGGCGCGGTCCCGCTCATCGCGGACATGACGTCGGACCTCCTCTCTCGCGCGATCGACGTCTCGCGCTTCGGCATGATCTACGCGGCGGCGCAGAAGAACCTCGGGGCGGCCGGCGTCGTGGCCGTGATCCTGCGCAAGGACCTCATCGAGCGCGGGCGGCGCGATCTCCCGACCGTCTGGCGCTACGCCACCCACGCCAAGCACGCCTCGCTCTATTACACGCCAGCGACGTTCGCGGTCGCCGTGATGCGCCACGTGCTCGAGCACGCCGTCTCCATCGGCGGGATCGCGGCGATCGAGGCCGCGAACCGCGAGAAGGCGCGCCGCCTCTACGCCGCGCTCGAGGCGCGGCCCGAGCGCTACCGCATCCCCGCCGAGCCCGGATCGCGCTCGCTCATGAACGTGACGTTCTTCCTGCCCGACGCCGAGGCCGACGCCCGCTTCCTCGCCGAGGCCACCCGCCGCGGCATGGTCGGGCTCAAGGGGCACCGCACCGTCGGCGGCATCCGCGCCTCGATCTACAACTGGGTCACGCTCGACGACGTGGACGCGCTCGTCGAGCTGATCGGAGAGGCCGGGTAGCATGGTGCACACGCCGCCACGGCGCTGGGGCACCGCCCGCGAGCGCGTCGTGCTCAAGGTCGAGTTCGAGAACGCGTCGGCGTTCCGCTCGAACTACCTGGCCGATCTCCCCAAGGGCGGCATCCGGGTCGCCACGAGCATGGAGGTCGGCCAGGCCATCCTGCTCAACATCACGTTCCAGGGCTTCGAGGACCCGCGCCAGATCGAGGCCGAGGTCCGGTGGTCCCACCCTGCGGGCCACCCCGAGGGCCCCGCCGCCGGGCTCGCGTTCGTCGATCCGTCCGCCGAGGCCGCCGCCTGGCTGCACGACGTCCTCGACGCCAGCACGCAGGTCTACATCCTCGCCGCGCCGGCCGAGCGCGTGCTGCTCCTCGAGGTCGAGGCGTTCCTGCGCGACGTCTACAGCCAGGAGGTCCGCAACTGGGCCGAGCTGCGCGACGAGGGCGAAGTCGACGTCGTCGCGACCGACGATCCCGCGGCGTGGCTCCTCGAGGTCGGCCGCTCGCGGATCGCGCTCGCCATCATGGACGTCGACGGCCTGCCGGTATCCGGCATCGAGCTGTACCGGCAGGTGCGGAGCAACCGGTTCTCGGTCGAGCTGCCGCTCATCGTGGTCGGCGCGCCCCAGAACGTCGAGCCGTTCGTGTCGATCGACGACCTGAACCTGCGCTACCTGCGCAAGCCGCTGCGGTTCGGGCTGCTCATGAACACCGTGCGGGTGCTCGCCGCCAGCAACGATCCCTGAGCCCGATCGTCACCCGCCCGTCGCCGCCCGTCGCCCGACACCCATGCAGATCCTCGTCACCCCCAACCTCCCGCGCTCGGTGCGCCAGGTCGCGGAGGCGCTCCTGCCGCCCGGGTGCGCGCTCGACATCATGGCTCCCGCGCACCCCGGCTTCGAGGCCGCGCTCGCCGCCGCCGAGTGCCTCATGGGTCTGCCGCGGGCGCGCATCGACGCGGCGTTCCTGGCCCGCGCGCCGAAGCTCGCGCTGATCCAGCTCCTGCGCAGCGGCCACGAGCTCGTCGATCTCGCGGCCGCCGAGCAGCGCGGGATCCGGGTCGCCACCGTCGGCGACACCACGGCCGGCGCCGTCGCCGAGCACTGCCTGATGCTCATGCTCGCCCTGTGCCGCCGGCTGCGCTGGCAGCACGACGCCGTCGTCACCGGCCGCTGGCTCGAGGCCAAGCCGTGGCAGCTGCCGAGCGGCGACGTCGACAGCGTGCCCGAGGTCAGCTTCGACGGCCTCGCCGGGCGCACGCTCGGGATCGTCGGCGTCGGCGAGATCGGCGCGCGCGTCGCCCGCCTCGCCGCCGCCTTCGGCATGACCGTGCAGGGCGCCGCTCACCGGCCCGGCGAGCCCGAGCGCGCCGGCGTCCCGCTCGTCCCGCTCGACGCGCTGCTTCCGACCTCGGACGTCGTCTCGCTCCACCTGCGGCTGTCCCCCGAGACCGCGCGCATCATGGACGCGCGGGCGTTCGGCCGCATGCGGCGCGGCGCCTACCTCGTCAACACCGCCCGGGGCGAGCTCGTCGACGAGGCCGCGCTCGCCGCCGCGCTCGACTCCGGCCAGCTCGCCGGCGCCGCGCTCGACACGCTGCAGAAGGAGCCGCCCGCGGCGGATCACCCGCTGCTTGGCCGGCCCGACGTCCTCTTCACGCCGCACACCGCGTGGCTCTCCCGCGAGAGCTGGCGCCAGACGCTCGCGTTCGGCTTCGCCAACGTCGCGCGGCACCGGGCCGGCGAGCCGCTCCTCGGCCTCGTCCGGCCCGCCTGATCGATTTGCCGTTCCCCCCCTCGGCTAGCCTCGCCGAGCCTCGGCTAGCCTCCGCCCGCCGGCTTCGCCAGGAGGGCGTCGAGGTGGGCGCGGAGCTCCGTCGCGACGCGGAGCCGCTCGCTCGCCGCCGCGTCGGCCGCCGGGAACCCCGCGTGCATCGCGACCAGCGAGCGATCCGCGGCCAGGATCAGCATGATCGGGAAGCCGCTCGGATCGACGCCTGTCAGGCCCCGCGGCAGGATCTTCGGGAAGTCGTCGACGTCGCCCGGGACCGCGATCACCGGCCAGCTCACGCCGTAGTCCCGCTTGAACGCCTCGACCTGCTTCGCGTCGGCCGCCGGATCGTCCGTCAGCTCGTAGAGCAGGGTGACCATCTCGAGGCCGCGCGGGTGGTACTCGCGGTACAGCTCGACCAGAAACGGCGCGGCGTTCCGGCACGTCGAGCACCAGCTCCCCCCGAGCTCGACGACGAGCGGCCCCCGCGGCAGCGCCGAAAGCGCCGGCAGGTCCGGCAGCGCGATCCGGCCGCCCGCCTTCGCCGGCCGCGGCTTCATCGCCAGCGAGAAGTCCGCGCCGCGCGTCGCCGTCAGCGCCTCGCGCCAGTCGAGCTTGGCGCCCGCGAGCCACGTGCCGCGCCCCCGCGCGCGATCCGCGCCCAGCGCCAGCTCCACCCGGTAGCCCGACGTGCCGTCGAAGCCCGTGAGGACCAGCGCGTCGCCGCGGCCGTTGCCCGCCAGGTAGACGATGTTCCCCGTGTCGAAGAACAGGGTGCCCGCGAAGTCGCCCGGCGCCGCCTGCTCGACGATCAGCTTCGCCGTCCCCGAGTCGGCCAGCGCGAGCCGCCACACCGTGCGCGGCTCCTTCAGATCGAGCGCCGCCCCGCTGCCCTCCGCCACCGTCGCGAGCGCCCGCGTCGCCGGGAGCGCCGGGGTCAGGAGCGGCGTCGCCACCAGCGGGCTTGACGACGCCCCGAACGCCTTCCAGGACGCCGTGAACGCGCCCGCCAGGCTCCCCCCCTCGCCGGCCGTCGCCTCGACCGCCGTCTGGTGGACGTCGAACGACACCTTCAGGGTTTTGCTGTCGAACGTGGCCGCCCCCCGCACGTCGTGCTCGCCCGTCCGAAACACCGCCTCACCTCCGCCTCCCGGTGGGGGAACTCCGAGGAAGAACGGGATCTCGATACCATCAGCCGCACGGACGACCGCGCGATACCAGGTCAGCCTCTGCTTGGAGTCCCCCGCGCCAGGCTGCGCCGCTGCCGCCGGCGGCGCTTGCGCCATTGCCGGCGGTGATACCGGCGGCGCAGGCGACGCCGAGCCACGTGCTTGCGGCTCACTGTCGCGCTTACAGCTCAGTACCAGCATCAAGAATGCGCACAGAGCGCTCCTGCGAGCATCTCTCATTGGGCCGGTCTCCTCACTTACGGGTTTCCTCACTGTCGACGATATCCTACTTGCTGACCCGCCGCCCCCCCATTTCACCCTCGAGCGTGAGGTTGAGCCGGCTACAAGGTGTGTAGTTGTCTCTTGTCCCGTCTCAGTCCAATATCGCTGGGGTGAGCGAGACGAAGCAGTATTCACTGGTCTTCGCCAAGGAAGCCTCTGCTGAGCTCATTCGTGCTTCCTGTCCCGGCCCGTGCGTCCGCGTGACCACCCGCGCCGAGTACATGCAGGCGGTGATCAGGTACCACCCCGCCGTCGCGTTCGTCGATCTGGACCTCTTGCCCCAGGTCGATGGCGTCGCGCCCCGCATCGTGATCGTCGGCATCTTCGAGGACACGCGCGCCAACGCCGTCCGTACGCTCGTCGCCTACCCCTGGCTGTCTCACCTCATCGCCTCGGCGCTCTTGCCCACGCCCGAGGCGGGGGCCCACCTGGCGGCGCTCTTCGAGCGGCTCGCCGACGGCCCGCCGCAGTACCCCGTCGGGCCCGGGGGCGTCGGGCGCGTGGCGCTGCTCGGGAGCTCGACCCGCCGCGAGGCGCGCTTCGAGCGCATGCGCGAGTTCATGGCGGCGCGCGGGGTGCCGATGCGGGCGGTCATGTCGTGCAGCGACATCGCCGAGGAGCTCGTGACGAACGCGCTGTACGACGCGCCCGTCGAGGCCGGCTACTTCCCGTCGGCGGTCGAGCGCACGTCCGGCATCGAGCTGCCGCCCGAGCACGCGTGCGAGATCAGCTACGGGATGGAGGACTCGACCGCCTTCGTCCGGGTCCGCGATCCGTTCGGGGCGCTCAAGCGGGCGCGGCTGCTCAACGTGCTCAAGCGGTGCACGTCCTCCGGCGTGGCCCTCGACGAGAGCCGGGGCGGCGCCGGGCTCGGGCTGTGGCGCATCTTCTCGACCGCCACGACCGTCGACATCACCGTGATCCCCGGGAACCTGACTGATATCCTCGCGCGCGTCGACCTGAAGCGGGGGCGCTCCGTCGGCAAGCAGCTGCTCGCCGTCCACCTGTTCTTCCCCGCCGAGCACGCGCACGACGGCACGCACGGCCGGTTCGCCGCCGACCACGATCACGACCTCATGGATGATTCGTTCACCGCGATGTTCGTGGCCTGAGGGGCCCTTGAGCCCCCGTGCGGCCGGGTGTAGCCTGCGGGCCCATGACGGACACCACCATCGATCTCGCCGCAGTAAAGACCAAACAGCAAGCGACCTGGGCGACTGGCAATTACGCGATCGTAGGAACTACGTTGCAAATTGTCGGGGAGAGCCTCTGCGAGGCCCTCGATCTCTGGCCAGGCTCGCGCGTGCTCGACGTCGCCGCCGGTAACGGCAACGCGACGCTCGCCGCCGCGCGCCGCTGGGCCGATGTCACCTCGACGGACTACGTCCAGTCGCTGCTCGATCAAGGCCAGAGGCGCGCTGAAGCAGAGGGCTTCAATGTCAAGTTCCAGAAGGAAGACGCCGAGAACCTGTCGTTTGGCGACGGCGAGTTCGACTTCGTGCTGTCCACGTTCGGCGTGATGTTCACGGCGGACCAGCAGAAGGCCGCGTCCGAGATGGCGCGCGTCACCAAGCCCGGCGGCAAGATCGGCCTGGCGAACTGGACGCCCGGCGGCTTCATCGGCCACATGTTCAAGACCATCGGCAAGCACGTGCCGCCCGCCGCCGGCCTCAAGTCCCCTGCGCTCTGGGGCACGAAGGAGCGGCTCGAGGAGCTGTTCGCCGGCGTGGGGACCGTCGAGGCCACGCCCCGCATGTTCAACTTCCGCTACAAGTCGGTCGATCACTTCGTCGAGACCTTCCGGACCTACTACGGCCCGATGAACAAGACGTTCGCGGCGCTCGACGCCGACAAGGACAAGCAGGCCGCCTTCGAAAAGGACCTGCGCGAGGTGATCTCGAATCACAACAAGAGCGGCTCGAGCGTGCTCAACGCGCCCGGCGAGTACCTCGAGGTCGTGATCACGAAGAAGGCCTGAACAAGGGCTAGTCAGCGCACGCGCTGGCGCGGGATCTCGACCGCGCGCGGCGCGGCTTCGGGCGTCTTCACCATCAGCTTGAGATCGCCCGCGCCCTGCTTCCACTCGTCGAGGCGCCGCAGGAGGCCCGGCGCGTCGACGACGCGTCCCTCGCCCACCGCCGAGATCACGCTCGGGACGGTGATGCCGGCGCCGGTCAGCGCCGGCCCGGCCTTCGTCACGAGCGCGCCGCCCACGAACTCGGCGTCCTGCCAGGCGATGCCGGGGAACGCCGTCATCGCGCTGCCGCCCAGGATCGGCAGCGCCGCCGAGTACTTCTCGAGCAGCGCCTTCATCGCGTCGAGCGTGATGTCGTAGCGGACGAAGACCAGGGTCTCGTTCGCCCGGCCCTGCTCGCCCGCGTACTCCTCCCAGTACCAGTCCGAGCGCTGGCTCGGCACCGCGGCGCCGCCCGAGGCCTGGAGCAGCTCCGTCACCCGCCGGCGCGCCTTGCGGAGCACCTCGGCCGCGTCCGCGTACGCCTTGCTCGTGCGAGCGCTGTCGGCCTCCTGCAGCGCCGTCAGCGCCTTGGCGCGGGCCGCGCTGTACACCGGCAGGACGTTGTCCTTGAAGTACGGCTCCGTGATCTTCAGCCCGACCGTGCTCACGAGCTCCTCGAGCACCGCGTCGTTCGCCTCGGCCACGCCGTCGTCGCGGGTCGGGCGGTACGTCGAGACGCCGACGCACATGACCCGGTTGATGATCTCGTGGCAGTACGACTGCCCCGGCACGTCGGACAGGATCCAGTCCGGACGCGTGAACTGCGGCTGCGGCGGCGCGACCGCCACCCCCGCGCTGCCGCTACCGCTGCCGCTGCCGCTGCCCGCCCCCGGCTCGCTGCGCACCTTCCACAGCCCCAGCGCCACGGCGCCCAGCGCGCCCAGCAGCACCGCGGAGAGGCCCACCGCCACGTAGAGCGCGCGGGCCGCCCCGCCTTGCCCCGCCTGCTTCTTGCCCAGGGTGAGGCAGTTCTCGAGCTTCTCCGACGGCTCGTCGCGCACCCGCTCGAGGAGCTTGTCGAGCATCGGGTCGCGATCGCGCGCCGGCAGGGCGCGCATGAGCATGGACTGGCCGGCGCTCGGCACCGCGACCAGCGTCGACTGACACGACGGGCACTGCGCCGACGGCGCCTCGCCCGCGACCAGCTGCTCGAGGTACTCGGCGACGTCGATCAGGATCGGCACCGAGACGTTGCAGCGCAGGCACTCGTACTGGAGCGTGAACGTCCGGACCTTGAGCTTGTCCTGCAGGTCGTTGATCGACACCGCCGCCGCCAAGAACCCCGACGGGCAGTTCAGGAGCTGGAGCGACGTCACCTTCGGCAGCGCCTGGCCCAGGTACGCCCGCCACGGCTCCATCTCGGCCGGCGAGAAGAGGACGCCCGCCAGGTCCACCACCGTCGTCCCCTCCGACGCCGCCGCCAGCGGCTCCGGCGGCAGGAGCGCCATGCTGCCCGTCAGCCGGAGGTAGGTGTAGTTGCCCTGGACGCGTCGGCGCGCGCGGAACCGCGTCAGGTCCGGCGGCAGCTCGTACTTGAAGTGCGACTGGAGGAATGCCAGGACCTCGTCGTCGATGTCGAACGGCGGCCGCGCCGCGATCGTCTCGAAGAACGCCGCCGGGTACTCCTCGAGCCCCGCGTTGCCGCCGCACGTCGGGCACTCCTGGCTGCTGCCCGGCAGCTCGCGGATCGTGTCGCGATCCCGCGGGATGATGAACAAGGTCTCGAGCTCGCGGCCGCAGGTGCTACAGCGGAACGAGGCGTAGAAGCTGACCAGCTTGCCGTGGCCCAGGAGCCCCGTGACGAGGTTCATCTGGCTCACCGCGTACGTCGAGCACTCGACCAGGTACATCTCGCGCGGGGCGTTGATGCGGAGGAAGTCCATCCACTCCGACATGCCCCAGGACGCGAAGCGGCGGACCTTGCGCATGCCCACCACCAGGTGCTTCGTGCGAACCCCCTCGGCGACCTTGCGGCCCTCGAACGCCTGGTTGAGCGTGCCTTGCATCGTGAGCAGGGTGACCCCGCCGATCGTGGTCTTCTCGACCGCGAACGCGTCCTGGGGCTGCGGCTGGGTCAATGCCTTGGAGGAGGGCGGCATGGTACTTCGTCATCCTTGCGCGCTTGTGCGCGCGTCGGGGACACCGGCTCGTCAGGGTAACACGGACCGGCCGCGGCCGAGGGGCTGGCCGCTCTGGCGCGGCCGCGCGATCGCGCTGGCAGTCCGCCGCGCGCTCGTGCCATGCTGCCGCGGTCGAAAAACACACTATGAGTCAAAAACCTGATTACGACATCGTCGTCATCGGCAGCGGCATCGCCGGGTCCACCTTGGCGCTCGCCCTGTCGCGATCAGGGGTGCGGACGCTGGTGGTGGAGAAGGGGAGGCACCCGCACTTCGTGATCGGCGAGTCGACCGTCCCGTCGACGAGCTACTCGTTCGAGTACCTGCGGTACCTCTCCGACGTGCCGGAGCTCGCCGCAGCGTACTCGTACCCGGGCCTCAAGCAGGCTGGGTGTACCGGGTGGCCCAAGCAGCACTTCTGGTTTGGCTGGAACGATCCCGGCAAAGAGGTCACGCCCGACAAGGAGCTGTGCTTCTACGCGCTCCTGCCGCCGCGCGGCCCCGACTTCCACGCCAACCGCGCCGACCTCGATCACTTCTTCGTCAAGCTGTTCCCCAAGTACGGCGTCGCGTACCAGGACAAGACGGCGGTGACCGAGTTCGAGAGCGACGAGCACGGCGCGCGGCTGATCCTCAAGGGGGAGGACGGCGCCCCGCGGACGGTGACCGCGTCGTACGTGGTCGACTGCTCCGGCCACGCCTCGTTCCTCGCCAAGAAGTTCGGCCTCCGGAAGGAGGACCCCGAGCTCAGCACCAACAGCCGCTCGATCTTCGGCCACTTCAAGGACGTGCGGTTCCTCGACGACGTCTTGCCGCCCAACGAGGAGGTCGGGTTCCTCCGCGACGGCGGGACGATCCACCACGTGTTCCACGGCGGCTGGATCTGGGGCATCCGCTTCGACAGCGGCGTGATGAGCGTGGGGATCACGCTCGACCGCGACGTGTGGCCGCTCGACGAGAGCATCTCGCCCGAGGACGAGCTGCGCGCGATCATCGATCGGTACCCGACGATCAAGGCCGTGCTCGGCGAGATGAAGCCGATCCGGCCCATCATCCGGACCGGGCGGGTGCACGGCGGCACCGACCGGATCCAGTTCGCCGTCCACTCGATCCTGGGGAACCGCTTCATCCTGTCGCCGCACGCCGCCGGCTTCATCGATCCGCTGTTCTCGACCGGCATCCTCCTGACCGGCGGGTTCCTGAACCGGTTCGTCCCGCTCGCCGCGAAGGCCGTCACCGACGGCGACTGGAGCCGCGCGCGGTTCCAGCCGCTCGAGGACATCTTCCTGCGCGAGATCGAGATGGTCGACAAGGTGGTGGGCGGGATGTTCCGCTCGTGGCGCTACGGCCACGCGACGTTCGCGCACTACTGGCGCCTGTGGCTCTACGTCGGCAGCGCGATGTACCTGACGCGCGTCGCCGTGCCGCAGGAGGACGCCACCGGCCCGGGCGTCTTCGCCGCGAACATCCCGTCGGTCGAGAAGCTCGTCCGCAAGATGCACTCGATCATCTTCGATCCCGCGTTCGAGGCCGAGAGCGGCACGAAGGCGCTCAAGGCGACGATGGACGAGGTCTGGGACGGCTCGCACGGCCCCGGCCTCATGGACTGGCCGCTCGATCCCGATCGCACGCTGTGCATCAAGTTCCTGGCCACCGGCGAGACGCGCCGGGCGCAGCTGCAGATGCTCCGCTGGTGGCGCGGCCTCGTCGCGGCCAACCCCACGGTCGCGGCGAAGGTCCAGGTCGGCCGCGTCGCCGACTGGATCTGGGAGAACCGCCGCCGCCGGACGGAGGACATCAAGAAGGTCGAGGAGTCGCGCAAGGGCGACGGCGTGTTCGCGCGCGCCTACTCGCTGATCGAGAACATCCGGCTCGGCGCCCTGCCCGGCCCGTTCACGAACAACCCGGCCCTGCTCTGGAACGACGCCGACAACGCCGCCCGGGTCGCCGAGGTCGCGCGCGCCTTCGACGTCCACTCGATCGAGCACGATCCCGTCGAGCGCGCCCGCACGACGCGCACCTGACGGCCGCGCGCCCGCCGGCTCAGCTGCCGCGCGTGCGCGCCCTAAGCTCGGAGGACGATGGCGGCCGCGCCGCTGAGAGTCCGATCACGATCTGCGCGCGGCCTGGGTCGCACCACAACGACGCTGCGCTCGCGGAGAAATATGCCCGCGCGGTGCATCGTTGCAGCACGACTCGTTATCATCACGCGCAAGTCATACGTACAGACCACGATGACAAGGAGAGACAACTGATGGGCTATCGACTCCGCGACGTGCTCATGGGGATGGTGCTGCTCGGTGCAGCGCTCGGTTGTGGAGGCGGCGGCAACAAAACGACCAGTGACAAGACCATGGTGGCGGAGGGCGGCGGGAAGGGCGGCGGGAAGTCCGATGGCAAGTCCGATGGCAGCAAGGCGATGACGCAGGCCCAGCTCAAGCTCGGCCACTTCGTCACCGCCGACGGCATGCACGGCTTCGTGCTCGATCGCACCGGCCCCAAGGCCAAGCTGCAGATCGACGGCGAGAAGGACATCATCGAGCTGACGATGGAGGAGGACCGCGAGCGCGGCGAGCTGCGCGGCTACAAGTTTGTCGGCCCCGACAACAAGCGCCGCGTCTACATCACGCGCAACGGCGGGCTGCTCTACTTCAAGGGCGGCGACGAGCACTGGGTGTCGTTCGACAAGGAGGTCGCGCCGCTCGGCAAGGCGACCATCGCCGGGGCGCCCGTCAAGGAGGTCCCCGCGTACGAGAAGATCATCGCCGAGCTGAAGCCCATCACCGTCCGGGCGAAGTTCCCCCAGTTCACGACGCTCGACGCGAGCAACCTCGCGAAGGTCGCGGAGGCGTACGGCCTCGCCGAGTCGGCGATGTTCGTGCACTACAAGAAGCCCGACAAGGATGGCTGGGTCGCGCGCATGCAGGCGACCGACGACAGCGCGCGGGGGACCTCGTACGGCGCCGGCGACTACGTGACCGACGAGGACGAGGACAAGCGCCACGCCAAGCTCGCCAAGCACGGCGGCGCGATCCGCGGGTTCTCGACGGCCGAGCGCGCCCAGGGCAACCACATCATCATTCGCCGCGCCGAGGGGTCGACCGACGAGCTCGCCGACAAGACGCCCGGCCTGCTCTGGGAGATCGACAGCACGCGCGCCATCTTCGTGTCGTTCGACGGCGGCCGCTACACGGTCGAGCTCAACCAGAAGGCCATGCCGCTCGGCCGCGGCGCCGGGCCCGAGAGCGGCTGGCCCAAGCCGGTGACCGACACCTACGCGGACATCACGATGGTGAGCGCGCTGGCCGACGCCAAGGCGGTCCCGTCCAAGACGTACGAGGATCTCGAGAAGATCGACGTCGAGTGGAACAACTGCGTGGTGAAGGGCTGGAAGGGCGCGCAGGCGAAGATCGACACGGGCAAGCTGTCCGTCGGCCAGGTCAAGGCCGAGATCAAGAAGCTGCACACCGCCTGCAACAAGCACATCGACAAGTTCGAGGCCACGATCGTCAAGTTCATCGAGGAGCGCACCAAGGAGCGCACGGCGCTGTTTGCGACCGCGTCGGCGCGCGCGAAGACCACCGGCGCCGCCAAGTGAACCGAGCGTCGCACTCGAGACTCGCTCGGATCTGCGGCGAGGTGCTCGCTAGTACATGACGTAGACCGCGCCGGCGGACGGCGCCGAGTTATCGGCCTGGTTGCCGTCGACATCGGTCGCCGCGCTGCGCTCGTTGGGCGCCCCCACCGCCAGCATCAGGCCGTCGGCCGACAACGCGACGCTGTTGCCGAACAAGTCGGTGATATCGGTGTTGGATGCCTTGACGTAGCCGCGCTGGCTCCACGCCGCGCCGCTGCGCCCGAACGCGTAGACCGCGCCGGCATCGGGGGCGCTGTTGCTGTTACCGCCGTCGACCCCGGTCGCTGCGCCGTCCTCCGCGAGGGCGCCCACCGCGAGGATCGAGCCGTCGGCCGACAGCGCGACGCTGTAGCCGAACTGATCGTCCGTGTCCGTGTTGGAAGCCTTGACGTAGGCCTGCGGGCTCCACGCCGCGCCGCTGCGCGCGTACACGTAGACCGCGCCGCTGCCGAGTCTGGTGTTGTCAGCCTGATTCCCGCCGACCCCGGTCGCCGCGCTGGCCTCGCCGATGGCGCCGACCGCCAGCGTCGAGCCGTTGGCCGACAGCGCGACGCTCACGCCGAACGCGTCGTCCGCACCGGTGTTGGTCGCCTTGACGTACGCCTCCTGGCTCCACGTCGCGCCGCTGCGCGCGAACACGTAGACCGCACCGGACTCGAACACGGAGTTGGTCGTCTGGCTGCCGCCAACCCCGGTCGCCGGGCTGTCCTCCCCGTTCGCGCCCACGGCGAGGGTCGAGCCGTCCGTCGACAGCGCGATGCTCCGGCCGAAAAGGTCGTTCGCGCCGGTGTTGGACGCCTTCAGGTACGCGCTCTGGCTCCACGTCGCGCCGCTGCGCGTGAACACGTAGACCGCGCCCGCGCTCGCTGCGGAGTTGTCGGCCTGGTTGCCCCCGATCCCGTTCGCCGCGCTGTCCTCGAGGACGGCGGCCACCGCCAGGGTCGCGCCATCGCCGGACAGCGCGACGCGAAAGCCGAAGGCATCGCCCGCGCCGGTGTTGGACGCCTTGACGTACGCTGCTTGGCTCCACGTCGTGCCGCTGCGCGCGAACACGTAGACCGCACCGGCATCCGCCGCGGAGTTATCGGCCTGGTTGCCCCCGATCCCGGTCGCCGCGCCGTCCTCGCCCTGGGCCCCGACCGCCAGGATCGAGCCATCCGCCGACAGCGCGACGCTCGAGCCGAAGAGATCGTTCGCGCCGGTGTTGGACGCCTTGAGATACGCCTGCTGGCTCCACTGCGTGCCGCGGCGCACGAACACGTAGACCGCACCGGCGCTCGTCGCGGAGTTGTCGGCCTGGTCGCCGCCGACCCCGGTCGCCGCGCTGTCCTCGTAGGGGACGCCGACCGCCAGCGTCGAGCCATCGGCCGACAGCGCGATGCTCGAGCCGAATTGATCGGCCCCGCCCGTATTGGACGCCTTGACGTAGGCGCGCAGGCTGGCCGTGCAGTCGACGTCGCAGCCGTCGCCGTTCGTCAGATCGCCGTCGTCGCACGCCTCGCCCGCGGTCGCGATGCCGTTGCCACAGCGCGTGGCCGTGCAGTTCGTGTCGCAGCCGTCGCCCTCGACGAGGTTGCCGTCGTCGCACGTCTCGCCCGCGGTGACGATGCCGTTGCCACAGCGCGTGAGCGTGCAGTTCGTGTCGCAGCCGTCGCCCTCGACGAGGTTGCCGTCGTCGCACGCCTCGCTGCTCGCCGCGACGCCGTTCCCGCACGCCGAGACCGTGCAGTTCGTGTCACAGCCGTCGCCCTCGACGAGGTTGCCGTCGTCGCACGCCTCGCCCGCGGTCGCGATGCCGTTGCCGCACCCGGTGCGCTCGCAGTCGCTGTCGCAGCCATCCCCGTCGATCCGGTTGCCGTCATCGCACGCCTCGCCCGGCGCCTGGATGCCGTTGCCGCACGCGCTCGGCGTGCAGTTCGTGTCGCAGCCGTCCCCGTCGATCCGGTTGCCGTCGTCGCACGCTTCGCCCCCGGTGCGCACGGCGTTGCCGCACGCGGTCGGCGTGCAGTTGCTGTCGCAGCCGTCCCCGTCGACGCGGTTGCCGTCATCGCACCGCTCGCCCGCCGCCGGGACGCCGTTGCCGCACGCGCTCGGCGTGCAGCTCGTGTCGCAGCCGTCCCCGTCGGTGTAGTTGCCGTCGTCGCACGCCTCGTCCGCGGTCGCGATGCCGTTGCCGCACGCCGTGATCGTGCAGTTGCTGTCGCAGCCGTCTCCGTCGACGAGGTTGCCGTCGTCGCACGCCTCCCTGACGTCCGCCACGCCGTTGCCGCACGCCGCCACCGCCGGGTCGTCGCAGCCGCCGGCCGCGATCGCCAGGACCACCCACAGCGCGAGCGCCCATGCATGCACCAGCCGCTGCGGAACCTTGCTTGCTCGAGATCTCACCATGTCTGGCTCCTCCCCGCTCAGCGGAAGCTGACCTGCAGCTGGTAGATGAACGCGGCGTTGCCCGGGCTGGCGCCGCTGGCCGATCGCACCATCAGGTAGTACGTCTGCGGGACGGTCGTGCTGTTGCGCGCGCCGCTGTGGAGCGGCGCCGCTCCGGTGCCGTCGATCAGCGAGCAGAGCCCGCGGCCGGAGCTCTGGTCGTCGGCCACCAGGCTCAAGGTCTGGTTGAACAAGGTCAGCCGGCTCGCGATGCCGGTCGACTCGCACGTCTCGACCGGGCGATCGCCCTCGATGAGCTCGGCCCGGATCCGCGCGCCGCCCGGCACGGTGATCGCGTAGATGTCGATGTCACCGGCGAGCATGTGGTCGCCGAACACGTAGGCGTCGCGGCTGCCGACCAGGTTCGTCGAGGCGGTGGAGGTGGTGTCGTTGCTCCCCGCCGTGTTGCCCGGCTCGGCCTCGGCTCCGCGATCGGTCTGGTAATCGACCGCGAGGAAGTAGCTCGGGATCGCCACGGCGATGGCCGGCTCGGCGCGGATGAAGTACGTGCCGGGCGTCAGGAAGTACACGAGCGCGCCGCACGGCCCTACACCTTGGCCGGCGGTGTCCGAGACGATCAGGGCGCCGAGCGAGTCGAGGAGATAAAGCTCGATCCCCGTGTCGCAGTCGAACAGCGACGTGAACGTCTCGAAGCGGATCACCGTGGGCGCCGTCACCGTGAGCCGGTAGACATCCACATCGCTGAAGACCGGGAACGAGCCCCGGATCGTCCGATCGCCAGCGATCTGGACCGCGCTCACCGCCGCCTCGGCGGGCGTGTTGTTCGGCTCGAGCTCGGCGGTGAGCTCGACCTGGCAGGTGGCGCTGCACCCATCGCCGCCCGTCGCGTTGCCGTCGTCGCACTGCTCGCTCGGCGCGATCAGCCCGTCCCCGCACACCACCTCGATCTGGCAGGTGGCGCTGCACCCGTCGCCGGCCGCCGTGTTGCCGTCGTCGCACTGCTCGCCGAACTCGACGAAGCCGTTGCCGCACGGCACCGGCGTGTAGCCGACCCGGACCACGTAGCCTGCGATCGCCGCGTCGTCCCCCGCCTCCATCACGTGCGCGTAGGCGCTGGCACCCGGCACGAGGCCGAACGTGAGCCCCGAGCAGCGGTCCGTGCCGCGGTTGTCGTTCGACGCCAGCGACGCCCCCGCCGCGTCGCGGATCTGGAGGCCCGTGTCGATCGTGGTGCCGCACGAGACGCCGACCCCGAGCGCCGTGTTGTAGAGATCGATCTTGACGAGCTGCGGCTGCGCGGTCGTGTTCCGGATCAGGAACACGTCCTCGTCTCCGGCCGGCGAGATCCGCGCGCCGAACGTGGTCGCGCCGGTGATCGCGCCGTTTGAGTCCGCGTTCGCGGTGGCGAAGTCGTTGCCCGTGATGCCGCTCGCGCCCGTCGAGATACTGCCGTCCTCGTTCGGCTCGCGCTCGAACGGATCGAGCGTGCACTGCGGGCTGCAGCCGTCGAACGGGATCTGGTTGCCGTCGTCGCAGACCTCGCCCGCGGTGACGATGCCGTTGCCGCACGCCGTGAGCTTGCAGTTGTTGTCGCAGCCGTCGCCGTTCGTCGTGTTCGCGTCGTCGCAGGTCTCGGGCGCGTCGACGTCGCCGTCGCCGCACACCTGGAGGACGCAAGCGTTCGTGCAGCCGTCGGTGTCGTTCGTGTTGCCGTCGTCGCACTCCTCCCCGGCCGTGACGATGCCGTTGCCGCAGCGGGTGGCCGTGCAATTGTTGTCGCAGCCGTCGCCGTTCGCCGCGTTCCCGTCGTCGCAGCCCTCGGGGGCGGTGGTGATGCCGTTGCCGCAGCGGGTGACCGTGCAGTTGTTGTCGCAGCCGTCCCCGTTCGTCCCGTTGCCGTCCTCGCACTCCTCGCCCGCGGTGGCGATGCCGTTGCCGCAGGCCGTGACCGTGCAGTTCGCGTCGCAGCCGTCGCCGCTCGCCAGGTTCCCGTCGTCGCAGCCCTCGGTCGCCGTCCGGATGCCGTTGCCGCAGCCCGTGGGCCGGCAGTTGTTGTCGCAGCCGTCGCCGTTCGTCAGGTTGCCGTCGTCGCAGACTTCGCCCGCGGTGACCACGCCGTTGCCGCAGCCCGTGGGCCGGCAGTTCGCGTCGCAGCCGTCCCCGCTCGCCGGGTTGCCGTCGTCGCAGAGCTCGCCGGCCGTCCGGACGCCGTTGCCGCACGCCGTCGCCGTGCAGTTCGCGTCGCAGCCGTCCCCGCTCACCCCGTTGCCGTCGTCGCAGACCTCGCCGGCCGTCTGGATGCCGTTGCCACACGCCGTCAGCGTGCAGTTCGCGTCGCAGCCGTCGCCGCTCGTCCGGTTGCCGTCGTCGCAGTCCTCGTTCACCGTGCGGACGCCGTTGCCGCACGCCGTCAGCGTGCAGTTGTTGTCGCAGCCATCGCCGCTCGTCGTGTTGCCGTCGTCGCAGTTCTCGCTCGGCGACCGGATGCCATTGCCGCACCCCGTGGCCATGCAGTTGTTGTCGCAGCCGTCCCCGTTCACGTTGTTACCGTCGTCGCAGCCCTCGTTCAGCGTCCGGACGCCGTTGCCGCACTTCGTCAGCGTGCAGTTCGCGTCACAGCCATCGCCGCTCGTCAGGTTGCCGTCGTCGCAGCTCTCGTTGCGCTCGATCCTGAGGTTGCCGCACAGAGACCGGCAGCTGGGCGCGCTGATGCAGGTCGGATCGCTGCAATCGGCGATGCCGTTGCCGTCCTCGTCACCGACCAGCGTGCAGTCTTCGCTCCCGCCGTCGCCG
>DATMCI010000155.1:0-37743 GCA_035558535.1 Kofleriaceae bacterium
CTGGGTCGCGCGGTGGATCACCAGGTTGCGCAGGCAGGCGGTGTAGAGCTGGTGGCGCCGCTTTGGCAGCGGTCCCCCACGGCTGATCAGCAGCATCATCGTCAGGAGCAAGGCGGTCCCGGCGAGCGCGCGTGCCTCGGGCGCGGCCGTCAGCGCCGTCATGAGCTCGTCCGTGGCGCGGGTGGCGGCCGGCTCGTCGGAACCGTGAACACGGCGG
This sequence comes from Kofleriaceae bacterium, assembly GCA_035558535.1. Taxonomy (GTDB): domain Bacteria; phylum Myxococcota_A; class Polyangia; order Haliangiales; family Haliangiaceae; genus JABFXX01. Next base: position 218 of record DATMCI010000155.1, read on the forward strand.
TGAAAGAGCGTCGCCAGGAGTCGGATCTCTCGATCCGAGAGCGGCTGGATGTACAGGGTCTCGAACGCCTCGGCGCCGGCGGGGCGGGTGTCGCCGTACGGGCGGCTGGACACCACGACGTTGACGTGCGGGAAGGCGCGGCAAAGCTCGACCAGGCGCTCGCGCAGGCGCTCGCCGTCGGCGCCGAGCTCGTCCCAGCCATCGAGGAGGAGCACCGGCCGTGGTCCAGACGTCTCCGCGAGGAGCTCTGACACGATGTGCTCCGGGTTGGAGGCACCGCACCCGGAGAGCGCGTCGGCCAGGTAGCTCTCGATCGGACGCGCGGCGTCTCCGGGCGTCTTCCAGGCGGCGGCGATCGCGCGCAGCTCGAGGAAGAACGGCACGGCGCGCGCGTCCTCGATCAGGCGGCGAAAGGTCCACCGCATCCAGGTGGTCTTGCCGCTGCCGGCGCCGCCGATCACGACGAGCGGCTTGCGAGGCTCGATCAGATCTTCGAGCTCGATCGGCGCGCCGCGGTCGGGCTGGGTCGGGTCGAGCTCCGGGGCGAACCGGAGCGGGATGTACATCTCGTCGAGCGTGATCTCGGCCGGGCGGTTGCCGGCCGTCGCGGTGGGCCCGGCGGTTCGCAGATCCCAGCGCTCGAACGAGCCACGCTTGTGCGCGCGGTAGCGCGCGAGCACGGCGATCAGCTCGGGTGCGTGCGGCGCGCCGGCGGCAGCGCTGCCGGCGTCGGCGAGGACGAGCGTGTCGGGGTCGACATCGGTGCGGTGCCGAAGGAGCGACGGGGCGTGCTGTCCGGTCACCGCCAGGTGCATCGCGGCCTCGCCCTGCAAGCAGGCCCGCGCCGCGGACTCGCTCGAGGCGAGTGCGCCGTAGAAGCCGACGCTGAACGCGCGGGCGGCCTCGTCGCTGATCGGCGCCGGGGTCCCGGCGCAGACCGGCACCAGCTCGCAAATGGCCGTCGCGAGGTCGTCCGTCGCGCAGCCGTCGAGCACGACGATCTGGACCGACTGACCGGCGGCGCCGAACGTGGCGTGCAGCGCCTCGCGAGTCACTTGCATCGGCCGGCCATCGTCTGCAGTCAGGTAGATGCCGTCGGTCTGGGCGTGGCCGACGAAGTGGACGATGCTGGGCCTGACCGCGCGCAGGGCGCGCAGGAGGTCCATCGGCTGCGCCGCCAGGCGGGGCACGAACTCGAACTGATCGCGCTGGCTCGCGAGCTGGAGCTCCTCCTGGATCGCGTGTGCCTCCTCGTCGAGCTTGCGCGCGGTAAGCCCGCTCGGGTTCGCGGCCAGGAACAGGATCTTGTGCTTCATCGTGCCGTTCCCTACGGACAGTGTCGCACCGCGCGAGGAGGCGTGACTCGCTGGATAACGTGATGCCGGGCTCGCTGAGCGCACCTGGCTGTCGGCGAATTCAAGAGGGCCCGGCGCGCGCCGTCAGACGTCGAGCTCGTCGGGCATGTCCTCGAGGAGCGGCAGCGCCGCGAAGCCGGCCTGGGCGCACAGCTCGTCGAGCGTGACGACCGAGTCATCGTCGAGCACCAGATCGCCGCGCACGTAGTACTGGAGGCCCCACGACAGGGGCGGCGCACGCTGCTCCGGGTGGCGGGCTAGCTCCAGGAGGAGCGCGCGATCCTCAGCCGACGAGATGCGGGCGATATGGCGCGCCAGCGCGGGCCACAGCGGGTCACCGCCGAAGTTGGCGCAGGCGCTGGCGGTCGCGTCGCGCAAGCTCGCGTCGTCTGGTGCGAACGAGGCCCGGCATGCCGCGCGGAAGAGCGCGAGCAGCGGCACCTCGTCGGCGACCCGCCCGTGAGCGATCGCCGCGCGCGGCGAGGCACGGCCGGCGAGCGAGCCGGTCTCGAGGACCGTGAGGGTCGGCAGCCATGGCGCTCCGAGCCAGGCTTTGGAAATGTTGAATTCGCGGGAGAAATTCTGGAGCCAGAGCAGCAATTGATCTCTGCCAAAACCAGGGCCGAAATAGCGTGTGAAAAATGGTTCGAAATATCGCCCGAAATGCAAGTAAGACGAGTGATTGAAATCTCTGCCCAAAATCTGCAGGATATTCAGTCTCGAAATTCGACCGAAATCCCGACCAGCATCCCGGCCAAAATCTCGATCATAATGCCCACCATGATCTCGCCAGAAAAATCGCCCGAAGTCCCTGGCAAAACACGCGCCCAGATCTGCTCCTAAGTCGTTGGCAAAGTCTCGGGCGAGATACTGAACGAGATCCCGTACATGCTCGTGGTCCTTGGTAGACCATGACCGAATGGCTAGTTTCAGGTACGAGGAGAATAACTCGATGACCTCCGCGGTCTGGACACCAAGACTCGCCGCGGTCTGGAGCCGGACACCGAGCCTGACACGAGTCGACGGCCAGAGCCGCAGCGCTGCGAGCTCGCCCCCGTCGGGCCAGCTCGCCGATGCGCCGTGGAGCACGCGCGACCGCGCCACCGCGATGGCACTGTCGAGCGGTGCCCCCAGGGTGAGCAGCGCGGGGGCCAGCGCGACCTCGAGCTGCGCGATCTCACACCAGTGCGCGTGCCATGCTCCGTCGAGCCAGTGGAGGCCGCTGCGTGCGGACGCCAGGACCTCCGCGATGCGCGCGCGGCGATGCGTTTGTTTGCATACGGCCCAGGCCGACGCACAGTCCGCTCCATAGGTGAACGGGTCGGAGAGGCGGGCCGGGAGCTTGGCGACCCATGCCTCGAAGCTGTCCGCCTGTCCGGTGCCATCCGCGAAGATCTGACCGGCGAGCCAGTACGTCCGAGCGCCCGAGCGCAGCAGGTCGAGCACCGGGCCGAGCTTGTCGGGCCCGTGATCGCCGAGCAGCGCCGCCCAGAGGCGCAGCGTCTCCCACCAGCTCGTATTGCTCATGTGGGATTGCACCGCGGCAGTGCAGTCGTCTTCGCGGGTGATGAACAGGTGATATGCGGCGAGGTGCTCCTGGAAGCTCAGGTGGGCGAACTGGACCGCGCCATCGGTTCGATCGATCAGGACGCCTGTGCTCGCCACGAGCCAGCGCAAGAACCGATCGCGCTGATCCGGAGTCCAGTCGCTCCTCAGCAGGAGGGCAGCGTTGTCCCAGGCGCAAGCGATCGGCGTGCGCCAGATCCGCCCGTAGCCCTCGACCTGGAGCCGGTACGCCAGCTCCGCGACCGCGCGCAGGCGCGCCTCACCGTCGTCTGGACGCCACTGCTGATCTGGATCGAGGATGACGCCGTCGCGCTCGCGCTGGGTCGCGCGGTGGATCACCAGGTTGCGCAGGCAGGCGGTGTAGAGCTGGTGGCGGCGCCCCGGCAGCGGCCCCCCGCGGCTGAGCAGCAGCATCATGGTCAGGAGCAGGGAGGTCCCGGCGAGCGCGCGTGCCTCGGGCGCAGCGGCGAGCGCCGCCATGAGCTCGTCCGTAGCGCGGGCGGCGGCCGGCTCGTCGGAGCCGTGAACACGGCGGTGAAACAGTGTCGCCAGGAGGCGGATGTCTCGATCGGAGAGCGGCTGGATGTACAGGGTCTCGAACGCCTCGGCGCCGGCAGGGCGGGTGTCGCCGTACGGGCGGCTCGACACCACGACATTGACGTGCGGGGAGGCGCGACAGAGCTCGACGAGGCGCTCGCGCAAGCGCTCGCCCTGGGCGCCGAGCTCGTCCCAGCCGTCGAGGAGGATCACCGGTCGCGGCCCGGACTCATCGGCGAGGAGCTCCGCCAGGAGGGCGTTCGGGTCGGACGCGCCGCACTCGCTCAGTGCGTCGGCCAGGTAGCTCTCGATGGGGCGCGCGGCGTCGCCAGGCGTCTTCCAGGCGGCGGCGATCGCGCGTAGCTCGAGGAAGAACGGCACGGCGCGCGCGTCCTCGATCAGGCGGCGAAAGGTCCACCGCATCCAGGTGGTCTTGCCGCTACCGGCGCCGCCGATCACGACGAGTGGCTTGCGAGGCTCGATCAGATCTTCGAGCTCGATCGGCGCGCCGCGATCGGGCTGGGTCGGGTCGAGCTCCGGGGCGAACCGGAGCGGGATGTACATCTCGTCGAGCGTGATCTCGGCCGGGCGGTTGCCGGCCGTCGAGGTGGGCCCGGCGGTTCGCAGATCCCAGCGCTCGAACGAGCCGCGCTTGTGGGCGCGGTAGCGCGCGAGCACGGCCGCGGTGGCGAGGTCGGTCGCGCGTTGCTCGTCCGCGTCGGTCCCGCCGGTCTCGGCGAGGACGAGCGCCTCGGGGTCGACGTCGCGGCGGTGGCGGAGAATCGGCGGGGCGTGGTGGCCGGCCACCGCGAGGTGCATCGCGGCCTTGCCTTGCAAGCAGGCTTGCGCGGCGGATTCGCTTGAGGCGAGGGCGCCGTAGAAGCCGACGCTGAACGCGCGCGCGGCGTCGTCGCTGATCGCGGCCGGCGTCCCGACGCAGACCGGCACCAGGTCGCACAGGGCCGCCGCGAGCTCGTCGGTGGCACAGCCGTCCAGCACGACGATCTGGACCGATCTCCCGGCGGCGCCGAACGTGGCGTGCAGCGCATCGGCGGTGATCTGCATTGGCTGTCCGGTGTCGCTCGTCAGGTAGATGCCGTCGGTCTGCGCGTGGCCGACGAAGTGGACGATGCTCGGCTTGACCGCGCGCAGGGCGCGCAGGAGATCCATCGGCTGTGCCGCCAGCTGGGGCACGAACTCGAACCGATCGCGCTCGCACGCGAGCCGGATCTCCGCCTGGATCGCGTGGGCCTCCTCGTCGAGCTTGCGCGCAGCGAGCCCGACCGGGTTCGCGGCCAGGAACAGGAGCCTGTGTTTCATCATCCCCTCTGCCCGAAGCGAGTGTCGCACCGCGCGAGGGTGAGTGGCTCACCCGGGGTGATGCCGCGCTCGCGAGTGGGGTCGACTCTCGGCGAATTGCCGTGGCGCCCGCCCCAGGCGGGGGCCGTCGCTCGGGATGGGAGGCGCGCGGCTGGATCATCGGCAATCGGCGAGAGCCTCGATTCTGGGGATTGCGGTCCGCGGACGCGTCGATTACGACTCTGGCCATGAAGTCGGGGCGCGTCATCAGCGGCGCGGAGCACGACGCCAGGGTCGCCGCGCAGCGGCTGCTCGAGGAGTCCAGCGCGGAGGCGACGCGGATCCTCGATGACGCGCGCGCCGAGGCGGCCCGGCTCGTCGATGACGCGCGGCGGCGCGCGAGCCAGCTCGAGGGCGAGGTGACGGCGCGCGTGCAGCGGCGCATCGAAGAGGCCCGCGCCGAGATCGAGCGGCTCGATGCGCAGGCGCAGCACGCGCGCGTGGTGGAGCTGCGGGCCGAGGCGGGCGCCGGGGTGGGCGCCCGCGCAGGGACTGCCGCCGCCGCCGCGGTCGCTGCCGCGGCCGCCGCCGCTGACCTGGCTACCCCGGCCGGCGCCGTCGACGAGGTGACGGGCCTCGTCATCCGCGCCACGGTCGGGCGCGTCTCGCTCGGCGAGGTCGTGCGGATCGATCGCCGCAGGCGCGAGCCGCTCGCTGCCGAGGTCGTCGGATTCCGCGGCGAGCAGGCGGTGCTCTTGCCGCTCGGCGAGCTCTCGGGCATCGCGCCCGCCGGCGCGGTCTGGCGCACGGGCGCGCCGCTCCAGATCGCGTGCGGCGACGACCTGCTCGGGCGCGTCCTCGACGGGATCGGCGATCCGATCGACGGCGGGCCGCCGCTCGTCGGCGAGGCGTGGGCGGTCGATCGGCCGGCCCCGCCGCCGCTCGAGCGGCCGCCGATCACGACGCCGCAGCCGACCGGCGTCCGCGCCCTCGACTCCCTCCTCACCCTCGGCCGCGGCCAGCGCGTCGGGCTGTTCTCCGCCGCGGGCGTCGGCAAGTCCACGCTGCTCGGCCAGATCGCCCGCGGGGCCGACGCCGACGTCATCGTCGTGTGCCAGGTGGGCGAGCGCGGCCGCGAGCTGGCCGAGCTCCTCGGCGACGAGCTGGGGCCGGCCCGCGCGCGGACGGTCGCCGTGTGCGCGACGAGCGACGCGCCGCCGCTCGTCCGGCTGCGCGCGGTCCACGTCGCCACGGCGATCGCCGAGTGGTTCCGCGATCGCCGCGGCGCCCAGGTGCTCCTGCTCTGCGACTCGCTCACGCGCGTCGCGCGCGCCCAGCGCGAGGTCGGCCTGTCGGCCGGCGAGCCGCCGGCGCGCCACGGCTACCCGCCAAGCGTGTTCGCGATGCTGCCGCGCCTCGTCGAGCGCGCGGGCGCCGCGAGCCGCGGCGTCATCACGGCCCTCTACACCGTGCTGGTCGCCGGCGACGACCTCGACGAGCCGATCGCCGACGAGGTCCGGGGCCTCCTCGACGGCCACATCGTGCTCGATCGCCGGCTGGCGCAGCGCGGGCACTTCCCGCCGATCGACGTCGTCGCCAGCGTCTCGCGCGTCATGTCGCGCGTCGTCGATGGCAGGCACGCCGAGGCGGCGGCGCGGATCCGCGCCCGGCTCGCGATCTACGAGGAGCACCGCGACATGGTGGTGCTCGGCGCGTACCAGGCGGGGCGGGACCGCGCCCTGGACGAGGCCGTGGCCGCCTACCCGGCGATCGAGCGGGTCCTGCGCCAGCGCCGGGATGAGCAGGTGGGCTGGGATGAGGCGATCCAGAGCCTTCTGACACTGGCTGGACCTCGCTGACCGGTGGGGACCGTCACCCCGGCGATCCCCACCAGCGAGGCGCTGACTTTGCATACTTGGCGCCTCACCCGGGAAAAGGTCCTGCGAGGTGGCCTAGAATGCCCGTGTCCGTTCGCCGGGTTGGGTAGTCATGCCCGGCGCGCGGATCTCCGGAGCGCCCTGGCTATCACTGGCTCAACCCTTGCTGTCATGCCGCTAACTACCTCATGCGGCGTCGTACATCGAAGATCACGCACCCGATGACACCCATAGGCCCGGTCCCCTTCGTCGGTAGGCAGCGCGAGCTGACCGAGCTCAAGGAGCACCTCGCCGTGGTGCCCTTGGTGTCGCTCCACGGCGCGCTGGGATCGGGGAAGACACGGCTCGTCGGTGAGCTGGCGCCGGGGCTGGGGGCGCCGTGCACGATCATCGACTGTCATCCGGGCGATCGCGCGCCGGCGCTCCGCGCGCGCGCCGAGCGGGCGCTCCGCTGCGTGCCGGGCGCGCTGGCGCAGACGCTCGCGCAGCAGTCGCGCGTGCTCGTGATCGACGACATCCAGCACCTCCGCACCGACGAGGCGACGAGCCTGCTCACGCCGCTGCTCCTCGGGCCCACGGCGCTCGGGCGCGTCGTCGTCGTCGGCCGCGATCCGCTGGCGGCCGCGGTCGGCGCCTCGATCGCCGAGGTCGAGCTCCACGGCATCGACCCCGACTCGGCGGCCGCGCTCTGGTCCTCGCTCGAGGAGACGTACGGCGAGAGCGCGGGCTTCGACGCGGCGTTCGGCCGGACGCGCGGCATCCCGCTCGCGCTGCGCCGCGAGTTCGCGCGCGCCCGCTTCGGCGCCGCGGCCTGGGAGCTGTCGTCGCTCGACGCGCCGGCCCGCGCCGCGCTCGAGGCGCTCTCCGTCCTGCGCACGGCGGTCGCGCCAGCGGCGGTGGTGGCGCTGGTGCCGGGCCTCGACATCGAGGCGGCGATGGCGAGCCTGCTCGCGCGGCAGCTGGTCGATCCGATCGGCGACGGCCGCGTCGCGGTGCACGAGGTGGTGCGCGTCGACGCGCTCTCGCACATGGATCTCGAGCGGCGGCGGCGGCTGTCGGCGGCGGCGGCCGGGCTGGTCGCGAGCACGGCCGCGGTCTCGAGCGGGCCGCGCCTCGCCTGGCAGGCGGGCGACGACGGCGCGTTCGGCGCGATGGATCAGATCACGCGCGTGCGCGAGGTGGTGTGGCACTGGCTCGCGGCGGGCGATCGCGATCGCGCCGCCGACGCGCTGCTCGAGGACCGCGAGCTCGCCGCGCGCAGCGGCGGCGCGGGCGAGTTCGAGTCCTTGCTCGACGCGCTGGCCGATCGGCCGCGCCGGCCGCGGTCGACCGGCCCGATCTCGATCCCGGGCGCCGATCTGGCCTCGTCGCCGGACCTCCAGCGGCCGCTGGATCCCGAGCGGGCGCTCGCGCTCGCCGCGCTGCGGATCGAGATCGCGGTCCGCGGCGGCCGCTACACCGAGGCGTTCGAGCGCGCGAGCGCGGCCCCGGGCGCGGTCTCGCCGCTGCTCCACGCCGAGCTGGTGCTCGCGTCCGGCGACGCCGCGGCGGCGCGCCGCGCGCTGACGGGCCTCGTCGGGTCGCCGGATCCGAGCGATCGCGCGCGCGCGGTCGCGATGCTGGCCGAGCTCGAGCTGCTCGCGGGCGCGCCCGAGGCGGCGGCGGCGCACCTCGCGTCGCTCGGCGATCTGTCGGCCGCCGATCCGCTGGCGCGCGCGCGCGTCCACCTGGCGACGGCGCGCCTCGACGAGTACCAGGGCAAGGTCGCGGCGATGCGCTCGGCGCTGGCCCGCGCCCACGGCGCGTGCAAGAGCGTGCCGGTCTGCCTCGAGGCGAGCGAGCTGTCGGCGATCGTCGACGCGCGGCGCGCGATCGGGCTGGCGCGCGAGGGCCGGCTCGTCGAGGCGACGACGGCGCTCGACGCGGCGGACGCGGTCGCCCGCGATCTCGACGCGGTCGCGGTGGCCGACGAGGTCCTCGCGGCCCGCGCGCTGGTCGCGCGGCGGCGCGGCGACAGCGCGACGGCGGCGGCCCTGCTCCAGGAGGTGGTGCGCGCGCGCCGCGAGCGCGGCGACGAGCTGGGCGCGCTGCGCGCGGAGCTGGACCTCGCCGAGCTCGAGATCGTGCGCGGCCAGCCGGCGCTCGCGGCGGAGCTGGCGAGCGCGGCCCTGGCGTCGAGCGTGCGGCGCGAGCTGGGCCACCTGGCGGCGCGCGGCAGCGCCGTGGTCGCGGCGATCGATCTGCTCGAGCTGCGGCTCGAGGCGGCGCTACCCCGGCTCGAGGAGCTGCACGGCCAGGCGGCGCTCGACGCGGCGTCCGCGGCGCAGGTCGCCGTCTTGCTCGCCACGGCGCGCGCGCTCACGGGCCAGCGCACGGGCGCGACCGAGCTGGCGCAGAACGCGGGCGCCGAGTCGCGCGACGAGCTGGATCGCCGGCTCGCCGCCGCCGAGGTCTCGCTCGCGACGGGCGACGTCGCCGTCGCGCTCGAGCTGGCGCGCGACACGGCGGTGCTCGCCGAGCGCGCGCATCGCACGATCGAGCTGGCGAGCGCGCTCGTGATCGTCGCCCGCCTGGAGCTCGCGCGCGGCGATCGCGGCAACGCCCGCGCCGCGGCGAGCCGCGCCGCCCGCGAGGCGGCGGCTGCTGGCCTGATCCGCGCGCGCGTGCACGCGCTGCTCGCGCTGTCGGCGCTGGCGCGCGATGACGACGATCCGGCGTCCGCGGTGGCCTACGCGCGCGACGCGTCCGAGCTGGCGCTGACGGCGGGGCTGCCGGTCGAGCGGCTCGTGGCGCACGCCGCGCTCGACGCGATCTCGGGCCACGAGGCGGTCGCCGATCCATCGGCGCCGAGCGCGGCCACGATGGCGCCGACGGCGATCGAGGGCGCGGCGCGCCTGCTCACGGATCTGGGCCTCACGGCGCAGCGGCCGTTCCGCGTCATCGACGCCGAGGGCGTGCCGAGCGACGTCGCCGACGCGAACCCGGAGATCCTGCGCCTGCCGGGCCGCGCGCTCGCCGTCGACGGCGTGCGCGAGGTGATCTGGCGCCACGGCGCAGAGCTGGCGGACCTGCGGCGCCGGAGCCTGCTCAAGCGGCTCCTGTTCCTGTTCGCCTCGGCGCCGGGCAAGGTGTTCTCGAAGGAAGCGATCGTGCAGGCGGTGTGGAACGTCGAGTACCACCCGCTGCGCCACGACGCGGCGCTGTTCACGAACATCATGCGGATCCGGCGCCTGCTCGGCGAGGACGGCTCGGAGATCATCCGCGTCACCGAGGACGGCTACCGCTTCGTCCCGCCGCGCGACTTCCTGTTCGTGATCCCGCGCTAGTTCAGGAGCTCGGGATCCGGCTTGCGCTGATCCTCGTCGGGGTCGTCGAGCGGATCTGGCTGCCCGGGCCACGCCACGTACGGCGGCGGCACGATGAGGGCGGCCGCGGCCTGCTCGCGGGCCTTCTGCGCGCGCGCCGCTTCCTCGGCCTCCCACACCGCGAGCCGCATCCGGTTCTGCTGCCGCCGCTTGCGCCACGCGAGCACGAGCAGGACCGCGATGAGGCACCAGACGGCGAGCCCGAGCAGGCCGACGGGCATCAGCAGGTAGCGCTGGCTGAGGCTGGCCCGCCACTCGTCGAACAGGCGGGCGAGCGGCCGGTCGAACTCGAGCTGCGCGGCGGTGTCGACGTCGTGGCCGTGGGCGATCGCGGCGAGGAAGCGGCGGAACGGCCAGCGATCGCCGTCGTCCTCGCGGTCCTCGTACCGGCCGCGCCGCGCCAGGAAGCCGACGAAGTCGTAGCTCTCGGCGTACGCGCGGTGCGCCGGCAGCTCCTCGCGCGGGAACGATCGCTCGAGCTCTGCGAGCGGGATGATGCCGCCGAGCCAGCTCATGCCGGCGAGCGTCTCCATGCGCGCCCACGACCACTCGCTCGAGTGCTGGTACGCGAAGCCCTCGTGCAGCCAGCGCGGCACGCGCGGTCCGAGCGCCACGCCGAGCGCGATGTGGGCGAGCTCGTGGCGCAGGGTCGCCGCGGCGTCGAGCATCTCGGGGCCGCGCCGCACCGCCACGGAGATGACGCCGAGGTCGGGGTACGCGACGCCGACGGCCCACGCGGGCGCGCCGCGGCCGGCGGGCGCGACGGCGGCGAGGTCCCGGGCGTCCTCGACGAGGCGGACCTCGATCGCCCGGGGCGCGGGCAGATCGACGAGGTCGCTCGCGATCCGCGCGAGCGCGGTCTCGGCGCTGTCGGCGAGCTGCCGCGCGGCGCGCCCGAGCCCGGGCTCGGCGAGCACGGTGATCCGGCCGGCCCGCGCCGCGTGCGAGAGCGCGGGCGCGGCGTCGGCGTCGGGCGCGCCCGCGACGAGCGCGCCGCAGAGCGCGACAAGGAGCACGACAGGGAGCGCCGCGAAGCGCGCCGAGCGGCGCGCGAGCGCGCCGAGCGCGCCGAGCCGGCTCTTGAAGCGCTGGCGTGTCATGGTCCTGCGGATCATGGGAAATGCAGCTCCACGCGCTGGCGGTCCGAGCCGGCCTCGTGGACGAGGACGATCGCGGCGCTCGCGCCGACAGCACCGATGATCGCGGCGTAGACCCACCACCGCGCGGGCTCCTCGCGCCGGCGGCCCTGGCGCTCGCGCGGATCCTCGACGAGCAGCGGCCGATCCGGATCGGGCGCGCGGTCGCGCCACGCGGCGAGCCGATCGACGACCAGCGCGATCACGCGCCCGGCCTCGGCGACCGGCGCGGTCGCGTCATCACCGCCGAGCCGGTGTGGCTTCTCCGCGAGGCCGGTCCGGCCCCAGGCCTCGACGCTGTCGCCGCGGCGGATGATCGCGGCGCGCGCGCGCACCCGCGCGAGCACCCAGCCGAGCTCCTCGGGCGGCGGCAGCTCGCCCTTCCACGAGGCGACGCGCCGGCCGACCTCCGACCACGCGCCGGCCTGGTCCGCCGTCGGGATCTGGAGCTTCTGCTGCGCGCGGACGGCGGTGCCGGCGGCCCAGCCGCGGCGCGAGCCGGCCGCGGCGGCGATCACGTGCTCGCCGGGCGTCAGCGACACCACGAGCGGCGCGGTGCCCGCCGGCTGGTGATCGATCCAGATCGCGGCGCCGGGCACGTCGGCCTCGATCTCGAGGTCGAGGCGCGCGCCGCCGCCGGTCGCGTCGACCTCGGGGTACTTCGTCCAGAGATCCGCCGGGACGTCGGCGCTGCCGCCTGCCGCGCGCAGCCGGGCGGCCGCGGCGAGCGCCGTGTCGGCGTCGCCCGTCCGGTCGGCGCACAGGAGCACGTACGTCCACGCGCGCGCCAGCTCCGGCACGGCCAGCCCCGCGGCCTGGCGGGCGGCGGCGATGCCAGCGGCCTGCTTCCCGGCGGCGATCGCGGCGGGGCACTCGAGCGCGCCGAACGCGCGGCGCGCCTCGCCGAGCGCGGCGGCGAGCGCGACCTCGTCCCGATCGGCGGCTGCGCCCGCGAGCGCGTCCTCCACGCCGTCGCCGATCACCGGCTCGAGGCCGGCCGCGACGACGGCGGCCGCGAGCTTCGCGCGCACGCTGCTGTCGGGCGACGGCCCGAGATCGATCACCGCGACGCGATCGCGCCGCGGCTTGGCCTCGGTGATCGGGGAGGCCGCAGGTGCCGCGGGCGCTGCGGACGCCGCGGGTGCCGCGGCGACGAGCACTGCGAGCAGCGCCGCGGCTACAGCTTGCGTTTTTTGAAGTACTCGTTGAGGGCCCATACGTCCCGCGCCCGCAGGCCATCGAACTGCAAACCGACGCCGCCGGTGCTGTCCGCCCACCGGACGGTGGCACCGATCTCGACGGAGTGATTCACGATCGGCACCATGAACGAGATGCTGAGGCGCTGGCCCATCGAGTGCTTCGGGTTTGTTAGGTCGGTCAACACCACCTGCGCGCCGCCGAGCGAGATGTTCAGGATCGTGGCAGGGTAGTCGGCCCCATCGACGATCAGCTTCGAAGGAATCGAGACGTGGTGACGAGTTGCACGTCGATTGTCGTCGGACACAGATCCCCCCACAGAGGCCATCCATTCTATGCGCACCTGCGAGGAACATCATCGCGGTCGACCGGGGATCCACTCGAAAAGGATGGCTCCCAAAACCTCGGTGCGCACCTACCCGAAGCGGTGAGGGCGACGCGCCTCGTGCGGCGCTGGGCAGGCCGCGACGGATCTCCGAGGGCGTGTCGGACCTCCGACTCATCGCGCGGGAGGCCCGGGCGCCGCGCGGCGCGGCGCGGCGCCATCCGCGGCGCGGCGCCATCCGCGGCGTCAGCGGAGCTTGATGTCGATGTACGCCTTCTTGCGGAGCTCTTCCATCCACGACGCCGTCTGCTTGTCCATCTCGCGCCGCCGCAGCTCGCGCGCGAGCTGCTCCTTCATGTCCGCGTAGGGCTTCAGCTCGGACTGCTTGACGTCCGACACGTGGAACACATGCAAACCTTGCGGGCCGGTGACTGGACCGCGGACGTCCCCCTTCTCCATCGAGAAGACGATCTGCTCCCAGTCAGGGTTGATGCTGCCGCGCTGGAACCAGCCGAGCTGCCCGCCGGTGGCCTTCGTGCTCTCGTCCTCGGACAGCTCGGCCGCGACCTTGGCGAACTCCTCCTTGGCCTGGAGGCGCTCGATCGCCTTGGCGGCCTTGGCCTTGGCCTCGGTGAGCTGCTGCTCGGTCGCGTGCTCCGGCAGCTTGATCAGGATGTGCGACAGCGCGACCGCGCTGACCGCCTCGCTGCGCCGCTTGAGCTGGTTGTAGCGGGCCTGGATGTCTTCCTCGGTGACGGAGACCTTGGGCGCCACGAGCTGGTTCACGGCGCGCAGGCGGAGGAGCTGGCGGCGGACCTCCTGCCGGTAGTTCGCGACGGTGTAGCCCTGCGCCGCGAGCACCTGGGCGAGGCCGGCGTCGTCGAGGTTGTTGTTGGCCTTGACCTCGTCGAGCGCGGCCTGGACCTCGGTCGCCTCGACCTCGATCTTGGCGGCCTCCGCGGCCTGGACGACCAGCTCCTCGTTGACCATCTCGTCGAGCATCTGGCTGTTCAGCTTCGAGAGGCGGCGCTCACGCTCCTTGGGATCGGCGATCTGCGCCACCTCGCCGCGCAGTGGCAGCAGGCGGGCCTCGAGCTCGCTGGCGAGGATGATCGAGTCGTTGACGATCGCGATCACGCGCTCGACGACCAGCTTCTTGCCGGCGTTGGCCGACCGGGGGCCGGGGCTGGGCGCGTCCTTGGCGGGGCCTTCTTTTCCGGGGCCAGGCGCGCCTTTCGGCGCGTCTTTCGGTGCGTCTTTCGGTGCGTCTTTCGGCGAAGCCTCGGGCGCGGCGAGCGCCGGGGCCGTGAGCAACGCCAGCGCGACCAGGGACGTGAAGAGCTTACGCACGATGCTGGGACCTCTCGTCGAGTCTAGGGGTTGCCCGGGGCGGCGGGGGCGCCCGGGGCTGCGGGGGCAGCAGGAGCAGGCAGGGGAGCCGGGGCCGCGGGGGATGCGGCCTCACCGGGCAGGGGCGGCATCGGATCACGGCCGTCGTCGCCGGGGGCGTTCGACATGTCGACGCGCACCTTCGCCAGGCTGGCCTCGTTGATCTGGATCTTCGCCTTGGCCCGGGCGGCGTCGACGAACTCCTTCTGCGCGGCCAGGCGGCGGTCGCGGAAGAGCTTGCTTCGGATCTGCGCCTTGGCGTCGTCGTACGACTTGACCATCGCGCGGCGCCGCCCGGTCTGCTTCAGCACGTAGAAGCTGCCGTTGCCGGCGTCGATCGCGCCCGATACGTCACCGACGTTGACCAGCGCGAACGCGGCTTTCACGACCGGGGCGGGCAGCTCCTTGGCCTGCGCGCTGAAGTAGCGCAGGTCGCCGCCGCGGAGCTTGGTGTCCTCGTCGGCGGTGTAGCGCAGGACGAGGTCGCGGAAGCCCTTGTTCGTCGCGCCCGCGTCGCCGCGCGCCTCGAGCGCGACGCGCTCCGCCGCCGCCTTGTTCTTCAGGATGATCGCCGAGACGCGCACCTCCTCGGGCCGCTGGAACTCGGCGGCGTTGCCGTCGTAGTACGCCCGGACCTCCGCCTCTGGCACGGAGTCCGCGGTGATCTTCGCGTCGAGCTCCTCGCGCATCAGCTTCTGGATCATCACCTGCTTCATCGTGCGGACGACCTCGGGATCCTTGTCGAGGCCGCGCCGGAGCGCCTCCTTGGCGAGGATCTCGAAGCGGACGAGCGAGTCGAGGAACTCCCGCTTCTGCTCGATCGACGTGTAGCGCTGGCGGACGTACGGCGACTGCCGGTTGATGCGCTCCTGGAGCTCGCCGAACGTGATCGTGACGTCGTCGATCTTGGCGAGCGGCGTCCGCAGCTCGTCCGAGGTCTGCGGCGGGCCGCTCGGGGCAGCCGGCGTCCCCGGTGCCCTGGGCGCCCCCGGCGCGCCCGGCGCGCCCGGCGCGCCCGGCGCGATCGGCGCCCCCGGGCCGCCGGTCCTTGGCGCGCCCTCCGACTCGGTCTGCTTGCAGCCGCAAGCCAGCGCGGCCACCCCGAGCAGGATGGCGGGAACCCGAGTCATCACGATGGGTTCAGGTAGCACGGTCGAGCGCGTCCAACAAGGCTCTCCGCGCCCCGGCCGGGCCGCCGGGCGGCGGCGGCGGCAGCGAGAAGCGGCCGTCCGGCAGCTTGCGGAAGCCGGCCGCGATCATGGCCTGCACGGCGGGCGTGCCCGCGGGCAGCGCGACCGCGACGCGCGTGCTCGAGATCTCGAGCGCGAGCGCGCCGAGCCGGCGGGCGAGGGCCTTGACGCCCATGAGCTCGCCGAGCAGCACGACGTCGCCGGGGAGCGGGCCGTAGCGATCGGCGATCTCGTCCATCGCCTCGCGCAGCTCGTCGTCGGTCTCGATGGCGCTGAGTCGCTTGTACAGCTCGAGCCGCTGGCCGGGATCGGGGACGTAGTCGTCGGGGATGAAGCCGGGGTTCTCGATCGCGAGCTCGGGATCGACCTCGCTGTGGATCGGCTTGCCGCCGAGCTCGGCGACGGCGGCGTCGAGCATGCGCACGTACTGATCGAAGCCGACGGCGGCGATCGAGCCGGACTGCTTGGCGCCGAGCAGCTCGCCGCCGCCGCGGATCTCGAGGTCCTGCGACGCGATCTGGAAGCCCGCGCCGAGCTCGGTGAACCGCTGCAGGGTCTCGAGGCGGCGCCGCGCCTCGTCGGTCAGGTGCTCGGGCTCGGGCACGAGCAGGTAGCAGTACGCGCGCTCCTTGCTGCGGCCGATCCGCCCGCGCAGCTGGTAGAGCTGCGCGAGGCCGAACGCGTCGGCGCGCGCGACGAACATCGTGTTGGCGCGCGGGATGTCGAGCCCGCTCTCGACGATCGTCGTCGCCACGAGCACGTCGAGCTCGCCGGCGACGAACGCGACCATCACATTCTCGAGCTGGTCTGGGGTCAGCGCGCCGTGCGCGACGCCGACGCGCGCCGCTGGGACGAGCGCGCGCACGTACTCGGCCCACTCGCCGATCGTGCGGTCGTCGTCGCGCGGCTGAGCCGGCCGTTGCGGCCGGCGTGGCTCTGGAGCGGCGAGGTCGTTGGGCAGCCGGGGGTCCGGCGCGCGGACGGGCATGTTGCCGATCGTCGGCGTGATGAAGAAGATCTGGCCGCCGCGCGCGAGCTCGCGCTCGATCGACTCGCGGATCGTGGCGTCGTCGACGCGCGACACGAACGTGCGCACGGCGCGGCGGTCGGCCGGCGGCGTCGCGATGATCGAGAGGTCGCGCAGGTTCGCCATCGCGAGGTGCAGCGTGCGCGGGATCGGCGTCGCGGTCAGCGTCAGGACGTCGATCTGCGTGCGCGTCTTCTTGATCTTCTCCTTGTGCGCGACGCCGAAGCGCTGCTCCTCGTCGATGACGAGCAGCCCCAGGTCCTTCCACCGCACGTCCGCCGAGAGCAGGCGGTGCGTGCCGACGACGACGTCGAGCTGGCCCGCGGCGAGCTTTCTGATCGTCTCGAGCTGCTCGGCCTTGCCCTGGAACCGCGACAGCTTGCCGATGTTGACGGGGAAGCCGCGGTAGCGCTCGACCAGCGTGCGGTGGTGCTGCTCGACGAGCACGGTGGTCGGCGCGAGGATCGCGGCCTGCTTGCCGCCCGCGACGGCGCGGAACACGGCGCGCAGCGCGACCTCGGTCTTGCCGTAGCCGACGTCGCCGCAGACGAGCCGGTCCATCGCGCGCGGCGCCTCCATGTCGGCGAGCACCGCGTCGATCGCGGCGGCCTGATCCGGCGTCTCGTCGAACGGGAACGTGGCCTCGAGCTCGCGGTAGCTGTCGTCGGCGGGCGGGAACCGATGGCCGGGCAGGGACGAGCGCTGCGCGTAGAGCTGGAGCAGCTCCTCGGCGAGCGCGCGGACGTGGCGCGCGACCTTGCTGCGCGTGGCCTCCCACGTCTGGCCGCCGAGCTTGTCGAGCTTGGGCGCGTGGCCCTCGGCGCCGACGTAGCGCTGCACCTCGCCGAGCCGGTACACCGGCAGGTACAGCGTGCCGCCGTCGTACTCGAGCTTCAGCGCGTCGAGCTCGAGCTTGCCCGGCGCGGGCGCGCCGACGGCCGAGGTCTCGAGCAGCGAGACGGCCCCGACGGCGAGCTTCTGCAGGCCGGCGTAGCGGCCGACGCCGTGGCGCTGGTGGACCAGGTAGTCGCCGGGGAGGAGCTGCGAGAAGTCGGCGACGCCGCCGAGGAATGCGTCCTTGGCGCGCTTGCGCTTGGCGCCGGGGTGGTGCGTGCGCTGGCCGAAGATGTCGGCGGAGGTCACGACGGCGACGCCGTCGCGCAGCGAGGCGAAGCCGTGCGCGGGCGCGCCGGTGACGAGCGTGACGCCGGGCGCGGCGCCCGGGCGCTCGCCGGGCGCGGCGAGGCGGACCGGGACGCGGCGATTGCCCAGGACGCCGAGCAGGCGATCGGTGCGGCTCTGCGAGTCCGACGCGATCGCGACGCGCACGTCCGCTGCGCGCCAGGCGGCGAGCCGGGCGAGCAGCGGCTCGACGTGCTCGGTGTCGCCGAACGTGCGGGCGTGCTCGAGCTCCTGGCGCAGGACGTGCAAATCGTCGACCTCGGCGCGCAGCCGCGTGACGGACGCGCCAGTCGCGCCGGGGGCGTAGATCTCGAGCGTCGGCAGCTCGATCCGGCGCGGGGCGGTGAACGCGCCGGCCTCCTCGGCGGCGAGCAGGTGGCGCGCGGGCGGGAACGCGAGCGCGCGGTCCTTGGAGGAGGCAGCGGGCCGCGCGGCGTAGCGCGCCTCGGCGTCGGTCCACTGCTCGGCGATCGCGCGCCGGCCGGCGTCCGGATCGACGACGAGCCAGCGCGCGTCTGGCGGGACGTACGCCGCTGGCGCGACCAGCTCGTCGTGGAACGCGGGGAGCAAATTCTCGATCCCGACGAACACGCTGCCCTCCTCGAGCTGCTCGATCAGGCGGCGCGTGGCCTTGGTCGGGAACGCGATCTCGTCGGCGTACTCGCGCAGCCGCGCCCGCACGTCGCGCGCGCCGGTGACGATCGTCTCGCGCACCGGGTGCAGGTGCACCACGTCGGCCGGCTTCAGCGTCCGCTGCGACTCCGCCTCGAACCAGCGCAGGGACTCGATCTCGTCGCCGAACAGCTCGACGCGCACCGGGTGCGGCGACAGCGGCGCGAACACGTCGATGACGCCGCCGCGCACCGCGAACGTGCCGGGCTCGTCGACGATCGGCGTGCGCTCCCAGCCGCCGGCGACGAGCAGCGCCGCGATCGCGTCGCGATCGATCGTCTCGCCGGTGCGCAGCGTGCGCCCGAGCCCGGCGAGCGCCGCGGGCGGTACGGTGCGCCGCGCGAGCGCCTCGGCCGAGGTCACGACGATCCGCGGCCGCAGCGCCGGTTGCGTCAGGCGGTACAGGGTCGCTGTGCGCTCGATGATCGCGCCGCGGTCGGGCGACAGCTCGGCGTACGGCGGGACGTCGATCCCGGGCAGCGGCGCGATCGCGGAGTCGTCGCCCTCGCGCTCGCCATGGAAGAACCGGATGTCGGCCTCGAGCGCGCGGGCGGCGGCGGCGTCCGGCGCGACCACGACGACGAGCGGCTCGCGCTCGGCCAGCTGCGCGGCGAGCCACGCCGCCCAGCCCGGCGTCGCGCCGTGGGCCGCGATCGCCGTGCCGCCGGAGAGCGCGCGCTCGAGCTCGGGCCACATGGCGCGCGGACCCTAGCACGCGGCTCCTATCGAGCGAGTGTCCGGCGGAGCCGCTGGCGCGGCCGCCGGCGCGGATTCTCCGCGCGAGCGCCCGGCGGAGCCGCCGGCCCGGCCGGACGCGCGGACTTGTACCTCTCCGGATCACCAGTAGTCGGCGAAGCACTCGACGAGCACGTCGGCGTCGGGATCGGTCTCGTACATCCAGTCCTCGAAGTCCGGATCGTCGAGGATCGGCAGCGTCTGGCCGGGGAGCTCGCAGCCCGCGAGCTCGCCGTCCTCGCAGTACTCGGCGGGATCGAACAGCGCGTCCGCGTCGGTCACCCAGCTCACCTCGAGCGGGAAGTCCTTGCCGTCGACGCGGAAGCCGCAGTACGTGCTGTACGAGCAGTCGCCGAGATCGTCGCACTCCTCGGTGTCGCCGTACTCGAAGCGGACGAGCGTGTAGGCGACTCCGTCGGAGGTGAACGTCTTCTCGCGGCGGTGGTGGACGTTGCGATCCGCGAGCCCGAGCGCTTTCTCGGTCGCCTCGCAGGCGTCGCCGCACGCGTCGTCGCCCGCGCCGAGGCCGGTGACGTCTTCGATCCAGGAGCACCCAGAGGATGCCAGCGCGAGGGCGAGGACCAGGAGCACAGGGGCCAGGCGGTGCATGCCCGGCGTCATCGCAAGCCGGATGCCGGGAGATGGTGCCTGCGATTCTCAGGGCTTACGCCGGGGACGCGGCCGCCGGGGGGCGGCGATCGCCGCTTCGGGGTGACACCGCCGGGGCCTCGCTGCCAGCGCGGCGCCGCGCCGGGCTATCGAGTACGCTAGTCGCCGATGCGCGCGATGCGGAGCTCGCTCGTGATCGCGGTGGGGGCGGGGCTCGCCGCTGCGGCCGGCGCGCAGCCTGCGCAGCCTGCGCCGCGCGCGGCCCCGGCCCCGGCGCCGGTGGCCCCGCTGGCAGAGCGCGCCGCGCCCGACGCGTCCGCGGACGCGATCGCAAAGCTGCTCGCGCGCACCGACGCCGTCGCCCGCGAGGTCTCGCGGATCCGCGGGCTGCCGCTGCGGCGGCCGATCCCGAACGAGGTCGTCGATCGCGACGAGCTGCGGCGCCGCCTGCTCCAGAACGCCGCCGAGGAGAAGACGAAGGTCGACACGGCCGCCCAGGGCCTGGCGCTCGCGCGCTGGGGGATGATCCCGCTCGCCACCGACTACGAAAGCCTCCTGATCGAGGTGCTGACCGAGCAGATCGCCGGCTACTACGATCCAGACACCAAGCGGCTCACGATCTCGAGGAGCGCCGGCGACGACGCGCAGGGGGCCGAGCTCGTGCTCGCGCACGAGATCGAGCACGGGCTGCAGGATCAGGCGTTCGATCTGAAGAAGCTCGAGGACGTGCCCGACGGCGAGGGCGACGCCCGCGCGGCGCGGCGCGCGCTCGTCGAGGGCGATGGCGTGGCGCTGATGCTCGAGGTCATGCTGGCGCGCAGCGGCGCGAAGGTGCCGTGGGGTACCCCGCGGATCACCGCGGCGATCGAGAAGGAGATGGTCTCGCCGGGCGGCGACGATCTCGACAAGGCGCCGCTCGCGCTTCGCGAGGCGATGATCTTCCCGTACCGCGCCGGCCTCATGTTCGTGGCCGCGCTCCGCCGCCGGCACCCGTGGAGCGCCGTCGACGCCGCGTTCCGGCGCCCGCCGCGATCGACCGAGCAGATCCTGCACCCCGAGCGCTACCACGCCGACGATCCGCCGGTGCCGGTCCAGATCGATCCGCTCGCCGCGCTGCGCGGCTTCTCGCGCGCGCACCAGACGGTGTGGGGCGAGCTCGGCTTCCAGCTCTTCCTGCGCAGCCACGGCCTCGACGAGGCGACGGCGGAGCAGGCGGCGGCGGGGTGGGGCGGCGATCGCGCGGTGGTGCTCGCGCGCGCCAGCGAGCGGCGGCCGGAGCGCGCCGCTGGCGTCTCGCGCAGCGAGTGGGACAGCGAGGTCGACGCGATCGAGGCCGAGGAGGCCGTGGTCAAGGCGCTCGACGGGAGCATCCCGGGCGCCGTCGTCGAGCAGGGCGGACACCGCACGCGCTGGCTCGGCGTCGACGGCACGGTGTCGTGGGTCGAGCGGCGCGGGCCGTCGCTCGTGATCGTCGTCGGCGCGCCGGCGTGGGCCGCGGGCGCGCTCGCGGCCGAGGTGTGGACGGCCTCGCGCGTCGGGGCGGCGGCGGCCAAGCCTCAGGCGAACAAGTAGCGCTCGAGCCCGACGAGCCGGTCCACGTCGTGGACGTCGTCGCGCAGGAGCGGCACCTGCACGAGCAGCGCGCGGTCGCCGCCGGCGGCGCGTATCCGCCCGAGCGCCTCCTGATCGGCGGCGGCCAGCGTCTCGAGCTCGGCGTGCGCGGCCGCGAACGCCTGCGCCGCCATCCGGTGCGTCGTCCCCGACAGCCCGAGCGCCAGGACGCCGGGGTGCGCGGCGAGCGCCGCCTCGAGCTGCGGCACGTCCGCGCGCACCGGCCGCGACGGGTGCACCTTGTTGACGACGAACCCGACGAACGGCATCCCGGCGGACGTCAGCCGCTCGTGGAACGCGAGCGCCTCGCGCACCGCCATCGGCTCGGGGCTCGCGACGAGGACGAAGCCGACGCGCGGCTGGCGGAGCAGCGCGAACGTCTCCTCGGCGCGCTCGCGGAAGCCGCCGAGGATGTCGTTGAACTCGGTGAAGAACACGCCGATGTCGTCGATGAACTTGCTGCCGACGAACTTCGCGAGCCGCTTCAGCACGAACGAGCCGGTCTTGCCGACGAGCGACCACCGCGAGCCGCCCTCGCCCTGGAGCTTCCGGAACCACTCGATCGCCGGCGAGTCGATCGCCTCGGTGAGCTTTCGGGGCGCGTCGAGGAAGTCGAGCGCGTGCGAGGTCGGCGGCGTGTCGACGACGATCAGGTCCCAGCCGCCCTTGCGATCGAAGTCGTGGAGCTTCGTCATCGCGGCGTACTCCTGCGCGCCGGCGAGCGAGCCCGAGACCTGGGCGTACACCGGGTTCGCGAGGATGCGCTGCACCGCCGCCGGATCCTTGGCGTGGCGCATGACCATCTCGTCGAACGCCTGCTTCTGATCGAGCATCATCGCGTGCAGCTCGCCCGTCTGGCTCGGCGCGCCGTGCCGCACGAGCGCCGGCGGGACCTCCTGCACCTGGTGACCGAGCGAGGCGAGCCCGAGCGAGTTCGCGAGCCGGCGCGCCGGATCGATCGTGAGGACGAGCGTGCGCTTGCCGCGCCGGGCCGCCGCGAGCGCGAGCGTGGCCGCCGTGGTCGTCTTGCCGACGCCGCCCGAGCCCACGCAGACCAGGATCCGCCGCTCCAGCAGGACATCGAGGAGGCGGGTAGGGGGCACGTGCCTCTCGCGGATAACACGCCCCGCCGCCCGGAGGCAACGCGGCCGGTGGCACCGCGGCCGGCCGAGACGAAGCCGCGCTCACCCCGAAGACCGCGCGGGAGGACCCAGGTAATATCGGCGGCCTTTCATGAAGCGGGAGCTCATCGTCACGGCGCAGGGGCGCGATCGCACGGTCCGGATCGAGGGGCCGCTCGAGGACGGCCGGTTTCGCGTCGCGATCGACGGCGCCGAGCGCGTCGTGGACGCCCGCCTGCTGCGGCCGGGGACGTGGTCGCTGCTCGTCGACGGCGCGAGCTTCGTCGTCGACCTCGAGCCGCGGCGCGGCGCCCTCGCGGCCTCGGTCGGCGCCTCCGAGGTCGTGCTCTCGGTCGAGGACGCGCTCCACCGCCGCCTCGCCAGCGCCGCCGGTGTCCGCGCGGCGCCGCGCGGCGAGTCGCTCCGCGCGCCGATCGCCGGCAAGGTCGTCAAGGTGCTGGTCGCCCCCGGCGATCAGGTCGCGCCCGGCTCCGCCGTCATCGTGCTCGAGGCCATGAAGATGGAGAACGAGCTCGTCGCCGAGCGCGGCGGCACCGTGACTTCTGTCCACAAGTCCGCCGGCCAGGCCGTCGATACCGGCGACCTGCTCGTCGAGCTCGCGTAGCCGCCGCTGCGGCGGAGGGGCGATCAGACGACGATGCTGTCCGAGCGTGCTCGCAAGCTGCTGCATGACGCGCTGGAGCTCCCGCTCCCCGAGCGTGCCGAGCTGGCCGCCGACCTGCTAGCGAGCTTGGACGGTGAGCCCGCCGCCGAGGTCGAGGCGGCTTGGCGTGCCGAGATCGAGCGGCGCGCACGAGCGGCGATCACGGATCCCGATGACGACGTTCCGTGGGAGACGGTCCGCGCCGAGCTCCATGCGAAGTGAGATCTGAGCCGCGATGGCATCGCGGCGCGAGCTCGCGCTGTCCGGGCGAGCGTGAGCCGGTCCTTCGGTGTCGCCACTCTCACGGTAGACACTCCTGACGTTCTCTTTGTCATTGCGTGATCGGAGGAGCTGGCTCTCGGTGCCGGCGGCTCTCCGGGACCTCACGGTGCAGTGTGCGATCCGGCGTGACAGTCGTGAGGGGTGCTGATTAGTGTGAGCCTCGACCTGGCAAGCAGGAGAGGTGATGAGATCTTCAATTGGCTTCGCTGCGTGGATGCTGCTCCTCGGTGGCTGCATCGGTGATTCGAGCGCCGAGACGCGCACCGCCGCGGGCGCGTCAGCCGGGCAGGCGACCGCTGGCGCCGCCGCCGCAGCGGCAGCTCCGCCGAGGGCGTGCGTCGAGGAGATGAGCCTCATGTGCTGCGATGCCGTGCACCCGGTCCGGCTCTCTGGCCGTCCCCACGCGCTCGACGCGACCGGCCTGGGTGCCGGCTGCGTGCCGGCGGGCGCGTCTCCTGCGTGCGAGGCGCCCGTCTGTTGCTTGAGCCACTCGTCTGTCTTTGACGGCCACCAGTGCGAGCTGCGGTGATGCCCTGAGTCCCGCGACGCGCCGATCGATGTGCCAATCGACACGCCGATCGACGCGAGGATCGATGGCTCTCACTCACGCGCTGATTCACCCGTTCGCAGCAGGACAATGATGAAGGCTCGTGCCGCCTGTCCGGAGCTTGCCGGCGTGCCCCTCGTAGGCTCGAGGCGTTAGTCGCGGCGCGGCGGCTGGGGGGGCAGGATGTTGCCCTTGCGCTGGAACTCCTGGCCCTCCTCGCGCTCTCGATCGATCTGCGCCCGCGAGCGGCAGACGGTGCGCGCCACCAGGCTGCCGGTCGGCACCTCCTCGCGGCAGACCTGCTCGTCCTCGGGGGCCGGGGCGGTCGGCTGCGTCGTGCCCGGTGGTCCCATGGTGGGGCCGTGCGTCTCCTGAGGGGCGGCGCACGCGGCGAGGAAGAAGAGGGGCACGGCGAGGCGCGACATCCCGCTACTGTAATGGGAGACGAGCTCGGTTCCGATGCCCAGAGGCAGCGTGGGCCCGGGTGGCCGGTCCGGGGCGGATCAGGGCTGGCCGTCGAGTATCTCGGCGAGGGTCTGGGCGCCGAAGATGCGCTCGCTCCAGCGCTCGAGGTCGGCGATGTCAGCAGCCTCGATGCGAGCGACGGCCGCCGCCGGCAGCTCGCCGAACCGGGAGCGCAAGAGCCGCAACAGCAAGATGCGCTCCCCTTCCTGACGGCCTTCCTGACGGCCTTCCTGACGACCTTCCTGACGGCCTTCCTTGCGACCTTCCTCGTGACTCTCGCTGCGCACCTTGCGCTGGTAGTCCTCGAACCATGCCTGGATCTCGGCGCTCACGTTGTCCTCCTCGTTCGTCGGTTGCTCATGACTACCGAGCTGAAAATGTACCAACAGTGGTAGGGCGACGCTCAGCTCCCAAGCATCGTCGGGTAGATCCGCCAGATCGGCCAGCGTCTGTTTGAACATACGGCCCTTGCCCAGCAGGCGCAGAAGCAATGTCTCCCGCGTCGGCGGCAGCTTTGAGAGCACGATGACGCTCAGGGCCATACCCCAGACGGCGGCCTGATAGACGCCCGGACGGACCGCCTTGCAGCCATAGGCGTCGAGCACGGTCTCGGGCGGGCCGGGGCTGATGATGACGAGCGCCGGGAACGGCACCTCGTCCGTGGCGGGCTTGTCGCGGCCGGGCTCCGGTGGAGAAGCGCCGATGGCGGCGCGGGCGCGGCGCTCGAGCTCGTGATGCCAGGTGAGCTGCTTGTTCAGGCACCTGCGGACCTGGCGAAGGGTCGGCGTGTCGTGGAACGGCTCGAACAGGCACGGCTGCTCCGCCAGCTCGCCGAGCAGTCCCATGCGGGCACGCTCGGCGGCGCGTGCGGGGTCGGGAGTTGCGTAGATATCGATTTTCTGCGTCGCAGCCAGCACCTCGACCTCGGTCTCGGCGGGGCCGGAGCGGCTCAAGGCGTCGCGCAGGATGTTCTTGGAGAACTGGTCGAAGAGGTGATGCACGATGCGCCCCCTATCGGCCGCCGCGCCAGGAGTTGCGTTACTCCGACGTTTTGGCCGGGGGGCGGGGCGCCGCTACGGCACCGCCGTGCGGAGCTGCGGGGCGGCGGCGTGCGAGCCGGGGAGGCCGGGCGTGCGGTCGCGCGGGATGTGGTAGCGGGCCAGGACGCGCGGCGTGGCGCGGCGGACCTCGTCGGCATCGAGGATGATGAGGCCGCCCGACGTGGTCTCGAGCTCGACGACGCCGTGCGCGTTCGACAGCCGGGTGACGAAGTCCTCCATGTCGCGCGGGACGACGCCATCGAGCTTGGCGATGGCCTCGTTGTAGAGGTGGCCGTAGCCGACGTTGATCTCGTCGGCGAGGATCTGCGTCAGGATCACGACCTCGTGCTGCTCGGGCGCCCTGTGGCCCAGGTAGTAGTAATTGAGGAACTCCTTGGGCGCCTTGTTCCACCACTTGTCCCAGGTGGTCAGGTAGTCGCGCGTCAGGGTCTGGAACACGAGGCCGCCGTAGACGAAGTAGGCGGGCGGCTGGTCGTAGCGCGAGCGCGGCACGAGCGGCCGCCAGGGCCGGAGCTCGAGCGTGATCGTGCGCGCGATGCCGTGGCGCTTGATGCCGAGCTCGATCCGGTCACCGATGTAGCGGTGGCCGAGCACGACGTCGTAGCGCGTGCGGAAGTTGCCCATGTACTGGATGGTGCCGTTGTTGGCGATCGGCAGGCCGTCGATCGACATGATCACGTCGCGCGGCTCGAGCATGCCGTCGGAGGAGCCGTCGTGATCGACGTGCAGGACGACCACGCCGCGCTCGTTCGCGTGCAGGCCGAGCTGGCGCCGCAGGAGCGGGTTCTCGAGGTTCTGCGTCGTGATGCCGAGCGCCGGGATCTCGGGCCGCTTGCCGGCCTCGACGCCGTCGAGGAACGCGCGGATGATCGGCGGCGGCACCATCTCGCCGATGTTGTCGACGCCGGTCAGCTTCTGGAACGCGATCCCGACGACGTTGCCGTCACCGAACACGGGGCCGCCGCTGTTGCCGGCGTTGATCGCCGCGTCGACGGTGACGGCGAGCAGGTGGCGCTGCGAGTGGCTGTAGCGCTGCACCTCGATGCGCGACACGACGCCCTCGGTGATCGAGATCTCCTCGCCGCCGACGGGGTAGCCGACGACGGCCACCTCGTCGCGCAGCCGCGGCATGGGCCCCAGGCGCGCGGGCTCGATGTCATTGAGGAAGTCGGCGGGCTCGGTGACCTCGAGCAGGGCGAGATCGCAGTCGTGGCTGACGGCGCGGACGCGCGCGATCGCCTTGTCGGGCTGCGACGGCTTCTGAACCTGAAGGAATGTCGCGTTCGCGACGACGTGGGCGCCGGTGAGCAGGAGCCCGGGCCCGATCACGACGGCCGAGCCGGTGCTGTTCGAGGGGGTGCGCGCCTGCCAGGGGCCGTCGAAGTCCGGGTCCTGAGAGGTCGCAAAGACGCGGATTACCTCGGGGTATGCCACGATCCACCCTACCGTGGGCGGGGAGGGTTGCAAAGCAGGGCGGACCGCCGCGTTCCTGTGGAAGGCGCGCCTATCGCGCGGGGATCTCGGACGCGGTATAGCCAGGCGTGCTCGCACTGCAGGCAGTGACGCCGGCCGGGCTCGCCGCCGCCGTTCCAGCGGTGACGCTCGCGGAGGCGCGCAAGCTGATCGCGGCGGTGCACCGCGGCGAGCCGATCGCCGCGGGCTCGGCGGTGCGGCGCGTGGCGGCCGATGCGGTGCGGGCCGCGGGCGCGGTGCCGCGGCTCGCGGTGGTGGCGGAGACGGCGAGCCGGATCGATCCGTTCGTGAAGTATCTGCTCGAGAGCGGCGATGGCGCGCGGTTCGAGGCGGTGCGCATCCCGCTCGAGGATCCGGACCGGTTCACGGTGTGCGTCAGCTCGCAGGTGGGCTGCGCGCTCGCGTGCGCGTTCTGCGCGACGGGCCGGCTGGGCCTTTCGCGCAACCTCGCCGCGTGGGAGATCGTCGAGCAGGTGCGCGCGGTGCGCGCGCGGCTCCCGCGCGGCCGCGTCCACGGCGTGGTGTTCCAGGGCATGGGCGAGCCGCTCGCGAACGCCGACGCGGTGCTGGGCGCGATCGCGGTCCTGTCGGAGCCGTGCGCGCAGGGCATCGACGCGCGCGCGATCACGGTGTGCACGGCGGGCCTGCCGGCGGGCATCCGACGGCTCGCGCGCGAGGCGCCGAAGGTGCGCCTGGGGCTGTCGCTCTCGAGCGCGATCGCCGCGCACCGCCGCCGCGTCATGCCGATCGCGGAGCGCCACGAGCTGGACGAGGTCCTCGCGGCGGTCGCGGAGCACGCGCGCGCCACGGGGCTCGCGCCGATGTGGGCCGTGACGCTGCTCGACGGCGTCAACGACGGCGAGGCCGACGCGGCCGCGCTCGCCGAGCGAGCGGCCGCGTTCGCCGCGGCGACCGGCGTGCGCCCGCGGATCTCGATCGTCGCGTACAACGCGATCGATGAGGGCGGCGCGGATCCGTTCCGCCGCTCGCCGCGCGAGGCGGCGTTCCGCGCCGTCCTGGCGGCGGCGGGGCTGCCCTCGCACCGCCGCTACTCGGGCGGCGGCGACGTGGCCGCGGCGTGCGGCCAGCTGGCGGCGCGCGGCTAGCCGCTGCGCCGCGGGGAGCCGAGGTAAAAGACAGCCCATGCACCCGCTCCACGACATCGAGGTCCCGCCCGACATCGCGGCGTTCGTCCCCGCGCTGATCGAGATCCCGCGCGGCTCTCACCTCAAGTACGAGGTCGACAAGCCGACGGGCCTCCTGCGCCTCGATCGCGTCCTCTACTCGGCGGTCTTCTACCCGGCGAACTACGGCTTCATCCCGCGGACCCACGCCGACGACGGCGATCCGCTCGACATCCTCGTCCTCATGCAGGAGCCGGTCGAGCCGCTCTCGATCGTGCGCGCCCGGCCGCTCGGCGGGCTGCGCATGGTCGACAACGGCGGCGACGACAAGATCATCAGCGTGTGCGTCGACGATCCGGCGTACGCGCACTACGATTCGGTGCAGGCGCTGCCGCCGCACGTCCTGCGCGAGCTCGATCGGTTCTTCCGCGACTACAAGATCCTCGAGGGCAAGCAGGACGCGGTCGAGGTCGGCGACATGTACGGCCGCGAGCACGCGCTCGAGGTGATCGCGGCCTCCCGCGCCGCGTACGAGCGCGGCGAGTGGCGCTGAGCCCCGCGCGTGCCCCAAGCGCGACTGAGCGCGACTAAGCCTTCGCGCTCGGCCGCGCGCTGACGCGCTCGTGCCAGGCGGCGAGGTGCTTGTGCGTGGCCGGATCGATGCGGATGTTCGAGACCTTGCCGAAGTCGATCGCGCACAGCGCGGTGATGTCGGCCACCGTGAACCGGTCAGCCGCGACGTACGGCCGCGTGGCGAGCTCGGCGTCGAACCACGCGAAGCGCTCGCCGACCAGCTCGCGCATGATTTCGGCGAACTCGGGCGCCTGCCGGATCCGGCCCTGCCAGAACGCGTGCGTGTTGCGGAACACCTGCACGAGCGGGAACAGGAGCTCGAGCTCGGCGTGGCGGTTCCACATCTCGACCTGCGCGCGCTCCCACGCGTCGGTGCCAAACAGGTTGGGCTCGGGGTACAGCTCCTCGAGGTAGCGGCTGATCGCCATCGATTCGCGGAGCACGCGGCCGTCCCCGAGCTCGAGCACGGGCAGGAGCTGGATCGGGTTCTTCTTGCGGAACTCGGGAGTCTGGTGGGCGGCGGAGGCGATGGAGACCTCGATCGTGTCGTACGCCACACCCTTCTCGGCCAGGAACACGCGCACCCTGCGGGGGTTGGGGGCCCGGAGGTCGTGGTACAGGAGCATGCGCCTCACTCTACGACCAAACGACCAAAATCAGGCAGCCCCCGGCTCGATCTCGTACAATCGCAGGCCATGCGTAGATTCGGGATCCTCGTCGCGTGGTGCCTCGCGCTGGCTGCGAGCCCGGGCTGCAAGGCCAAGAGCGAGGCGACCAACGCGCCTGATCCGGCGGCGCTCAAGGCGCAGCAGGAGCTGATCGCCCGGCGCGACGCGCTGCTCGCGCAGCGGCAGAAGCTCGCGGGCGAGCGGGACAAGCTCTCCGAGGAGATCAAGGCGGTCGAGGCCAAGGGCGGCGACACCACCGAGCTCGCGAAGAAGAAGGCGGACCTCGAGCAGCAGATGCAGGGGCAGGACGCCGAGCTCGACACGATCCGCACGAACGTCGAGACGACGCTCGCCAAGATCGCGGCGGCGGGCGACGCGGCGGCGGGCCTGGCGGGCCGCGAGGCGAACATGGGCTCGCGCGAGGAGCGGGTCGCCAAGCGCGAGGCGCAGCTGGCCGATCGCGAGCGCACGCTGGCGTCGCGCGAGGCGCAGCTCGCGCAGCGCGAGAAGGAGACGTGCGGCGTGGCGGCGCCGATGATCATCCAGCAGGTGGCGGCGCCGGCCAAGGGGAGCAACTACACGCGCAAGGAGATCGAGCCGCTGCTCAGGACCGCCCGCCAGACGATGCAGAAGAAGGGCATCCTCGCTGGCGATCTGGGTCCGGCCGGCAGCCTCGAGTCCGACGCGACGAAGGCGATGGCCGACGGCGACTGGGGCAAGGCGTACCTCGCCGCCGCGCAGCTCGCGGCGACCGTCGAGGCGATCAAGATCGATCGCAACTTCGTCTCGGCCAAGCACAACCGCCTCCAGCAGCGCGTCAAGAACGGCAAGCTCGACGAGCCGACCTCGGCGGCGCTCACCGAGGGCATGAAGGCGGTGGTCCAGAAGTACGGCGACGGCGACTTCGCGGCCGCCAACAAGAAGCTCAACGAGCTGTGGGCGCTCGGCGGCTTCCGCTGATCAGCAGCTCTCGGCGCCGACCTTGGCGCACGGCGCGTCGAACGGCTCGTGGACGAGCGCCGAGACGATGATGCCGGTGACGATCGCCAGGCCGACGGCGGCGGGCGCGACGACGTACCAGCGCCGCCACAGCGGCGGATCGTCGTAGATGACCTGATCGCGGTTGATGGGCTTGCCCTGCACGTCGCGCCGGACGATCGGGTACTGCTGCAGCGTCACCGCGACGTCGGTGGGCTTGCCGTACGCCACGTCGATGAACCGCACGAAGTCGTGGTACTCGGGGTGCGTCACCCGCACCGCCTGCGTGCCGACGGGCAGCGTCACCTCGCCCTTGGGCGAGGGCGCGATCTTGCTGCCGTTCACGTAGATCGTCGCGCCGCTGACGTCGGTCGCGAAGCGCACGGTGCCGCGGTAGCGGTCGGGCTCGAGCAGCCGCACCACCGCGGCCTGCGGGGTGTCCTCGGCGCGCGCGCCGCCGACCGTGAGCGTCGTCGAGCGCAGCTCCTTCCCCGCGCTGACGTCCGTGGCCCCGAGGTAGACGATCTTCGCGTCGCCGAGGCCGCCGACCTCGCCGGCGATCACGAACTGCGCGCCGACGAGCTTGCCGAGCTCGGTCAGGCACGCGGCCTCGCCCTCGCACGCCTTGAGCTGCGGCCGCTTCGCGCGCCGGATCGCCTCGGTGACCTGCGCTGCGGACACGATCTTCGTGCCGGGCAGGCCCGCCACGGCCGCCTCGATCTGGGTCGTGAGCTTCTTGACCTGCGCGGACGTGTCCTCGGCCCCGAGCGTCGACAACGGCGCGATCGCGACGAGCCGCTCGGCGCGCGCGGGCGCGGGCGCGCCGAGGAGCAGGAGCAGGAGCAGCAGGAGCGCCGCCGGAAGGGCGAGGCCGGATCGCGCGCGCCGCGGCATCAGCACCCCTCGCGCTGGCCGGTGCCGGGGATGATCCGCACGCAGTCGACGCTGCCGGCGCGGTAGCCGGCGTAGATGCCGATGCCCACCGCGGCGACGGCGACGCCGATGACGAACCACGTCTTCGTGTAGAACGGCTGCCGCGTGACGCGCTCTACCTTGCCGGTGCCGATCACCTCGTTCGACGGCAGGAGCCGCACCACGACCTGGCTCACCTTCTGGAACCGGACCTCGACCTCGTCCTCGAACGGCGCGTAGCCCTGCGCCTCCACGCGCAGCCGGTGTTTGCCGAGCGGCTGCCGGGGGAGCACGCCGAGCTGCGGCAGCGGCGTCTTGCCGATGGTCTTGCCGTCGAGCTCGACCTGGGCGCCGAGCAGATCGCTCTGGATCTGGATCGAGCCGTGGAGCTGATCGGGCGCGAGCAGCTTGTACGCGGCGACCCGCACGCCCTCGATCAGATCATCGGGGGTGCCGCGCAGCGGATCGCTCTGGATGCGCGTCAGCTGCTTGGCGGTGGCGGACTCGATCGCCTTGATGTTGAGGATGTAGCTGTCGCCGAGCGAGCCGACGGTGCCGGTGATCATGACGTCGACGCCGAGCTTCTTGCCGATCGCGCCGAGGCACTTCTCCTCGCCGGTGCACTCGCGTTGCTCGGCGGTGGCGACCCGATCGATCTCGCGCCGGCTCGGCATGGGCTGCCGGGCGAGCCGCTCGAGCTCCATGCGGAACAGGGTCTCGAGCCGCGCCACGAGCTCGGGCTCGATCCCGAGCGCGTCGAAGCGCCACACGGCGATCCGCTGCGTGATCGCCTGCTCGGGGCCGGTCTCGGGCGAGCGAGGCTGCGCGCCGACAGAGCGAGCGCCGACGCATGCCAGCGCGAGCGCGAGCACGACACCCGTGGCTAGCCTCCGCACCACGGCTGGACTCTAACACTGCTTGGATCGCGGCAGCGGAGCGAGCACTGGCGTGTTAGCGTGCGCACATGTCCTGGTTGCGACGGACCGCGCTGGCGGCCATGGCCGTCGGCCTGCTCGGTGTGCTCGGGTGCTCGTCGGTCAGCACGGTGCGCGTGCAGCCGGATAACCTCTACGCCGGGCCGCGGATGCGGCCGATCGCCGTGATCCACGCCCAGGTCACGAGCGCCTACCTCCTGTTCATCCCGATCCCGGGCCACGTGGATCTGGACCGGGTCGTGAACCGCATGCTCCTCGCGACGGCGAAGACCCTGGGCGCGGACAAGGTCGTGAACATCCGCATCGACATCACGCCGGACGGTGGCATCTGGACGCTCCGCAAGCTGCTCGGCTGGCGGACGGCCGAGGCGAGCGGCGTCGCCGTGGTGATCGAGGATGGGCCGCCGCTGCCGGGCCCGGGCGGCCCGGAGGCTCCGGCGGGTCCGGCTGCCGCGGGCGGTCCCTCGGGCTCGCCTGGCCCGGCCGGCTCGGCCGGCAGGGCGCCCTGATGCCGGCCTCCGTCTGGGATCGCCGGCTGATCGTCGTGCTCGGCAAGGGCGGCGTGGGGCGGAGCACCGTGGCGGCGGCGATCGCGGGCCAGCTCGCGCGCGCCGGCAAGAAGACGCTGCTCTACGAGACGAACGCCAACGATCGCTTCGGCCCCTACTTCGACCGGCCGCCCGTCGGGACGGAGGCGGCCCAGCTCGCGCCGAACCTGTGGGCGGTCAACGCCACCCCGGCGACCGCGCTCGAAGAGTACGGGCTCATGATCCTGCGCTGGAAGTCGGTCTACGAGATGGTGTTCGAGAACCGGGTGACCCGGGCGTTCCTGCGCGCGATCCCGGGCCTCGACGACTACGCGCTGCTCGGCAAGGTGTGGTTCCACGCCACCGAGGAGAAGCGCGGCAAGCCGGTGTGGGACACCGTCGTGTTCGACATGCCGGCCTCGGGCCACTCGATCTCGATGCTCAGGGTGCCGTGGGTGATCGTCGACGCGGTCCCCGAGGGGCCGCTCACGCGCGACGCGCACCAGGTGAAGGCGCTCCTCCTCGACAAGGCGCAGACGGCGGCGGTGATCGTGACGCTCGCCGAGGAGATGCCGGTCAACGAGGCGCTCGAGCTCGAGGCGCAGCTCGGCAAGCTCGGCATCGCGCCGCAGCAGCTCGTCGTGAACCAGGTCTACCCGGACCACGTCCCGATCGGGACGCCGATCGCGAAGGTGCTCGACACGCTGGTGGTGCCGCCGCCGCCGGGGAGCCCGCTGGCCGAGATCGTCGAGCACGCGAGCCTGGCGCGCGATCGGCGGCGGCTCAACGAGCGCTACCTGGCGGAGCTGCGCCGCCGCACGCATACGCCGGTCGTGGAGCTGCCGATGCTGTTCGCGCAGACGCTCGGCGCGCCGCACGTCCGCGATCTGGGCGAGCGGCTCGTCGGCGCGCGCTGAGCCCCGCGCTTCGCCCGCTCGCTCACGCTCGGGGGCTCAGTCGCCGGCGGTGCGCATCGGGAACAGCGGCTCGCCGTGGATCTCGAGCCGGTACACGCTGTTCTCGGTCTCGACGTAGATCATCTTGCCGCCGGGCTCGCCGAGCACGCGCCGGACCGGCGTCGTGATCATCCGGTGCCCGTGCGGGTCGCGGAAGATCACCATGCCGCGGCCGATGTACGGGTAGCTGATCAGGTATCCCGTGTAGATACGTCCGCTCGCGCCGGCGGGTCGCTCGCTGCCGAGCTCACGAATCTTGCGGGCCGTGACGCTGACCATGGGGTCGCTAGCCGGTAGTTTAAAAGATGCTCGCGCCAACGTCATCCTCTTTGCAAGATGCGCGAGGCCCATGGCGCAACAGACCGTCGAGGAAATGTACGATCGGCTACGGGCCGCCATCGGGGTAGACCCGGGGGAGGCGCAGCCGGTCCTTCGCCCGGTAGCACCAGGGATTCGCGTGCTTGCGCTCCGGACCCCGACGCTCCCCCCCGCAGCCCATACGAACGTTTACCTGGTCGGGCCGGATCGCGGCCCGATGGCCGTGGTCGATCCCGGCAGCCCGTACGCAGATCAGCAGGCGGTCCTCGACGCCTACCTGGGCGAGCTGCCGATCGAGCTGATCCTCCTCACACACCACCACGGCGATCACGTCGGCGGGGCGGCGGCGCTGGCGGCGCGCTGGGGCGTGCCGATCGCGGCCCACGCGGTGACGGCGCGCCGGCTCGCCGGGCGGGTCCCGGTCACGCGCCTCCTCGAGGACGGGGAGGTCGTGCACGGCGCGACCGCGGTTCACACGCCGGGGCACGCCGAGGGCCACCTCTGCTTCGAGGTCGGCGGCGCGGGCGCGACGATCGCCGGAGACATGGTCGCCGGGATCGGGACGATTCTGATCGATCCGAGCGATGGCGACATGGCGCTGTACCTGGCCTCGCTCGAGCGCCTGCTGGCGCGCCCGGCGGCCGCGCTCCTCCCGGCGCATGGGCCGATACTTCCGGACGGGCCGGCGAAGCTGCGCGAGTACCTCGCGCACCGCCGCATGCGCGAGGCGCGTGTGGTGGCGGCGCTGTCCGGAGCGCCACAACCGCAGACTTTGCGTCAGCTCCTCCCCGTCGCGTACGGCGATACGCCAACCGTTCTGTGGCCGCTCGCCGAGAGCTCGCTGCTCGCGCACCTCGTGAAGCTGGTACGGGACGGGAAGGCCGTCGAGCGTGACGGTCTCTGGTCGGCGAACACGCTATAGTCCGCCGCGGTGGGCCTGACCTTCGATGCTCTCGCCGAGGTCGCCATGGCGCGCGATCTGTTGCGCCGATGGTGGGGACTCGATCTCGGCCTGGCGGAGGCCGACGGCGGCGGCTACGTCCGCGCGTCGCACGCCACGTGCGATACGGTCCGCGGCGCGGCGGGTGCGGCGTGCGCGGCCGAGCTGAAGGAGATCGCGGCGGGCTTCGCGAAGAGCAAGAAGCGCGGCGCGATCGTCCGGCGCTGCCACGCGGGCTTCGTGATGGTCGCGGCGCCGGTGCTGACGGATCGCGATCGCGGGATCGCGGGCGTGGTCTACGCGACGGGCGGCGGCCCGACGGCGGCGGGCGGCGAGCTCCCGCCGGGCCTCGTGAAGATCCTGGGCTGCACCGAGGCCGAGGCGCAGACGCTCGCCGCGGTGGCGCCGCCGCTCGGCGACGCCGATCTCGTGCGCATCGCCGATCTGGTCGCGGCGGCGGCGGCGGCCGTCGAGCGCGTACAGCCGGCGGAGGTCGCCCCGACGACGCACGCGCACCCGTTCTCCGAGATCGTCGGCGATGCGCCGGCGGTGCGCGAGGTGGTGAAGCTGCTCGGCAAGATCGTGCGGAGCGAGGCGACGGTGCTCATCCACGGCGAGAGCGGCACGGGCAAGGAGCTGATCGCGCGCGCGATCCACTACCACGGGCCGCGCGCGAAGAAGCCGTTCGTCGTCCAGAACTGCTCGGCGTTCAACGACAACCTGCTCGAGAGCGCGCTGTTTGGCCACGTGCGCGGCGCGTTCACGGGCGCGGTCAAGGATCAGCCGGGCCTGTTCCAGGTCGCCGACGGCGGCACGTTCTTCCTCGACGAGATCGGCGACATGTCGGCCGCGCTGCAGGTCAAGCTCCTGCGCGTCCTGCAGGAGGGCACGTTCATGCCGGTCGGCGGCACGAAGCCGGTGAAGGTCGACGTCCGCATCATCGCGGCGTCGCACAAGGACCTGGCCGCGATGGTCGCGCATAAGCAGTTCCGCGAGGACCTGTTCTACCGCGTCAACGTGCTCAAGCTGACGGTGCCGCCGCTGCGCGAGCGCGTGAGCGACATCCCGCGGCTCGCGCTGCACTTCGTGAAGAAGCACTGGCGCGCCCAGCGCCCGGCGCCGCGGTTGTCGCAAGGCGCGCTCGCGCGCCTGGTCGCGTACGCGTGGCCGGGCAACATCCGCGAGCTCGAGAACGAGATCGAGCGCATGCTGGTGCTCGCGGGCGAGGCGCCCGAGCTCACGGCGAACATGGTCTCGCCGCGCGTGGCGGGCGCGTCGGGGCCGGCGGCCAATACGCCGCCGCGGGCGCTGCGCGACGTCGTCGCCGAGGCGGAGGCCGAGGCGATCGTGGCGGCGCTCGGGCGGCACGTCGGCGACCGGGTGCAGGCGGCGGCCGATCTCGGCGTGAGCGACGCGTACCTGGCGGCGCGGATGGCGTCGCTGGGCCTGGATCAGCGCGGCGACGGCCCGGCGGCGTAGTCGGCGGCGGGCGGCGGGGCGGCGTGGTCGGCGCCCGGGGCGGCGTAGTCGGCGTAGTCGGCGCCGGGCGGCGTGGTCGGCGCCGGGGCGAGGTGGTATGTCGTGGGCGTGAAGACGTACGTCTGCCCGACGTGCAAGGGGCCGGTCACCAAGGGCACCGGCCGGGACAAGCTGTTTCCGTTTTGCAGCGAGCGCTGCCACCTGGTGGATCTCGGCCGGTGGCTGGGCGAGGAGTACCGGATCCCGGGCGAGCCCGCGGAGGGCGCCCTGCCGCGAGGCGCTGATGACGATGCAACGTGAGCCGGGGCCGGGGGCGGAGCCGGGGGCGGAGCATCGCGTGTCGACGCACCTCGGCGTCGACGCGGCGGCGTACGACGCGGCGATCCGGCGCTTCATTCCCGGTTACGAGGAGATGATCGCGGAGGTCGTATCGATCCTCGACCAGGCGCTCGACGAGGAGGTGCGGGTCGTGGACCTCGGCGCCGGCACGGGCGCGCTCGCGGGCGCGATCCTCGACGCGATCCCGCGGGCGCGGGTCGTGCTCGTCGATATCGATCCGAACATGCTCGCGGTGGCGGCCGCCCGCGTCGCCGCGCACGGCGAGCGCGCCGAGGTGCGCTGCGCGACGTTCGACGCCGCGCTGCCCGCGCTCGGCGCCGGGTCCGCGGGCGCCGTCGTCGCGTCGCTCTCGCTGCACCACGTCCCCGAGCTCCCGCGCAAGCGCGCGCTGTACACGCAAATTTGCGAGACGCTCGCGCCTGGCGGCGTCTTCCTGAACGCTGACGCGACCGTGCACGAGGCGGGCGCGGAGCACGCGCGCATCTACCGCGAGTGGGCGGCCGGCATGGCGCGTGCCGGCATCGAGGCGGCCGAGGCCGAGGCGCTGTTCGCGCAGTGGGCCGGCGAGGATCGGTATTACCCGCTCACGGTCGAGCTCGATCTGCTCGCGCAGGCCGGCTTCGCGCGCCCCGACTGCTTCTGGAAGCGGGCCGCGTCGACGGTCTTCGGCGGCTTCCGCTGAGCCCGACGCGGCCGCGCGGGGGCGCGACGGCGCCGGGGCGCCGGGGCGCCGGGGCGCCGGGGCGCCGGGGCGGTTACGAAGATGGCGCTGGAGATCGCCGCGTCGCCATGTGACGCGTGACGCGTGGCTGGGTGCTCGCGCGGGGGTCGCACGGCTGCCACGCGCGCGGGGTGCTCCGCGGCTTGCTCGCTCGGGTTGCTACTTTGCTTCGCAGTTAGGTCCGTGCCCGCACGCCCGCCCACCGTTGGTGCTCGCACGACCGATCGGCGCCACTGCCAAGAAACCCGCTACGTAACATCGCGAGGAGTAAGGGCAACGTTGAATCCGAGTGCTTCGAGGCGGCGCACGTGCTTGCGGGTGGCGTCGGTCTGTGAGCGGCGGGTCAGATACTGGTCCCCGAGGTCGACGAA
>DATMCI010000156.1:0-16379 GCA_035558535.1 Kofleriaceae bacterium
GGCCCCGAAGAGCAGTCGCATCTCGTCGAGTACTACCGCACGAGGCGCGGCATCGAGCTGTGCCATGCCGATCCGCGCGAGCTGCGCCTCGCGGGCGCGCAGCGTGTAGCCGCCCGCGCCGCGGGTCATCGACAGCATCACGCCGATGTCGTGGATGACGAACAGCGGCAGGTGGACGCCCATGCGCGCGAGCGAGTTGCTCCACGCGGCCGCGCGGACGAGCGCCATCGGCGTGTCGACCTGGACGTGCGACAGCACCATCGTCGCGACCTGGCGCGCGAGGAAGCTGCGACGGCGCTCGGCGGGGACCGGCACGGGGACCCAACCTAGCATGACCAGCGGGCGCGCTCGGGCACTCCGGGGACTTGGCGCTCGCCGGCTCCGACGATATCTCACGCCGGTTGGCCCGAACGGCGGGCCCGAATGCCCGGCCGAAATGGCGAGTTGGCGCCCTCGGCGCCTCCGCGTCATCCTGGAGGGCCGTGTCCGCCGTCTCGCTCCTGCCCTGGCTCGTCGTCCTCTGCCTCGCTGCCGTCGTGGCGGACGCCTCGCCGGCCGCCGCGGCCGGGAGCCAGCTGCGGCTCATGACGTACAACCTGAACTACGGCAACCCCAGGCCGGAGACGTCGCTCGTGGCGATCGAGCAGGAGGACGCCGATATCGTCCTCCTCCAGGAGATCACGAGCGGCTGGAAGCAGGCGCTCGATCGGCGGTTCGCCCGGCAGTACCCGCACCGGCTCTACCGGCTGTACGGCCACGGCGCTGGCGGGATCGCGGTGCTCTCGAAGCACCCGATCGCGCGCGAGGAGCTGTGGGGGCCGCCCGCCGGCACCGGCGCGTGGTTCCCGGCGCAGCGGCTCCTCGTCGACGGGCCGCTCGGCCGCGTGCAGATCCTGAACGTGCACCTGCGGCCGGCGCTCATGGACGGCAGCTGGATCAAGGGCTTCCTGAAGACGCCGCCCTTGCGGCGCCAGGAGATCGAGGCGCACTGGAAGAAGCTCGACGCAAAGCTCCCGACGATCATCGCCGGCGACTTCAACGAGGACCCGACCGGCCGCGCGATCGACTACCTCCAGCAGCACGGGCTCGTGCGCGTCCCGACGACCGGCCCGACGACGTGGCACTACCAGGCCAGCGACGGCAGCGACCTGCTCAAGCTCGACATCGACCACGTCATGGTCGACGGCCGCATGTCCGCCCGCGAGGGCCGCGTCCTCGACGCCGGCACGTCCGACCACCGCCCGGTCGTCGTCACGCTCGAGGCGAAGCCGGCGCCGTAGGCCCAGGCGCACCGGCGTGAGGGCCGGCGCCGTCATTTCGATGAGGGCCGACGCCATCATCGAGGAAGGGCGCGTCGTGGTCCGATCCGAGGTCGTGTTGCTGTGGTCGCTCGCGCAGTTGCGCGCCACGCACAGCGTTGGCGATGCCGCGTAGGTCGAAACGCGGCGGCTGGGCTGCTCGCGTAAGTCCTCGAAGCGAGAGGCTCGCGGCCGTGGCACGGGCTTCGCTTTAGCTCCTGAACGAACCCGAAAGGAACCACCATCCCATGAAAGCGACCCTGTTGGCTGCGAGCTGCGGTGTACTGGCGTTCGGATGCAATGCCGATCTACAGGATGAAGGTGCGGGGGAGATCCAGGAGATCGTCGACAACCTCGTCGAAGCTGGCTTCCCCAGCGATGACATCCAGATCTTCGACGGCAAGGTGTACACCGGCCGCGACGCGCTCGTGACGCTCCAGGCGTCGCGCGAGATGCTTCAGCGCGGCGAGGGGACCAGCGGGGGGACCAAAGAGCAGTACCGGACGTCGAACCTGGTGAGCTCTTCCGTCAGGAAGATCTGCGTCAACCCCACCTCGTCGTTCAGCAGCAATGGCACCCTCATGACGGGCCTCGCCGATGCGGTCGCGAACTACAACGCGCTGCCGCTCAGGTTCGACTTTGCTGTGGGACCGACGACTGGCTGCGACGCGAACATCAGCATCACGACGCAGGGCGGCACCGGCAGCTCTGCCGGCTTCCCGAGCGGCGGCCTGCCGTACGCGGGGCCCGTCTACATCGGCACCGACACCCCGTCGTCCGGCCCGACGAAGCACGTCATCGAGCACGAGCTCGGCCACTGCATCGGCTTCCGCCACTCGGACTACTATGACCGATCGATCTCGTGTGGCGGCTCGGCCGTCAATGAGGGGAGCGCTGGCGTCGGCGCCATCCTGATCTCGGACACGCCGAGCACGGCGACCTACAACGGCTCGGTCTTCAACTCCTGCTACAACTCCGGGTCGACTGGCACGTTCGCCAGCAGCGACGTCACCGCCCTGGGCAATACCTATCCACTGCGAAGCGATCAGGTCTCGGCGGTGAAGCCGGGCGAGGGTTCCTGGGGCGATTGGAGGAACCGCGCCTATTGTAGCGAAGGGTCCTGGGCCGTCGGGTACCGGATGCGGGTCGAGTCCAATCAGAGCGGTGGCGATGATACGGCGCTCAACTCGGTCCAGCTCCTGTGCAAGAACCCCAGCACCGGCGCCACGGAGTGGGTCTCTTCCTACGACGGCCTCTGGGGCAGCTGGAACGGCAGCGCGTCCTGCGCCAGCTCGGGGCAGTACCTGAAGGGCGCCCAGATGCGTATCGAGTCAAATCAGGGGGGGTGGTGATGATACGGCCGCCAACAACGTGGCGTTCTCCTGTACGGACTCCACCACGATCCAGGCTCCCGGCGGCATGGGGTGGGGCTCGTGGGGCGGCTATGCCTCGTGTCCGGCGTCGTCGGCCGTGTGTGGCCTCTCGATCAGGTTCGAAGGCTCGCAAGGCGGCGGCGATGACACGGCCATGAACGGCCTCGAGCTCCTCTGTTGCAGCCTGTGACCTGTCATCGGAGTGGAAGGCTGTCCGCCCGCGAGCCCGAGGCGCCTCGCGGTCTACTCTTGTGTGATGCACGCGGCCGCCCTCGCTGACGCCGAGGCCTGAGGCATGGCCGTCAGCACGGCCCGCACGCGAACACGCCTGGCGAGCAGACGGTCGCCGGGCTACCGGCGTCGCCGCAAGTGACCGCGCACGCCGCGCCGCCGGTACAGGTGGTGCGGCAGTCGCCGTTGCACTTGACGTTGCAGCTCGACGAGTCGGAGCAGGTCACGCGGCCCTCGTCGCCGACCTGCAGCTTGTAGGTGCTGGTAACGCACCTTGGCGACGCGGAAGGCGAGCGTGGTGCTCACCTCGGAGCGCCCGGCGATCGCGCGGGCTCGCCCTCTCGCCGCTCGAGCAGGAGCTGCTCCTCGGTGAGCGCGATCCGGCGCGGCTCGCACGTTCCCTGCAGCTGACCGGGCTTCAGGCCGGGCCGCCTTTGTCCGGTGTCCGGCCGGCGTCCGGCGCTCGTGTTAGCGGCGCGGTCACCGATCCGGCGCTCGCCGTACCGCTGCCGGTCCGCGCGCTCTTGCAAGCGGCCACGGCCGACGACGCGGTCGCGGCGGCGCTGCTCGCCAAGCGCAACCCGGTGCTCACGGCCGCCCTCGACGACGCCGAAGCCCGGGGCATGGCCCAGGGCATGGCCCGCGCCGTCCTCGCGGTGCTCGCGTCGCGCGGGCTCGCCCTCTCGCCCGAAGAGCAGGAGCAGCTGCTCGGGGAGCGTGAGCCGGCGCGGCTCGCCCGCTGGCTCACCCGCGCCGCGTCGTGCGTGAGCGCGGCCGAGCTGCTCGCGATCGCCTGAGGCTAGAGGCCGAACTTCGACGAGGCGAAGACCGTCTCGAGGAGCTGGTCGACCTCGCGGATCATACGGACGGCGGCATCGCCGGGGAGTGCGGCGACCTGCAGGTCGTCGAGGCTCGCCGAGGGTCCGATGAAGCGGCGCTCGTCGCTCAGCCTACGAGCATGCTAGGTTTCTGCCGCGTGCCGAGCTCGCCGAATTTCCACCGTGCTGCGCTGAAGACGTTCCTCCTCTTCTCGGAAGAGGAGCGATCCGATCTCGTGGGCACGCTGAAGGATCTCGGCGTCGTGGCAAGTATCGCCACGCTCGTTGCGGAGGTGTCCAAGCGTCTCGACAAGGCGCCCTCCGGGCTCGAACCGGTGATCCGATGGTTCCTCGAGATGAGCATCGCCATGCAACGTCGCGAGGAGGATGCCGAAGGCTTCGCAGACGACATCTTGCAAGAGGTCGAGCTTAACGAAAAGCACCTCACCCAAGACGAACGCGACGCACTACACACCTTTCGACCTCAGCTCGAAAAGCACCTTATCGCGGTGCTCTCCTGCGAATATTCGATTGCCGCGATGGCGAAGGCCATCGACGTCGCAAATCGGAGCGAGCGCGTCGTCAGGCACTGTCGAATCACGTCCGATATCCGCCCCGTGTTCAGCGATACGAGCGCCGGTCCGGGCGCACCGCTCTGCGCCGTATTGCTTCACACCTTACGCCTTGAATGCGCCGGCGAGCTCCAGCATCATCATTTCGTGCTGTCGACCAGCGAGCTCCAACAGCTCCACCGCGTCGTCGAACGAGCCCTGGCGAAGGACAAGGTGCTGCAAGGTGCACTGCCGAGTGGCCTCACTCTGCCGGTCTTCTCCGAAGAGGATGGATAGGATGACCGACTCGCGCGAGAGCTGGCCATCCATTCCCGTTCCAGCGGACGGCGTTGAAGCCGGCGAACGTGATCTTCCGTCGTGGGACAGGTCGGCTTCCGTGCCAGACGACGTGGACGGGTCGGCCGCACGGCGTCGACACCCGTCCCCTCCAAGACAACGCGGCACTTACGAGCGCGTAGGGCGATTCCTGGGGAGCAAGGGCAGCGCCGCAGGCACCGCAGGGGCCGAGCTGCTGGCGTGGCTCCGCGCGCAGAGCCGTGAGGTAGCCGAGGCCGCGACACGAGAGCTCGGAGACACCGTCTCGAAAGCAGTCGACAAGGAGACGCGGGCGGCTGCGATCGAGATCTTGGCTCGCGTCTCGC
Source organism: Kofleriaceae bacterium (assembly GCA_035558535.1). Lineage (GTDB taxonomy): Bacteria > Myxococcota_A > Polyangia > Haliangiales > Haliangiaceae > JABFXX01. Next base: position 4,934 of record DATMCI010000156.1, read on the forward strand.
CTGTACTCGCACGCAAACACGTGGCGACAGGTATCGCCGAGCGGCCAATCACGGAACACCACCGTTACCTCCTCGCGTTTGCTCGTATCGAGGGCGTGGCCGATGGTTCCGTGTGCAACGCCATGGTCGATCTCCTCGAGCAGCTACCCGGTACGTTGCGTCATGAACATGCAGCCGAGACGGTGGTCGAAGCGTTCCTTTCGATTCAGAAGCTAGACTCCAGCGCTCTGATCGAGAACGCGCTCGTCCCCCTCCGCACGTTCATCGGGTTCGAACAGACTCGGTTACTGGACACCCTCGCCAAGGCGATGCGGTTCTCCGCTGTGAAGCCCGCCCCCGGGCTTCGCGATCTCATCGTGGATCGATGGAAGTTAGTCGCGGGTTCCGATGGAGTGCACCTTGCCGACCGAGCAACGATCGGCGCGCGTGTGCTCGAGATCCTCTCGCGTTCAGGCCACGCTCTCGAGGAACTGTTGAAGGAGGTCTCGGGAGACCAGCTCCTGGAGTGTCGAATCCTCTACCAGCTCGCACAGCAACCACTCGACTTCCTCTCCCCCGAGGAGCGCGGCACACTCCTTCGCCGAACCGTCAAGCTGCTCGCGACAACCGGGCAGACGCGCACGCTCTTCCGTCTGCTCGGGACGCTCGACGCGACTGAAGTTCCCAAAGAAGTAACCGCCGTCATCGCGAGCACACTCTGACCGGGTGCCACGCCGATGGCGATCAACAACCTCGTTGCCGGTCACGTTGGCGTCACGGTGCGCCGCGCGGATGTAGTGTTCCACATCACCAATCCTCCGATGAGTCGCGATCCTCGTCCGGTCGGACACGCAGGAATCTCGATCGAGGATGTCGGCAACTATCATCGAGGCCAGCCGTTGCGTGTCGTGCACATGGCCGCTCGATTCGTGGCCGAGCACGTCTGGCAACCCGCGACGCACATCAATCTCTCCGTCGACGTGGCGGGGTCGGTTGACGATCTCGAAGCGGTAGAGCGTGACGATGTGATCGCGGCCGCCGCGATGTTCAGGCGAGAGGTCTCGCTATTGGGCTCGGACCCGGACGTCGGATGTTACTGGCAGGGAGCTCCGAGTCCGTCGGCCCATCCCGACCACCCCAACAGCTCCAATGCGTACGCATTCTCGTGCACGACATTCGTTCAGCACTGTTACTCTCGCGTGCGTGGCGAGCTCGTCGACGGATCTCGCCCGATCACATCGAGCGACGAACGTACACTGCTTGCGTCGTTAGGTCTTCGGACTCAAGAGAGCGAGTTCCGTCGGTTGTCGTGTGGCCAGATGATCTGCGCGCTCGAACAGTTGCCGCAGCGGTTTCCGTTCGTCCCCGGCGACGGAGACTGGTCTGCGTGTAGTGACGCGGTGACCTTCGCTCGTCCCCTGACGTCACCATGACTGGGCTCACCCGCGCCGCGTCGTGCGCGAGCGCGGTCGAGCTGCTCGGGATCGCCTGAAGCTACCCGATCGCGCGCGAGGAGCTGTGGGGGCCGCCCGCCGGCACCGGTGCGTGGTTCCCGGCGCAGCGGCTGCTCGACCGTCGCTACCAACGGACGTAGCGAGTGATCCGGTTGACGCGACTGTAGTTCCCGTTGCCTGGCGGCAGGCTCAGGCCGAGCTCGACAAGGATCGAGTTGGAGACATGAGGGCCGACGCCACCATCGAGGAAGGGCGCATCGGCGTCCGATCCGAGGTTGTAGGCCCAGCAGTTGCTGTAGTGCTGGGTGACGTTGCTGTAGTAGCTCGCGCAGTTGTACGCCACGTGCGGATCGCCGTCGAAGTCCGGCGATGACCAACCAGCGGCAAATTGCTCACGAAACACGCCGAGACTTCCGGACACTCGTACCGGCGCGATGAACGCCATGGTCTGGGGATCGAGGCCCTAGCTGTCCGCGCGCATCGCGACGACATCCTTATCATCGAGATCGGTAATGACGTCGAGGAACGATGTGCCACGCCGGTACATGCTCCCTGCGTAGTAGTTGTCACTCGTCGATGGTGCACCGAAGGTCAACAATCGGTCGGCGTACGAGATGTTCCAGAACGCGGTGGTGGTGCCATCGAGGCGCAGCACGCTGTTGTATAGAACGGCCCAGCCACCGCCCTCCACCATCTGTTCGCAGTAAGCCTGGTATGCCGGCTGCGACGCATCATCGCGCAACCAGTACACACCCGAGATGGGGCCGAGGGCGTCACGAAGCTGGCGACAGCTCGGCGCCGGCGCACCCGCAGTGCCCGGTGCCGCGTCGACCGCGCCATCTGCGCCCGCTTCGTCCACCACAGGCATGAACTGCACAGCGGTGATATTGCACGCTACTAGCAGCGCCATCGCAACGATAGAATAGCCCTTCACCTTCACCATAGCTTCAGGGTACTGGCGCGTCCTTGGCCGCACAAGAGGAGGCTAGAGGCCGAACTTCGACGAGGCGAAGACCGTCTCGAGGAGCTGGTCGACCTCGCGGATCATGCGGGCGGCGGCGTCGCCGGGGAGCGCGGCGAGCGCGACCTTGATCTCGTTCAGGTTCTTGAGCTGGCTGAAGAGCTGGATGTCCGAGAGCTCGGTGCCCGACGTGAGGAGCTCGCGGATGAGGCCGAGCTCGGTGAGCAGGTCGTCGAGGCTCGCCGAGGGGCCGATGAAGCGGCGCTCGTCGGGGTGCTCGCGGTAGTAGGCGTCGACGACCGGGTTCACGATCTCCTCGAGCAGCTCGACCTGATCGAGGTTGTTCCAGATGTGGCGCAGGATGAAGAAGTCGCCGTCGTGGACGCGCGTGCGGCCGTCGAACACCGCCGACGCGGCGAACAGCTTGAGGAGCTTGACGGCGCGGCGATCGGAGACCGAGATGCCCTCGCTGCGGATCTGGAAGACGAGCCCCTTGTACTTCGTCAGGAACTCCTCGGGGAACGACATGAACTTGTCGAAGTTCTGCTGGATGTTCCGCAGGTCGCGCGCCGAGACCACCGGCCGCAGCTCGCCGGTGGAGCGGCCCGCCGAGTCGACGCCCCGCCCCGTCATCTTGCGGAGCTCGAGCGAGATGCCCTTCTTCATCAGCTCGTGGAAGTGGTAGCTGTCGAGGTTGTCCGACAGGACCCGCACGAGGAAGCGGTCGAACATCGCCGCGAGGTTCTCGTCGTTGGGGACCTCGTTCGACGCCGCGTAGAGCGAGATCAGCGGCACCGCCACGACCTCGGGGCCGTTCTGGAACTTGCGCTCGTTGATGACGTGGAGCAGCGAGTTCAGGATCGCGGAGTTCGACTTGAAGATCTCGTCGAGGAAGACGATCTCCGCCGTCGGCAGCATGTTCTCGAGGCGGCGCGTGTAGCGGCCCTCGCGGAACGCCGAGATGTCGACGGGGCCAAACAGCTCGTTCGGCTCGGTGAAGCGCGTGAGCAGGTACTCGAAGTAGCGCGCGTCGACGAGCTTCGCGAACATGTCGATCATCGCCGACTTCGCGGTGCCCGGCGGGCCGACGATCACCATGTGCTCGCCGGCGATGGCCGACACGGTCATCAGCCGGATGATCTCCTGCTTGTCGAGGAACTGCGCCCCGAGCTGGCGGGCGATGTCCTGGAACGCGGCCGAGGCGCGCGCGACATCGACGGCGAAGCTGCGCGGAGTTGTGGGCGGAGCCACCATCTAGGCGGCACACATTACCCCATGGCGGTCCGCTGCGCGGCCCCCGAGATGTGCGATTTCGGGGCCACGGGCGCTTGCCCGCCACGGCCTGACGTGGCGCAACGCGCACACGCCGGCCCCGCAGACGCGCGGCGCCGAGGGTAGCGGCGCCCGGCAGGCTCGAGGTCAGGATCGCCAACGCGCTCCAGCCGCGCCAACTTGATTTCGCCGAGAGTCGCGCGCGGGCACGTCCCCCCGGTCTTGAGGAGGAGCCAGCCGGTAGCCAGCCGGTCACCTCGCCCCCCAGCGGCGGCGCCGCGGGTGATCGATCCTTGTCGACCCACGGCCCCAGTTGTTTCTCGGTGACGACTGACGCCGGCGCACCGCGCAGCGCTCTATTCGAGAGCGGCGCTGCTCGGCCGGAGCAGCCGCCGCGCATGGTACGGGGTCGGGCTCGTGCCGAGCGGCCGCCCGACGCTCCGGCGCGCACGGACCACGCCGCGCGCGGGGCGGCCAGTGGGCAGCGCGCCAGTGCCGTTGCCCTCGATCGTCGTGAAGATGCCGCGCGTGACGTCGTAGTCCTCGACGAGGGCAATGTGCCTTCCATAGGAAGACGCCGCGTCCCCGACGAGCAGGATGTCACCCGGGGCCGGGCCGTCGTCAGGTGCGAAGCACGCCTCGAGTGGGCCGGAGTGCTCGTCCAGCTCGCGCCACTTGCGGTATGGCCCCGACACCGGCTTTGGATTTGACGTGGTCTCGAACGCGAGATATTGCGCGAAGCGATCGAGGTAATAGATCGACGCGAAGCAGGGCTTGCGGAGTGTTCGCTTCGAGCCCCTCCCTCACTCCCTTGCTGGTTCGAGCCCTCTGGCGCTCCGGCGAATGAGTAGCCGTGTAAGGTTCAGTCCAGCTGCACGTTCGCCGCCTCCCTGGAAAGTTGTCAGTACGGTGTCTGACATGCACCTTGCACAAGCGCGTTGTCTTGCAACACGGGGGCCGTCGATCCTCGCGCTAGCGGGGAGCATGACCGAACTACGTAAACTCCCGTACAGAGCCCGATCTCGGGATGATGCACCCGCACACGAGCACGGATGTGCAGTGCAAGAAAGTAGCAGTAGAAAGGCCAATCAGAATCAAGATCATGCTTGCAAGATGGCGTACAGGCACGTTAATATGTTAACAGGTGAAATCCGATGAGCATGAAGCCGTGGGTTGGAGTGAGCGAGGCACACCAGAGTCTGCTCGAGCTGATCGATCGCGTGGCGCGGCTGGATGTCGAGCTGTTGTTCTGCGGTGAGACTGGCGTCGGTAAGGAGCACTACGCGCGTTATGCGCACGAGGCGAGCGCGCGCAGCAGCGGCCCGTTCATCTCGGTGAACTGCGGCTCGATCCCGACCGATCTGTTCGAGAACGAGCTGTTCGGCCATGTCGGCGGCGCCTTCACCGGAGCGCGCGCCCGAGCCGCCGGGCTGGTCGAGGCCGCGGAGGGCGGCACGCTGTTCTTCGACGAGGTCGACTCGCTGGCGCCGACGAACCAGGTCAAGCTGCTCCGCCTCCTCCAGCAGAAGGAGTATCGCCGCCTCGGCGACGCGCGCGCGCACCACGCGAACGCGCGCGTGGTCGCCGCGACCAATCGCGATCTGCTGCGGGCCGTGCGTGCGGGGCAGTTCCGCGAAGATCTGCTGTTCCGGCTTCGCGTCGTCCCCATCGAGGTGCCGCCGCTCCGCGAGCGCCGCGACGACATCCTGCCGCTGCTCGACGCGTTCCGGGACTGGTATGCGCGCGAGTACGGGCTCCAGCCGATCCTGTTCACTCCCGAGGCGCGCGTCGTGCTTCGCAACTACCGCTGGCCCGGCAACATCCGCGAGCTCGAGAACCTGGTGCGCAACCTGACCTGCGTCGGTTCGGGGCGCGTGATCGAGGCGTCTCAACTGCCGCTGCTCGGCGAGGTGGCTGGCGGTCTCCGCCCGGCCAGCGCGCTACCCTCCGGATCCTTCAAGCAGGCCAAGACGTCGCTGATCGCCGAGTTCGAGCGCAAGTACCTCGAGGACAAGCTCGCCGCCACCGGCGGCAACATCGCGAAGGCCGCGCGCGCCGCCGGCAAGCCCCGCCGCGCCTTCTTCGAGCTGATGCGCAAGTACGGGATTTCTTCGTCCTCGGGTCAATGATGTCCACGTGGACATTTTCGTCCACCCCTCGCCGCCGCTAGCCTCGCGGCGGCCCTGCCGGCACGGCGCGGAACACGGTTTGCACTGCACCATGTCGTGGCGGAGGCCGAGAAGAAAGCGAAGCTCGAGGTCGCTCCCGCGGAGCCGCCGTCACCCCGGGTAGCTCCGAGCCCAGCTATCGAGGCCATGAAGGCGAGCCCGCCCGGCGGCAATTCCGTCGCCGCGCGCGAGCCGGAGCACGCGACACAGCTCGCGCCGAGACCTTGGCCCTTCAATGGGTATGTCGTCAACAACTGGGATCGGCCAGTGACCGTGTGGTCTGACGACAAGGGCCTGTTTCAGATTCCCGGCAAATTCACATCTAGCAGATTCGGCACGGACGTCGATCATATCCAGGATGCCAGTGGCCAGTGGTGGAAGATCGGCGCCGGTAACGTGACCGTCGACGAGAAGGGCAGGGTCAGCGGCGCGAAGTGCAAGACGTCGACGTACGGCAAGGATTGCGGGCAATGATCGGCGAGGCCCGGCTATCGGTCCCGGAGCGTTGATGTCCAGGTGGACATTTTCGTCCACCCCACACCGCGGCTAGCTCAGCAACACGCATGCGGTAGCGCGCGGAGCGGGGCTTGCAGGCAGCACTACCGATGGTCGAGCCCGAGAAGGCGCCCAAGCCGGCCGCCGCGCCCGCAGTGCCGCCGCCGGTCCACGGCGACGCGGGCTCGACCACCGCCACGCCGTCGGCGAGCCCGCCGGGCGGCAACGCCGTGGCCGCGCTCATGTTGGATCGTGCGGGCATCGACCAGGCGCAGGCCCCGGCGATCGAGCCGCAGGGCCAGGCGAAGGTCGAGCCGAGGGCGCCCGCGTCGTCCAGTGCGCTCGACAAGCTGACCGCGGAGGTGGCCCCGGACTTCGGGCCCGGCCCGAGGGTGCAGACGATGCGGGTGTCGTCACCGCACGATCCCGGCGAGCACGAGGCGCGCGCGACGGCCAGCCGCGTCGTCAGCATGGCAGCGCCGGACGAGGCGGCGCGCGAGGAGGCGACCGCGGGGGACGCGCAGGCGGCAGAGAACGCGCGGGCGGCGCGACCTGCGGGCGGGGCACCGGCGATCGCGCGTGAGGCGGACGGCCCGCCGCCGCCAGGTGCGGGCGGCCCGCCGCCGCCGGCACCAGCAGCTCCGGGCGGCCCGCCGCCGCCGCCGCCGGGCGGCGCGCTGGACGAGATCGCGCGCGCGCGGAGCGGCGGCAGTCCGCTGCCGGCGAGCATGCGCCGCTTCATGGAGCCGCGCTTCCGCGCCGACTTCGGGGCCGTGCGCGTGCACACCGACGAGCAGGCTGCCCGACTCACCCGCCAGCTGAACGCGCGGGCGTTCACCGTTGGCGAGCACGTGTTCTTCGGCCGCGGTGAGTACAACCCCGACAGCCCCGACGGCCGCGAGCTGCTCGCGCACGAGCTGACGCACACGATCCAGCAGGGGGCGGCGCCGCCGGTGCGCGGCGAGGCGCCGGTCCACCGCAGCCCCGAATCGACCGTCTCGTCGACGACGTCGCCGCACGTCCAGCGCGAATTTAAAAACCCCTTCGGCTTCATCCCAGACCCGCTCAACTTCATCGCCGACAAGGCGAACGCGATCCCGGGCTTCCGGATGTTCACGATCGTCATCGGCGTGAACCCGGTGAACATGCGGTCGGTCGACCGCAGCGCCGCCAACATCCTGCGCGCCATCGTCGAGCTCCTGCCGGGCGGCAACCTGATCACGCGCGCGCTCGACGCGTACGGCGTCTTCGACAAGGCCGGCACCTGGATCGAAGGCCGGCTCGACTCGCTCGGGATCAGCGGCGCGTCGATCAAGGCGGACATCGACCGCTTCATCAAGACGCTGAGCATGGACGACCTCCTCCGTCTGGGGGACGTCTGGAACCGCGGCAAGGCGATCCTCGAGCGCCCGGTTGGCCGCATCATCGCGTTCGTCCGCTCGCTGGGCGGCGCCATCCTCGACATGATCAAGGACGCCGTGCTGCGGCCGCTGGCGCAGCTCGCGTCGAAGGCGGCCGGCTGGGATCTGCTATGCGCGGTGCTCGGCAAGAACCCGATCACCGGCGATCCCGTGCCGCGCACCGCCGAGACCCTGATCGGCGGCTTCATGAAGCTGATTGGTCAGGAGGAGATCTGGGAGAACATCAAGCGGGGCAATGCGGTCGCGCGTGCGTGGGCGTGGTTCCAGGGGGCGGTCGCGGGCGCGCTCGGCTTCGTGCGCGAGTTTCCGGCGCGGTTCCTCGCCGCGCTGAGGTCGCTCACCATCCAGGATCTCGTCCTCCTCCCCCAGGCGTTCGCGAAGGTCGGGCGGGCGTTCGGCGACTTCTTCGGCCGCTTCTTCAGCTGGGCGGGCAGCACGATCTGGGATCTCCTGGAGATCGTCTTCTCCGTTGTCGCGCCGGGCGTGCTGGTCTATCTCAAGAAGGCGCGATCGGCGTTCAAGACGATCCTCAAAGACCCGATCGGGTTCGTGCGGAACCTCATCGGTGCCGGCAAGCTGGGGCTCTCGCAGTTCGCCGGCAACTTCGTCAAGCACCTGAAGGCGGCGCTGATCGGCTGGCTCACCGGCGCGCTGAGCGGCGCGGGCATCTACATCCCCCAGGGCCTCTCGCTGCTCGAGATCGGCAAGTTCGTGCTGAGCGTCCTGGGGATCACGTGGCCGAAGATCCGCGCCAAGATCGTCAAGGTCATCGGCGAGCCCGCGATGAAGGCGGTCGAGACCGGCCTCGACATCGTGATCGCGCTGATGCGCGGCGGCGTGGCTGCGGTGTGGGATCTGATCAAGCAGCAGCTGAGCGATCTGCAGAACACGGTCATCCAGTCGATCATCTCCTTCGTGAAGGACCGGGTGGTGACGGCGGCGATCACCAAGCTGGTGTCGATGCTGTCGCCGGTGGGCGCCTTCATCCAGGCGATCATCGGCATCTACAACACCATCATGTTCTTCGTCGAGCGCATGAAGCAGATCGCGCAGGTGGCGGCCGCGATCATCGACTCGATCGCGGCGATCGCGAGTGGCGCGATCGGCGCGGCCGCGAACAAGGTCGAGCAGACGCTGGCGGGGCTGATGACGCTGGCCATCAGCTTCCTGGCGCGGATCGCCGGCCTCGGCAAGGTGACCGACGCCGTCGTCGGCCTCGTCAAGGGGATCCAGGCCCGGGTCGACAAGGCGATCGACGCCGCGATCGACTGGATCGTCAAGCGCGCAAAGGCGCTGCTCAAGTCAATTTTCGGCCGTGACGCTGGGAGGGCCCGGGACCAGAAGAAGGACGGCAGCAATCAGAAGACGTTCTCACTTCCCGAGGAAGGGCACACTGTCACTGCGAAAACAAAGGATGGACAACTAGAGATAAGGATCGCGAGTGATCGAGAGCTCGAAATTTGGGCGATGCTGCGGACGGCCAGCGCCGAAGTCACAGCTGATCAAGCGAGAAGCAAAAACGAGAAGGCCCGAATCCTCGGAGATCTCGATGGTGCACTCAAGATGGTCACCGAAATGCACCAGGACTGGCTCCTAGCGGAGAACACCAATCTGGATTTCCAGACTTGGTCTGACGTGCGGCTGACTCAGATCGTGAACATTCTCACTCAGCTAGGTACAGACGGAATTAAAGCATTCCGCGATTTTAAGGGCAGGCCGCTCGACAAGCGCTTGCTGCCGGCCGGCTACGGCGTGCGCGAGAAGCTCTACCTCCGCGGCAGCGGTTGGTCCAGCAACCGAACAAAGGTCGCTACCGATGGAAATGTGGAGGTCGTCAGAGATGTCACGGAGATAATCACTAATCGCGATACAAATCCCGCGAAGGCCAAGGCCGCGTGGGATCGGCTTAAGCTTGGGTTACGCGCTCCTAAGGGAACAACGATGGCTTCGATCACGCTGGCCGATGTTACGAGCACACAATATGATGTCGATCACATCGAAGATCTTGGAACTCACTGGAACTCCGGCGGTGGAAATGATAGCGATGATGACCAGCGGTGGGCGCTTTCCGCCACGACCAATCTTCGATACATCACACAAGTCGAAAACCTCCAACGCCCCCGCATAAAGAAATACAAGGACCACGTCGGAGCGAGCTTCGTCAGTATCTACGCGGAAGGTGGCGCGTCCAATGCCAAACAAATCGACGGACTGCCTTTACGGGACGCTCAGGGTCAGCCATTATAGATAATCATGAACTATCAAACAACGCTCTTCGATACCTCGAACTCCTTGATCGTGTCGACACTCGATGTAAGTCCGGACGGGCGGTGGCTCGTCGTGGGCCAACAAGGTGATGATACCACCCAGATTGCACTCGGGGTGTGGTCGATGGAGAGTAAAGCTCTCGAGGATGTGCTGATCCGGTCAGAGTATGACATCCCTCTTGCCGCACGCTTTTCACCGGATAGCAAGTTGCTGGCTTTCTCGGATATGAATCAAGATCTAACGATCAAAGATCTGGCCTCGGGAGCCTCGGATCAACACTCATTCTCATTGAGGTTCACAAAATGGCTTTCATTTGCATGGAACTGCAATCGGCTTATCGCTGGTGGATCGCGAACCCAAGTGTGGGACCCTGACCTCCGCACCGTGGTCTTTACGCTGCCGGTGGAGCCCTTGCCCGACAAGCCTAGCATCACGCCTCCCTGCTGTGCCTTGAGCCCGGATGGTCAGCACGTTGCGGCTTCCGGGATCGAGCCTGGTCGAATTCTCATTTACGAGGTGACACGCGGAGAGGTCGTCAGTCGGATCGAGAACACCATGGATGATGCCCGATCGATGGCCTTCGATCCGAGCGGCCGATTCCTGGCAGCCACGGCGAGGCTGGGTGGGGCGGGGCTGTGGAACGTCGAGACGGGCGAGGCAGTGCTGCCGGACTTGCTCAACATGCGTGCCGATTACTATTGGTGTGTGAGATTTCACCCTAATGGGGAGCATGTTGGATTCGGTCTCTGGTCTGGTTTCGTTAATGTAATTCGAATTGCAGATGGTGACTATGCGGTCACTCAAGACAAGCCAATTCACCAAGGGCGAGTCAATGATATCGCCTTCACGCGGAATGGGAAGCACATGGTGACCGGCGGTGATGATGGCGTCGTGCTTGTCTGGGAGCTTAGGTGAGGCAAGGGATCAATAGCGGCCATGCCCAAATCCTCGCCCGTCGAGCCCTTCGAGCCCATTCTGACCGTCTCCATCCACTTTTCCACTTTGCTGCAGGGGAAACTCTCGTGCTGAAGCCGCGAGCTGGAAGTAATGCTCGACACAGAGTCCAGGGAGAAGGCAGAGAAGCCAGAGTGGTGACGGCGCCTATTTTCCCCTCCTGCGCGTCTGGCATCGCGTTCAGAGATGCGCTCGGATGCGGTCACCTCTGCAGGCGTGAGAGGCGACACGCATCGGGCGGCTCCGGCCTCGGGCTCACGATTGTCTGTTTGGTCGCGCTCGCGCACGGCGGCTCGTTCGGCGTCCGCTGGGCCGGCGGCGTCACCTCGTTCTAGATCGATCTGTCGGTATCCGTCCGACGAAGGACGTGAGGTTCGAGGGCCGTCCGCTCTGACAAGAGAAGCGGGTTCTGCGAGATCGGTCCGCGATGGACCAAAATTCTGAACATCTTCGTCGAGAACGATTCCACATGGA
>DATMCI010000157.1:0-3937 GCA_035558535.1 Kofleriaceae bacterium
GTTCCGGTGAGGCAGTGAGACCCGACCCGGGCTCGCTCGAGGGTATGGAAACCAGGCTTGGGCCGGGGATGGCCGTCGGCGGCGGGCTCGCGGCGCGCGTCTCGTCGCAGCTCGGCGCGGATGTCTCGGACGCGCGTATCCACACAGGGCCGGTCGCCGCTGCACTGGCGGCCGAGGCCAGCGCGGCTGCGTTCGCGGTGGGGCAGAACGTGGTCTTGGGCGCCGGTGCCCCGGCGCCGGGCACCCCCGAGGGCGACGCGCTGCTCGCGCATGAGCTGGCTCACACCGCGCAGCAGAAGGACGCCGCGGCCGACGGCGAGGCGCGCCGCCGGCCGATCGGCGCGGAGGATCTCGCGGCCGAGCAGGATGTCGGGCTTGCGGGGCTGGGCGGTGCAGCGAGGTCCGGCGGAGTGAGCAAGACCGGACTGCAATTGCAGCGTCGCCAGACGCCGGCGAGGATCATCGAGCTGCGCGGCAAGGCCGCCGAGCAGAAGCTATTCGAGCTCGGCGGCAGGCTCGTCACGGATCCGGACTACTCCGACCAGCACAAGGCGATCGTCGGGTCGCACGTCCAGTACACCGTGCTCGGAGTGCGGACGCGCACCACCACCCTCGGAGTGCATCAGTGGAAGCATGACGGTCCCGACGGCTTCCACATGGAGTCGATCACCGGGAGCAGCCGGCCGGATCCGTTTCCTGCCATCAGTCCCGATGGGATGTTCATCAACGCGCACAACGTCGGCTCGACGACGATTCCGCTGTCCAAGGCGGGGACCTACAAGACGCGCGCGTGGGTGCGCGCGGGCGTGGACAACGGTGGCGTGTTCGAAGGTTACGAGCTCCACATCGACCACGAGATCGACGTCACTCACCTGCATCGAGCAACGCACGAAGCCTGGCAGCAGCTCAGCCCGGAGACCCAGAGCGTCGAGAAATTCCACGAGACGATGGATGTCCAGACCGCATTGCTGCGGCCGGGTACACCTGAGCAGCAGAGCCAGGGTCACGAGCACAAGATCGGGACCACCGCTCCTAACCCGTCGCCGGCCGGCGCGTCGACGATCCCGTTTGCAGCCGAGGATGCGCGCGCGGACAAGTCCAAGCCGCTCACTTATCACTGGTATGTTTCGCCGCAGACCAAGGGCACGTCACCGGCGACGCTCGGCGGCAAGTCCATGGTCACGGTCGGTGGCCGCACTGGCTACGACTTCGGGACGTCCACGGGGATCCAGATGCCAGCCGAGCACGCGGGCCTCTGGATCATCTGGTACCAGGCCATGGATGCGAAGGGCGCCACCGTCGGCGAGGCGAGCTATCTCCAGGCGATCCTCGGCCAGAGCGACCTGAAGGCCCTCGCGAAGCACGACAAGTACATGGACAGGCTCGACGAGCTCGGCGGGAAGATCGAGGGCGAGAAGGTCCCGATCAAGGGCGTGCACGTCTCGAGCGCCACGGGCGCCGCGACGCAGATGCGGCTCTTTGTCGGCAGGAAGAAGGGAGAGCCCGGGACGTTCATCCTCATCGACGTGACGCCGGGGCTCGATTCGAAGGCGAACCGCCTCGAGTACACAGGCTCGACAGGCGACGGCGCGATCCGCGCGCTCATCGCCGAGAACAAGTACCCCAAGGGCCGCTTCCGGATCGAGGCCGCGGGCAACTCGCTCGGGATCGATGTCCACTTGCACGAGCAGGAGACCACTGGCCAGAACACGTTCGACCGCCTGTCGTCGAACCTCAGCGCTGGTGGCATGGTGGCCCTCGGGCTCGGGATCCTCGCTGCGCCGATCACGCGCGGAAGATCGCTCCAGGTCGGTCTCGTGCTGTCGGGCGCGCTGACCGCGGCGGGAGCTGCGGTCAGCCTCTACGAGCGCCTGCAGAACGCGGAGGTCTCCAAGGCCGGTGTCGCGCTCGACATCATCGCGATCGCGAGCAGCCTCATCAGCGGAGGTGGCGCCGTGCGCGCGCTTCGAGCCGGGCCCGCGGTACTGATCGCGAATCGCGCGACGAAGTTCTTGCTATGGACAAGCTTCATCGCCGACGGAGTCAGCGGACTACTGATCGGCGCCGAAGGCGTTCAACAGATCGGCGAGATCCTCGACGACGAGAAGCTGAAGCCGGCGCAGAAGCGCGCCGCCATCGTCCGGATCGTCACGAACCTCGTCATGACGGGCGCGTTGCTCGCCGTATCCGCGAGCCAGATGAAGGATCTGCGCGGCAAGGTGGAGAGCGGGCTCGGCAAGGCGCTCGCCGGGCAGCTCAAGGACGACGTCGCGCTGTCGCTGTCGATGCTCGATGACGCGACGCTCAAGACGCTCAAGGCCGCCGAAGCCGCCGACCTCGACAAGCTCGCCGGCGCGCTGCGCGCCGAGCCGGCGCTCATGAGCTCACTGAAGACCGAGTCCCGGCTCGCGCGGGCGCTGCCGCTGATGAAGTCCGGTACGCCGGACGAGCTGCGGTTCGCGATCATGCGTGTCAAGGCGATGGATGTCGGCGTGAGCCTCGTGAACAGCGAGCGCCTCACCGTCCACCTCAGGAATGCGAAGGTGCCATCGACGCGAGCGGCCGCGATTGCCGGCGATGTCCTCGAGCAGCTGGGCAAGGGCACGTTCCTCGATGATCTGGACGAGCTCGCGAAGCACGCGCGGTCCGGCAGGGTGAAGAGCTTCGACGGCTGGCTCGCCGATCTGACGACAGGGCCTCGAGGGAAGGTGACGGGGGCGCGTCCGTGGGCGGCGGAGGCCCGCGCGACCGCGAGCACCGGCAAGGTCGACATGGAGCAGCCCTGGGGCATCGACTTCGCTGCATGGAAGCGCCGACTCACGGGGCAGGGCATCAAGGGTGATCTCGATTCGATCCTCCTGCGCGCCAAGGGAGGCGATACGGATGCTCTCGCCGCGCGAGGAGAGCTGCGTGCGGCCGAGCGGGCGGGCGCGCGCGGGCACGATGTCGAGATGCTCGCGCGACCCGAAGGCAAGGATGCTCAGCACATGAAGTCGCCGGAGGCCAAGCTCACGCGTGGTGGCGAGGAGCGCCGGTTGGAGGTGAAGACGGCGACGGCTCCGCCCACGTCGAACACCTGGAGTCGCCATGCCGTCACAGCGAACAAACAGGTCAAGAGCACCAACAAGCCCGGCGAGATCACGTTCGACTGGACTCAGGTCGATGTCAGGGCACCTGGCAGCAGCTTTCCGGACCAGACCTCGATCGAGAGGTTCATCAACGGCAAGATGACGGAGGATCATATGAAATCGATTCGCTACTTCGAGATCGTCTGGACGGACGTTGATGGCAAGATCGTGGTGACCTCGCGAACCCGCGCCGCCGATGGAACGCTCGGCCCGGTCACGTCGGTGAAGCGATGAGCAGGACCTACGGGTACTCCTCGCAGGTCGGCGATTGGATGGGCTCCGTCGAGCTCGCGGAGTCCGAGCGCGCGCCGATGCCGGGGGTTCGCAGCGTGCTGCAACGACTGCGCCCAATACTCGAAGGATTGCACCATCCCTCGCAGCTTCGAATCAGCTGGGGCGAGTACAGCGCGGATGAAGAGGAGCTCGCGTTTCACGAGCTCGAGGACTATCCGGTCGCGAGCTGGGATGAGATCGTCGCGCAGATCGAGCGGCTTCACTCGACCACGTCGCATCAGTTCGCCATCGAGTGCTTGTTCCTCGAGCTCGCGACGCGTGTGATCGAATCGACCGGCGAGGTGTGGCTTCCGGGATCGGCGGAGCTCCAGCTCTCGATCATTCAGCCCGAGCTCCATCCGATGACCATCGAGGTCGGCTATACGACCTATATTGACGCGTGGCTGTCGACGACGTACGACGAGAGCCATCAACCTCGGAGCAATCACGAGGTCGCGCGCGCGAATCGACCGGCGCTCGAGGCCGTCTTGCGATCGCTCCACGACCTGACGGGCACTACGTTCGAGGTCGGCCAG
>DATMCI010000158.1:0-66939 GCA_035558535.1 Kofleriaceae bacterium
GGCGAGGCCGGTCTTGCCATCGGCGAACAGGGCGAACGAGGAGTCCTCGTTACCGGCCTGCTCGGAGTCCGTCTTCTTGAGGCGGACCGGGGTGCCGGTGGTCGGCGCCAGGTCGGCCTTGGGGTGGGGGACGACCATCACGGGCCGGCCCGCGCGGATATCCGCGGCAGCGTCAGCGGCGGGAACGAGCAGCCCGGCCACAGCGAACATCATCAGCTTCTGGTTGTTCATTTTCGTCTTGCCCCGAGAGAGGTGGTTTGTGATGTCCCGGTAACGAGCAAGGGGTGTGCCGTGAATTGCACAGTCCAAGTAGCTTGGATCCTTGGATGTGATACCGGTGAAACATGGGGCCAGAGGCTCCCATCAGGACTTCTCTTCCCATCAGCTCGCGGCGATGCCAGGCGCAGACGGCCCTGATTTCCTAGGGATAACGCCGAAGTGGACGCCGGACCTGCGGGTGGGGGCCGGGGGGCGTGGGTGCGAGGGGCTTGTCCCCACGTGGAAATAGCAAGTAATTTCAGCTGATTCGGAAGCGCAGCAGCCACCGGCGGCGGCTGAACGCGCGTCGCCGTGGAGGGTGCGGCTCGCGGCGGGGGGGCGTCGGCCTCGCGAGCGGGGCATCGGGCCGCGGGCGGGGCGCGGCGCCGAGCAGGGGCCGCAGCCTCGGTGGGGGTAGCGGGAGCGGGCCGGTGCACCGGGGGCCGCGGGCGGATCGCGGCGGCAGCGGGGACTCCAACCCCGGGGTGGGGACCGAGGACCCACCCCCGGCGGGGGTCACTCGTCGTTCGGCGTCACGTACGGGAGCTCGTCGGGCTTGAGGGCGTGCGTGTGAAGCGCGATCGCGTTCGCCCGGATCTTCTTGTCCCCGAGGAGGACGCCACCCTTGGCCTGGGCGTTCGCGCGGAACGTCAGGCCCGCGAGCTCCTCCTTCGACATCTTCTCGGTGCGGCGCTCGTCGCGGATCACCCAGAGCTCGACGACCTTCGACGTGTCCACGCCCTGCGAGGCGAGCAGCGCGGGCAGGCTCCAGCTGGGCTCGTCGGCGGATCCAGACCCGGCGGTGGCGGGCTTGAGCGCCTTCGCGGGATCGAGGTCCTGACGCTTGATGATCCCCGCGTAGCGATCGTCGAGGTAGATCCGGACGCCGCCGCGGATCGGATCGCCGAAATACGGCACGCCGTACTGGGTGTCGTTGCCGAGCACGAAGCCGACGTGGTTGACGAGCTTGGGCGGCTCCTTCTCTATATAGATCGTGACGGCCGCGATCTTGTCGGGCGGGTTGCCCTCGAACCCCTGGGGAACCTTGGGGATTGCCTTGCCGCCCACGGAGCCGCCGAACTTGAAGAGCAGGTCCTTGCCGATGGGGGACTGTAGATCCTTGCCGGTGACGATGACCGAGTTCGTGAACTTCGGCCCGTAGATGTGCATCTCCTTGATCTTGGGGATGTCGACGCCGATCGCCTTGAGATAGTCGGTGAAGCGATAGAAGCGCTGCTGCGCCCAGCGCCAGCCGGGATCCTCGGTGCCGGCGCGCACGTTCGTGCTGACCTTCTCGCGCACCCAGAGGGGCTTGAGCGCCACCGGGAGCTCACCCCACGAGAGGAAGCCGACGGGCCGGCCGTCGAGGTAAACGCCGGTGTCCTTCCAGCGCGCCGCGCCGGTCTTGAACTCGGCGGGGACCCACTCGTCGTCGTTCTTGTCGCCCTTCTTCTCATCCTTCTTGGCGGCCGCGGAGCCGGAGCCGGCGGCGGGCGCGGCGGCGGGCGCGGCGGCGGGCGCAGCGACGGGCATCGGGGTCATCGTCGGCTGGACGGGCGCGGGGCGCAGCCCGGTGGGCTCATCCTTGCCGCTGCACGCGGCCGCGGCGAGCGCGAGCGAGACGACGAGGAGCTTGTTCATGGTGGGCCGATTCTTCATGTGGGGTGCCAGGCGTGCAACCGGTGACGGAGTCATTGCATGCCCATGGCATGAACTGGCCGATGCGAGGACTCGACTCACCAGCGGTGACAGCTGACCCCCATCCAGAACCTAGGATCTTCAAGTAGAAACGCCGCTCAGTTGCTGGCACCCCCGTTGCAAACTGTCAGCGCCATGATCAACCGCGTCGGAGCTTTCATTCTAGTTTCCACTCTCGGGGTCGGCTGCGGCGTTGGCGATGACGCCAAGGTCGAGCCCATCGATCCGAACCCGAACGGCCTCGTCTGCACGGACGCCTTCAAGATCACCGGCACGTTCACGCCGGGGACGCCGGCGCGGCCGACCGTGGATCCCGAGGATCCGACGGTCCCGTTCACCGGCTGCTGGCCGTTCGGCACGTGGAACTTCACGGTGACGCGCGATCCGCTCGAGGACAACATCCAGGACATCACCGGTGACGCGAAGGGCGATCGCTGTGGCGCCGTCTCGGGCACGCAGATCGCGACGTTCGACGCGAGCTACAGCTTCATCGCCACCCGCACGCCGGATCCGAACTCGGACTTCATCGACAGCTACAGCCTCGCGGGCCAGACGGTCCAGGGCGGCAAGACGTTCTGGAACGACAAGTACCTCTTCAAGCTCAAGGTGACCGAGGGCGGCGGCGGCGAGTGCGAGGCGGGCATCGAGCTCTACGACCGGGGCGGCACGAACTACTGGAACCTGCACCCGTCGCTCAAGGGCACCACGATCAACGGCTTCGGTGACTTCGGGCTCTACGAGGAGCCGCAGATCTAGCCATGGGGAAGTGGCTCGCAGCGCTCGGCGTGGTCATCCTCGTGGTGCTCGTGCTCTTGTGGCGTGAGATCGGCTCGTCCGACTCCACCGCGGTGGCGGCGCCCACGAAGCCGGCCGTGCCCGTGGCGGTCGCCTCCGCGGCGGGACCGGCGCCGACGCCGGCGGCTGCGGCGCCGGCGGCAGAGCCGGCGGCGGATCCGTCGACGGAGAAGATGGATCCGCAGAGCGACGAGTTCTTCCATCATCACGACGAGATCGTGATCCCGAAGATGATGCGCCAGGCGGTGAAGTGCTGGGAGAACCTGCCGAAGGCCAAGCGCGCCGAGTTCCACCGCAACCAGAGCATGGTGGCGAAGTTCAAGCAGCGGATCCGCAACGGCGTCGTCACGATCTACGACCTCGAGGTCGAGCGGTCGACGATCAAGGATCCGGCGCTCGAGGCGTGCTTCGTGCAGCAGCTCCGCAGCACGACGTGGTCGAACCCGCGGCTGCCCGACTGGGACCAGGACGATCAGATCAAGCTGGGGCCGCGCACGCTGAAGAAGTACACGCGCGAGAACATCGAGTACGTGGGGAACGAGGACGCGGCCGTCGACGAGAGCGCGATCTCGAACCCATAGGCACGCGAGTCACGCGAGTCACGCGAGTCACGCGAGCAGCGCGCGGAACAGCTCGACGGCCCACTCGAGGTCGTCGAGCGTGACGTATTCGTCGGCGGCGTGCGCCTGCGCGATGTCGCCGGGGCCGATCACGACGGCGCGCTTGCCGTGCTCGGTCCACATGGCGGCCTCGGTCCAGAAGTCGAGCGGGCCGAGCTCGCGCGCGAACGGGCGCACGAGCTCGGCGAGCGCGTCGCACGCGAACGGGCCGTGATCGATCGTGGTGGCGACGGCGATCGCCGGATCGAGCGCGGCGGCGAGCGCGGCGACCTCGCGATCCCAGCCGGCGCGATCGAAGCCGGGGTAGGGCCGGAGCGACCACTCGAGCTCGGCGCGCGCGGGGATGACGTTGAACGCGACGCCGCCGGCGAGCGCCGCGATGTTGAGGCACGTGCCGGCCATGCCGGGCGGGCCGTCGCCGCGGCGGCGGATGCCGGCGTCGTCGAGCGCGGCGGCGAGGCGCGCGAGCGTGGCGAGGGGCTTGGGGAGGTGATCGGCCTTCGACGAGTGGCCGCCGGGGCCGGTGAGCGTCGCCTTCTGGCCGAGGACGCCGCGGTGCGCGACGCCGGCCCGGCGCGCGGTGGGCTCGCAGACGATGACGTCCTCGATCGCGCGCGCGTCCTCGGAGGCGAGGAACGCGCGCAGGACGCCGCTGCCGGCCTCCTCGTCGCCGGAGAACAGGACGCCGCGATCGACGGGCGTGGCGGTGTCGAGCGCGACGAGCGCGGCGGCGATCGCGCCCTTGGTGTCGGCGGAGCCGAGGCCGTACAGCCGGCCGCCCTCGACGTGGGGCTGCCACGGATCGCGCGACCACCCGGCGTTCGCGGGCACGGTGTCGATATGCGCGTTGATGATCCGCCGCGGCGTGCCCCAGCGGGCGAACACGTACGCGCCGGTGCGGCCGTCGGTGCACGTGCCGGTGCCGATGACGACCTCGTCGGCGCCGCGCTCGGAGAGGAGCGGCGCGAGGTGGTTGCAGATCGGCCGCTCGTCGCCGGCGCGCCCGTCGGCGCCGGCCTGCTGGGTGTGGAAGGCGACGAGCTCGGCGAGGTGCTGGGCGGCGGTGGTCACGGGGCGGGAAGGTACATTGGTCAGCGCGGCGCGGGCGAGATCGCGCGCCACGCCTCGTGCGCGGCGATCTTGGCGAGCGCGGCCGCGAGCAGCGTCTTGCCGGGCTCGGTGCGGTGCCACGTCGAAGCACCGGACGGGTGCGGTAGGGCGATGACGTCGAACTCGACGTCGCCGAGCCGGGCGCGCCGGTCGGCGCCGACGATCTCGGTGAGCTTGTCGGCCTCGGGCACGAGCTGGGCGATCGCGAGCTTGCCGACGGGGATGACGAGGCGCGGCCGCAAGATGCGCGCCTCGGCGACGAGGTGCCGGCTGCAGCGCGCGATCTCGTCGGGGCTCGGCACGCGATCGCCGCCACCGCCGCCCTCGGCCTTGCCCGGGAAGCACCGGCACACGGCGGCCATGTAGACGCGCTGCCGGAACTCTTCTTCGGGGAGCCCGAGCTGCGCGAACCAGCCGAACATGGTCTTGCCGGCGGTCCACGCGAACGGCCTCCCGGCGGGGCCCTCGTGGATGCCGGGGGCCTGGCCGATCAACATGACGGGCGACACCACGGGATTGCCGGTGACGACGGGCCGGATCATGTCGGGGCAGTCCTCGCACCCGCGGAGGCGCGTGATGTGGCGCTGAATCTGGACGAGCGCGGACACGGGGCACTTCTAGCTCGCGGGTGTGACAGGTGCACGCTGGCGGACGCGGCGGCGGGCGCTATCCTGTCCGACGTGACCTCGCCTCCGCACGAGCCTCTCATTCGTCGCGTCCTTGGCACGAACTTCTTGGAGCTGAGGCTGGCGCGCCTGGTGATCGAGGAGGACGACACCGCGGGCCCCGACACCACGAGCCACGTGCGCCTCACCGTCCTCGAGGGCGAGCAGAGCCACGAGGTCGAGGGCAAGGGCGTGGGCGTCGTCGACGCCGTGCACGCGGCGCTCCTCGGCCGGTACGCGCGCGAGTACCAGTCGCTCAAGACGATCCAGCTCTCCGAGTTCCGGGTCGCCGCGGATGTCCAGACGAAGAAGGCGGAGTCCGGCGTCGACGCGATCGCGCGGGTGACGCTCGACGTGACGAACAGCGAGGGGCGCCACTTCACGTTCAGCGACGCGTCGCGGTCGGCGACGACGTCGTCGGCGCGCGCCGTGCTCGCGATGGTGCAGTACTTCGTCAACGCCGAGCGCGCGTTCGTGACGCTCCACAACGCGCGGCGCGACGCGCTGGCGCGCGGCCGCGAGGATCTGGTCTCGCGCTACACGGCGGAGATGGCGGCCGTGGTCGAGAGCACGAGCTACGCCGAGGTCATCGCGAACATTCGCAAAGAGCTGAGCTGACCGGGCCGGCGCTACCGGGATCGCAGGGCTCGCGGCGGGCTAGCGCGGCGGCGTCGACTCGGCGAGCCACTCGGCGACGCCGCGGTAGGTGCGCGCGTTGATGAGGAGGTGCTCGACGCCGAAGAGGCGCGGGGGCAGGCGGCCGAGGCGTGCCCGCAGCGCGAGGAGCTGATCGATGTCGCCGGACAGCTCGAGCCAGCGCAGCGTCCGCGGCGCGTGCTCGGCCAGCGGCGCGAGCACGGTGTCCGCGCCGACGGCGCCGGCGAGGCGGTGGAGGAACTGCAGCGAGGCGTGCAGCAGCAGCGCCGCGAGCTCCTCGGGCGAGGCGGCGGCGAGCCAGTCCCCGAGCTCGATGGCGCGCACGAAGCCGCAGTGCCAGTCGACGCGGGCGTCGCCGACGTGCGCGAGCGGCCCGCGCAGCCGATCGCCGTGCGCCGCGAACAGCGCGGCCTCGCGCGCGCGCAAGGTGGGATCGCGCGGCGCGGTGGCGAGCGCGCGCTGCACGACGATGAGCTCGCCGCGCGGCTCGCCGCGCAGCTGGAGCCAGTCGGCGTAGACGAGGTACCCGCCGGGCTCCTCGGGCGCGCTCGTGATCGCGGCCTCGAGGGCGCGATCGCGCTGCTCGCCGCCCTGGACCTCGCTGGGCCGCTCGGTCATCGCGGGCGCGGCGCGAAGTAGGCGTGCAAGAGCCGAGCTTCGAGCGCGAGCTCGGCGTGCGTGGCCTTGCGGGTGGCTGCCTCGATCGCCCGCTCGAGCTTCTCGGCGCACATGGGGCACGGTGGCCGCGCGATCCGCGGCAGCATCAGGAGGACGCTCTGCCGGACGGTGCGGCGCTCGCTCGCGAGCTGATCCAGCAGCGCGGGGATGAGCGTCTGCGCCGCGGGCTGACCGCCGCGCCGGCCGATCTCGAGCACCGCCCGCTCGCTGGCGGCGTCGAGTAGCTCGCGCTTCTCGTCGTCGGTCCACGCGAAGACGTCCTTGATGTACGGCGCGACCTTCCCGGCGGCCTCGTCGGTGGTGAGCCGCAGGGTGGTCGCGTAGCAGGCGAGGTCGTCCTTGCAGCGGAGCGCGACCTCGAGCCGCGCGATGTGGTACTGGAACATGCGCGCGAAGCCGAGGTACGCCGTGGCGAACCGATCGAGCTCGCGGTGCGTCGCGGTCTTCTCGCGGTGCGCGCGCCGGTCATTGGTGAAGTCCTCCTGGAGGCGCTTCAAGGCGGCGGTCGCGTCGCGGATCTGCTTGGCCGAGGCCGCGGGATCCTTGGTCATCGCGATGAGGTCCACCTTCGCGGCCTCGAGCTTCTGCTTGCCGCTCTCGAGGTCCTGGTCGGCGGCCTCCGCGCGCGGCCGCTCGCGCTCGGCGGCCCGGCGCTTGCCCGCCGCGGCGTCGAGGTAGCGCTTCGCGAGCGCCTGGAGGGTGGCGATGCCGCGCGGATCGCGCGACAGCCGCGCGTAGGCGGTGGCGGCCTCCTGGCGCAGCGTGTCGTCGGCGGCGTTGTCCGCGGCGATCTTGCCGAGCTCCTGGGTGGCGGCGTCGTCGCGCGGCGCGGGGGCCGCGGGCGGGGCGACGAACGGGGCGACGAACGGATACGTCGCGATCGCGGCGGCGCGGGTGCCGAGCTCCTGCTTGCGATCGGCCCACAGCGCGCGCACGGCGGGCGCGGCGGCGGGCGCGCCGAGCTTGCGGAGCGCGTCGAGGATCGCGAGGTGCTGCGACGGGCCAGGCTCGCCCTCGAAGATGTACGCGGGCGCGGCGGGGCGCCCGATCGCGGCGAGCAGGTCGGGCGCCGCGCTTGGGTCGTAGAACCCGCCGAGCGCGACGGCGGCGTAGTAGTCCATCGCCGAGACGGGCTGGCACGCGGCGCCGGCCTCGTCGTCGCACTCGCGATCGAGGCGCTCGGCGGCGAACAGCTGGTTCACGGCCGCGTGCTGGCCGCGCAGGATCTTGCGGAGCTCGAGGGCGGCGCCGGGGCCGCTCGCGACGAGCGCGCGCCGGAGCTGCGCGAGGAGCTCGGGGTAGCGGTACATCGCGAGCACGAGCGCGCCGGTCGCGGCCTCGGCGCGCAGCTCGGCGAGCGCGTTGATCGCCGCGCCGGTCACGGCGAGGGCGAGCTCGCGGCGCTCGGTGCGCTGCCGCTGGTCGTCGCCGCGGGCGCGGCGCGGGTGCGGCGGGGGCGCGCGCTCGACGATCGCGGCGAGCGCGGCGGCGGCGCGGGGCCGGTCGGCCTCGAGCTTGCCGAGCGCGCGGATCGCGGCGACCTGCGCGGCGACGAGGCGCTTCGTGGCGGGCCGCTGCGCGAGGTCGATCAGCGCGGGCGCGGCGGCGGCGAGCCGCGCGTCGCCGATGGCGTCGGCGGCCTTGAGCGCGCTGTCGACGCTGCGCGGGCTGGCCTCGTCGACCTCGGCGAGCGCGCGGGACAGGCGGGCGATCTCGCCGTCGGGCGCGTCCTCGGGCCGCGCGGCGGGCGCGGCGGGCGCGGGCGGCTGCTGCTGCTGCGCGGCGGGCTGCGCCGGCTGTGCCGGCTGTGCCGGTGCTCGCGGCGCTGGCCCCGCGGGGCTGCACGCGACGAGCAGCACGGGCATCACGAGGCACGCGGGCGAGCGGCGGCGCATCGGCAGGAAGCTATCACCTCGGCTCGCGCGCCGACCCGGCCGAGCGTGTGGCTCCCGGGCGACGCAATTTTGTGTTTCGTGGCCCACACGGTCGGCTAACCCGGTGACATCTGGCGGATCGCAACAGGTCCCAGTCTTGGAGCTAGGCCGAGGCCATGCGAAACCTCGGCCTGACTGCCTTCGTCCTCACGACATGTGTGCTGGTTCCCGCGGCGGTCCATCACCTCCGCGCAGGTCACGATCAGGTGCTCAAGTTCGGCGCGCCAGATGCCCAGGAGCTCGAGCTCGGCGGGGCGACGATCCACGCCAAGCTCGATCACGCGATCGTCGATCCGGGCGAGGCGATCCACCTGACGCTCGCGGCCAGCGGCGCCACGGGCAAGCGGCTCGACGTCGGCGTGCTGGTCTATGGCTCGAGCGGCAGCGAGGGCGATCGCGTGCCGAGCCCGCCGGTCGCCGTCGCGCACGAGACGGTGAGGCTGCCGATCGACGCGAGCGGCAACGGCACCAAGGAGATCGCGGTCGCGCTGCGCGGCGCCGCCTTCAATCAGTACATGGACACCGCGTTCTCGCACTACACGGTCCTCGTGATGGCGCCGAAGGCGGCCGACAGGCTCGCGCTGCTGCACCGGCGCGCGCAGCTGATCGGCGGTGACGAAGGCATCCCGTACTACAACAAGAGCGGCGAGCGCTTCATGCAGCTGTACGCGTGGGGGGGCGATCTCGAGGGCGAGGACGCCAAGCTGTTCGCGGAGGGCGCCGTCGCGCGGCTCGCCGCGCACACGCGCTCGATCAACCGGGCGATCGCGATCGAGACGCCGGCCACGACCGCGGTCGGCCAGGTGTTCACCGTCGCCGTCGTCGTCAAGAACCCGGGCAAGAAGGCCGCCACGGGCCTCGAGCTCAGCCTCGACACGCCGGCGGGCGTGCTCGACGAGTCCGAGGGCATCAGCGCCCTGGTGATGCCCGACACCGCGACGTTCGACCTCGCGG
This sequence comes from Kofleriaceae bacterium, assembly GCA_035558535.1. Lineage (GTDB taxonomy): Bacteria > Myxococcota_A > Polyangia > Haliangiales > Haliangiaceae > JABFXX01. The sequence goes on from DATMCI010000158.1 coordinate 9,370, forward strand.
CGGGCGAGAGCCGGCGCTTCGAGTTCCGCGTCATGCCCGACGAGGTCGGCGTGCTCGGCCTCCACGCGCGCGTGACGTGCAACGGCGACGAGTGCGAGGCGGTCGACGCGCTGACCTCGTCGGGCACGTTCGACGCGACCGAGATCGTCCCGGCCAAGGCCGCGGATCCGGCGCCGGCCATCATCGGTGCGAAGTGATCGGGGCGAAGTGATGCACACCGCCTCTCCCGTCGCGCGGCTCGTCGCCGGCACCGTCGCGGGCGCGCTCGTGAGCGTGCTCGTGGTGATGGCGCTCGGGCTGCTGGGCCCCGCCGATTCACGGCACCGCCTGGTCCCCGAGGACGCGAGCGGCCACCTGCGCCGGATCGCGATCCACTACGTCCCGGCGATGGATCGCCGCGCGCTGCCGGTGTGGCGCGAGCTGTTCGCGAAGCTGCCGGCCGACGTCGCGGTCGCGGTCGCCGTCGAGCGCCCGCAGGACTACGCGCGCTTCGAGGCCCGGATGCGCGAGGCGGGCGTGGCGCTCGAGCGCTTTCAGCCGGTCGTGGTGGGCCGGCAGCTGACCACGTGGTCGCGCGATCGTATGGCGGCGCTCGAGGGCGATGGCGTCCTCGCGCCGCCGCGCGTCGCGGCCGGCACGGGGCCGCGCGCGGGTGACTGGGAGGCCCCGTTCGCGATCGCGCGCGACGTCTATCACGCACAGCCGGCGATCGCGGAGCTGGTGTTCGAAGGCGGCGACCTCGCGGCCTCGCGGTCGTTCGTGTTCGCCGACGCCAACCTGATCGGCCGCAACCTCGGCCGCGGGGACGCGACGCGCGCGCACCTCGAGGGCGTATTGCGCCGCACGTTCTCCCAGGAGGTGATCTGGCTCGGCGACGCGCGGGGCGATGTCCCCGAGCACCACATCATGATGTACATGGTCCCGCTCGACGATCGCCGGGCGCTCGTCGGCGACGTGCGGCTCGGGCAGAAGCTTGCGCCGGAGGTGACGGCCGATCCTGCGATCGAGGCGCACGCGGCGCGCTTCGATCGCGTGGCGGCGCAGCTCGCGGCGCGCGGCTTCGCGGTCACGCGGATCCCGGTGGTCGTGCTGCCGGGCGCCGGCTCGTACGTCACCTACACCAACGCGCTGTTCGATCGCGACGCGCTCGGCCCGATCGTTTATCTGCCGACGTATCGCATCCCGGCGCTCGATCGCGCGGCCGCTGACAGCTACACGGCGCTCGGCTATCGCGTGGTGCCGATCGATGTCTCGACGGTGTACACGCTCAACGGCTCGCTGGGCTGCCTGGTCAACGTGATGGCGCGAAGCTGATCGCTGCCGCCGCGCGGCGCAGCCCCGTGCACGCCGTGCCCAAGTCCTCGGGCTCGCATCGCGAAGCGGACGGCTCGGTCTGTTAGGCTACCCCGGCCCCGGCGGCAGCCATGAGCGCGCCTTCTCCGTCCGACATCCAAGCTGTGCTCGATCGGCTCGAGGAGGTCGAGCAAGCCTCCACGCCGCTGAACCGCGAGACGGCGCGCTCCTGGCGCGAGGCCATCCGCGAGGCCCAGGCGTTCCTCGAGCGGCGCGACCACGCCATCGTTTTCATCGGCAGCGTGGGGGTGGGCAAGTCCTCGCTCATCAGCGTTCTTGCCCACTTGCTCGTCGGGGCGCGGCCTACGGATCGCACGAGCTTGAAGGAGCGATCCGTCCTCGCGATCGGCTCGGGGCGGACCACCGTCTGCGAGGTCCAGATCCGCGCCGCCCGCGAGGAAGATCCCGGCGCCGTGGGGCTGACCCTCGAGCCGATGCCGATCCCGGACCTGGAGCGAGAGATCACGCTCTACGCGCAGGGAGAGTGGCGGCGGCGCAACCCGGACGGCAAGGGCAAGGGAGAGGACGACTCCGATCCGTTCTCGGCCGAGCTTCACCGCGTCATTCGCAACATGACGGGGTACCAGGAGCGCTCGGAGACCTACGTCGAGAACGGCAGCCGCCGGCGGCGCAACATCCGTCCGCTCGACGAGGTGATCCCGCGCTTCGGCGCGGAGCACGAGCTCGCGGCGCACCTCATCGAGCGCGCGAGCCTGCCGGATCGCACCCGGACCGCGTGGTGGTGGGGTGCCCCGAGCGAGGAGAGCCTGCAAGAGCTGAAGCTCCAGTTCGAGGCTGTCAACGAGGGCAACGACGCCCAGGCGATGCTGCCGCTGCGGATGACGGTGGTGGTCCCGCGCCCGCTGCCCGACAGCGCGACCGATTTGGATCTATCGCTCGTGGACTCTCGCGGGCTGGACGGCGCCATCGAGCCACGGCGAGATCTCCAGGAGCTGCTGCGCGACCCGCGGGCCATCACGGTGCTGTGCGCGCCGTTCAAGGACGCTCCGGGCGATACCCTGCGCGCGCTCCTGCAGTCCGCCACCGCCGACGCCGAGCTGCGCCGGCTGATCCCGTCCACGCTGCTGGTCCTCCTCGATCACGGTGACGCGGAGCAGGTCAACGATTCGAAGGGCGATCGTGAGCTCGGGCAGGAGATCAAGAGCGACGAGTGCCACCGGGCTCTCGAGGGGCTACGGCTCGAGCCCGCGATCGATCGCGCGCAGATCCTGGCGTTCGACACCCTCCGGGACGAGCCTGTGCGACTGCAGCGGGCGATCGACGCCGGCCTGGATCGGCTGCGACAAGCGCGCAGCGCGGCGCTCCAGAGCCACCTCGCCAGCGCCGGCGAGTTCCTCGCGAGCGCGAGCGCCGAGCGCCAGATCGAGCTACGCGAGCAGGTGGCCCGTCAGGTCCGGGACGCGCTGGCGCGACACCTGACGAACGAGCCGCTGCTCCGCGATCCGCTGGCGGGGCTCTACACCGCGATCCGGGATTGCCGATATGCCTCCGTCGTGTATGCCGCGTGCAGGCGCAATGGGCGCTTCTCCAAGCTTGATTTATACGCGGCTGTCAGGTCCGCCGCCGCGAGAGCCGCGACCTCGTGGGTAGAGCAGCTGACCGCCGAGGCGATGGTGCGCCTCGCCGAGCTCCAGTCCGATCCTGATTATCAGCCGATCATCGACTACATTCATTTGCTCAAGCTCTTTTTCCAAAGAGGAGCAATCCGTGTCAGCCGGGATTACGCGTCTCGGGTCGGACAGCAGATCACGCTGGCGTTGAAGGACGACCCGATCTGGGAGTTTTGCTGCACGGAGTGGGGGCTCGGTGCTGGCTTCAAGGACCGCGTCATCGAGCACCTCCAGGCGTGGTCGAAGCGGCACGAGCTCACCGAGCACGAACGAACCGGGGCCGAGCAGCACGTCCCGCTCTTGGCCGAGGTGATGCGCTCCCTCGAGCCGCCTCGCTTCGTGCTCCGCGTCGAGAACCTGCGCGCGCTGCGCCACGCGAGCTGGACCCCGGAGCCTGTGACCGCGTTGATCGGCGCCAACGGCACCGGCAAGACCACGCTGCTCGCCGTGTTGCGGCTGTTGCGCCTGGCCTACGAGCGGAGCCTCCCCGAGGCGGTCAACCTCGTGCTCGGCGGGAGCAGCAACCTCCGATCGTGGGGCGCCCGCGAAGACGAGCCCATCCAGATCACGCTCGGGCTGGGAAGCGCGGCCTGGCAGCTCGAGCTCGCTCCGCGCAACGGCTCGGGTGATTACCTGGCCAGCGAGCGGTTCCTGGACGACGAGCGCGAGATCTTCTCGCGGGACTCGCTGGGGATGTTCCGGTACCGGGACATCCAGCTCGAGTCGTCCCGCCAGGTGGGGCTCCGGCAGCTGATCGATCGCGGCGTCCCCGAGCCGGCGCTGCGCAGGTTCGCCGCGCTGCTCCAGCGCGTCGCCGTGTTCCACGATCCCGATCTCTGGTCCCTCCGCTCGGGCTCCAGGACGACGGACGATCGCCAGCTCGAGGCGCGAGGGGCCAACGCGCTCACGCTGCTCCGGCGCTGGCACCAGGAGCAGGAGCACCGGCACCGCTATCAATTCGTGGTCGAGGGGCTCCAGGCGGCCTTCCCCAACCTGATCTCGGATCTCGGCTTCCACGAGGCCGGGACCACGCTCGTCGTCCAGATCTACCGGCCCAACCATGAGTCGCCGAGCCCGCTCGCCAGCGAGGCGAACGGCCTGCTCCAGCTCCTCGTGCTCTTCTGCGAGATCGCCAGCGTGGACGACGAGGGCATCGTCGCGATTGACGAGCCGGAGAACTGCCTCCACCCGTACGCTCTGCGGGTCTTCCTGCGCCGCGCGAGCCGGTGGGCAAAGCAACACCACCTGACCGTCCTCCTGGCGACGCACTCCACGGTGCTCCTCGACGAGCTCCCGCCAGATCAGGTCTTCGTGATGAAGCCCGCCGCGCATGACATGCCCATCCCGACCCGCCTGGACCGGCTCTGCGACCCGGAGTGGCTTGCCGAGTTCAAGGTGGGCGAGCTCTACGAGCAGGGCGAGATCGGGAGCAACAAAGATCCCGGCCCCTAGTGGGCCAGATGGGCCAGATGGGTCAGATGGCGACGATCAGGCTCATCGTCACGGGCGACCTCGAGGAGCTGGCGCTCCACGAGTCGCTGCGCCAGGTCTTCGGGGACGCTCGCCGCGACGGCGAAGCGGTGATCTGGGATCCGCCGCGCAAGCTGCACAGCGCGACCAGCCGGCGGCTCTCGATGTCCGAGCGCCCCTCTCGGCCTATGCAGGCACTGGTCAAGGCGATGCTCAGCGAGGTGAAGAGCGGGAAGCAGGGCACGCCCGCTGATCTCGTGATCGTCGTCGATGACGTGGAGCTCGGCAACGTCGATCGGGAGGCAGTGCTCGTGAAGCACTTCCAGGGCGCGCTCGAAGCGGTGCTCGCGGAGCACGCGCTACAAGCTCGCGAGCGCTATCAGCAGCTGCTCCGCGAGCGCTGCTCGTTCCACATGCTGCGGCCGATGGTCGAGTCGTACTTCTTCGGCGACGGAGACACCCTTCGCTCGATGGGGGTCCAGAGCACGCCGCGGATCCGCCACACGGACGTCGAGTGCTTCGAGACGACCGACACGGATCCCGGCTGGATCGAGGAGTGCCAGCGCGACAACCAGCGCCAGCAACACCAGCATCCGGGGTGGCGCCGCGAGTGCCACCCCAAGCACTACCTCGAGCACCTGCTGCAACGCGAGCGCATCTTCTACGATGAGAAGCTCCACGGTGAGCCGGCCCTGAAGCGCCTCGCGTGGAAGCAGGTCCCCAAGGCGAGGGCAGATTGCGCGATCGCGCGTTGCCTCTTCGAGGACGTGGCGGACTGGTTCGGCGTGCCCAACCCGCTCGGCGCGGGCGACCTGCAGCAGTGCCTGTACCCCGCTCGCTCGGTCGATCGATCGAAGCTGCTATTGCGGAACCTCTGACGTGATGGCGCGAGCGTGATGGCGCGAAGCTGACGGCGGGGCGTCGTTGCCTCTGTGGTTGACTGCTCGGCGGGGCGCGTGAAATCGTGGGTGACGATGGTGCGAATCCTGGCTTTGGTCGTGCTGCCGATCGCGTGTGCGTGCGGCGGCGGCGGTGGCGGCGATGACTTCGGGGACGACGCGCCTTCGCCGGACGCGCCGGCCGGCGCGACGGTGACGCGGACGTACCAGCAGGGCGTGAGCGGCTACAGCGGCACGCGGTCGGTCGGCATCTCGACGTACGGCGGGCTCGGCAACGTGGGGGAGTACAACGCGAACGGCATGACGTTCGCCGACGGGCTCAACGACTGGTGCACCGGCACGGGCCTTTCGCCGGGCGCCTACGCGGAGGTGTGGCTCCTGCGGTTCGAGGAGCTCGGCGTGCCCGCGGGGGCGCGCGTCGTCTCCGCGACGCTGACGATCCACGGCCACGGCGACGGCGCCGTCGGCGAGCACTTCGTGGGGCAGTACCTGGCGGCGCCGTGGTTCGGCGACACGCCGATCTCGTGCGCAGGCTGCTCGAATTCGCCGGTGGGGTGGCGCTACCGCGACGGCAGCGGGAGCCCGTGGGGCGCGCTCGGCGCCAGCGCCGAGGGGACCGACGTGCGCGCGGGGCGATCGTTCCGCCTGCCGGAGCGCGGCGATGTCGGGACGGGCTCCTCGCCGCAGCCGCTGGCCGCGAGCCTCGATCCGGCCGAGGTCCAGGCGTGGCTCGACGGCAGCAACTACGGCGTGCGCATCATCGCCGGCGTGAACGGCGTGCACATGGGGTACGTCCCGGCGCAGCGCGATCCGGGCGGGCGGCCCGCCGAGATGCGGCCGAAGCTGGAGCTCACGTACGCGGTGCCGTAGCTGGGCCGGGCCGGTTGGCGGCCGCGCGCTGATTCGGCTAGGGTCTGGTCTGCGGAGGGGGCCAAATGCGGCAGTGGATCGTGCTCGTGGTGGTGATCGGGTGTACCTGGACGGGGGCGCCTGCTCCGCGGCGGCCGGCAGATGCGACCTCCGAGGCCGTCGCGCAGCTGATCGCGGTCACGTCGCGCGGTGACGTCGCTGCCACGCGGGCCCTGCTGCACGACGCCGTCGAGCTCGGTGGGCTGTGGCTCGAGGACACCACGTGCCGGAAGCTGCTCTCGTCGGCAGGGCGGGTCGAGGGGGTCGGCCTCGACGCGCTCGCCAGGTGCCTCGCGACCCTGCGGCTCGCGAGGAGCGAACGAACGAGCCCGTATCACGCCATCGGAGTGCTCACCTACGAGCCCGGGATCGAGATCGAGGTCCTGTTCGAAGCTGCGCAGGGACGCCCGAAGATCAGGTGGATCGGATACGTCTCGCGCCGCAGCGCCAAGGACGCCCTCCCGACGATCACGCAGCGCGCGCTGGAGGCTCATCGGCTCACGGGCTCGACCGCGTTCGATGAGCCGACGCGAGCCCGGCTCGTCAGCGAGCGCGCGGCGAGCCGGCTCCCATTCAGCGCGGCGTGGCTCAAGGTCTGCATCGACGCCAGCGGAGCCGTGACCAGCGTCCGCCGACGGGAGACGAGCTCGCTCGCGTTTCAGGATGCGCTCGTGGCGGCGCTCGAGCGGTGGACGTTCCGGCCGGTGATCCTCGGCGGCCAGCCCACGCCCGTATGCGCGCTCGTGTGGTACGGCGACCCGGCGGGTACGGCGCCGCCGGAGTCGGGCCGGGCGCTCCCGTTTCCAGTCCCGCCGGCATACGAGGCCACGCTCGTCGTTGCGTCCATGACGTTGAAGCGCATCGCAGGGAGCGGCACCGTCGTCCCCGATGACGAGGCGAAGTCGTGGCTCATGGCCAACGGCATCAGCCGCGCGCAGGGGACCTTCTTCTTCTGCATCACACTGCAAGGGACTGTCGATATCGTCGTGACCCAGGACCCGACCGGAGTGCCGCGTTACGACGATCAGATCAGGGCCGTGATCCGCGGCATGCGGTACGCGCCGTTTCTCGTCGACGGACGCCCCGCGCCGGTGTGCGCGCACCTGCGATTCATCTACTCGCAGCGCTGACGCGCACCAGCGAGAGAATGGCAATCCGCGGCGAGCTCGACGCGGCGCAGCCCGCCCAGAGATCTCCTATCCACAAGTGACGGAAGCTCGCGCCGCTGACGTGGGCGCCGGTCGCGCCGCTGTTCGGTTATTGAGCGCTGCGCCGGCGAACGCACAGCTCGGCGAGCGCCGCGGCGAGATCGGGCTCCTCGTCGCGAGCGAGCGCGACGAGGTTGCGATCGTCGAGCGCCTCGCGGCGGATGATCTGCGCGAGCCGGACGGCGGCCGCCCGGACGCGATCGTCACGCACCTGCGGATCGATCACCGCGAGGAGGCCGCGGACCTCGTCGAAGACCGCGGGCGCGACCAGCTTCGACGCGAGGCCCGGCCGGCAGCCACGCGAGCGGTTCGTCGCGAGGCTGCATGTGCCTCCGGCCAGCTCGCACAAGAGGTGTCGGCAGTCGGGACTCATGGGGCGCGCCCGAGCAGCTTACAGCGGCAGCCGGCGCTGCCGATCGATGCTCCAGTCCTCGGGCTCGGCCAGCGTTTGCGACGGGGATGCCTGGGCGCCGGGCGGCTGGACGCCGGCCCAGCGCGCGAGCACGCCGAGCGCCTCGGTCCGCTGGGCCTCGGGGAGGCTGCTGATCGCGGCGCCGTGGTTGCCGCCGGGGACGACGTAGCGGAACGAGTCCTTGGCGCGGCCGAGCACGAAGCCGCCGGCCGTCCACGGATCGTTCTCGCCGTAGATGAGCATGATCCGCTCGCCACGCGTCGCGAGCCACAGCTGCACCTCGGGCACCGAGAGCGGATCGACCTGCGTGATCGGCAGCGGGCTGTAGCGCTCGACGCGGTACGTGCCGGGGTGCGCGAGGCGGCTGCGGATGTGACTCTCGAGCGAGAGCGGGCCGTAGGAGCCGAGCTGGGTCGCCGCCTGGTAGTAGTACGAGCCGAAGCCCTCGAGCGACTGGTCGCTCGCGAGGTAGCCGGGCCCGGACACGTAGTCGAGGTAGAGCGCGACCAGCTCGGCCGGGGCGTCCGCCGCCGGGAGATAGGCGCAGAACTCCTCGTCGAGGTACTGCCACAGCGCGAACCGGAACTCCTCGACGGCGTGCTCGAACGCGAGCGAGAGACCGCCGACCTGGTCGTAGGTGAAGCCGTAGTCGGCGGCCTGGGCCTCGAACACCGGCAGTAGCTCGGCGCGGCGATCGAGGAACATGCGCTGCGTGTCGATGATCCGCTGGCGGCACGCCGCCGAGCCGACCTGCTCGAGGAACAGCCCGTAGCGCGGATCGTTCGTGGTGTAGCTCTGCGGGGCGACGTACGCGACGGTCGCGTCGACGTCGCTCGGGTAGTAGCGGCGGTGATAGATCGACGTCATGCCGCCCTTGCTGCCGCCGGTCGAGATCCATGCGCCGGTGAAGATCGGGCGCAAGAGCTGGACGATGCGGTGATGATCGGCGGCGGCCTGGCGGATCGTCAGGTATTTCGGATCTGCGGGGCTCGGGACCGAGCCCTCGTAGTAGCGATGCTCGACGGTGATCGCGTTCCCGCTGAAGAGGAACGAGATCTCGTTGTCGCGCGGCGTCGAGCCGAACAGGCCGTAGCCGGTCGAGGCGAGCGTGGTCGGCAGCGCGGCGCCGCGGCTGCGAATCATGACGCGCTGCTGGAACGTGGCGCCGCTTGGCTGGGCGTGATCCACGGGCTGGGTGACGAGCAGCTGGAACTGGCGGGCGCCCGTGCGCGGCGCCAGCTCGGTGACGGTCACGCCGGGCAGGGCCTGAAGCTGCTCGAGCAGCGGATCGCCGAGCTCTTGGTAGCGGGTGCCGACGTCGGGCGTGTCCGCGTCGGTCGTGCAGGCGGTCATGGCGAGCGCGGCCACTGCCGCGGCTGCTGCGATGGCGGTGGCGCATCGGGAGGTGAATGGATGCATGGACCGGTAACACGGGACGCGCGCGCGAGTAGCTCCGCGGCGGTCCCGGCAGCTGCTGTCATGCGCCTACCGGGCGCTGCGCTCGCACCTCGGTGGCGATCGGTGCTATCGGCTGCGGGGACGCTCGCACGCGCGCGGGGGCGCGGCGCTACCGCGGCGCGTACGGTAGGCCGTCCCAGGTCAGCACGGCGGCGCCGGGATCGTACGCGCCGGTGTAGACCGGGCCGATGCCGTCGGTCGAGATCTGGCGGCCGGTGCAGCGGACCGCGCCGCTCTCGCCGACGTCGGAGTGCTGCCACATGAAGTTGCTGCGCTGCGGGTCGACCGCCGAGAACGTGATCTGCCAGTTGCACATGGCCGGGCCGTTCGGCGTGAGGCCGCACTCGTGCTTGTCGACCGAGGCGAAGGAGCGGCCCTCGAGCGCGGAGCACGCGCCGTTCTGCTGGTCGACCAGGGTCGGATCGTCCTGGGGATCGTCCGTCGAGTCGGCAGCACAGGCGGCGAGCGAGAGCGCGAGCGCGAGCACGAAGCGGGTCCTCATGCCGCGAGCATACGCCGCGCGCGGGGGCGCGGCACCGGGTCGCCCGGCCGGTTCAGCCGACGTGCGAGCGCGATCACGGGCGGGTGGCGGCGTGGACGAACGGCTGGGCGGCCTCGAGCTGGGCGGCGACGCGGAACAGGAGGTCCTCGCGGCCGTAGGCGCCGACGAGCTGGACGCCGATCGGCAGGCCGGCGGCGTTCTGGTAGAGCGGCAGCGAGCAGGCGGGCTGGCCGGTGGCGTTGAACGGCGCGGTGAACGGCGCGAACTCGGCGGCGCGGAAGATGCCGGCGAGCGGATCGTCCTGGGGTGACTGGAACGTGCCGAGCGGCGGCGGGGGCTCGGTCACGGTGGGCGTCAGCCAGAGGTCGTAGCGGGTCCAGTACTCGGCGAGGCGGCGGGTGGCGCCGCGGAGCCAGCGCCAGGCATCGGCGTAGCCGGGGCCCGTGATCAGCCGGCCGAGCTCGGCGAGCGCCCACGTCAGGGGCTCGACCTCGCGCGGATCGATCGCGCGGCCGATCGTGCGCGCGGCGTCGTCGAGCTCGGTCGCGACGCCCACGACCCAGATCGCGAGGAAGTTGGGCGTCCAGCCGGGATCGCGCAGCGCCTCGATCTCGACGGGCTCGACGTGGTGACCGAGCGACGCGAGGAGCGCCGCGGCGTGCGCGACGGCGGCGATGCAGTCGGGGTGCGACTCGGCGAGCGAGCCGTCGGGCATGAGGCGCCGCGTGGCGAACCCGATCTTGAGCGCGCGCGGCGGCGCCGCCGTGATCTCGGCGGCGTAGCGCGATACCTGCGGCGGCGCGGTGTACGGATCGCCGGGCTGCATGCCGGCGAGCAGATCGAGCACGGCGGCGGAGTCGCGCACCGAGCGCGAGAGGACGTGCTCGTTCACGAGGCCGCCGTTGATGTCGCCGTGATCGGGCCCGAGCGAGATCCGGCCGCGCGAGGGCTTCATGCCGAACAGGCCGCAGCAGCTCGCCGGGATGCGGATCGAGCCGCCGCCGTCGTTGCCGTGCGCGATCGGCACCATGCCGCTCGCGACGGCGGCCGCGGAGCCGCCGCTCGAGCCGCCGGAGGTGCGCGTGAGATCGTAAGGGTTGCGGGTGGGCGGCCACGCGGGCGGCTCCGCCGAGGGGAGGATGCCGAGCTCCGAAGTGTTCGTCTTGCCGACGACGATGAAGCCGGCGCGGCGGAGCGCCGCGACGAGGTAGCTGTCGTGCGGGACGCGGTGCCCGGCGTGCTTGAGCGGCAAGAGGCCCGCGGTGTGGAGCGCGCCGCCGGTGGTGGCGACGATGTCCTTGACGAGGATCGGCACGCCGGAGAACGGGCCGGGCGACGGGTGCTGCGCTTGCGCGCGGGCCTCGTCGAACAGCGGCACGATGACGGCGCCGAGCTCGGCGTTGTCGCGCTCGATGCGGGCGATCGCGGCATCCACGAGCTCGCGCGGCGAGGCGCGGCCGGACGTCACGAGCTCGGCGGTGGCGGTCGCATCGAGGGAGGACAGCATCGGCGCACGGTAGCAACGATGGCCCGCGCGCGTCCTCTGCGCGCGGCTCCTCCCGACGGTTCGGCTCACGGTGGGAAGGACGTGCGTCACTTTCGCCGCGGCGCGGGGTCGCAGTAAGGTGTCGGCCATGGAACAGCTCCTCGCCGGTAAGCGCGCGCTCGTCACGGGCGGCGGCCGCGGGATCGGGGCAGCGATCGCGCGCGCGCTGGCGGGCGCCGGGGCTCGTGTCACCGTCTGCGGCCGCACCCAGCGGGATCTCGACGCGCTGGCCCAGGAGATCGGCGGCGCCGCGGTGCAGGTCGATCTCGCGGACCGCGCGGCGACCGACGCGATGCTGGCGCAGGTGGGCGCCGTCGACGTGCTCGTCAACAACGCGGGCGTGGCCGAGAGCGCGCCACTCGAGCGCACCGACGACGCGATCTGGGACCGGATCCTCGAGCTCGACGTGACGTCGGCGTTTCGCGTCACGCGCGCGCTTGCGCCGGCGATGATCGAGGCGGGCTTCGGCCGGATCATCAACGTGGCGTCGAACGCGGGCGTGTCGGGGTACGGGTACTCGGTGGCGTACTGCGCGGCGAAGCACGCGATGGTGGGCATGACGCGCGCGCTCGCGGTCGATCTCGCGCGCACCGGTGTCACGATCAACGCGCTGTGCCCAGGCTGGGTCGAGACGCGGCTCGCCGAGGAGGCGGTGACGCGGATCGCCACGAAGACGGGGCGCAGCACCGAGGCGGCGCGCGCGCAGCTCGAGAACATGAGCCCGCAGCGGCGCATGCTCGCGCCGGAGGAGGTCGCGCACGCGGCCCTCATGCTGTGCGGCCCCGGCGCGCGCGGCATCCACGGCCAGACGATCGTCATCGACGGCGGGGCGGTGCTGAAATGACCGAGCCGGTCCGGAGGAGCAGCCAGCGGAGGACCGAGCGAGGGCCGAGCGAGGGGAGCCACAATGCCTACGCGTGAGGTGAGCGTGCCGGGCTGGCCGGCGCCGAAAGGCTACGCGAACGGTCGCGTCGGCGAGGGGCAGGTCCTCTACGTCGGCGGCCAGATCGGCTGGGACGAGGCGCGCGCGTTCCCGCCGGGCGGGCTCGTGCCGCAGCTCGCGCGCGCGCTCGACAACGTGCTCGCGGTGGTGCGGGCCGCGGGCGGGGCCCCCGAGGACATCGCGTCGATGACGGTGTTCGTCACCAGCATCGAGGAGTACCGCGCCGCCCAGCGCGCGCTCGGGCCGGTGTGGCGCGAGCGGATGGGCCGGCACTACCCGGCGATGGCGCTCGTCGCGGTGGCGGCGCTCGTCGAGCCAGAGGCGGTCGTCGAGATCCAGGCGATCGCCGCGATCTCAGGAGGAGAGCCATGATCCGCTCGATGTCGTTCGCGTCGGAGCTGTCCGACGGCGTCGCCACGCTCACGCTCGATCGGCCGCAGCGGCTCAACGCGCTCACGTTCGAGGTCTACACCGAGCTGGCCGCGGCGTTCGAAGATCTGGATCGCCACGACGAGGTGCGCGCCATCGTCATCACCGGGCGCGGCCGCGGGTTCTGCTCGGGCGGCGATCAGGACGACATCATCAAGCACCTGCTCGGCCGCGACACGCCGGCCCTGCTCGCGTTCACGCGCCTGACGGGGCGGCTGATCGCCGCGATGCGGCGCTGCCGGCGGCCGGTGATCGCCGCGGTCAACGGCATCGCCGTCGGCGCGGGCGCCGTGATCGCGTGCGCGGCGGACCTCCGCATCGCCGCGGCGAACGCGAAGTTCGGCTTCATCTTCCCGCCGGTCGGGCTCTCGGGCGCGGACATGGGGATCACGTACCTCCTGCCGCGCATCGTCGGGCTCGGCCACGCCTCCGAGCTCCTGTTCTTCGGCGACAAGATCGACGCCGAGACGGCGTACCGGATCGGGCTCGTCAACCGCGTCGTGCCCGACGGCGAGGCCGCGCTCGCGCTGGCCCAGGAGTGGGCGGCGCGGCTCGCGCGCGGGCCGGCGTTCGCGCACGCGATGACGAAGCAGATGATCGAGAGCGAGCACACGATGGCGCTGGCCGAGGCGATCGAGGCCGAGGCGCAGGCCCAGGCGCTGTGCATGCAACACCCCGACTTCGCCGAGGCCCACACGGCATTCAAGGAGAAGCGGCCGCCGCAGTTCCGCGGCGCGCCGGAGCCGCCGGGTGGCCCGGCGGTGGAGGCGGGTACCAACGCTCCGCCCAGCGGAGCAGCTGAGAGGTCCAAGAACGAACCATGAAGATCAGGTTGTCCACGCACGATCTCCCGATGTTCTTCACTGAGTCGCACCTGGCCCTGGGCAAGGGCCTGGTCGCAGCCGCGTCCGCGTTCGCGACGATCGAGGAGGGCCCCGACGAGCCGGCCCGCGATCGCGCGGCGGCGGCGGCGCTCGCGACGGCCGGCCTGTTCGAGCTGGTGGTGCCGCTCGGCGCGCTCCGCCCGGGCGCGCCAGGCATCGACGTCGAGAGCTCGGCGAGCGATCTGCGGATCGGCTTTGGCATCGACACGCGCGCGCTGTGCCTCGCGCGCGAGATGCTGGGCTACGTCTGCCCGCGCGCCGACTCGATCTTCGCGGTGCAGGGCCTCGGCACGCACCCGATCGTGCTGGCAGGCACCGACGATCAGCGCGCGAGCCTGCGCTCGTTCACGCGCGGCAACCGCATCGCCGCGTTCGCGCTGACGGAGCCCGAGGCGGGCAGCGACGTCGCGTCGATCACCACCCGCGCCGTGCCGTGCGAAGACGGCTACCGGCTCGACGGCGACAAGCTGTTCATCTCGAACCTCACCCTGGCGGATCACGCGGTGGTGTTCGCGACGCTCGATCCGGTGCTCGGCAACGCGGGCCTGCTCGCGCTGTGGGTGCCGCTGGGCCTGCAGGGCGTGCGGATCCACCCGCTCACCGCGGGCGCGCCGCACTCGATCGGCGCGCTCGAGCTGCGCGGCGTCACGGTGCCGCCGACGGCGTTGATCGGCGACGTCGGGCAGGGCATGAAGCTCGCGATGAAGACGCTCGACGCGTTCCGCGTCTCCGTCGGGGCCGCGGCGGTTGGCATGGCGCGCCGCGCGATGGACGAGGCGCTGCGCTTCGTGGCCGAGCGGTCGCAGTTCGGCAAGCGCCTGATCGAGCAGCCGCTCGTCCAGGCGCACCTCGCCGACATGGCCGTCGATCTCGACGCCGCGCGCCTGCTCGTCCTGCGCGCGGCCTACCTGAAGGACACGCTCGACACGCGCATCACCACCGAGGTCTCGATCGCGAAGCTGGGCGCGACCGAGGCCGCGTGGCGCGTGATCGATCGCGCGGTGCAGCTGTTCGGCGGGCGCGGCGTGATGGCGGGCTCCGTCGTCGAGTACCTCTACCGCGCGATCCGGCCGCTGCGCATCTACGAGGGGACGAGCGAGATCCAGCGCACCATCATCGGCCGCGCGCTGGCGAGAGGGCAGGGCATCACGTCATGACGGTCACATTCCCCGAGGAGCTCTCGCTCGCCGATTACTTCCTGTTCGATCGGATCACCGAGGGCAAGGGCGAGCGGCGCGCGCTCCTGTTCGGCGAGCGGGCGTGGACCTACGCCGAGGTCGCGGATCGCTCGCGCGCGCTCGCGCGCTGGCTCGCCTCGCGCGGCATCCTGCCGGAGCAGCGCGTCTACATCGTCTTGCCCGACACGCCGGCGTTCGCGTGGGGCATCTTCGGCACGCTCGCCGCGGGCTGCGTCCTGACGATGGGCAACCCGATTGCGCCGATCGACGACCTCGCCGCGGTGATCGAGTACGTCCGCGCCGCGGTCGTGATCACGACGCCGGCGGTGGCGGAGGCGCTCGCGCCGAAGCTGGGCGAGCTGCCGAGCGTGCGCGAGATCCTCCTGTCGCCGGACGCGCCGACGGGCGATCCGGTGGAGGTCGAGCTCGAGGCGCCGGCGGCGCTCGCGGGCTGCCGCCCGGGCGTGGGCTCCCTGCACGCGGCGATCGGGCACGGCCGCACGCTCGAGGCGCCGCTGCCGCGGATCCGGCGCGACGATCCGGCGATCTGGCTGTTCACGTCGGGCTCGACGGGGCGCCCGAAGGCGGCGATGCACAGCCACCGCGACTTCGCGTTCAACACCGAGGTCTACGCCAAGCGCACGGTGGGCTACCGCGAGGGCGACGTCACGGTCAGCGTGCCGCGCCTGTTCTTCGGCTACGCGACGGGCACGAACCTGTGGTTCCCGTTCGCCGTCGGCGCGACGGTGGGCCTGTTCAGCGAGCGGCCGACGGCCGAGTCCGTGGCGGCGGCGATCGCGCGCTACCGGCCGACGATCGTCACGAACGTGCCGACGATGCTCGGCAAGCTGCTCGATCTCGACGACGAGCGCCGCGCGGGCGGCGGCCCGGGGCTCGATCTGTCGTCGGTGCGGTTCCACCTCTCGGCGGGCGAGGCGCTGCCGGAGCCGCTGCTCCGGCGCTTCGTCGACCGGTTCGGCGCCGACGTCTACGACGGCATCGGCTCGGCCGAGATGTTCCACATCTACTGCTCGAACCGCCCGGGCGACGTCAGGCCGGGCTCGCTGGGCCGCGTCGTCCTTGGCTACACGCTGCGGGTCCTCCCCGAGGACGCCGACGGCGCGGGCGCGCCGCCCTTGCCGCCGAACGAGATCGGCGTCCTCTGGGTCAAGGGCGACAGCGTCGCGCACGGCTACTTCCAGGATCGCGACAAGAGCTGGCGCACGTTCCACGGCCACTGGTGCCGCACGGGCGATCTGTTCCACATCGACGAGGACGGCTACCTGTGGTTCAGCGGCCGCGCCGACGATCTGTTCAAGGTGGGCGGCGTTTTTGTAGCGCCGCGCGAGGTCGAGGACTGCCTGCTCGCGCACGCGTGCGTGTCGGTGGCGGCGGTGATCCCGAGCGAGGACGCGGGGCTCACCAAGCCCAAGGCGCTGATCGTGCTGCGGCCGGACGCGCGCGATCGGATCGCCGCGCCGGAGGGCCGGCAGGCGCTCGCGGCCGAGCTCAAGGCGCACGTCCAGGGGCGGCTATCGAAGCACAAGTATCCGCGGTGGGTCGTGTTCGTCGAGGACCTCCCGAAGAACGATCGGGGTAAGGTGGACAAGAAGCTCCTGATCGAGCGCGACCGGCGCGGGGAGCTGCCCGAGTAACAGGGAGCGGAGCCAAGGGGAGCCATGGCCGAGAAGTTTCTGGCGCGACACACGACGGCGAGCCTCCGCGCGCTGGCGGGCGGCAAGCGCGCGGTCGTCGCGCTCGTGCCGGTGGGCTCGACGGAGCCGCACGGGCCGCACCTGGGCCTGGGCACCGACGTCGTCATCTCGGCGGCCGCGTGCGTGCGCGCGACCGAGCTCTTCGAGCGGAAGGGCCCGCTGGTGGGCGTGATCGCGCCGGCGATCAGCTACGGCGTCACCGAGTGCGCGGCGGGCTTTCCGGGCGCGGTCAGCGTGCCGGCGGCGGTGCTCACGGCCTACGTCGCCGCGATCTGCGACGGCCTGCTCGGCGCGGCGCAGGGCTTCTCGTTCCGCCACGTCTGCCTCGTCAACAACCACCTCGAGCCGGCGCACGACGCGGCGATCCGCGCGGTGCTCCCGGGCCGCGAGGGCAAGGTCTCGGTCGCGTGCCCGCTGGCGAAGCAGTGGGCGCGCACGCTGTCGGACGAGTTCAAGAGCGGCGCGTGCCACGCGGGCCAGTACGAGACGTCGATCGTGATGGCGGCGGCGCCGGAGCTCGTCGACGAGGCGGCGCGCCAGGCGCTGCCGGCGGTGCCGATCAGCCTGTCGAAGCAGCTCGCGGCGGGCGTGACGACGTTCGCGGCGATGGGGCTCGAGCACGCGTACGCGGGCGATCCGAAGGCGGCTACCGTCGAGGAGGGCGAGCGGCTGATCCAGAAGCTCGCCGAGATGGTGGTCGGCGAGGTCCGCGCGGCGCTGGGCCTGCCGGTGTAGCGCCGACGCTCATCTGCTGAGCGGCTTCAGCTGGCCCAGGAACTCACTGAAGCTGTCGGCGACCTTCTCCATGTCGCGTCGGTCGTGCCACGACACGCGCGGGTTTGAGCCGTCTGGGCGCGGGTCGGCGGTGTCCTGGATCCAGACCTGGCCGCGATGTTCACCGACGAGCGCGACAAGAATGTTGGTGCCGCTAGAGTCGTGGCCGGCGTAGAGCAGTTCCCGACTCGGGCTGACATGGAACCAGCGGTTGGCGTCCTCCAGGTCCCCGTCCTCGTTCTCTTCTCCGATACCGAATAACTGAGTGACTACACCATGGGAAAACTGGCGGCAGGAGTCGTCCAGGATCCCGCCGTTCACTTCGAGGATGAACCGTCTATAGTCATCTGGCAGGCGGTGCCCGAGACGGTTCTCGAACGCCTCGATGGCAGCGCCCTCCACGCCAGGGCCTCGACGTTCCATGGTTGGCTATCTATTTCCCATATTTCTTCACCCCCTTCGCATGCTTGTACTTTGCAGTTCCACCAGTGTGTTTGACGGCCTCGTGAAGCTCTCTCGGTACCAGGATCATCGTCTTGTCCATTCTCGACGTGATGCCAGGTCCCTCGCCGCGACTACCCAGGTGTCGGGCTCGAGGTGCGGCCCGTGACCGCGCCAACAGCTTCGGTGCGCGCATCCGGGCGCTTGGACGCGGCGCGCTTGGTGGCGCGTGGCACGGACCGGGACTAGGATGACGGCGCCAGGAGGGGCGGGGTTATGAACGACAGGCTCAATCGGAGACCGGGGGCGGGCACGATGGTAGGCGGCGAAAGCGGCGCGACTGGCGTGCCTGGGAAGCGCACGCTGACGGAGTCCTTGACCGGGCCTGCAGCTACCAGGGCGCCCTACGCAGCCACGCCAAAGGCGCCCTACGCAGCCACGCCAAAGCGTGTGGCAGAGGGGGAGGCCCAGCCCGCCAAGCGAGCGGAGCCGAACGCTGTCATCAAGGTCGTTGCGTACTCGAAGGGAAAGATCCTCGGGGAGCCGTGGGGTGCGAAGGCTCGCTGGGAGGGACCGCTGCCGCAGAGGTACACCGGCACCCGTGGTGCGGCCGGCTGGACATGGGACAGTCCAGACGCTCGGAGCGTGCGCATCGGCAGCGATCTTCAAGGCAGCGGCGGCAAGACGCTCGAGGAGTGGGCCGGTGCGAACGCGGACCGGATTGTGATGTACGCGGCCGCGTTGGACGTGGTCACGGACGACAAGCACGCGGCGCCTGATGAGCATGCACCGGGACAACACGCGACCGATGAGCGGGCCGCCGGGGACGGTTCGCGATCGGCCGGGCCTGTCGGGCACGGCAACGACCAGGCCGGCCAGGACGCCACCACGCGGCACCGCGACCACCAGGCCGTCGGAGCGCCGACCGACGCGGACGATCACGGGGTGGCGCCCCGAGACTCACACGACGGCGACGGCGACGGCGACGAAGACTTCGACGGAGACCTGGGGCCGGTCGATGCCGATGAGCGGCTCGCCGGCGAGATCGAGCGCCAGCTCGTCGAGCTCGCCGCCGAGCTCGAGCGCCAGCTCGCCGACGATGCAGAGCACTGGTCCAGCGCAACGCCAGACGGCGAGCACCACAACGGCCGCACCGGCGATGACACGCGCATAGGCGGCACAGGCCCGGGCGGTGAACGCGCGCGCGCAGACGGCGATGGAGAAGGCTCGGACGACGGTGGTCGCGGCGGAACCGCCGAAGGCTCGCGCGATGGCGGCGAGCGCGGCGCCCCAGACGGCATGTACGGCGGCGAGGGCAAGCAGGGCGACACCGGCGTCCCCGCCGGCAGCGGCATCATCGGCATCATCGGGGTTCCGCTCACGCTCCGCGGCGCGGTCGAGGTCGCGCTGATCGCCGCGGACGGCAATATCACCGGCGCCGGCTCGGGACTCTTCAAGAAAGGCCTCGGCAAGATCACGTCGGCGCTCGCTGCGCGCAGGATGATCGCCTCGCAGGCGCGCGTCGCCGCGGCCAAGGAGACAAAGGCCGCGCTCAAGCAGCTCGCGACGAACCCGAAGACCGCGGCGGCGTGGAAGGCCGCGAGCAAGGAAGCAAAGGCCGCGGTCACCCGCCGCTTGTACTGGGAGATGCAGCGCCGATACTTTGACGCCTACCTCGCGGCTGCGAAGCAGGCCAGGCGTGAGGCAACCACCGCGTTGAAGCGGTCGGCGAAGGACGTGGCCTCGCGGCAGAAGCTCGCGGCCGCGGAGATGGCGGAGGAAGCCGCGACGGTGAAGCCCGTCGCGGGCCGGCTGCCGCAGAACCACCATCTCGCCGGCGAGCAGTTCCCAGCCGACATCCTGCCCCCGCAGTACCGAGCGAAGGGCGTCAAGTTCACTCCGGAGGGCTACCCGGACTTCGCACCGCACGCCAAGATACTGCCGAACGGCAAGTCCCACGTCGAGATTCCGTACACCGGATCGCGTGCAGCCGATGATGCCTTGGCAAACGCGAAAGCTGGCCTTCCGAGCACTCCTCGCGACCACACATGGCATCACGTCGAGGATGGCAAGACCATGATGCTCGTTCCAAGGCAGCTGCATGAGGTCGTGAAACACACGGGTGGGCGGGCTACGTACAAACACGCGCGAGGGATTAGGAAATATGGAGACTGAATGGCCAATCATGGAGCGTCGAGGACCAGACATCGACGAGGCGGTCTTGACGGCATTCGAGCAACGAATCGGTCACCGCCTACCAGAGGACTACCGGCGTTTCCTACTCGCCGTGAATGGGGGTGACCCAGCCGACTCGAACAGGGTTGCGCCGTTTGGAATATTGAACAGATTCCTGAGTCTCACTAATGAAGACGATCACAATCTCGAAGGTGCCAACGGTGGCATCCCCGAGTTGCCGAGCCGCGATCTGCTGTACGTCGGATACGACACCATGGGCTGCAATGTATACGTCGTCATCGCAGGCGAGCTTCGCGGCCAGGTCTGGATCGAGGACACCGAGGACCCTCGGCCAGAGGGATCGAATCCTCGCGTCCTGTGGCACGACCGCCGCGACATGGAGAAGGTCGCGGACAGCTTCGCGGAGTTCGCACGCCAGCTGGGACCTCTAAACATCGCGGGGGCCGGCTGATCCAGCGCGCGCTGGTGGAGTGCGAGTTCTTTCACGCGTGAAAGAACTCAGCGCGAGCCGGCGGCTCGCCGAGCTCGGTGCCATCAGGGCCGGCCGCCCGGGATCAGGGCGTGCGACCCGCGAGCGTCCCGTACGCGTGGACGCATTCGCTCGCACCCGCTGGGTCACCGACCTTCGCGCGCTCCAGCGCGAGCTTGAGTAACTCGTGTGCAACGCGCACCGGCGTGACCGCGGGAACGTCGTCTTTGCGTGGTCTTGAGGTGACCCCGCGGACCAGCGCGCTTGACCCCCGCGCCCGAGACGGCCACGCTGTTCCTTGCATGGTCGCAGTGCCCGCAGTGCCAACCAGCCCGGCCGGATATCCGATGGCGCCGAGCGCCGAGGTGTGGGCGGCGCTCTCGCCCGCCCAGCGCGCCGCTGTCGTGGCCGCACTCCCCGGCGAGGTCACCTACGACGAGATGGCGATGCCCGAAGGGGAGATCCACTTTTGGGCCAAGGTCGGCGCGTTGACCGCGCTGCGCGGGTACTTCGCGCGGCAGAAGCGCCGGGTCTATCTCGCATCGGAGCTGCCGATCTACTACCCCGGCGAGCCGCGGTTCGCGCCGGATCTGATCGCCGTGCTCGACAGCAACGACGCCCGGCGCAGCAAGTGGGTGGTCAGCGACGAGGGGAAGGGGCTCGACTGGGTGCTCGAGGTCCACGTCGGCGGCGATCGCAAGAAGGACGCGGAGCTCAACGTGGCGCGCTACGCGCGGCTCGGGATCCCCGAGTACTTCCTCTACGATGGCGCTCGCAACCGACTCTCGGCCTATCGCCTGGCGTCGTCCGAGGCGACGAGCTACACGCCGATCCTACCGAACCTGGGCTTGTACGAGTCGCGTGTGCTCGGCCTCGATGTCCAGGTCGAACAGGACCGGCTCCGGTTCTATGTGGGCACGGCGCTGCTGCTCGAGAGCGAGGAGTTCACCGCTCGCGTCCAGGCATTGGCCGACGACCGCCTGCGGCGGGCCGAAGAAGCGGAGCGGCTCCGTGAGGAGGAGGCTCGGCTCCGCGCGGAGGCAGAGCAGCGTCGCGAGGAGGCAGAGCAGCGTCGCGCAGAGGCAGAGCAGCGGAGTGAGAAGGCCGAGCAAGAGGTCGCGCGGTTGCTCGCGGAGCTCGAGCGACTCAAGCGGTGAGCCGTCCGTGTCGTTGCGTGGTTCGGTCCGCACTGGGCTCCGCGTCGGCGAGGTCAACTTCTGCGACTAGATACAAAGCTACCGCCGCGGCGACGGCCAGGGGACAGCTACCGCCGCGGCGACGGTAGGAGCCGCGCGGGCGGCAGCTCGCCGGCGCGTTCGCGGAGGAACATCGCCCGCGCGCTCCGATCGACGAGGCGGCAGGTGCCCGCCCCGGTGGCCACGGCCGTGACGCACGCGAGCGCCGCCATGACCGCCGCGCCGACCGCGCCGCCGACCGAGACCGGCAGGAGCAGCCCGAAGAGGAGGCCGCCGACGAAGATGCCGGCGGGCGGCGCGAACATGACCTTCGCGGCGCGGCGGGTCGGCGCGTCCTCCGCCCAGTCGCGCTCGCAGCGATCGCAGCGCTGGCCGGCGGCGAGCGCGTGCACGGCGCAGCGCGTGGTGGTGCACCGCCCGCAGCGCATCACCGGCCTCGTCTTGCAGGTGCGGCACTCCACGAGGCGGCGGGCGGCCATGCTCCAAGAGTGCCCGATCTGGCGGCGGCGCCAAGTGGCGTGGCTTACAGGTGAGCCGCGGCGGCCCCGCGCTTCGCCCCTCGCTCGCGCGCGCGGCTCAGTTGGCCGAGCAGCCGCTGCGCGCCTTGAGCAGGATCTTGTCGATGCGGTTATAGAGCGCGTCGCCGGGGCAGGTGGTCCCGCCGAACTGGCGGTGGCCCTTCACGTCGGTGCGGTTCAGCGAGATCCCGCTGAAGTCCTCGTGCAGCCGGCGCAGGAGCTTCGCCGACTGACACAGCTGCGTATCCGTCGGCGCGGTGGACGTGTACGTCCCCATGAAGGAGATGCCGATGTTGCCCGTGTTCGAGTTCGCGACGTGGGCGCCCACCGTCGTCGGGCCGCGGCCGCGCCACACGCGCCCGTCGCGCGAGACGAGGTAGTTGTACCCGATGTCGCACCAGCCCCGGGAGCTCTGGTGGAACGCCTGGATCTGGCGCAGGCGCTGCTGCGGGGTCATCGAGTCGTTCGTCGGCGTGACGGTGTGGTGGATCGTGGCGCGGTTCGGCGTCATCGTGCCGCTCGCGCAGCGCGGCGCCTTCGCGCCCCAGTCCGCGCGCGCGTAGATGCGCAGGTCGCCGATCGGCGTGGTCCGCACGACGACGCCGGCGGGATCCGCGGCCACCCCGGCGGGCTCGCCGTCCGACGCCTCGTCCTCGACCTCGACGGCCGCGTCCGGATCGAACGGGGCCGGGATGTCGGCGAGCGCCTCGACGGTCAGGAACGTCGGCGCCGCGACGGACGGCACGAGCCGGAGCTGGAACCAGCCAGCGCGCGGATCGGCGTCGGTCGATGCGGCGCCGCCGAGGTCGAGCGCGTCGACGTGGCCGGCGTGCGCGACCATCTCGACGGAGACGACGGTCGGCGTCTTCCACTCCGACCACGCCTTGCCGTCGAGGCTCGTGCGCACCTCGAAGGCGCCTCCGGACGCGCCTCCGGACGCGCCTCCGGACGCGTCATTCGCCGCGGCGTCCCAGAGGAGGCCGAGCCGGCGGAAGCCGCCATCGAGCGAGAACGGATCCGATACGCCGTCTGCGCCGAGGAAGTCGGTGACCTCCTGTCCCTCGAGGACCAGGCGGTCCGCGTGGTCGCCCGAGGCGTCGGTGTCGGTGGCGTCTCCGTCGTCGCCGCAGGCAGCGGCGGACACGAGCAAGAACAGGGCGGCGAGCTGCTGCTTCATGCTCACCGGCACCTACAACGCGCGTGCCGCGGGTCCCCTGGTCCGGTTCGGTCCACCGGGGCGCGAGGCGCGGGCGGCGCCTGCGAGCGCGCGCGGGCTAGTCCTTCAGGCCGTGCTTCTGCTTGATCTGCTCGAGCACCTTGCCGTACTCGACGTCCCACGCCTGCGTCCCCTCCTCGAGGTTCTTGATCCGGTCGCGGACCTCCTGATCGATCGCCTCGTCCACCTGCATGTGCTTTTTGCAGATGTCCTTGATCTTGCGGCGCAGGATCACGTCCTCCGCGAACACCTCCTCGACGTGTCGCGAGGACATGAACGCCTCGAGCATCTGGTTCGCGATCCACGAGAGGCCCTCCTCGCCGAGCCCGAAATCCTTCTGATCGGCGAGCTGGCGCTTGGTGCGGCCCAGGTGCGAGTAGGGCAGGCCGCGGATCTCGAGGATGTCCTTCGCGCGCTCGGTCAGCTCCTTGTCGACCCGGATGTACTCTTTGAGCACGGCAGCCGCATCCAGCTGGGCTTCGTTGTTATCGCTGACCTCGATGTCACCGGCTTGTGTCAGCGTGGTGATGATCTCGGCAGCGATGCTGTCGACCTTCGCTGGATACAGTCTCATCCTCGCGGCACTGTAGGGGCCGAACGGTGCACATGCAAGGTTCGGCGCAGCATCTCGCGGAATTTTTGGATCCCGATTTCTCGACGAGGGGACCATGACGGCGACCCTCGTGACTCTGATTTTTGCGGAGCGCGCGTGAGCGCCGGCCGCGCGCGCAAGCTGGTGGTCGCGGGCCTGATCGTTGGCGTCGATCGGCGCGTCCTCATCACGCAGCGGCGCGCCGATCAGCCGCTGCCGCTGCAATGGGAGTTTCCCGGTGGGAAGGTCGAGCCGGGCGAGGCGCCGGCCGCGGCGCTCGAGCGCGAGCTGCGCGAGGAGATCGGGGTGGCGGTGGCGGTCGGTCGGATCTGGGACGTCCTGTTCCACGCGTACCCCGCGTTCGATCTGGTGATGCTCGTCTACGCGTGCCGGCTCGCGCCGGGCGCGGCGCCGCGCGCGATCGAGGTCGCCGACCTGGCGTGGGTCCCGGCCGGCGAGCTGCCGGGATGGGATATCTTGCCGGCGGACCGACCGCTGGTGGACCGACTCGTCTCCGAGGGGCCTCCGGTCAATTGACCCCTCGTACGGCGGCCCCCTACAATCCGCCGGATGGAAGGCCGCGCCAAGGTCACCAAGGAAGTCCTCTGCGAAGAGGCTCGATTCATCCTCGCGAATGTGATGGCGGAGGCGCGCTACGGCCGGCAGAACCGCTACGACGACATCCGCCGCGTCTGCGAGGGTGCCGTCTCGATCCCGTTCCAGGAGTACGTCGGCTTCCTCGAGAAGTCGGGGTACCTCCGCCACGATCGCGCCAACGAGAGCCTCGAGGTCTCGCCCGAGGGCGAGGCGGTCGTGAACGGCAGCAACCTGAACGAGTTCACCGATCGCGCCGTCTCGCACTTCAAGAAGCTGCGCCAGAGCCGCGCGATGGCCGCGACGGGCGCGGTGCCGATGGCCACGCAGACCAGCGCGCTGTCGGGCGCCGTGCCGGCCCCGCAGGCGCCGCAGGCGTCGGGGCCGACGGCGGCGGCGGCCGCGCGCGACGTCTCGACGGCGTCGCCGCTGCCGCGCAAGGAGCAGCCGAAGATGACCGCGTCCGGTGGCCGGCCATCGGCCGTCGCGGGAGGGGAGATCCAGATGAGCACAGAGCTCGAGACCCGCTACGAGAAGCTCGCCTCGATCGGCTCGGGCGGCATCGGCACCGTCTACCGCGCGCGCCAGGTCGCGCTGAGCCGCGAGGTCGCGCTCAAGGAGATCCGCGACCTGTTCGGGTTCTTCAGCGAGGACCAGCGCAACGAGATCGTGCGGCGGTTCACCGAGGTCGTCCGCGCGTGGGGCAACCTCGCGCACCCCAACATCCTGCCGATCCACGACGTCAACCTCTACACGGAGTACCCAAACCTCGTGACCGAGCTCGCGCCAAACGGCTCGGCGCGCCGCCTGATCAACGACGCCGAGGAGATCCCCGTCGAGCTGGTCTTCAAGTACCTCCTGCAGACGCTGCACGCGCTCCGCGCGGCGCACGCGCAGCGCGTGTACCACCGCGGCCTGAAGCCCGAGCAGCTCCTGATCGACGGCTACGGCAACGTGAAGGTGTCCGACTTCGGGTTCACGCGGATCGTCGAGCGCGATCACGCGGTGATCCGCCAGGTCTACGTCGGCATGGGCAACGTCGCGTACATGGCGCCGGAGCTGTACAACGACCCGACGATGTCGGGCCCGCAGGGCGACATCTACGCGCTCGGGATCATCTTCTACGAGCTCCTGACGCGGAAGCTGCCGGGGCGGCGCTCGCCGATGCCGTCGCAGATCAACCCGTCGCTGCCGCGCGGCATCGACGACATCTTCGATCGCATGACGCGCGACTCGCGCGAGGAGCGCTACGGGACGGTCGACGAGATCCTCGACGACATCGACAAGCTCGAGGGCATGGACAGCCTGCTCGATCGCCAGAACCAGGTGCTGGTCGGCGACAGCCCGTTATCGGCGATCAAGTTCCGGGCGGGCGCCGAGGAGCCGATCGTCGGCACGCCGATCGAGGGCGGCGATGACGACGACAAGAAGGGCGGCCCGTCGCACCGGCCGTACTCGTTCCAGCAGCGGCGGAACAAGAAGATCTGAATCGATTGATTGAGAGGGGACCTTCCCGTCCCCTCTGGCCCGGCAGAGCCGGGCCATTCACCCCCGCCGCGCGTCGCGTCGCGCGGGATCCCAGCAGGGACCTTCCCGTCCCCTCTGTCTCGGCCGAGCCGGCCATTCACCCCCGCCGCGCGTCGCGTCGATCGAGAGGGATCCCAGGCACGATTTCGGGGCCGCTCCTCAGGGCGCCTTTTCGGCCTTGGCGCCCTTTCCGTCCTTGGCTGTCTGCTCCTCGTCCTTCTTCAGCTCGGTCATGCGCTGCTGGAGCTTCTCCTTCTCCTCCGCCAGCTTCGCGAGCGCTGCGCCCGCGGCGTCCCGCGCCTCGGTGCTGGACGCGTTCTTCATGTCCTCGATGCCCTTGTTCATGCGCCCTTCGAGGCGCTCGAGCGCCGCGCGGACGGCCTCGGTGTTGGTGAGCGCCTCGGCGGCGCTCTCGCCGGCCGCCTGCACCTTGTCCTTGGCGGCCTCGAGCGCGGCCTTCGCCTTGTCCGCGGCGCTCTCGGCCTTCTCCTTCACCTGCTCGGCGGTCCCCGCCGCCTTCTCCTTCATCTCTCCCGGCGTGGCCGGCGGCAGCGCCGGCTCGGGCGGCTTCGGCTTGTCTTCCTTGCAGCCGGCGAGCGCGAGGGCGGCGGCGAGGTACCAGGCGAGCGCGCGCATCAGATCGCCTTCCCGTCGAACTGCTTGGTGGGGATCGTGGCGAGATCGACGTCCTCGAGGCAGCGCACGTTGACCGCGACCATCTCCGAGCCGTCGGGGCGGGCGCCGCGGCCGAACGTCTTGATGCCGCACGTCTTGCAGAACATGTGGTGGATCATCTTCTTGTTGAACTGGTAGTCGGTCAGGTTGTCCTCGCCCTGATCGAGCTTGAACTCCGAGCTCGGGACGAACGCGAGCATCGTGCCCGAGCGCGCGCAGATCGAGCAGTTGCACGTGATGGCAGGGTGCTCGAGATCGAGATCGACGTGGAAGCGGACAGCGCCGCAGTGGCAGCTGCCTTGGTGGGTCATCTGTGCCATGGCGGCATCCTACCGCCGCGCGGCGCGGGTGGCGCAAGTCAGCGCAGCGCAACACCGAGCGCCGCCAGCTTTCGGGCGAGCGCCTCGGCCTCGGCCGCGTGGTTGTAGAGGTGCGCGGAGAGCCGGACGAGCGGGCCGGTGAAGAAGCCGACGATCGGGACCTCCCAGCCCTCGGCGAGCAGCTGCTCCTCGAGCCGGAGCGGCTCGGTGCCGGGCGGCAGCGTGATCGGGATCGCGGCCATCGTGCCGATCGCGGTGTCGGGCGGCAGCGGGCGGGCGCCCGAGGGCGCGCCGCCGAGCGCGCTCACGAAGCGCGCGCGGAGCTCGAGCGCGAGCGCGTGGTTGCGCGCGAGGACGGCGGGCCAGCCGCCACCCTCGGCGGCGACGGCGGCGATCGCCGCGGGGGTCGCGAGGTACGGCGCCGGATCGTGCGTGCCCGGCCAGTCGAGCTCGGCGTGGAGCCGGTTCGGCGGGCCGTACGCGGGGCTCCCGCCGTGCGACGTGACGACCGGCAGCGCAGGCGCGCCCGGCGCCGCGACGAGGAAGCCGGAGCCTTTCGGCGCGCACAGCCACTTGTGGTTGTTCCCGGCGTAGTAGGTGACGCCGCGCGCGAGCAGGGCGCCGACGTCGAGATCGAGCTGGCCGGGAGCGTGCGCGCCGTCGACGACGACCGTCGCGCCGCGCGCGGCGAGCGGCGCGAGCATCGCCTCGAGCGGCAGCCGGAGCGCGGTCGGGCTCGTGATGTGATCGAGGAGCGCGAGCCGCGTGCGCGGCGTGATCGCGGCGCGGGTGCGCGCGAGCAGCGCCTCGGCGTCGAACGGCTCGGGGAGCGCGACGGTGGTGATGCGGAGCCCGCGCGCGGCGGCGAGCCGCTCGAGCTGGTTTCTGCAGGCGCGGTACGCGTGATCGGTGGTGAGCAGCTCGTCGCCGGCCGCGAGCGACGGCGCCGCGGAGTGGAGCGCGATCGCCACGCCCGTGGTCGCGCCCGGCACGAAGGCGAGCCGCTCGGCGGGCGCGCGGACGAACGCGGCGAGCGCGGCGCGGGCGCGATCGAGCTCGCGCTGCCAGTCGAGGACGAGGAAGCGCATCGGCGCGGCCTCGAGCCGCGCGCGCCACGCGGCGGCCGCGTCCACGACGGCGCGCGGGCAGCCGCCGTACGAGCCGTGGTTCAGGTGCACGATCGCCGGATCGAGAGCCCACCGATCGAGCGGCGAGGCGGGCCCCGGCGAGGCGGGCCCCGGCGGTATGGGCCCCGGCGGGTCGGGCACCGGCGGGGCAGGCCCGGGCGGGGCGGGGTCATGCGGGCTCACGCCGCGAACATACCGCTTGCGCGGGTGGCTCGTTAGTGTCACTGCTACACGATGCCGAATGAACCGAGCAGCGGCGCGAAGCGCGATGGAAGCGATGGGAGAGCGGAGGCCGACCGGGCGCGCGGCGCGCTCCTGGGCCTGGCGGTCGGGGACGCCCTGGGCACGACGTACGAGTTTGCGCGGATGACGCAGCCGCCGTACCCGGCGCTCGCGACCGGGCCGGCCACGGACGTCGTCGGCGGCGGGCCGTTCGAGCTGGTGGCGGGGCAGGTCACCGACGACACGCAGCTCGCGGTCTGCCTCGCGCGCAGCCTCGCCGAGCGCGGCGGGCTCGACACAGCCGACGTCGCCGCGCGCTACGTGGCGTGGTCGGCGCACGCGTTCGACATCGGCGCGCAGACCCAGGCCGCGATCGAGCGGCTCGAGGGCGGCGATGTGGCGCCATCGGCCGCGCTCGGCGTGTGGCGCGAGTACGGGCGCCGCCCCGCTGGCAACGGCTCGCTGATGCGGACGGCGCCGATCGCGGTCGCGCTCCGCGGCGCGGTCGCGCCGCTCCGCGGCGCGTCCGAGACGGCGCTCATCGACGCGGCGATCGCGGACTCGCTGATCACGCACGCCGATCCGCGGTGCGCGCTCGCCTGCGCCGCGTTCGACGCGGCGATCGCGGCGGCGATCACCGCGCCAGACGCGGGCGGTGCGCCGGCGGGCGGCGGGCCGGCGGGAGGTGCGCCGGTGGGTGGCGGCGCGCTGATCGCGGCGGCGCGGCGGGCGCTCGAGCGCGGGGCCGCGCGGCTCCGCGAGGCGTGGGCCGGCGGCGGCGCCGAGGGCGCCGCGGATCGCGAGCACCTGGCGCGCGCGGAGGCCGACCTGGCGGGCGATCTCGACGCCGCGCTGCGCGCCGATCCCGACGTCTACGGCGAGGAGCTGCACGTCGATCGCACGGCCGGCTTCGTGCGGGTCGCGCTCCGGCTCGCGTTCTGGCACGCGGCGCACACGCCGGCGTGGCGCGACGCGCTGATCGACGTCGCGAGCCGCGGCGGCGACGCCGACACGAACGCCGCGATCACCGGCGCGCTGCTCGGCGCGCGCGACGGCGCGGCGGCGATCCCGCCCGCGTGGATCGAGCGCGTTCTCGGCGCGACGCAGCCGGGGCCCGCCGACTGGGCCGAGGCGCATCACCCGCGGCACCTGCTCGCGCTCGTGCGCTGATACCTGTCGCAGGCGATTTGACGGTGGAGACCGGGCGAACACCGTCGGGGCGAGCCCATTTCTGCCCGCCAAAGCGTCTGTGGCGAGCCGCGAGTGGCCCCGGCGATTCACGCGGAGATCTCTCGCCGCGCGCACAAGCGATCCCCGAGATCTCCTCTTCATGACTCTCGATCTCGTCGGCGATGGTCCAATCCGGATTGGCGTAGTCTGGCGAGGTGATCGACCCAGCCGCGCGCGCGCGCCTCGAACGATGGAAGCAGTCGTTGCTCGATCTCTCGGCGGGGAACCGGCTCCTCGACGCGACCCGCGCGCGGACGATCGTCCCGCTCGCTGGCGTCGATTGCGTCCGCCTCGCGGCCGCGCTCGCCGCCGGTGAGTCGTTCTCGTTCGAGGCGGCGCCTGCGCCTGCGCCTGCGCCTGCACCTGCACCTGCACTCGCTGCCGGCACCGAGCTCCGGCCGTTCGATCTGCGCCGGCTCACCGTCCCGCTCGAGCCCGCCGAGCTCGCGCGCCGGCTCACCGCGATCCGGCGCGCCGCGCGCGCAGAGCTCGCCGACGGCGGCGTGCACACCATGTGGCTCGGCCTCGGCCTCCTCCGCTGGTGCGATCCCGACGGCGTGGCGCACCCCGCGCCGCTGTGGCTCTGCCCCGTGGAGCTCGAGCGCACCAGCGATGGCACCAGCGATGGCACAAACGACGGCCAGCTGCAGCTCGTCGCCGCCCCGGGCGTCGAGCCGCGGTTCAACCAGACGCTCGGCGAGAAGCTGCGCCGCGAGCAGGGCATCCTGCTCGAGCCCGCCAGCGACGAGATCGATCTCGCCGCGCTCTTCGACGCGGCCGAGGGCATCGCGATCACGCGCCCCGGCTGGAGCGTCGAGCGCGCGGCGCTGCTCGGCGTGTTCTCGTGCGCCCGGCTCGCGCTGTGGCAGGACCTCGACGCGAGCGGCGACGATCTCCTCTGGAGCCCCGTGGTCGCGCACCTCGCGGCCGGCGGCACCACCACGTTCGCGCAGCCCTCCGGCGCGGCCGCCGCGCTGGTGACGCAGCCCGCGAGCGCCGCCGCCACGGCCGAGCTCTTGTGCCCGCTCGACGCCGACGCGAGCCAGCTCGCCGCGGTCGCAGCCGGCGCCGCGGGCGCGAGCTTCGTGCTGCAAGGGCCGCCCGGCACCGGCAAGTCGCAGACCCTCGCGAACCTGATCGTGCACTGCGTGAGCCAGGGCAAGACCGTGCTCGTCGTGACCCAGAAAGTCGCGGCGCTCGAGGTCGTGAGCCAGCGGCTCGCCGCCGTCGGCCTCGGCGAGTTCTGCCTCGAGCTGCACGCGCACCACGCGCACGAGGCCGGCCGCGCGCACGTGCTCGCGCACCTCGGGCGCGTGCTCGATCGCGCGTTCCGGCCCGGCAGCGGGCCGGCCGGCGATGGCGCGCGGCTCGCCGAGCTGCGCGACGCGCTCGACGCGCACACCGCGGCGCTGCACCGGGTCGGCCCGTTCGGCCGCTCGGTGCACCAGGTGCTCGGCCGGCTCGTCGAGCTGCGCACCACGCCGCGCGCGGCGCTCGCCGAGCGGGACGCCGTCGGGCTCGACGCCGCGACGTTCGAGCGGCGGCGGGTCGCGGTCGCCGCGCTCGCCGCCGCGGCCGTGCCCGTCGAGCCCGTCGCCACGCACCCGTGGCGGCGCTCGACGCTCGAGCGCTGGTCGGCCGAGAGCCGCGAGCGCGTGCTCGCCGCCCTCGACGAGGCCGCCGCCGCCGTCGCGGCGCTCGCCGCCGCCATCGCCGAGCTCGGCACGCTCGTGCCCGGGCTCGCGGCCCGGAGTCGCGACCAGCTCACCGCGCTCGGCGCGCTCGCCGCGCTCGCCGAGGTGTCGCCGCGGCCCGGCGCGGAGCTGATGACGCAGCTCCGCGCCGCGACGGGCGAGGATCTCGGCGAGCGGCTCGCGCTGCTCCGCGCCAAGGGCGGCGGCACGCTCGAGGTGCCGCGCGATCCGCTCGCGTTCCTCCAGCTCGCCGCCCGGCACCGCGCGCTCGTCGCCGAGGTCGCCGCGCGGTTCACCGAGCGCGTCACTGAGCGCGACGAGCTCGACGCCGCCGCGCTGTGGTCGCAGCTCAAGCGGTGGGGCGGCAGCGTCGGGCCGGTGCGGTTCATGGCGCTGCGCGGCGTGCGCGCGCAGCTCCGCGCCGCCGCCGTGCCCGGCGAGCTCGAGGACGACGCCCAGATCCTGCCCGCGCTCGAGGCCGTGATCGCCGAGCGCGCGGTGCGGGCGGCGCTCGCCGCGGCCGCCGAGCCGGCGCGGCGCTGGTTCGGCGAGCTCGGCGGCGATCCGCTCGCGCTCGCGCTCGACTCGATCGACGAGGCGCTCGCCTGGGCGGCGGACCTACGGCGCGTGTTCGATGCCGTCGAGGTCGCCGGCGGCGAAGCCGGACGGGCCGCGGCGTGGCGCGCGCTCGTGGCGCAGGTGGCGGCGCAGCGCGGCGAGCTGCCGGCGGATCTCGGCGCGTTCGGCCGGCTCGCTGGCGCCGTCGCGCGCTGGACGCCCGCGATCGCGGATCTCGCCGCGGCCACCGGCATTGATCTCGCGGAGCTCGGCCGTCCGGCCGCCGGTTCCGCGGAGCTCGGCCGTCCGGCCGCCGGCGCCGCGGAGCTCGGCCGTCCGGCCGCTGGCGCCGATCACCTGAGCCAGCTCCGCGATCAGATCGAGGCCCTGCGCCACGCGCTGGGCTCGCACCGCGACTGGATCGCGTTCCATGCGGCGCGCCGCGCGGCGCTCGCCGCGGGCGTCGGTCCGGCCATCGCCGCGATCGAGCGCGGCGATCTCGGCGCCGCCGAGCTCGCGCTCGCGTGGGAGCGCGCGACCCTGCTCGCGTGGGTGGACGCCGAGATCGCCGACACGCCGGCGCTCGCGCGGTTCCACGGCGCGTCGCACCACGCGCACGTCGCCGCGTTCGCGGACCTCGATCGCGCGATGCACGCGCTCGTCCGCAGCCGCGCGTTCGCCCGGCTGGCGGAGCGCCTGCCGCGGGTCACCGCCGAGCCCGAGGGCGAGCTCGCGCTCGTCCTCGCCGAGCTGAAGAAGCAGCGCGGCCACCTCCCGCTGCGCCGGCTGTTCATGGCGCTCCCGACGCTCCTGCCGCGCCTGGCGCCGTGCATGCTGATGACGCCGCTCTCCGTCGCGGAGCTCCTCGATCCGTCGCTGCCGCGCTTCGATCTGGTCGTGTTCGACGAGGCGTCGCAGCTCCCCACCGCCGAGGTGATCGGCGCCCTGTCGCGCGGCGCGGCCGCGGTCGTCGTCGGCGACACGCGGCAGCTGCCGCCGGCCCCGGCGCTCGAGGCCGGCGCCGACGACGACGCGGCGGGCGAGGGCGACGCGCCCGCGGAGCTCCCGAGCCTGCTGGGCGACTGCCTCGCCGCGCGGCTCCCCGAGCTGCGCCTTCAGTGGCACTACCGCAGCAGGCACGAGGATCTGTTCGCGTTCGCGAACCGGCGCTACTACGGCGACCGGCTGCAGCTCTTGCCGGCGGCGCAGGCGTCGCCCGATCTCGGCATCTCGTGGCGCCGCACGCCCGGCGTCCACGATCGCGCGCGCGGCAACCGCGTCGAGGCCGAGGCCGTGGCGGCCGAGGTCGTGGCGCGGCTCAAGGACCCGGCGCAGCAGACGCGCTCGCTCGCCGTCGTGACGTTCTCGCGCGCGCAGCAGGAGCTGATCGAGGATCTGCTCGACTCTGCGCGCGCGGCCGACCCCGCGCTCGATGCCGTGCTCGAGCGGCTCGGGCGCGGCGGCATCGGGGGGCCCGAGCCGCTGTTCGTCCAGAGCCTCGAGGCCGCGCAGGGCCGCGAGCATGACGTGGTGCTGGTCTCGGTCGGCTACGGCCCCGAGCCCGGCGGCGGGTTCCCGCTCGGCTTCGGGCCGCTCTCGCAGCGCGGCGGCGAGCGCCGGCTCAACGTGGCGATCACGCGCGCGCGCGAGCAGCTCGTGATCTTCTCGAGCTTCGATCCCGAGGACATCCCCGAGGCGGCCACCGGCGCGGCGCGCGATCTGGCCGCGCTGCTCTCGTTCGCGCGCGCCGGTGGCGGCGCGGCGCGGCTGGCGCCGGGGGAGGAGGCGCCCGCCGCGAGCCCCATCACGGAGGCGATGGCGCGCGCGCTCGTCGAGCGCGGCTACCGCGTCCGGCACCAGATCGGGTGCGGCGCGTACCGGATCGATCTGGCCGTCGTCGATCCGAACGATCCGGCCCGGCACATCCTGGCGATCGAGCACGACGGCGCCGCGTACGCGAGCGCGCCGGCCGCGCGCGACCGCGATCGGCTGCGCCCGCAGGTGCTGGCGCAGCTCGGCTGGCGGCTGCACCGCGTGTGGACGCTCGACTGGTGGACCGATCCCGAGCGGGAGACGCAGCGCATGCAGGCCGCCGTCGTGGCGGCGCTCGCCGCGAGCCGGCAGCGCCGCGTCTCGTCCGGCGCGATCGTCGGCCGGGCCGCGTCATCGACGCTGCCGCCCGGCGCGGGTCGCGCCGGCTCATCGACGACGCCGCCTGGCGTGGGTCGCGCCGGCTCGTCGACGACGCCGCCCGGCGTGGGCCGCGCCGGCTCGTCGACGACGCCGCCCGGCGCGGCGCCTCGCCTCGCTGGCGGCTCGTCGCCCGTCGCGCGCAAGGCCGTCGGCTCGGGGCCCGCGCCGGGCACCCCTGGTGGGCCGGGTGCGCCTGCATCCGGCGAGACCTCCAGCCCGACGTCCGGCCCGGCGTCGAGCCTCGTATCGGCCGCGTCCACGTCCGGCGTCGTGGCGGCCGGCTCCGGCCCGGCCGGCGCCGGGCCCATGGCCTCGCAGCGGCTGCCGCTGCCCGCGTACGACGGCCCGACATCGCCGATCCGCATCGCCCGCGGCGCGATCCCGATCGGGCCGTACACCGTCGCGGCGATCCCCGCCGGGCGGCGCATCCCCGACGATCTGTTCGCGCCGCGCCACTTGCAGGAGCTCGGCAAGATCGTCGAGCAGGTGCTCGCGGCCGAGGCGCCGATGCACCTCGCCTTGCTCTCGCGCCGGGTCGGGGCGTACTTCGGCATCGGCCGGATCACGCAGCGCGTCGCCGATCAGGTGCGCCATGCCGTCGACGGCCGCGGCCGCTACGGCGAGGAGCAGGACTTCGTGTGGCGGATGGATCAGGATCCGGGCGGCCTGCCGCCCGTGCGCGTCGCCGGCAGCGGCCCCCAGGCGCGCCGCGAGATCGGCGAGGTCCCGCTGTCCGAGATCGCGGCGGCGATCCGCATTGTCGTCGAGCGCGCGGCCGGCATCGGCCAGCGCGAGCTCGTGCGCGACGCCGCCCGCCTGCTCGGCTTCTCGCGCATCACCGACCACGTCATCGATCGCTGCACCGACGGCCTGCGCCTGGCCGCCTACCGCGAGCTGATCCGCCTCGACGGCGCCCGCGCCGTGCTACCGCCGCTCGACTGAGCCCGCTAGGCGACGACGTCCTCGGCCGAGACCGCAGTGGCGGCTCGCGCGATCCAGCGATCGAGCGTCGCCAGCTCTGCGCACACCTCGATGCGAGCGCGGACTTCTGCGGCGACGGCGATCCCGCGCGCCGCCAGGACGGCGAGGATCGCCTCGGCCTTGCCCTCGGCTTTGCCCTCGGCTTTGCCCTTGGCCTCCCTGACCTCGGCGAGCTCCTCCGCCTGCTGGATCTCGTCGAGCACCTTGCGATACGCGTTGAGCTCCAGCTGCGTGAACGTGGCCTTGTTGGCGAGCTCGAGCGCCGCGCGGTACGGCCGCGCGAGGTTGGCGGGGACCTCGGTGAGCTCGGGGGCGTGGACGAACAACCAAGCCCACAGGTCGGCGCCGGGCGCCTCGGGGCGCTGGCGCGGCAGCTTGGGCAGCTCGAGGAAGACGTACTGGACCTGGAGCAGCCCGTGGTTGCCCGACTGGCGCTCGGTCATGTTCCAGCGGCTCAGCATGGGCACCAGCGGGAGATCTTGCGCGCGCTGCTGGGCATCTGGCCAGAGCTCGAAGTCGCAGATCGAGATCGCGATGACGTCGGCGAGCTTGGTGTACCGATCCGCGCCCTGGAGCTGTCCGACGTACGCCTTGCACGCGTTGTAGACGACGCGGTTGATGAAGCCGGGGACGTGGATGAGCTGCATCTCGACGACGAAGGTCGTGCCGCCGCGGTCCTTGCAGCGGACGTCGAGGATGGAGAGCTTGGCGCCGGCGGCGAGCGGCAGCTGCTCGCTCGGCAGATACTCGATGGCCTCGATGATCCGCTCCCCGGTGCGCTCGAGCAGATCGTTGAGCAACGCGCAGAGGAGGTCCGGGTGGGTCGCGAAGATGCGCCTGAAGACGAAGTCGTTCTTGAGGTCGGCGAACGCCACGTGGGCAATATACGGCGCCCGCGCGCGTGCGCATCCTCCGGTGTCACTCGCGGAGCCGCGCTTGACGCGATCTTTGCGAGCGGCCGCGAGGCGAGCGCACCGCGCCGAGGTCGATCCGTAACATCGGGCCGAGAATGCGGCCGATGCTGAGCGGCAAAGCTGCTAGGCCGCCGATGTTCGCGCACCGCCGGCAGCTACGCGGGCGTGCCGGCGTGCGCGCAACAGAGCGCTGGCGGCGGTGGCTTCGTCCCCGGCGCGCGGTACGCTGCGGTCGCTTGCGCCCGTCGTTCAACACCGCCGGCCCGTGCCTCCCCGGC
This sequence comes from Kofleriaceae bacterium, assembly GCA_035558535.1. Taxonomy (GTDB): domain Bacteria; phylum Myxococcota_A; class Polyangia; order Haliangiales; family Haliangiaceae; genus JABFXX01. The sequence goes on from DATMCI010000158.1 coordinate 45,622, forward strand.
GAGCACTACATGCTGCCGCCGGAGCGGCGGCTCGGGCGCGTGCTCGAGCTGATCGAGGATCGCAAGTACGTGACGCTCCACTCCGGCCGCCAGACCGGGAAGACCACGTCCGCGTTCTGGCTCGTCGAGCACCTGAACGCGGCGGGGCGCCACCGCGCCGCGTGGATCGATCTGCAGACCGCCCGCGAGCAGCCGGATCTCGATCGCGCCTTCCCGATCATCCTCGGCGAGCTGGCTCGCGCGTTCGCGCGCGATCTGCCCTCGCTCGCCCGCCCGTCGAGCGACGAGGTCCGCGCGCTGCTCGCCGTCCCGGAGCGCGCGCTGCTCGGCTACCTCTCGCAGGTGGCGGCGCGAAGCGATCGGCCGCTCGTGCTGCTCTTCGACGAGGCCGACGGGCTCGTCGGGCCCGCGATGGTCTCGTTCCTCACGCAGCTCCGCGCCGGGTACCTCGATCGCAGCCGCGAGCCGTTCCCGTCGAGCGTCGTCCTGATCGGGCTCCGGCCGGTGCGGGACTACGCGCTCGCGGAGGCGCAGGGGCGCGCCGTCTCGTGGCTCGGGACGACGTCGCCGTTCAATATCAGCGCCGAGGCCGCGACGCTCGGGCCGTTCACGCGCGCCGAGGTCGCCGAGCTCCTCTCGCAGCACACCCAGGCCACGGGCCAGCGCTTCGCGGTGGCGGCGGCGGACCGCATCTTCGAGCTCGGAGCCGGCCACCCGTGGCTGACCAGCGCCATGGCCGATCAGATCGTCGCGCGCGACGTCACCGACCGCGCGCGCGAGGTCACCGCGGCGCACGTCGAGGCCGCCAAGGAGACCATCATCCGCGAGCGGCGGACGCACATCGACTCGCTCGTCGCCCGGCTGCGCGAGCCGCGCGTCCAGAAGATCCTGGCGCCCATGATCGCCGGCCAGGTCACCGGCGGCGACGTGCTCGATGACGACGTCGCCTACGTGATCGCGCTCGGCCTGCTCGTCGAGGAGGGCGGCCGCCTCGCGATCGCCAACCCGATCTATCGCGAGGTCATCCCGCGCGCGCTGGCCCACGTCCAAGAGCTGCAGCTCGCGCAGGAGACCGCCTGGTACGTCCGCGGCGACGGCAGCCTCGACGTCGACAAGCTCTTGCGCGCGTTCCAGGACTTCTGGCGCCGCGACGGGCACCTCGCCGCCGAGGGCTTCGGCTACCGCGAGGCCGGTCCGCACCTCATGCTGATGGCGTTCCTCCAGCGGGTGGTGAACGGGGGAGGGCGCGTCGAGCGCGAGTATGGCCTCGGCCGCCGCGCGCTGGACCTCATGATCCACTGGCGCGACGAGCGCCACGCCATCGAGGTCAAGCTCCGCCGCGACACCGAGACCGAGGCCGAGGCGCTGGGTCAGGTGGCCGCGTATCTCGATCTCGCCGGGATCGCCGCGGGCTCCCTCGTGATGTTCGACCTGCGCCGCGACGTGAGCTGGCAAGACAAGCTCGCGGTCCGCGACGCGACTCACGACGGGAAGCAGATCCGCATCTTCGGCTGCTGAGCCGCGCGGCCCGTCGCCGGTCGGCGCCGCGGCCGCTGGCGGTATCGAGGAGAATGGTCGCCATGCAGATCAAGTCGCTCGATCACATCCACATCTACAGCCTGCATCCCGACCGCGCGGTGGAGTTCTGGCAACGCCACTTCGCGGCGGAGAAGGTGATGGAGACGAAGAACAACCTCCACCAGGCCGTCTCGATCGTGCGCGTCGGCGGCCAGCACCTCGCGTTCTCGGAGTTCCCGCCGGGGCTCGCTCCGGCGGAGCCGCCGCGGGTCACCGCCGCGGCCGGCGAGACCGGCACCAGCCCGGGCGGCAGCGGCGTCATGCACCTGGGCATCAACGTCGCCGACGTCCACGCCGCCGTCGCCGAGCTCGCCGCCGCGGGCGTGCCGGTGCATCTGCAGCCCGTCCTGGCGTACGGCACGACGTCGGCGTACGTCGAAGCGCCCGACGGCGTCCTCATCGAGCTGACGCAGTACTAGCCAGGCGCTCCCCGGGGCCGGCCCCGCGCCCGCGCCTATATAATGTGGGCCGCGGCGCGTCATCTCACCCGCGCCCACCTGCGGCCCGCGCGCGGCGCCGCGGCGCCCGCTACGGGGACCGCGACGTCTCGACGACATCGGCGCGCGCGCGCCGGAGGAGCAGCACCAGCTCGATCCGCTCGCGGCCGCGGATGCCGCGCCGGTGGAGCACGCGCGTGAAGACGTCGACGAAGGCATCGAAGTCGAGATCGCCGATCGGCATCCCCGCGTGCGCCTCGTGCAGTGGCTTGCCCGTGTAGCGGCACGGACCGCGGCTGGCGACGCACAGCCACTCGGTGAGGCGCCTGCGGATCGTGCCGCCGTCCGCGTTCATGAAGTACATATCGATGCGGCCGTCCGCCTCGATGCCATCCATCAGCTCATCGACGATCGCCTCGAGCTCTCCGCCGCCGCCGATGCGCACGTAGAGCGAGGGCCGCTCGGCGATCCGCGGCTCGGCGGCCCGCGGCTCCGGCACGGAGCCGGTCCAGCACCCGCCCGCGAGGGCGAGCGCGAGGACGAGCGCGAGGGCGAGCGCGAGGACGGCGCGAGCGCGCATGCCGCTACGATGACACGCTCGCGCCGGTGGTGCGCGCCGGCCCTCCGGCGCCCAGCGGCTCAGAGCGCGCTGAACACGAGGATCCCGCCGAGGATGGCGATCACCGTCGACGCCGTCACCTCGCGCTTGTTGCTCGTCTTCAGGTACACGAGCACGCCCGACACCAGCAGCGCGCCGCCGATCACGAGCCCGGGCTTCACGCCCGAGAGCGGCCACTTGAACAGGCCGATCGTCACCGCCAGCCACACGCCGCTGGCGACGAGCGCGATGATCTCGAAGATGCGCTTGCGCCCGGCGAGCAGGAGGAGGACCGACGAGACCACGGCGGCGACCGGCTGGAGAGCTCCCGAATCGATCTTCATGGCGGCGACTGTATCGCAGGCTGCATTGGCGAGGCCCCGCGCGCGTACGCGATCGGCGCGTCGGCTCATCGCGCGCATCGATGCGGGCGTGCGCTCGCGCTCGGTCGCGGCGGCGATGGGCGCGGCAGGGGATGGGCACGCGGGCCGGACAGTGATTTGATCCGCCGCGCATGACCGCGCCGCTCCGCCCGCACACTGCGCTCGCCAGCTCGAACATCCTCGATGTCGCCGCGCTCGCTGGCGGCGGCTACGCGGTCCTGACCGACGCGGGGATCGAGCGATTCGACGCACAGCTCGCGCCGCGCGGCGCGATCCCCGGCGCGCACTCGGGCGCGGTCCTCGTCGAGCTGCCCGGCGAGCGGTTCCTCGTGCACGGCGCGTCGCTGTCGTGGCTGTACGAGGGCGCGGCCGGCGGCGCGCTGGCGAAGGTCGAGCTCGGGGACGCGCTGGTGCGCGCGATCGCGGTGACCGAGGCCGGCTTCTTGGCGATCAACACCGATCACGTGCTCGTCGATCACGCCGGCGCGCGCAGGTTCATGACGCCGCCCCCCGGGTGCCTCGACCTGGGCGGTGTGCCGTGGCGGGGCGGGGCGGCGATCGCCGGCTACGAGGGGCTCGCGATCCTCGGCGCCGACGGGGCGATCGCGGCGCGCTCGTCCGGGGAGCAGCCGCGGCAGCGCCCCGTCGCGCTCGCGGACGCGCTCGCCGTGCCGACGGCAGGTGACGTGGCCGTCTTCGACGGCGCGGCGCGGGTGATCGCGCGCATCCCGCGCCGCGTCGAGGGCGACGCGCTCGTCCCGTTTCGCGGCGGCGTGCTCACCTGCGTCCACGACGAGGACGCCCGCGAGACCGAGGTCAGCTACTGGGAGCTCGCGGGCGCAGGCGCCGACGCGGCCGCAGCCCCGCCCGCTGAGGCCGGCGGAGACGCAGGCGCTGACGCGGCCGACGCCCCGCCCGCCGCTGCCGGCGGAGACGCAGGCGCCACCGCGGCCGCAGCCGCACCTCCGGCCCTGGCCCCGCGGTGGCGCGTCACGCGCCCGGGGAGCCTGCGGCCGCCCGCCGTCGTCGGCGATCGCGTCGTGCTCGCCTCCCGCGACACGGGCGCGTGGATCCTCGACGGCGACGGCGCCGAGCTCGCGCACCTGACCACGGACGGGCCCACGCACGACGTCGCGGCGTTCGACGACGGCCTCGCGCTGATCGTGCAGCGATCGCCCGACGTCCTGTGGTGGCGCCCCGAGGCCGAGCCGGCGCGCCTGTCGCACGACGTGTGGCCCTCGCTCGTGCGCGCCGTGCCGGCGGGCCTCGTCTCGACGGAGGGCAGCGCCCTGTACGTGTGGCGCGCCGACGTGCAGGGGCCGGCGTTCGCGCCGCTCGCGACGGATCTGCCGATGCACGCGCCGCTCGTGATCGGCGGGACGCCGCTCCAGATCGTTGGCGCCGGCCGCTTCGCGCTCCGCGCGGTGACGCTCGACGGCCGCCCGATGGGCGTCCGGCCCGGCACGCCGTGGCGGCCGATGACCCCGCGCGACGAGGCCGCGCGGATCGTCGAGCGGCTCGTCCAGCGCACGTTCGACGGCCCCGTGCCCGCGGTCCCCCGCGACGTGGTGATCTTCGAGCTCGTCGCGCAGCTCGCGCAGCTGCCGCTCGCGGCGACCGTCGACCTGCACGGGCGCGCGCTGTTCGCAGGCACGTCGCTCGACCCCGAGGTCCGCGCGCGCTCGGCGTGGGCGCGCGAGGCATTCTTCGACGAGCTCGGCGCGGCGCTCGGCACGCCCGGCCGCGTGCTGCTCGCCGCGGTGAAGTCGCGCAAGCTCAAGCTCGATCCGCCGCGCCCGGTGCTCGGCTACGAGTACCTCGGCACGTTCACCACATCCGGCAAGCTCACGGTGAGCGACCCGTGCTACGTCGGCAAGAAGGCGAGCAGCGCGGGCGTCTCGCTGTCGCTCAAGGTCGACGGCCACCCCGGCGTGTGGCACGTCTTCTTGCGCCCCGGTGACGGCGCGCTGCGCGATCGCACCGCCGAGCTCGTGACGATCCACGACGAGGGCTTCGATGTGTTCGCGGCCGATCGCATCGGCCAGATCGGCATCGACTCCGGGACCGCGGGCGTCTTCGACAAGAGCTGCCCCCGGCGCGACGGCGACACGCCGCTCGAGGAGGGGACGTTCGCGGCGCTCGGCGCGATCGCCAGTGCCGGCTACGGCGACGGCGTGTACCCCGTGTTCGCCGGCCGGGTGAAGGGCCGCGTCGGCAAGCTCCGCCTCTCGTTCCTCGGCGACGACGCCGAGGTCGATCGCTCCGTGGCCAGGCCCGCGGGCGGCGCCGCGAAGCCGTACCGCGCGTCGGAGCGGTTCGCGTTCGGTGACACGATCGAGCACGTCAAGTTCGGCGTCGGCTCGGTCACCCGCGTCGGCACCGACGGCAAGATCGACGTCCGGTTCGCGGACGGCACCCGCACGCTGATCCACGGCAAGAAGTGACGCCGTGAGCGTCGGCGATCCGCCACCGCAGCTGGCCGTGCAGACGACGGAGCCGGCGGCGCGCGCGGCGCGGACGGCGGCGGGCCCCTCGCTCGGGCCCGGCGCGCTCATCAACCAGTACGAGATCATCAAGCTCCTCGGCGAGGGCGGGATGGGCACGGTGTTCCTCGCCCGCGATCTGCGGCTGGGCCGCCGCGTGGCGATCAAGCTCCTGCGGGCCGATGCGCCCGGGCAGACCGAGCGGCTGCTCGCCGAGGCGCGCACGACCGCGCGCTGCCGGCACGACAACATCGTCGTCATCTACGAGGTCGGCGAGCACGCCGGCGTGCCGTACCTCGTCCTCGAGCACCTCGACGGCAAGCCGCTCGGCGCGCTGCTCGAGGATGGCCAGCGGCTGCCGTACACGCGCGCCGTCGAGATCATGTGCCCCATCGTGCGGGCGCTCGCGTGCGCGCACGAGGCCGGGATCGTCCACCGCGATCTCAAGCCCGACAACGTCTTCGTGACCGACGCGGGGACGATCAAGGTGCTCGATTTCGGCATCGCGATGATCCGCGATCCCGCCGGCAAGGGAGAAGGCGAGGGCGAGCGCGAGGGCGAGGCCGAGGGCGAGCGCGAGATCGATGACGCGTCCGGCGCGTTCGCGGGCACGCTGCCGTACATGGCCCCGGAGCAGTGGGGCACCGGGCCGGCGATCGATCACCAGTCTGACCTCTGGGCGTGCGGCATCCTCTTGCACCAGATGATCTGCGGCCGCTACCCGCTGCCGGCGAGCCAGATCCTCCAGACCGCGGTGATCGAGCAGCCGATGCCGTCGATGGCGGAGGCCGCGCCGCCCGGCGTGCCCGGCGAGCTGATCCGGGCCGTCGACCGCTGCCTGCGCAAGCCCAAGGACGAGCGCTGGCCCAGCGCGGCCGAGCTCCTCGGCGCGCTCGCGCCGTTCCTGCCGGGGCGTCGCGCGAGCGAGCTGCCGCTCGACGAGAGCCCGTACACCGGCCTCGCGTCGTTCCAGGAGCGGGACGCCGACAAGTTCTTCGGCCGGAGCCGCGAGATCGCCGAGCTGGTGACGCAGATCCGCGATCGGCCGCTCGTGGCCGTGGTCGGCAGCTCCGGCATCGGCAAGTCATCGTTCGTGCGCGCCGGCGTGATCCCCGCGCTCAAGCGCTCCGGCGAGGCGTGGGAGGCGCTCGTCGTCCGGCCCGGGCGCAAGCCGCTCGAGGCGCTCGTCGCGATGGTGCACTCGGTGGTCGCGAGCGCCGCCGATCTCGCCGGCGAGGTCGAGGCGCAGCGGGAGCTCGCCGCGACCTTGCACCGCGAGCCCGGCCACCTCGGGCGCGTGCTGCGCCTGCGCGCGCGGCGCTGGGACCGGCGCCTGCTCTTGTTCGTCGATCAGCTCGAGGAGCTCTACACGCAGGTCGCCGATCCGGCGGAGCACGCGGCGTTCACGGCGTGCCTGGCCGCGGTCGCCGACGACGCGACGAGCCCGCTGCGCGTGGTGCTGTCGATCCGCGCCGACTTCCTCGATCGCGTCGCCGAGGATCGGCGCTTCTCCGGCGAGCTGGCGAAGGGGCTGTTCTTCCTCGGGCGGCCGAGCCGCGAGGGCCTGCGCGACGCGATCGTGAGCCCCGCCGAGCTGGCCGGCTATCGATTCGAGGCCCCCGCGATCGTCGACGACATGCTCGAGCACCTGGAGGCCACGCCGGGCGCGCTGCCGCTGCTCCAGTTCGCGGCCGCCCGGCTGTGGGACGCGCGCGATGCAGCGCGCCGGCTGCTGACGCAGGAGAGCTACACCGCGCTGGGCGGCGTGGCCGGCGCGCTGGCGAGCCACGCCGATCGCGTGGTGAGCGACCTCGGGCCGCAGCAGGCGCCGCTGGTGCGGACGATCCTGCTGCGGCTGGTGACCCCCGAGCGGACGCGCGCGATCGTGCCACTCGCCGAGCTCTTCGGGCTGTCCGCGGAGGAGGGGGCGGTGCAGTGGCTGATCGATCGGCTGGTCGACGCGCGGCTGCTCGTGGTGCAGACGCTCGAGGGCAGCGAGGGCGCCACGGTCGAGCTCGTGCACGAGTCGCTGGTGAACCGGTGGCCGGCGCTGCGGCACTGGCTCGACGAGCACGAAGGGGACGCCGCGCTCGTCGATCAGCTCCGGACCGCGGCGCGGCAGTGGAACGCCAAGGGCCGCGATCCCGGTCTCCTGTGGCGCGGGGACGCGCTCGCCGAGTACCAGCTCTGGCGCAGGCGCTGGCGCCACGCGGCGAGCCTGACGCCGCTCGAGGCCGCGTTCGGCGCCGCGAGCGGCGCGGCGGCGGCGCGCGGCCGCCGGATCCGGCGCGTGATCGCCGCGGGCGCCGCGCTGGTCGCCGCGGTGTTCGTGATCGCGCTGTGGCAGGCGAGCCGCGCCGCGAGCCGCGCGCAGCGCGAGGCCGAAGGGCTGCTCCGCGACTCGTACCTCGAGCAGGGGCGGCTGCGCGTCCTCGACGGTGACAAGCTCGGCGCGCTCGCGCCGCTCGCGGCGGCGTACCGCAGGGGCTCGACCGGCCCGGTCACTCGCTTCCTGCTCGAGGAGGCCGCGCGAACCACCCGCGCCCGGCGGCTCACGCTGGACGGGCATGCCGATAAGCTGGCGAACGTCGCGTACAGCCCCGATGGCCGGTGGCTCGCCACGGCGAGCCTGGACGGCACCGCCCGGATCTGGGACGCCGTGACCGGCGCGCCGCGCGCTGTGGTACAGCACGCCGATCGGGTCATCGTGGTCGCGTTCAGCCCCGATTCGCGCCTCCTGGCGAGCGGCGGCTCGGATCGCATGATCCATGTCTGGGACGTGAGCACCGGGCGCGAGGTTCTGGCGCTGCCGTCCGGGGGCGGCGTGCAGCGGGTCGCGTTCAGCCCCGACGGCAGCCTGCTCCTCGCCGCGTCGTACGCGCGCGTCGTCAAGCTGTGGCGCCTGCCGGACGGCGCGCCTGCCGGCGACCTCGACGGGCACGGCGCCATCTTCGGGGCGACGTTTTGCGGTGACGGCTCCTGCATCGTTACCTGGGACACGGCCAAGCTCGTCGTGTGGGACGCGGCCACGCGCGCGCAGCGCGCGAGCTTCCGCCTGCCGGAGGGCCAGCTCCTCTCCGCTGCCGCGGTCTCGCGGACCGGCGACCTGATCGCGCTCGGCACGTACACGGGCGAGCTCGTGCTTCTGCGCGGCGACGGCAGCGAGATCGCCCGGCGCGCGGCGCACGACGAGCAGATCTTCGACATCGACATCTCGCCCAAGGGGGAGGCGCTCGTCGCGACCGCCAGCAACGACCGCACGGCCCGGCTGTGGGGCCCCACCGGAGAGCCGCGCGGCATCCTCGCCGGCCACCGCGCCAACGTCACACGCGCTCGCTTCACGCCGGCCGGCGATCGCGTCGTGACGACCAGCGCCGACAACACCGCCCGCCTGTGGAGCGCGTCCGGCATGCTGCTCGGCGAGCTGACCGGCCACACCAACATCATTATCGGTGCGGCGATCCGGCCAGACGGCGCCGCGCTCGCCACCGCCTCGTGGGATCACACCGCGATGATCTGGGACCTCTCGCGCGCCCAGGAGCTGCGCGCGGTCCTCAGCGCGCGCAGAGAAGGCGAGAGCGCGGCTCCTGCGTTCGCGCGCCAGGCCGAGCCCCCGATCGCTGCGTTCGCGCCCGACGGCCGGCGGATCGCCGTCGCGCGCACCGACGGGACGTTTTCGGTCATCGACGTCCAGACGGAGGCGGTCGCCTGCAGCGCGTCCGACGGGGCCCCGATCCAGCAGCTCGTCTGGACCGGCGACGAGCAGCTCGCGGCGCTCCGCGAGGGCGCGCGGAGCGTCGAGCTGTGGGGCGCCCGCCGCTGCACCGTGGAAGTAAAGCTGGAGCACCCGGCCCCGATCGAAGCGATGTCGGGGCAGCCGGGGCAGCGCCTCGTGACCACGGCGGGCGGCGCCGTGCACGTCTGGCGCGGCGGGCAGCTCGAGGCGCGCTTCACCGGGTACCCGGGCGCGATCCTGCACGTGGGCGTCGACGGCGACGAGATCTACGCGGTCACGGCCGAGCCCGCGGCGGTCGTGCTCGACCCGATTGAGGATCCGGCGCGGCGTAAGATCCTCCGCGGCCCCACCAATGCCATCTACGACGTTCGGTTCGATCGCGAGCGCGGCCAGGTCCTCGCGGGGGGTTCGGATCAATTCCTCTACGTCTGGGACCGCGCGACCGGCGCGCTTGCCCACAAGCTCGAGGCCACCGGCCACCTGTGGGGCGTGCGGACGAGCCCCGACGGATCGATCGTGATCGGCGTCGGCGGCATCTCGCCGGCGGTGTGGGACCGCGCCTCGGGCGCGCGGCGCGGCCAGCTCGAGGGTCACACGGCGCTCCTCCAGCAGGGCGAGTTCATCGACGACCGGATCTTCGTCTCGACCGCGCGGGACCACACGGCCATCGTGTGGGACGTCACCACGGCGCGTCCGCTCACGTCGTTCCCCGGCGTCGACGGCATGGTGGTCTCGGGCGATCGGCGCACCGTCGCGTTCATTGGCGTGACCGGCGTGTGCATCTGGTCGCCGCGCACGCCAGTCCCCGATCTGAGCGCGCTCGATCCGCTCCTCTCGGCCAGCGCCGCGCGGCGAGCCGCCGAATAGTCCCGTGGAGCGGCCGTGTTACCGTGCCGCCGTGTCGACATCACGCCTCGCGCTCGCGTCTGCGTCCGCGCTCGCGCTCGTGCTCGCGGGCGTCGCCGCCTGCAGCACCAACCCGAAGCCCACGCCCGCGACCACGCCCGCACCTGCAGCCGCGCCCGCAGCTACGCCCGCAGCCGCGGCCGGTGCGCCGGCTCCGATCGATCGCCAGCGGTGCATGTCGCTCATGTCGCCGTCGCGCGGGCAGTGCGGCGTGGAGCAGCAGGCTGCCGTCGACTGGTGTATGGCCCTCGGCCGCCTCGCCGAGGCCGGGTCGTGCGTCGCGCAAGCGACACGCGCGTTCGAGTGCGCCGCTCGCACGTCTACCCGCTGCGAGGGCGCCGCGTGCTGCACCGCGAATCGAGAGTGTGACGACGTCAATGTCGCGTTCGACCACTGCGCACGCGGCTATTGCGGCGGTCACTCAGGCAACCCTGATTGCCGCTGGTTCGATATCAGCGACACCTCGCCGATCTCGTTCACCTCGCCGAAACGGCCGTCCGCTCCGGTCGCTTCGCTCGCACCAGCCAATCCGGCCGACCCGGCCTGGTCGACCGATCCCGACGAGCGGGAGGACCTCGACACTGCGCTCAGAAGCAGAATCCGCAAGATCGACGACACGCATTACGAGATCAAGTCATCGCTGGTCGATCGGATCCTGCTGAATCCGATGGCGGTCGCGAAGGGTGCGCGCGTCGTGCCGTCGGTCAAGGACGGCAAGCCGAACGGCTTCAAGCTCTACGCGATCCGTCCGGCATCGCTGTACCTACTGATTGGGCTCCAGAACGGCGACACGGTCGAGTCGGTCAATGGCCAGCTGCTCGATTCGGCCGACAAGGCGCTCGACGTCTACACCACGCTGCGCAGCGCCAAGCGCATCGAGCTCGGCCTGATCCGCCGCGGCAAGCCGCTGGCGCTGACGATCAAGATCGTCGAGTAGCGAGCAGCGAGCAGCGAGCAGCGAGCAGCGAAGCGCCATGAGCTCGGCCGTGCCTTCGCTCGTGCCAGTGATCGGCGTCGCGATCCTCCTGTTCGCCACCACGAACGTCGACGATCTCTTCGTCCTCGTCACGTTCTTCGCCGATCCGGCGCTCCGGCCGCGCCAGGTCGTCCTGGGCCAGCTCCTCGGGATCGGCACGCTCGTCGCCATCAGCCTGGCCGGCTCGCTGCTCGCGCTCGTGGCGCCGGCCGAGTACCTCGGCCTGCTCGGCCTCCTGCCGTTCGCGATGGGCGCGCTGCGGCTCGTGAAGCTGCTCCGCGGCGCAGGCGGCACCGACGGCGCAGGCGGCACCGACGACACAAGCGGCACCGACGGCGCAGGCACGCCGCCCGCCGCGCCCGCGGGCGCGCACCGCCGCGTCATCGCCGTCGCGCTCGTGACGATCGCGAACGGCGGCGACAACATCGGCGCCTACGTGCCGGTGTTCGCGACGCGGTCGGCCCTCGAGCTCGCGGCGACAGTGCTCGTGTTCTTGCTCATGACCGGCGTCTGGTGCCTCATCGGGCACGCCCTCGTCACGCACCCGCGCCTCGGGCCGCCGATCCGGCGGGTGGCCGCCCCGCTCACCCCGTTCGTGCTGATGGCGATCGGCATCCTGATCGTCATCGAGTCCCGGGCGTACTCGCTGGTGGTGTGAACGGGCCGCTCCACCGCGCCTGGAAGGTCCGCTAGTTGCGGCCAGGATCAGCCTGGCATGCGGTGTGCGATGCTGGCGCGCCGTGCGGATCTGGCCAGCCATCTTCCTCCTTGTCGTCGGTTGCGGTGGCTCCTCGAAGCGAGCCAACGATCCACAAGAGGCCCAGCGCGAGGCCGCCCGCGCCCGGCGCAAGGAGCTCGAGGACGCGCGGCCCAAGGCCCCGTACGAGACGCGCGAGCGCGCCGCCTATCAGCCCGGCGACCGCTGCGGGCAGGGCCCGTACCGGATCGAGACCGACTCGCTGCGCGCGAAGTACGGCGAGCAGATCATCGTCTACGCGTGCGGCCAGCACGAGATCGCCGGCAACTACCGGCTCACCGCCGAGTACAAGGACAAACGGCTCTCCTCCGACGCCTCCGATCGCGCGTTCGGGTGGGGCCGCTCCGACAACGCGGCCTGCAAGGCGAACCGCGCGGTGGACGTCGCGGCCGCGTCCGGCGCCGGCTCCGGCGCGGGCGGGGGCTCCCCCAAGGCCGGCTCGCCGAAGGCCGGCGCAACCAACGGCACCCAGGCCGCGCCCCCCGCGAAGGTGAAGCCGACCACGCTCACGCGCGTCGCCCAGATCCCCGAGCAGTGCGTGTCTCGCACTTCTGTGCTCGACACCACGTATTATGGATACGAGGATTCGATCGCGCTCGACGCGCACCTCGTGCTCGATCTCTGGTCCGACGAGCCGAACGATCTCGAGGGCCTCGTGTTCGTGATCGAGAAGCGGGCCGTCGTCGCCGACATGACCACCGTGCGCTGGAAGGCGTACCTCGAAGAGTCGCGCGCCTGGAGCGAGCGCTATAGCGCGTTCATCGACGGCGAGGTCGCCGCGGGGCGCACGACGCTCGTCGACAGCAAGGCCAAGACGCCGCCGCCCCCGCCGCCGCGCGTCGAGGTGCAGCCGCCCCGGCCGAGCCGCAACGCGCGGTGGATCACCGGCTACTGGCACTACGCCGACGCCAAGTTCCACTGGATCGCCGGCCTGTGGGAGGTCCCCGACGAGGACATCGCGAAGGACCTCACCGTCCACGCGCCGACCCCGCCGCCCGCCGCGCCGCCCCCGACGGAGGTGCAGCCGCCGCGCCCGACGGTGACCGCCGTGTGGACGCCTGGCCAGTGGCAGTGGGACGGCCGCGCGTACGTGTGGATCACCGGCTCGTGGCGCATCCCGCCGACGCAGGAGCACACGTGGAAGCCGGCGGGCTGGACGCTCGGCGCCCGCGGCGCGATCTTCGTCCCCGGCGGCTGGCGCGTGCGGATCCGGCGCTAGCCCGCCGCCGTCCGGATCGCCGTCCGGATCGCGGGAGAATGATCGAGACGCGGCGCCCGGGTCGCGGTTACTCTTGCGGCTCCGGACGCGATCCATGACCCACGCACCGTCGGTTCGCTCGACGCTGAACTACACGATCGACAAGGGCGTCACGCCAGCGCTCTACTTCTACTCGCCGGAGCCCGGCACGGTCATCCACGACCCCGGCGATGATCCGCGGGACGTCTCGATCGCCCCGAGCTGGGACCGCGTGGATCGCTTCAGCCTCGATCGCGAGGGGTTCGAGCTGCACCCCTGCGACATCGAGTTCACGCGCTTCGAGGACGCGGGCGCGGTGCGCGGCGAGTTCTTCCCCGAGGTGGCGCGGTTCGTGCGGGAGTGCGTCGGCGCGCGGCGCGTCCACGTCTTCGACTACAACATCCGCGCGCCGCGGACGGACGCGGCCGAGCAGCAGCAGCGGGGGCTGAACCCCGTCAGGCTGGTGCACACCGATTACACCACCGTCTCCGGGCCGCAGCGCGTGCGCGATCTGCTCCCCGACGAGGCGGACGCGCTGCTCGCGCGTCGCGTCGCGTTCTACAACCTGTGGAAGCCGACCCGCCGGCGCGTCGAGCAGCTGCCGCTCGCGATGTGCGACGTCAGCACCGTCGCGCCCGAGGACCTCGTCCGCCTCGAGCTGCGCTACCGCGATCGCACCGGCGAGATCTACGCGTACCGGTACGCGGAGGCGCACCGCTGGCACTACTTCCCCAACATGGAAGTGAACCACGCATTGCTACTCAAGTGCTACGACTCCGAGCCGGCCGTCGCGCGCTTCCTGGCGCACAGCGCGTTCGACGACCCGACGAGCCCACCCGATGCGCCGCCGCGCGAGAGCATCGAGGTGCGCACCATCGCATTCTTCTAGTGTTCATCGCAAAATCAGCAATCAGGAAGGGGGCGCAATCATGATCATACTCCATAAGTTTCCGTCGGCGTGGGGGATGCCGGGGAGCATCAGCCCACCATGCCAGAAGCTCGAGACCTGGTTCCGCATCGCGGGCCTGCCGTACGAGGTCGCGCCGTTCCCGTCGCCCGTACCGGCGCCGAAGGGCAAGTGGCCGTACATCGAGGACGACGGCGTGGTGATCGCCGACTCCACGCTGATCGTGGAGCACCTGCGGCGCACCCGCGGGGTCGATCCCGATCGCAACCTGACGCCCGCGGAGCGGGCGATCGGGCTCGCGTTCCGCCGGCTGTTCAAGGAGAGCCTGTTCTGGCTGATCATCCAGATCCGCCACCGCGACGACGCGGGCTTCGCGATCTACAAGCACGTCCTGTGGTCGCTGCTGGCGCCCGGCGTGCCGCTCGACCAGGTCGGGGAGGACGTGAAGGACGCGGTCAACGGGATCCGGAAGGCCATGATCGAACAGATGCACGGGGCGGGGATGGGCCGGCACACCGCCGAGGAGGTGCACGAGCTCGGCACCGCCGATCTGCTCGCCGTCTCCGACTTCCTCGGCGACAAGCCTTACTTCTTCGGCGACGAGCCCACCGGCATCGATGCCACGGCGTGGGCGTATCTGTCGCACGTCATCGATCTGCCGCTGGATAGCCCCTCGACTCAGGTCGCCCGCAACACGAAGAACCTCGTCGAGTACTGCCGCCGCATGCGCGCGCGCTACTTCCCCGAAGTGCCCTATTACAGCGAAGCTGCCTAGTCGCTACGCGGCGCGCTCCGGCAGCGCCAGGGCGCGCTCCGGCAACGGCTCGGTGTCATTGAGCCGATCGACGTCGAGGTAGCGCACGCCGGTCGCAGGCTCGGTGTGGATGATGTCGACGAAGCGGCGCCCGAACACGATGTCGCGCGCCTCGTACGCGTAGCGGGTGTGGATCGATGACGCGAGGCGGTCGTCGATGCCCTGGAACGTCACGAGGATGTTCGGGGTGCCGTCGGTGATGCTGGCCGCGGTCAGGCCATGCAGCGGGCTGGCCTCGTCGATCACGTGGTAGACGGTCCACGACAGCGCGAAGATCGGCGACGTGCCGCGGCGGAGCGCGAGGTCGTGGATCCGGCGGAGCCGCTCGCCGCCGGAGAGCACCTCGTCGCGGCTCAGGTACACCCGCACGGTGGCCTCGACGATCGCCGTCGAGCGCGCGTTGGCCATGCGGAACATCAAGGTCGGCTTGCCGTCGAACTCGTGGATCACCGCGACCTGCGAGAAGATGACGCGCGCCGACGTGGTCGCGAAGCGGGCGAAGAACACGCCCGTCATGAGCGCGGTGAGGCCGAGGCCGAGCAGGCTCTCGATCGTGACGATGACGTGCGACAGCGTGTCGGCGGGCGCGAGCACGCCGTAGCCGATCGTGGCGAGCGTCTGGACGCTGAACCAGTAGTAGTCGGCGAAGGAGGTCGCGTTCGTGATCTCGGCCCCGGCGAGCCACAGGACGAGCGCGAAGACGAGGTTCGTCCCGACGAAGAGCGCCGCGAACAGGAGCAGGATGCGCGGCCACGACGCCGTGCGCAGGAAGTGGTAGGCATCGTTGCCGAGCGTGGTCGCCGGCAGGCCGCGGCGCTCGATGAGGAGGCGCCCGCGCGCATCGAAGAACGGCTGGACCGTCCGCTTGGGTGCCACCGCCGCCGAGCTTACTCGAGCGGCGGCCGGCGCGGGTGCGTCAACGCTTGATCGCCATGCCGCCGCTCTCCGCCGCCAGGGCCGTCATGAGCTGCGAGTCCTGATCGATGCCGAGCCCGACGGTGTCGAACCGCACGCCCGCGCGCATGACGCCGCGCGCCTCGGCGAGCAGCGTGTCGCCGCCGCCGCCCGTGTTCGCGAGGCCGTCGGACAGGAGCACGACGCGGGCGGCGCCGGCCTCGTAGGCGAGGCGCAGCGCGGGGACGGCGGCGGTGGAGCCGCCCGGCTTGATGCCGCGCACGAACGCGATCGCCGCGGCGCGCGTCTGGGGCTCGAGCGTCAGCATGCGCGGCGAGAACGCGGAGATGGCGTCGTCGAAGAAGACGATCATGAAGCGCGTGCCGTCGGGCATGGCGGCGAGGGTGCGGGCCAGCTCCTCCTTGGCCGCCTCCATCTTCGAGGGCAGCGCCTTCGCCTTGGCGTTGACCAGCGTGGCGCCGAGGCCGGCGAGCACCGCGCCCGTCTTGCTCATCCCGACGTCTTCGCCCGCGAAGCCCGCCGCGATGCCGCTCATCGAGCCGGAGCGATCGAGCACGAACACCACGTCCTGCGAGCCGGCGAGCGGGATCCCGAAGAACGAGATCTGCACGCTCACGTGGGCGTGGGCCCCGGCGCTGGGCGCCTGCACGTGGGCCGCCGCGCGGGCGTGGACGTGGAGGCCCGGCGGGGGCGGCGGCGCGGGCGGCGGCGCGGGCGCGAAGGCGACGAACGACCCGCGCGCCGCGAGCATCGGGGGTTGGCAGCCAGCGAGCACGGCGGCCGCGGCGGCGGCGAGCGCCAGGAGCCAGAGCGGGGAGGGCGGCAGCGGGGAGGGCGGCAGCGAGGGGGGCACGCGCATCGGGAGCGGCGTATTGCAGCCGCCGTACCGACGCAACTTCGCGGGCCTGGCGGACTTGTGTGCGGCGCTGTGAAGACGCGTTCTCGGATCCGTCTCCGCCCGGCGGTCACACGATGATGTAGGCGAGCCCGGGCGCGTGGCGCGGGCGCGCCGGTGCGGCGTCGGCGCCTGCGTCGGCGCCTGCGTCTGCGCCTGCGCCTGCGCCGCGTGGCACCCGGCTAGCAGCTGCCGCCGGGGCCGACGCGGGGGCCGGCGCCGTGGGCCACGTGGCCGGCGAGCGCGCGGCACAGGCCGAGCGCAAGCAGGAGGCCGAGGATCGCGGCGAGGGCGCGGCCTTCGCCGCCTGTGTCGGTGCGCGCCGCGGCGTGCGCGGCGTGCGCGGCGTCTGCGGCGTCTGCGGCGTCTGCGGCGTCTGCGGCGTGCGCGGCATCTGCGGCGTCTGCGGCGTCTGCGGTGTGCGCGGTATCTGCGGCGTCTGCGGCGTGCGCGGCGTTTGCGGTCTTGGCGAGCTCGATCGCATACGCAGCGGCCAATCGCGCGAACTTCACCGCGTGGGCGGCGTTGTCGCCGCTCGTCTCGAGCGTGTCCTTCGCGGTGTGGATCTTCCGGTTACTCTGGTCGAATCGCGACTCAAATGGCATCGATGCCGGGATCCCGGCGCGGTGCCAGCTCGCGTGATCGGAGCAGGCATACCCGCACGCGGCGAGGCCCCATGTCGCGCCGACGTAGGTGTCGATGAGCCGGATCAAGAACTGGTTCTGCGCGGCGCTCGTGTGGTCCTGGATCACCCAGATGTCGCGGTCTGATCCCTGGTAGTTCGTCATGTCGAGTTGCAGCGCGCCGACCACGTTCACGCCGCGGCGCCGGTACTCGCGCACGATCCCCAGGGAGCCGCGCAGCCCGACCTCTTCGGCCGCGTACGCGATCATCTGCACGGTGCGCGCGGGCCGGTAGTCGCTGGCGAGCAGCGCGCGTGCCACCTCGGTGAGCGTCGCGATCCCGGACGCGTCGTCGTCGGCGCCGGGCGCGCGGCTCTCCTTGCGGTCGCGCCCGGCGAACGAGATCGAGTCGAGGTGGCCGCCGATCACCACGACCTCGCGCGCGCGTGTCGTCCCTGGGATCGTGAGGATCACCGACTGCTGGGCGTACCCGTGGTCGAACAGCTCGACGGTGACGTCGGTGCGCGCCGAGAAGCTCCGCCACCGATCTCGCAGCCAGCGCGACGCTGCGGCGCCGCTGGCGGACTGGTAATAGCGATTCTGCATCGCCGACAGCTCCTGGATCGTCGCGAGGATTCGCGCCTCGTCGAGCCGCGGCAGCGTATCGTTCACCAGCGCTGCCTGGTCGAGTGTGTACTCGATCGGCCGGCCATCCGGCGGCGCCTGCAGCGCGGCCCGCGCCTCGTCGAGCGACTCGTGGACCATGAAGCCGCCGCACCGGGCGTGCTGCTCGTGCATCTGCTCTGACAGCGCCTCGAGCTCGGCGTCGCCGAGCTCGATCACCGCGGCGCCGCCGCCTGTGCCCTGCACCGCGAGCTGCTCGCCGGCCTGCGCCATCACGCCGCTCGCCGTCTCGAGGGCATCCACGCCGATCGAGACGTAGTGCCGGCCGGGGCCGGGGCCCGTGCCGTGCTGTGGCTGTGGCTCCGGCGTCGCACAAGCAGCTGCGGCCATGAGGAACGCGAGGATCGCGACGCGCATCCGTGAACTCTAGCGCATGACGCCCTCGAGGCGGACCTCGGCGATTCCCTGAAAGCGCGTGACGAGCTGGACCGCTCCGGCAGCATCGGTCACGACGCGGAGCTTGTGCGGCGTGCCGGCAGCGACCTCGTCGATGACGCGGATGGCCTCTGCGAGCCCCCAGCCGGTCAGCTCGCGGACGAGCTTGATCGCATCGATCCGGTGCTCGGCGTGCACCGAGACGAGCACGAGCGAGTGAGGCTCGACGAGCGGCCGCCGCGGAGGCGGGTTGCCGACGTACGCCTCGACCTTCACGGTCGCCGCCCCGTCGAACGTCGCGGCGATCGCGCGCGCGGCATCGGGATCGAGGTCATCGCGGATCACCGCGTACCCCTTGATGTACACCTCGCTCTCGAGCTCCCTGGCCTCCCTGAGATCGAGCTGGGTGGCATTGCGGATCGCCATGATCGTCTTGAGCATGTTCTGGGTGCTGAGCAGGAGGACCCGGCACCGCAGGTCCACCCCTGCCCGCCAGCTCGGGCTGATGCGCTGCGCGAGCTCCGCGAGGCGCCGCGGGATCCGGCGGCGCTGGACTTCGAGGCGCAGGTACTCGCCGCGGACGTCGCCCCGCTGCTCGAGCCAATCCGCGTAGATGAGCCGCGCCTCGTCATCTTCGGGATCGCTCTGGATGGCGCGGATGAAGTCCGCCTCGACGTCGTTCACTGGGCGTGTTCCGTGCTCATGGCGAAGCCGAGGCAAGCATACGGTGACCCCGCGGCTGGTTGGGGAATGCGACGACCGGACCGGGCGACGACCGGACCGGGGTTGCGGCTTCGATCGCGTCCACGGGGACGTGGCGCTACGGCGACGATCCGCCATCGCGAGCGCGATCGCCGCGACCGTTGTTGTGGCTGTTGCCCTCGTTGCGCCACGCCGCGACGCCGCAAGCTGGAAGCTCGCGGTGCTACGACAGACACGTGGATGACGGAGCTTCAGGTTGCCAGTGGCACGCGCGCGAACCGCCGGAGCCAGTAGGTGCCAATGGGAAAGGCGCTTGCCTCACCGGCGATCCAGCGGCTTCGCGCGGCCCGATAGGCAGCCAGGAACTCGCGATTGCGCAGCAGCGCCTCGATCCGTGACCAGTGGCTGCGAGCCCCGACCGTCGGGCGCAGGGCGCGCCGCGGCTCGCGGCTGCTGGGCGAATCTTTCCAGGACTGGCGCAGGATGGTCCGGCGTCCCAGGACGCGGGCGCCGGTGCGCTGACGCTCGGCAGCCGCGGCAGCCTCGACCGCGGCCACCTGCTCGCGAAGCTCGGCACGGAGCTGCTCGGGATCGCCGAGCTCGGGCGGGAGCACGAGCTGCAAGGTCACCGCAGCGGGCATCTTGCCGTCGCGGCGGAAAAAGTGCCGCGGGCGGGTGGCGTGCAGCGGGTCCTGCGTGAGGAGCGCTCCGAGGCCATTCACGCCGGGCCAGTGATGCACGCGCTCGACGAGTCGGTCTTTGACAGGGTTCGTAGCGACATAAACGAGCTTGCGCATCACGTCAGCGGGGTCAACCAACCAGACAACGCACACCTGTTCGCTCGACCACAGGTTCTCCCAGCGTCCGAGCAGAGCATTCTGGCACTTGGCAAATAGCTTGTGGAAGTGCTCCGTGAACGCGGGCATTGTGCCATGACGGTCATAGATCACCGTGTGATGGTGATTCGACATGGCACACGTCAAGAGGACGTCGATGCCGCACCGTTGCGCGGCATCGGCAAGGCAATAGAGGAATGCGTTGTTGGTCTCGGCGTGCGGGCGCAACAAGAAGAGCCGTTGCGTGCAGCGGCGTGTGATCATGTAGAACCGGCCGGGAATGACCTCGCGTGGCAGCGTCATGGCATCCCCCAGCTCGCATGCGACCGATTGCAGGACGGCATGCGGAATCGCAGTGCATGAACCTGGCCACCGACAACCTGTTGGAATCACGGAGCGGCGAACGTGATTCGTCCGAAATCCGGCCGGACATCGCCGGACAACGTCCGGACACCGGACAAGACAGGCCAGTAGGCCAGCAGGTCAGCGCGTGACGGGCCGCGAGGCTAGGGCTTCGTGAAGTCGGCGTCGAGCTGCTGTGTCTCGCCAGCGCGGAGATCGATGGCGAAGCGCTTCGTGCGCGGCGGGTCCTCGCCGCCGAAGACGACCTCGATGGCGTGCTTGCCGGCGGGGACGACGATGGTCGTCGGCGTGCGGCCCTTGCGGGTGCCGTCGATGTAGATGTCGCCCCAGGGGTTCGCGCCGATGACGAGCGTGGCCTCGCCCGTGGGGCGGCCGGGGTCGGGGAGCCGGAGGCCGGCATCGGGCGCCGGGGTTGCGGGACCGCCGCCAGAACCGCCCGGGGTTGCGGGACCGCCGGAGCCGGCGCGCGGCACGCGCGGGCCGGCGTCGCCGGGGGCCGGGCCGGAGCCGGGGCCGGGGCCGGGGCCGGAGCCGGGGCCGGAGCCGGGGCCGGGGCGGGCGGCGTCGGACGCGGCGGAGAGGGCGGCATCGGCGGGCGGGCCGGCTTCGGACAGCGCCGCGGCCTCGGGCGCGTCGAGCGGGGCTGGCGGCGCGTCGGAGGGGCCGAGCGAAGGGGCCGGGTCGGCGTGGCGCCCGCGCCCGCGGAGGAAGGCGTTGACGGCGGCGCCGCCGAGCGCGAGCGTGCCGAGCGCGAGCAGGATGAGCAGGCCGCGGCTCGGCGGCGTGCGGCCAGGCATCGCCAAAGGCGGCGGTTCGGGGCGATCGATGACGGCGTCCGGATCGGACGCGCGGCGAGGCGCCACGGCGGTCGTGGGCGCTGGCGCGGTGGCGGGCCTGGCCGCAGGCTCGCCACCGTCACCGGGCCCGGGCGCGGCCGCGCCCGCGCCCGCGAGCTCGTCGCGGAGCGCGGGCAGCGGGAACAGCGGCGTCGCACGCTCGAGCATGCTCTTCAGCGCCACGTTCGTCGCGAACGTCTCGGTGCGCGCCCGCCGCTTGCCCGCAGGCGCCGCGCCGCGCTCGATGCGCGCCGTGCGCGGCCCGGCCAGCGCGGAC
>DATMCI010000159.1:0-9241 GCA_035558535.1 Kofleriaceae bacterium
TCGGTCGTCTTCGTCTCCGTCGTCTTCTTCGTCGTGTCCGTCGTCTTGCCGTCGGTCTTGGTCTTCGTGTCGGTCGTCTTCGTCTCCGTCGTCTTCTTCGTCGTCGTGTCCGGCGCCGGCTTCGCCGCGTCCTTCTTCGTCGTGTCCGTCGTCGGCTTCGTCTCGGGAGCCTTCGCCCCGTCCGTCTTGGTGGGCGCGGGGGCAGGTGCCTTGTCACCGGCGAAGGCCGGGGTCGAAAGCAGGCCGAGGACGAGAGCGGTGCGGAGCAGGGTGCGCATGAGGTCTCCTAATTGAGTTGGGACCCGACGCGACTGCAGCGGCTGTGCCGCGGAACCCCGAATCATCTCGATACCTTGCACCAGATCGCGCGGGGCATAACACCCCTTCGGGGCATCGCGCCCCAGGCGCGCGCGGCGCGTGAATAACGCCCGCGGCGCTCACGTCCACCGGCGTTTCTCGAGCGCGCGGCGAGCCCGCGCGCGAGCCGCGCGGCGAGCTACGGTCGCTACGGGATCGAGACGCCGCAGGAGTAGAACGTCGTCGTCAGATCGGCCCAGTACCGCGACTGCACGCGCTGGAACGGCTGGCCGAAATTCGCGCGGGCGTACACCGGGGGGCCGTCGACGTCGACGAGCTGACCGACCGCGCAGGTCGTGCAGCCGCCGCTCGTGATGTCGTCCTCGTCGGGGATCTTGAACGACCGGTTGGCCAGCTCGCAGTGGTCCTGGCCGTGGCCCGCGAAGTCGGCGACCTCGAGGAACCGATCGGTGCGGGTCGCGCCCATGTACAGCTTGTACTGGTTCGTCCCACTGCACAGGATGGCGCCGACCCACACCCCGTAATGGTCGTCGCGGCGGAGGTAGCGCTCGCCGGTGCACGACGGCGGCGTCAGCGTCATGAAGCTGGCCTTCTCCCAGGTGTACTTGCTGCCGCCGCCGCCGCCGCCGTCGCACTTGGAGATCAGCTCGTCGACCTCGTAGCCGGCGGCCGTGTTGCAGTTCGATGCCGCGGTGCCGTCGGCGTGGAGCGTCCACTGCGAGGCCTGGTAGCAGCCGTGGAACGTCGTGATGCCCGCGTTGGCGCGCGCCTCGACGCGCTCGAACAGCACGTTCGTGTCGCAGCCGCCGCCGTTGTACGGGTACGAGTAACCGCACCCCGAGTCGCGCGTGACGGGGATGTTCGGCAGATCGACGCTCTGCGGCTCGTAGCCGATGAGGTGGACGCCGCGGACCTTCGCGCCGGGGGCCAGCTGGACGTGCCAGTTCGTCGACTCGTAGGCCGAGAGCACGAGGATGTGGTCGCCCGGCCGCTCGATCGTCACGGCGGCGTTGCCGGCGGTGCTGTGGTTGCTGCTCGTCTCGTAGACGCTGAGGATGTGGACCTCGGGCGTCCCGCACTGCGGCTTCGGCGGCTCCACGGGGCCTGGATCCGTCGGATCCTCGCCGGGAGGCTTGTCCGGCGCCCTCGGATCCCTTGGATCGGTGGGCACGGGCTCATCAGACCCGAAGTAGAGCGTGCAGGCGGCGGAGGGGAGCGCGAGCAGCGCGAGCAGCGCGGGGAGCCTCATCGCACGCATGATCACGGAGCCGGCGCGGGTCCGCAACTGCCCCGCGGGCCCCCCCCGCGGATCTCACCGCGCCGCCGCCCGCGCCGGGCCGCGCGCGTGTGGCGCAACGTGGTCTCCGCTCACACGGCCGGCACGCCGGCTCACCAGCCGGGAGGACGCCCTCACGGGCCGGCGCGCTCTGTCACGATCCGTCGCCGACTCCCCAGCGCAGGAGCTTGCGGTAGAGCGTCTTTCGGTCCAGGCCGAGCACCTTCGCCGCGTCGGTGCGGTTGCCGTCGCACGCCTCGAGCACGCGGATCACGTGGCGGCGCTCGATCTCCTCGAGCGTGAGCAGCTCCGGGATCTCGGTCCCCGACAGGGTCGGGTGGCGGCGCGCGCCCGACGCGCGGATCTTGTCGGGCAGGTCGTCGACCTGGATCTCCTCGAAGTTCGCGAGCGCGACGGCGCGCTCGAGGCAGTTGCTGAGCTCGCGCACGTTGCCTGGCCAGTCGTACGTCATCATGCGCTCGGCGGCGGCCGTCGACAGCCCGACCACCTTCTTGTCGAACACGGCGGCGTAGTGGCGCAGGAGGTGCTGCGCGAGGAGCAGGACGTCGCCGCCCCGCGCGCGCAGCGGCGGCAGCGGGATGTGGATGACGTTGATCCGGTAGTAGAGGTCCTCGCGGAACCGCTTGTCCTCGACCATCTCCTCGAGATCGCGGTTGGTCGCCGCGACCAGCCGGACGTCGATCGACACCTCGGCCTCGGCGCCGATCGGCCGCACCTTGCGCTCCTGCAGCGCGCGCAGGAGCTTGGGCTGCAGGACGAGCGCCATCTCGCCGATCTCGTCGAGGAACAGCGTGCCGCCGCCCGCCTGCTGGAACAGGCCCTGGCGGCTCTGCTTGGCGTCGGTGAACGCGCCCTTGGCGTGGCCGAACAGCTCGCTCTCGAGGAGCGCCTCGGGGACCGCCGCGCAGTTGACCGCGACGAACGGCCCGCTCGCGCGCCGCGAGCGGTTGTGGATCTCGCGCGCGACGACCTCCTTGCCCGTGCCGCTCTCGCCGGTGATCAGCACCGTCGCGTCGGTGGTGCTCACCTGATCGATCAGCTGGAACACCTGCTGCATCGCCGTGCTCGCGCCGAGGAGCTCGCCGCGGCCGCGCGTGTTCGCGACCACCTCGCGCAGCCGGCGCACCTCGCCGCGCAGGGCCCGGTGCTCGGCGGCGCGCCGGATCGCGATCGCGAGCGCCTCGATCTCGACGGGCTTCGTCACGAAGTCGTACGCGCCCGCGCGGATCGCGCCGACCGCGGTCTCGAAGCTGCCGAACGCCGTCAGCATGAGGACCGGGATGTCGGGCCGATCCGCGACGACGCGCTGGCACAGCTCGAGGCCGGTCATCCCCTTCATGTTGAGATCGGTCACGATCACGTCGACGTCGCGGCCGGGGATCGCCGCGAGCGCGTCGGCGCCGGAGCCGAACGGCACGACCGTGAAGCCGCGCTTCTTGAGGCCGAGCGCGATCAGGTCGACCATCTCGCGCTCGTCGTCGATCACGAACACCGTCGTCATGGATCTAAATAACCTCGCTCGGAGGTCATGAGGCACCTCTCGGCAAATACACCGTGAACGTGGAGCCGGCCCCCGGCGCGGACGCGACATCGATCCAGCCGCCGTGCTCGCGCACGATGCCCCAGCTCACCGACAGCCCGAGGCCGGTGCCGTCGCCGATCTCCTTCGTCGTGTAGAACGGCTCGAACACGCGCGACCGCGTCACCTCGTCCATGCCCGACCCGGTGTCCTTGACCTCGATCGCCATCCACGGCTGCTCCGCGGCGCCACCGCCGACGTACGGCGGCGGCGCGAGCTCGACGACGCGCGCGGCGATCGTCACCGCGCCGCCCGCCGGCGTGGCCTGGATCGCGTTGACGACGAGGTTCGCGAGCACCTGCGTGAGTTGACCGTCATCGGCGGGCACGAGCAAGTTCTCGTCGTGCGGAGGCGGCACGAGCGTCACCGAGCCCTTGCGCGCGATCGTCGCGACCAGCTCGCACACGCGGCGCGCCAGGCCCGTCACGTTGACCGGCGCCGTGAGCGGCGCGCGCGGGCGCGCGAAGTCGAGCAGTTGCCGGATCAGCGCCGTCATGCGCTCGGACTGCTCGACGACGATCCGCGCCGAGTCGAGCGCCTCCTTGCCCTCGACCTCGCCATCGACGATCAGCTTCGCGCGGCCGCGCACGACGTTGAGCGGCGTCCCGAGCTCGTGCGCGAGCCCCGACGCCAGCTTGCCGACCGTCGTCAGCCGGTCGGCGTGGCGCAGCTGCTCGGTCGCCTGCTCGCGCGCACCGCGCTCGTCGGCCAGCCGCTCGCACATGTCGTTGATCTCGGTCGCCAGCTCGCCCAGCTCGTCGCGCTGGCGGAGCTGCAGCGGGCCGGAGAGGTCGCCCGTGCCGACGCGGCGCGCCTTCGCCGCCAGGCGCGAGATCGGCCGCCCGATGAAGACCACGCCGAGGCCGAGCGCGAGCGCAGCGGCGAACGCGACCGCGCTCACCGAGCCGATCACCTGCGTGCGCAGCGACGCGGCGAGGTACTCGTCGAGCTGCTCGAGCGACTGCGCGATCTCGACGCCGCCCAGCCGGCGCTCGGGCACCTCGACGCGGAGGTACGTGAGGAGGAGCCGGCGCACCGGCTCGCGCACCGTGACGAGCTGGTCCTGCTTGAGCGGCTCGAGGTCGTCGCGCGGCGCCCGCGGCGCGTCTGGCCCCTTGGCATCGATCCAGACCCAGCGCGCCTGCAAGCGGCCGCTCTTGCTGGCCGCCGTGTCCAGGAACTGGCGGGCCGCCGCCTCGCCATCGCGCTGCCAGACGTCGGCGACGCCGCGCGCCAGGGCGCGGCCGAGCACGGCCGCCTCGCCCCGGAGCTGGCGATCGAAGGTGTCGCGATCGCGCTGGTAGTCGAGGTAGCCCTGCACGAGCGCCACGAGCGCCACGCCGATGACCAGCGCGGCGATGAACTTGCGGGTCAGACGCATCGCGCGGGAGGAGTATCGCGCAAGCAGTCCCTGCGCGCTCGCGCGCGGTACGCGCAGCGTCTGCGCGAATCTACGGGCCGTCCCCCCAGGGGATCGGGCTGGCCCGCTTCGTGAAGCGGCGGGTGGGCGGAGGCTGCGATGCTGCCGAAGAACATCCTTGTCCCGACCGATCTGAGCCAGCACGCCGAAGAGGCGTTCGATTACGCGTGCGAGCTCGCGCAAAAACTCGGCGCCACGGTGCACGTCGTGAACGTCATCGGCATCCCCGCGCTCGGCGTCCCCGAGCTGGGTGTCGCGGTGACCAGCACGATGATCGACTCGATGGTGACCGAGAACCAGCAGGCGCTCGACGCGCTGGTGGCCCGCCGCCGCGGCGACGTGCCGGTCGGCTCCGTCCTGCTCAAGACCGGCGACGCCCGCGACATGATCGATCAGGCGGCCAAGGAGGTCGGCGCCGATCTGATCGTGATGGGCACGCACGGCCGGCGCGGCGTCACGCGCGCGCTGCTCGGCAGCATCGCCGAGAGCGTGGTGCGCTCCGCGCCCTGCCCCGTGCTCACGATCCGATCGAAGGATCACCGCCACAGCGGCCGCAACGCGGCGTGAGGCGGCGCGCGGCGGCGCGATCGATCGCCGCCGGGCTAAGCTCGGCCGCGTGGAACGCTTCCTCATCGTGTGCGGCGCCGGCGCGCTCGGCTGCGGCGCGCGCTACCTGATCGCGCTGTGGATCGGCGCGCGCGCGTTCCCGTACGCGACGCTCGCCGTGAACCTCGCCGGCTCGTTCGCGATCGCGCTCGTCCTCGAGCTCTCCGTCCGGATCGCCGGCTTCCCGCCGAACCTGCGGCTCGCGCTCACGACTGGCTTCCTCGGCGGGCTCACGACGTACTCGTCGTTCAACTACGAATCGACCGCGCTGCTCTCCGGCGGACAGGCCGTGCGGGGGCTTCTGTACATCGCCGCCACGCTGCTCGGCTGTTTCGGTACGGGCCTCCTCGGGCTCGCGCTCGCGCGCAGGCTCACCGGCTGAGCGCGCGCCCGCGCACACCGTCGTCATGTTTGCATTCAGCGCCGGTTTCTCCGATTGCAGTGCCCCGCTGCCGTGAGAAGGTATGAGTCATGGCGAGGGCACTCGTGACTCCGGAGCTGGAGCGTGCGCGCATGGTGGAGCATCACCTCCGGCGGCGCGACATCCGTGATCCGCTGGTGCTGCAGGCGTTCGCGCGGGTGCCGCGCGAGGCGTTCGTGTCACCGGACACCATCGCTCACGCCTACGCCGACGCGCCGCTGCCGATCGGCCTCGGGCAGACGATCTCGCAGCCGTATGTCGTCGCGTTGACGGTGCAGGCGCTCCAGCTGCGCGGCCACGAGCACGTGCTCGAGATCGGCACCGGCTCGGGCTACGCGGCGGCGATCCTCGGCGCGATGGTCCGCGAGGTCGACACCGTCGAGCGGCTCGGGGAGCTGGCGCGCACGGCCGCGCAGCGGCTCCACCACCTCGGCTTCTCCAACGTCTACGTCCACCACGCCGATGGCTCGCTCGGCTGGCCGCCGGGCGCGCCCTACGAGGCGATCTGCGTCGCGGCAGGAGCCCCGGCGCCGCCGCCGGCCCTGCTCGATCAGCTCGCGATCGGCGGCCGGCTCGTCCTGCCGAGCGGCGGCGCCGATCAGCAGCGCCTCGTGCGCATCGTGCGCCGCGACGAGCGCTCGTTCGTCGAGGAGGACCTGGGCGACGTGCGGTTCGTCCCGCTCGTCGGCGAGCAGGGCTGGCCGGAGCGGAAGCCGCCCGCCCGCGCGTAGCGGCGCCAAACTTCCACGCCGGGGGAGCAAGCATGCCTGGCGCTCGCGCGACCATCCACGTTAAGCTGGAAGTCGTGCAAACGGTGATCAGTTATCTCCTGGCCATCATCGGCCTGGTGACGGTGAGCGTGTTCGTGGTGGGCACCTTCGGGGCGAACCTGAAGTACTCCAATGCGCGCCTCATGCTCGTGAACCTCCTGCGGACGAACCCGTACCAGGTGGAGCGAGTGTCCGCGACGATGCAGGGCACGTTCTTCGAGGGGATCACCGCCGCGCTCAAGACCGGCGCGATGATGGGCACGCGCGATCCGAACGTCATCGCGCAGGCGACGCGCCCCGCCTACGACGCCGCGGCCGGCGCGGCCGCCACCCAGTGGAAGATGACGCTCGGCAAGGCCAAGCTCGCCGCGGGCGCGGCGCTCGCCGGCACGGCGCTGCCGCTGGCGACCGGCAAGACCCCGGCGATCCCCGTCATCATCATCGGCCTCATCGCGGCGGCCGGCTTCGGCTGGATCTTCCTCCGCAAGCTGGAGGTCGAGGGCGACATCGTCAAGGCGCGCGCCGAGATCTTGCCCGAGGCCGAGCGCGCCCTGATCGACGGCCGCTACGTCGCGCCGCCGAAGGCGCAGTAGCCGCGCCCGCGCCGCGCGACGAGCGCGGCAACCGTTCGGCGACGCGCGCGCCTCCTCGCGGGGGCGGATAGCGAGCCGCTTTCGAGGCACCGCCGCACCGCGGCGCGCGGCGGCGAATCGCGAGCGCTCGCGCCGGGTTCGGAGATCGCGGCGGATCTGGCCGGGAGCGCGCGATCCGGGGCGCGGGGCGGCTCGTAGGTACCCCGTGCAGAGACCTCACCGCCTGTGGGGACGGCGAAAGCTCGTCGTGCTCGGGCTCGGAGCGCTGGGGCTCGCGGGGGCGCTGACCCTCGCGGCGTTCGCCGCGCCCGCGCGCCAGGCCGCGGCCGCCGCCACGTACACCCCAGCGGAGGACGCCGCGGTGGTCGCGCGCGTCCCCACGCGCGATCCCGATGAGCTGTCCGCGCGCCGGACGCTCGCCGCCGCGCCGGATCGCGTCGAGCTCGCTGTCTCGCTCGCGCGCGCCGACATCCGCCGGTACCGCACGCTGTCGGATCCGCGGTTCCTCGGCCGCGCCCAGGCGACGCTCGCGCCGTGGTGGAGCCTCGCCGAGCCGCCGCAGGGCGTGCTGCTCCTGCGCGCGACGATCCGGCAGTCGCTCCACGACTTCGACGGCGCCAAGGCCGACCTCGATCGCGTCGTGGCGCGGCCGCCCGCGGCCGACGGCGACGCCGAGGACGCCGCGACCTTCGCACAGGCGCACCTGACGCGCGCCGTCGTCGCGACGGTCACCGCCGACTACGCCCGGGCGCGCGAGAGCTGCGCGGCGATCGCCAGGCTCGCGAGCCCGCTCGTGGCCGCGACGTGCGAGGCGCCGCTCGACGCGATCGCCGGCAAGGCCGACCGCGCGTACGAGAGCGTGAGCCGCGCGCTCGCGGGCGCGCGCCGCGCCGACGCGGGTGTCCGCGGCTGGGCGCTCACGCAGCTCGCCGAGCTGGCGCTCGTCCGCGGCGATCGGGCCGCTGCCGCCCAGCACCTGCGCGCCGCGCTCGCGCTCGATACCCACGACGCGTACGCGCGCAACCTGCTCGCCGACGTGCTGCTCCTCGAGGGCCGCGCGCGCGAGGCCAGCCTGCTGCTCGCCGGCAAGGACGCGATCGACAGCCACCTCGTGCGCCGCGCGATCGCCGAGCACCAGAGCCACGGCCCCGACGAGCAGGCGCTCGTCCGCGCGATGCGCGAGCGGATCGCCGCGGCCGCGCTGCGCGGCGATCGCATCCACCTCCGCGAGGAGGCCATGTTCGCGCTCGCCGTCCTGCACGATCCGAAGGCGGCCGTCGCCCTCGCGCGCGACAACTGGGCCGTCCAGAAGGAGCTCGCCGACGCGCGCCTCCTCGCCGAGGCCGCCGCCGCGGCCAGCGACGCCGACGCGGCGCGCCCGGTGCTCGCGTGGGCCCGCACAAACGGCCTCCGCGACGCGCAGCTCGAGATCTTCTTCGCCCGCCTGGAGGCCCGATGATGCCCCGCCTCGCGCTCGCCGCCGCGACCCTCGCGGCGGTCCTCGCCGCGTCCGCCGGCACCGCGCTCGCGCACAAGCCGAGCGACGCGCACCTGCGCCTCGCCATCGACGGCGCGCGGCTCGACGGCCGCCTCGACGTCGCGGTCCGCGACCTCGACGCCGCGCTCACCCTCGACGCCGACGGCGACGGCGACGTCACGTGGGGCGAGCTGACCGCCGCCGCGCCGCGGATCACGGCCTACCTCACCGGGCGCCTCGCGCTCGCCGCGGGCGGCGCGCCGTGCGAGCTCTCGCTCGGGATCGCCGCGCTCGTCGATCTCTCCGACGGCGCCTACTGGGCGCAGCCGATCACGGCGCGCTGCGCCGCCGCGCCCGACGGCGCGGTGACGGTGACGTACGGCCTCCTGTTCGACGTCGACGCGCAGCACCGCGGGCTCGTCCACGTCGCCGGATCGACGGAGATCATCCGCGACGCCGCGCCCGTGCGGATCGCGCTCGCCAGCGGCGCCTCGTTCGCCGCGTTCGTGAAGGAGGGCATCTGGCACATCTGGATCGGGCTCGATCACGTGCTGTTCCTGCTCTGCCTGCTGTTCCCCGCCGTGTTCCCGCGCATCGGCGGTCGCGCACAGCCCGCCGAATCGTTGCGCGGCGTCGCGGGCGAGGTCCTCGAGATCGTGACGGCGTTCACGCTCGCGCACTCGATCACGCTCGTGATCTCCGCCGCCGGCCTCGTGCAGCTGCCGTCGCGCGTCGTCGAGACGGCGATCGCGATCTCGGT
>DATMCI010000160.1:0-59484 GCA_035558535.1 Kofleriaceae bacterium
GCCGGCCGGGTTCGTCCCGAGCGCGGTGATCGACGGCGGCGCCGGGACGCCCGGCGCGGTCTTCTTGTTGCTGCGGGGCACGATCTCGCCCGACGCGACCGCCTTGTCCGGCCCGCCTTCGCGGGGCGGGGGCGGGGGCGGCGGCGTGGACGCCGCCACCATGCCGTCGTGCTGGCTGGCCGCCCGGCCGTGCCCCGACTGGTGAGGCTGGAGATCCGGCTGCGAGCCCACCTCCTCGAAGTGGCTCGCGTAGACCGGCGGCGCCGACGGCGCGACCGGGACCGGCAGGTACGGCGAGCTGCCGTCGTCGGCGGAGATCGCCAGGTAGCCCATGCGGATCAGCTCGATGCCGAACACCGCGCCCGCCGTCGGGTTGTACGCGATGAGCTCCTCGCAGATCTGGCCGAGCATCATCGGATCCGTCACCGCGTACGGCGTCCCCGACATCACGACCCGCCGGATGAGCAGCCGCGCGAGCATCCGCTCGACGCTGCGCGACACGCTGCGCATGAGGCCCTCGTTCACGTGATCGAACGGCAGCCCGACGAACTGTGCGATCAGGAGGCCCGGATCGGTGCAGCGGACCTGGATCGCGCCGACGGCGCGCACCCGCACCGGCATCCCCATCATCGGGATCATGAACGTCGTCACCAGATCGAACGCCACCTCGACGGGCGCCATCAGGACGAAGTACGCGGCCACCGGCCGCATCGGATCCGGCGTGCGCCAGCGGTGCCGGCCCGGGCCCAGCCGATCGCCGACCATCCACGCCGGGCACATCACGACCTGCTCGTCATCGGCGCACGTCACCTCGCACTCCGGGCCGAGCGGAAACGGCCAGGCGTAAACAAGATGGTCGGCCGCGACAGCGTCGCGCGCGATGACCGTCATCTCGACGATAGTAACCGATCAGGGAAGGCACTGGTGACAGGTGGCGTAGTACGAATCGACGAGGATTTCGCGGTCCTTCCGCCCAGCGGCTGACCCCGGGCGGGGGGCGCCGCGCCATGGCCGCGATCTGCCGCAGCCGTGGCCGCGCCCTGTCGCAGCCGCCACCCGGCGCGCGGCCCCGGCCCCCCGGTCCAGGACCTGTCCACCCATCGCTGGGACCTGAACGGAGGGGCGAAGCCCCCCGCGCTTCGCCCCCTCGCGCGCGCTCGGGAGGCCCAGGGCCCACAGGGCTCAGGGCTCAGTCCTCGAGCTCGGGCTCGGCGTCGTCCGGGCTGTGGGCGACCGGGTGGATCCGGATCCGCCGGACGCGCCGGGGGGATGCCTCGATCACCTCGAGGATCGTGCCGTTGTCGGTGGTCAGCCGCTCCCCCGCCTGGGGAATGGCCTGCGCCAGGTCCATGCACAGGCCGGCGATCGTCGTCCGGTCTTTGCCGACCGGCAGGTCCAGGTGGAGGTCCCGGTTGACCTTGCGGACCGACGCCCAGCCCTGGACCAGGATCGTCCCCGCCGGCTCGCGGGTGAAGAACTGCTCCGGGACGTCGTCCTCGCTCATGATGTCGCCGACCAGCTCCTCGATCAGGTCCTCCGTCGTGACCAGCCCCGAGACGCCGCCCTGATCGTCGACGACGACCGCCATCTGGGTCCGGCGGCGCTGCATCTCGCGCAGGAGATCGAGCGCGCGCGTCGTCTCCGGCACCTTGTGCGGCGGGCGCAGGATGTCCTCGAGCACGACCAGGCCCTTCTCCCAGGCGAGCGCGAGCACGTCGCGCGCGACGACGTAGCCGACGATGTTGTCGATCGAGCCGTCGTACACCGGCATCCGGCTGTGGCCTTCCTCGAGGATCACGCGCTGGACCTCCTCCGGCGGCGAGCCGCGGCGGAGCGCCACGACGCGGTTCCGCGGCACCATCACCTCCGCCACCGTCACCTCGCCAAAGCCCAGCGCGCGCGACGCGATCTCGCTCGCCCGCGGATCGACCGAGCCCGTCTTGGCCGCCTCCTCGACGAGCTGCTGCAGCTCGTCGCGCGAGAGCCGCGCCTCGGTGAACGTGGTCTTGTCGCCGAAGAAGCGCAGCACGAGGTTCGACACCGCGGTGAGCGACCACACGAGCGGCCGCATGAGCTGCGACAGGAACAGGAGTGGCCGCGCCGTCAGGAACGAGTAGCGATCCGAGTAGCGCAGCGCGAGCGACTTCGGCACCAGCTCGCCGACCACCAGCTCGAGGAACACGATCATCACGATCACGGTCACGAGCGCCGTGGTGTGGCCCAGGCCGACCTTCCGGAACTCCACGGCGAGCGTGTGCTCGAGCCGCGCGCCGCCGAACGCCGCCGCCGCCGTGCCCGCCGTGGTGATGCAGATCTGCACGGTAGCGAGGAAGCGCTCCGGGTGATCGCGCAGCCGCTTGAGCGCGAGCGCGCGCCGATCGCGGCGGCGGATGAACTCGCGCAGCCGCGTCTTGCGCACGGACAGGACCGCGATCTCGGTGCCGGCGAACAGCCCGTTCAGGACCAGGAACGCCAGCACGATGAGCAACTCGGTTCCCATACGTGCCGGCGCGCAGCATACCGGATATGCTCGGTTTCGTGTCGACGCGGGATCGAGCACCGCAGCCCAAACGCTCGGGATACATCACCCCGGAAGGCGCCAAGCGCCTGCGCGCCGAGCTCGATCAGCTGTGGACCGTGGAGCGCCCCCGCGTGACGCAGGAGGTGGCCGACGCCGCCGCGCAGGGCGATCGCAGCGAGAACGCCGAGTACATCTACGGCAAGCGCCGGCTGCGCGAGATCGACCGTCGCGTGCGCTTTTTATCCAAGCGGCTCGACGAGATCACCGTCGTCAGCGAGCCGCCGAGCGATCCCGCGCGCGTGTTCTTCGGCGCGTACGTCACGGTGGAGGACGAGGAGGGCGCGGAGAAGACGTACCGGATCGTCGGCGCCGATGAATCAGATCTTGATCAAGGCTTCATCAGCATCGACTCACCCGTCGCGCGGGCGCTGCTCGGCAAGCGAGACGGCAGCGAGGTCACCGTGCGGGTGCCGCGCGGCGACGTCACCTATACGATCGTGGCCGTGAGCTACGGCAAGCCCCCCGGGTAGATGGCCAGGCATCCCGCGCCGCAGCCCGCGCCGCAGCCCGATCCCGCCGCGCCCGAGCCGGTGAGCGATCCGCCGTCGCGCGCGATCGAGGTCCCGCTCCCCCGGCAGCTCCGGGTGTACGCGCGCTCGCCGGTGCGCTGGCGCCCCGGCTGCTCGATCACCGTGCTGCGCGACGGCGGCGAGACCTACCCCGCGATGCTCGCGGCGCTCGCTGGCGCGCGGCGCACGATCTGCCTCGAGACGTACATCCTCGCGGCCGATCTGACCGGCGATCGGTTCAAGGCCGTGCTCATGGAGCGCGCGCGCGCCGGCGTCGCGGTCCGCCTCATCTATGACGCCGTCGGCTCGTTCGGCCTGCCCGGCGGCTGGGTCGACGATCTGCGCGCCGCCGGCTGCCAGGTCATCGCGTTCAACCCGATCGCGCAGTGGCGCCGCCGGTTCCGCCTCTCGCACCGCGATCACCGCAAGATCCTCGTCGTCGACGACGAGGTCGCGTTCACCGGCGGGCTCAACATCTCGAACGACTACGCCGCCATCGAGGACGGCGGCGTCGGCTGGCACGACATGCACTGCAAGGTCACCGGTCGGATCGTCATCGATCTGGCGCGCATGTTCCGCCGCTCGTGGCTGCGCGGCGGCGGCACGCCGTACGCGCCGCCGCGGTCGCCGCCGCCGCGCGAGGGCGAGGGCGAGGCGGTGGCCGCCCCCGGCGCGAGCTACGCGCGCCTCATCGACAACACGCGGCGCCGCCAGCGCGCGACCACGCGCCGCGCCTACCTCCACGTGCTGCGGGCCGCGCGCGAGGCCGTCCTGATCCAGAACGCGTACTTCCTGCCCGATCGCGGGCTGCGCCGCGCGATGGCGCGGGCCGCGCGCCGCGGCGTCGACGTGCGCCTGATCGTGCCCGGCCGCTCCGACGTGAAGATCATCCAGTGGGCCAGCCTCTACGTGCTGCGCGGGCTCGCCCGGGGCGGCGTGAAGGTGTTCCAGTGGCGCGGCCCGATGATGCACGCCAAGACGTGCGTGGTGGACGCCACCTGGTCGACGATCGGCAGCTACAACTTCGACTCGATGAGCCGGTTCAACAACCTGGAGGTCACCGTCGAGATCCTCGATCCGGCCATCGCCACCTCGCTCGTCGGCCACTTCCAGCGCGACCTCGAGGGCTGCGACCCGTACGATCAGGAGGCGTGGCGCCGGCTCCCGTGGTGGAAGAAGGCGCTGTCGTGGCTCACGTTCCGCCTGCGCCGCTTCCTGTGACCTCCTTGGATCTCGGGCGGCGAGCGCTCCTCCACAGGAGCGACCTTGGGCAACTCAGCGCGGCAAGACCTTCAGCAGCAGTTGAACCGTCTTGTAGCTGGGCCGACTTCGAGCCAATGCCTCAGGCCCGTAGTGTCGGGCGACCTCGTCCGCTGTGAGGAACGGCCCGATCGCGACCTCGAATATCTCGTTGGAGTCCTTGCAGAGGAAGCGCCACTGCTCTCCGCCCTGCAACCCGAACGTGTGTGGATACGTGTAAAGCGCCGCCTCCGACAATGGGAACCACGCGCGCTCGATGAATACCAGATCCAATGCCCGCGCCCCGTCTTCCGATCGCAGCAGCGCTCCGGTAGGCCACCCCTTGGGCGGAGCCTGGGCTGGATCTGAACGAGGTCCGAGCCAGTAGCCTTCGATCTGTCCTGGAATCTCCCGAGTGGCAACCTCTGTCCTCCCAGGCTGCTCTGGCCGATGCTCGA
Source organism: Kofleriaceae bacterium (assembly GCA_035558535.1). GTDB lineage: Bacteria > Myxococcota_A > Polyangia > Haliangiales > Haliangiaceae > JABFXX01. Next base: position 4,788 of record DATMCI010000160.1, read on the forward strand.
CTCTATATCCCCCAAGTCCGCGCAATGCGGCCTGTGTGATGCCCGTCAGCGCGAGCGCGATTCGCTCATGGTACGCGTCAGCGCCCCAGACTCGCTTCAGCTCGTCCAGATCCTCGTAAGCAACATTGAGGGTCGCCGTCGCGGCCAGGACCCCGTGCTCCAGGAAGCGAGCCGCCGTCTCTGTGCCGAGGCGATAGACGATGCCGACTCCGGGAACATCCTGCGCGATGATCTCCACGTCTCCCATCGCCAGAAGGAACAAGTTCTTGGACACGTCCCCGCCTGGGATCTCCCCCGGCGCAAGGAGCGCTGTGGGGAGCTCCTGGCCGTCCGTCGAGCTCGGTCGCTTCGGATCGATCAGCAGCACCGCATGTCTCCTCAGCTCGAGGAACTCCGACACGGGATCCTCCACGCGCTCGGACACGAACCGGAACGAGACCGCATCGATCGTCCAGCCGAATATATTCGCGGGCGGGGACGGGCTACTCCAGAGGATGCGCGTGAGCCGCTCGAGCCCCATCGAATCGGGAGCGGCGATGTCGAGGTAGCTCAGCACGTCGTTCCCGCCCGTCGGCTGCTCCACTCGCTGAATTACGAGCCTTCCAGGGAAGCGCTCTGCGATCACATCCACGTCGGGAGATGACCACGACACGCCAGGTACAGCCGCGCCACCGTGAACGCAGAGAAACGCATTGATCCCGGCGCTTCCTCCGGGTGAACGTACCCGCTGCGCGGCTACATACATCAGCCGACCCCGGCACGATGTCTCAGCGAATGCTCGTTATCTCGCGGCCATTGCAGGGTATCTCGCTTTTTCGCGAGCTCGCTGTCCTGAAGCTCGATGGCGAATCGGAACTGACGGCGAAGATAGGCTGCGAGCCGCTCGAGGAACCGTGGATCTGAGCTCGGTGTCATCCTCGGAGCTGGATCCTCTTCAGGCCCGACCCACTCGGACAGCCCATCGCCCACGAGCTGCTCGAGCTCGGAGCGAAGAGTCTCCTTGGCAAAGACGATCTGAGTGCGGTTTGCGAACCATGAAAGCTCCGCAACACGCGTCACGCCATCCTGATACAATAATGTCAGAGTGATCTTCCTCATCTAGATCACCTTGTAGAGATCGAGGGTATCTCTCGACCGCAGGAACTCTTCAGGATAGTCTGCCGGTCGGCTGGGAGGAGTTGGGTCCATGCGCCGCCGTTGTGCCCAATCCTCGTATTCGGTAGCAAGCACAGCAGGCAGCCGCGGCAGGAATCCGAAGCTCTTCACCCACACGACCAGTCCATCTTCCCGCGCGTTCAAGTGGACCTCTCGCAGTCGCCACTTCTTGTAGAGACGTCCCTCGGCGGTATACACGCGCTTCGCCAATCCCTGTCGCTTGAAGCGCTCGTTGACCAAGAAGAGTGCATTGTAGACGACCGGGCCGTTCTCCCGAACAGCGCGCAGTGGTGTGCTCGCGTAGATCTTGCGTGAGAGCGGAGCCTTGAGCACCTTCTCGCCGTCTGCGTTGTAGATCTGGATGTGCCAGAGCAGGTTCTCATCGTCCCCAGATCCCTGGAGGATCTGCTTCGCGAGCTCCCGGGAGTGGTTCAGCTCGTGTGGGAAGCTGTAGGTGACATCGAGGTCATCCGCCGCAACCGATCCAGGAAGCTGCTCGAGCCATCGGAGGTTGGTTGCCGAGAGGACCACGGGGACGGGCACCTCGGCAGCTTACCCAATTCGGCTCAGAACATCCTTGGGCGCTCCTCCGCAGGGGCGAATTCGGGCAGCTTGCTCCGTTCTGAAGCAGCCGGCCGCTTCGCTCTGAAGCGTGCGAGCCTTCAGGATGACAACGGAAGTGCACGGGATCCTTGGGATCGGACCTGGCATCGCGGGTGCTCTAGCTCTCCTCGCAACTGATTTTGAGGAGGTCCCCGATGGCGCACGATCTGACGGTTCGGTTTCTGGGTGTTCGCGGCTCGATCGCGACGCCGGGCGCGGAGCTCTCCGCGGGCGGAAACACCGCGTGCCTCGAGGTCTGCGCGGGCGACACCCGCATCATCCTCGACGCCGGCACCGGCCTGCGGACGCTCGGCAACGAGCGCATGGCCGGCGGCCCGCGCCACTCGACGATCCTGCTCTCGCACCTGCACTGGGATCACGTGTGCGGCCTGCCGTTCTTCACGCCCGTGTACGTGCCCGGCCACCGCATCGAGATCGCGAGCGGCCCCAACGGCGTCGTGCCGCTCGACGAGGCGATCCGCAGCATCTTCCGCGCGCCGTTCTTCCCCGTCGACTTCACCGATCTAGGCGGCCAGGTGACGACGCGCGAGCTGCGCGCGAACGATCGCTTCACCATCGGCGACATCGACATCACGATGGCGCGGCTCAACCACCCCGATCCCGTGTACGGCTTCCGGCTCGAGCACGGCGGCCACTCGATCGTCTACGCGACGGACACCGAGCACTTCGCGTGCGTCGATCCGACGCTGAAGAAGCTCGCGGCCGGCGCCGATATCCTGATCTACGACTCGCAGTACACTCCGGACGAGTACCCCTCGAAGGTCGGCTGGGGCCACTCCACGTGGCAGGCCGGCGCGGAGCTCGCGCGCGCGGCTGGCGTGCCGCAGCTCGTCCTGTTCCACCACGATCCCGCTCGCACCGACGCGCAGCTCGCGGCGATCGAGGCGACCGCGCGCGCCGCGCTGCCCGGGACGGTGGCCGCGCGCGAGGGGATGGTCCTCCGCGCGCGCGACGCGGAGTGGGCCGCGAGTGAAGCGGCCAGTGAAGCGAAGGCGCGGACCGCGGCGGCGCGGGAGACCACGCGGGAGGCGCCTGCCGCGGCATGAGCATGAGCATGTTCCCGTCACCGGAAGGTCCGGCCGGCGCCGGCCGTGCGATGCTGGGCGCGCGGATGAGCGAGCACGAGCAGCGGTTCGAGCTCCTGGCCGATCTCGGCGCGATGATCGCCGGCGAGGTCGAGCTCGACGACATGCTCGCGACGTTCGCCGACCGGGTGGCGCGCGCGCTCGGCGCCGATCGCGCGACCCTGTGGCTGATCGACAGCGAGACCGGCGAGATCCGCTCGCGCGTCGCGATCTTGCCCGAGCTGCCCGAGCTGCGGGTGCCGCCCGGCCACGGCGTCGTCGGCTACGTCGTGGCGACCGGCCAGGTCGTGAACCTGCGCGATCCCGAGTCGGACCCGCGGTGGGGCGGCGAGGACATCGCGCAGCGGATCGGCTACCGCACGACGTCGATGCTGACCGCGCCGATCGTGCGGCGCGAGCAGATCCGCGGCGTCATGCAGGTCTTGAACAAGCGCGAGGGCGCGTTCACCTCGCGCGACGAGGAGTTCCTGCGCGTGCTCGCCGAGCAGATCGGGCGCGCGCTCGACTACACCACGCTGCGCGGCGACGACGCGCAGCGCGGCCTCGTGCTGCGCGGCCGCTTCAACCACGTGATCGGCCGCTCGCCGGCGATGGCCGCCGTGTACGAGATGATCGGGCGCGCCGCGCAGACCGACGCGACCGTGCTGCTCCACGGCGAGACCGGCACCGGCAAGGGCCTGCTCGCGCGCGCGATCCACGTCAACAGCCGGCGGCGCGAGGCGCCGTTCGTGCACGTCGACTGCACGACGCTGCCCGCGGCGCTCGTCGAGAGCGAGCTGTTCGGCCACGAGCGCGGCGCGTACACCGGCGCGGACAGCCGCGTGATCGGCAAGGTCGAGGCCGCCCACGGCGGGACGCTGTTCCTCGACGAGATCGGCGAGCTGCCGCTGCCGCTGCAGGGCAAGCTCCTGCGCTTCGTGCAGGAGCGCCGCTTCGAGCGCGTCGGCGGCCGCGAGACGCTCGCGGCGGACGTCCGCCTCGTCGCGGCGACGAACCGCGACCTCGCGGCAATGTCGGCCGCCGGCCAGTTCCGCAGCGACCTCTACTTCCGGCTCCGCGTCGTCGAGATCGAGATCCCGACCCTGCGCGCGCGCGGCGGTGACGACGTCGTCGACCTCGCCTCGCACTTCATCGATCAGATGGCGCGCCGCTACCGCAAGGGCACGCTGCGCCTCGACGACGCCGCCAAGCCCGCGCTCGCGGCGTACCCGTGGCCCGGCAACGTGCGCGAGCTCGAGAACACGATCGAGCGGGCCGTCGTGCTCTGCCAGGGCAGCGCGATCATGCTGCGCGACCTCGGCCTCGAGCCGCGCCGCACGACCGGCGTGCTCACCGCCGTGAGCGCGAGCGACTCGATGGTCGGCATGCCCGCCTTCGGCAGCAACGCGGCGATCGCGGTGCCGCCCGCCGCGCCCGCCGCGCCGGCAGCCGCGCCCGCGCCCGCGGCTGCGCTGACGCCTGCAACTGCGCCCGCGCCCGCGCCCATGTCCGCCGAGTCCGCCATCCTGCTGCCGCCGGACCTCTCGCTCGAGGAGGCCGAGCGCCGCTACGCACGCGCGATCCTCGAGCGCGCCGGCAACAACCAGTCAGCCGCGGCACGCGCCCTCGGCATCAGCCGCAACAAGCTCGCCCGGCTGCTGCGCGGTTGAGCCCGCGGGTCGCCCAGCTCGCGCAGCGAGCCGGTGCGCCGCGATGATCGGCCATCGCCGTCAGACGCCTGCCGAGGGCGCCGCCTGCCGTGACACCGGAGTGGTACGGTCGCAGGCGATGGTCGTTGCGCCTCCCCCGCTGACTTTCGAAGAAGATCAGCACGTCGTGCTGCGCACGATGTCCTGGCAAGACTTCGAGGCGCTGCTCGCGATCCGCGGTGAGCGGGCCAGCGTGCGCATGTATTACCTCGACGGGGAGATCGAGCTTGTGAGCTCGACGAAGATCCACGAGGGGCGCAAGACGACGCTCGCCCGGCTGCTCGAGGTCTGGGCGCTGGAGTCCGATCTCTCGCTGAACGGCTTCGGATCGTGGACGCTCACGAAGGAGCTACGCGAGGCCGGCGCAGAGCCCGACGAGTGCTACATCGTGGGGGACGCAACGGAGAAGGACGTCCCTGATCTCGCCATCGAGGTCGAGTGGTCCCGGGCGACGGGGCTCTCGAAGCCCGAGATCTATCGTCGGCTCGGCGTTCGCGAGTTGTGGACGCTGAAGAGCAACGGACAGCTGGTGGTCCGGATCCTCGAGAAAGGCGCGTGGACCGAGCACACACGGAGCAAGCTGTTCCCGAAGCTCGATCTGGCGTGGTTGCAGTCGCTCCTGGAGATCACGCCGCAGAGCAGGGCGGTTCGCGCGCTCCGCGACGCGCTGCGGACCAAGAAGCGCCGCAGCTGAGCTGAACGCCGCTCCATTACCAACTATGCGCACGCGGTCCGCGAACGCGCGAGTGCTGCAATCACGGCTTGCCCTTCGAGCGTGTCGCGCGAAGCGGCGGCGAAGGAGTCGCCGCTGCCGCTGCATTCAAGGTATCGCGTATCCAGTCCGACAGCTTGCGCTCCCCGGCGGCGCGTTCCCACGCAGCGCGTTCGTCGTCAGTTGCGCGCACGCCGACCGGCTTGCTTGGAGCGCCGCTCGGCGCCCGGATCTTCCCCCCGAGCGCACCAGGCCATCCAGTGCCGCGCGCGAGCGCCGGTGAGACCTCCTCGAGAGGACGCTTCCCGCCCGTGTAGGGCGTGCGATGCGTCCACCCTCTCGGCTCCGCCGGCCAGACCACGAGGGCACCGTGTCGGTCCTCGCCGATCCAGTGGTCGGCGATCTCCGCCGAGTAGTAGAGTTTCATCGCCGCGATATTACAGGCGTTGTACGCGGGATCAACCCGTGACGTGGAACGCCAGCTGCAGCCACGTTAACGTTGTTATTTACCTTCGCGTTCTACGCTGTTACTTGTTGACCATGAAAAACGCTCAGGAAGCGCGAAGGTCCCGGCCGAGGGCCGCGCGCAAGCGCCACGCGCTCCACCGCCATGACCCGCAGGCCGAGCCCCGCGCGAACCCGCCGCCGCCGCACGCATGCTGGCTCGTGCGCCACATCGTCTCGCTCGAGTCCCTCGGCTGGCGCGTCGTCGAACTCCGGCCATTGATCTCCGAGGGCGAGGTCGCGCTCTGGCACGTGAGGATTTCGCGCGTCGATCTCGGCGCGACCATGACCGTGTCGGCAGCAGCCCCCGATATCGCGCTCGCCGAGCTCGTCCGCTATGCGTCGGCCGACGCGATGACGGCGGCCTGACACGTCCGCGCCGAACACCCGACCGCTCCGACGGCAGTACAACGGCCACCCGGAGGCACGGCCCACGTCTGGACGATCTCGCTGGTCTCGAGGACGGTCTCTGGACCGTCGAAGTGGCGCTCCGCGAGCTTGTCGATGATCGCAAAGATTCTTCGACCCAGCTCGGCCGCTGCCGCCGGGTTGCGCTCGGCGAGATATCCAATCAGCGCTGCGAAGTCCTCTTCAGCTTCGGGCGCAAAGAGAATCGTCATCTGCGGAGGACGGCGTCGATCCGCTGCCGGACTTGCGCGGCCGTGCGCCCGTTGCCGGCTCGCAGGGAGGCGAGCGCCTGGCGCAGACCTTCGTCTTCATCTGCCGTCAATGCGGGGACCTCTTCGACCGCTTCGACGACGTAACGCCCGGCTGGCAGATCGCGAAGCTCCGCCGGGAGGTCCTTGCCGTTCCAGGTCAGCCCGCGCGCGCCGGACATCGGGGACACGCTATCACGGCACAGGGCCACGACCAGGCTGCTCTGACCCATGCAGGCGGCCTGCGAATGAGGATATTTCGTTGGCGCGGCGCTGGGTTGCGAAATAGTTCAGCGGAGCTCGGCAACCGCGAGCGGGGGCGGACGAAACGGCCGCCCCAGTGATGGTGGATTACGAGCCACGCGGGCAGCGCCTCTCCGAACGCCCCTCCAGTACCTCCCAGCCCGGGACCTCGCACGCCGCGGCGCCGCCGGCCGCGGTCCCCGGCAAGCGATCCGCGATCGGCCCGCCGACCGCGGGCGAGAGCATCGCGGCGCCCCGGCCGCCGGGCACGCGGCGCACCAGCCCGCGCACGCCGGAGGAGGAGCGCCGGTTCGTCGAGCTATTCGGCGGCGCGCCCGAGTCGCGCGCGCCCGAGTCGCGCCTCCTCGGCGCGGGCGGCGCGGGGGCCGCCGCTGGCGCGCGACCGCTGCCGCGGCTCGATCTCGGCGCGGGCGGCGCGCGGGCGTCCGCCGGGGCGGCGCCGGGCCAGCGCAGCGCGGTGAGCCCGGCGCGCGAGCGACAGCTCCTCGAGTACCTCGAGCGCGGCGTGGCGCCAGCCGTGCAGTTCGAGAACCTCCTGTTCTTCGGCCTCGATCCCGACGAGGCCATCGAGCTGTACGCGCGATTATCGGCCGATCCGCCGCGGCGCGGCGATCGGCTCGCGGCCGCCTTCCACGCCCGGCTCTCTGCCGCCGAGCGCGCGAGCATCCTGGCGCGCCTCGCCGCGTTCAACCTCGCGGCGAGCGGCGAGCGGATGTGGAGCGAGCTCGCGCCGGGCGAGGCGTCGCAGCCGATGCAGCTCGTCTCGCGCGTCGACGCGCCCAAGGGCGTGTTCCTGCGCAGCCGGCCGGCCGGCCCCAAGGACGGTCCGTGGCTACCGTTCGACACGCTGGTGGCGGTGACGCGCAAGACCGAGCGCGGCTGGTACTGGGTGACCGCGCTCGGCGACGACGCCGCCGGCGCGGCGCCGACCGGGGTGTCCGGCTTCATCGAGGGCTACCACGTCGCCTCGAAGATGCCGGAGCCCTCGGCGCGCCTCTACGAGGTCCAGCCCGGCGACCTGCTCAAGGACATCGCCGCCCGTTACTACAAGCACAACTTCAAGTGGGGCCACGACGCGCGCGTCTACGTGCAGGCCATCTATCACGCGAACCAGGATCGCGACGCCGTGTTCCGCAGGCACGCCGAGCTCGGCGTCGATCGCAGCGCGCTCTCGACGACCAACCTCCAGGAGGCGCTCGCGCTCTGGCGGGCCGCGCGCGTCGTCGCCGGGCAGGCGCTCTGGATCCCCAGCGAGCCGTTCGTACAGCAGCTCAAGGTCAGGGGCGTCATCGACCAGGCGTCGATCTCGAAGATGCTGTGGGACGCGACCGCCGGCGCGCTCGAGAGCGCGATCGATCGCGCGCAGTACGCGGGCGGCTTCGCGGTCGGCCTGCTCGAGGGTGCGTGGGGCGCGCTCGCGGACCTGCTCATCGGGGCGGTCGACGTGATCAAGGCGCTGTGGACGGTGATCAAGGGCGTCTTCACGGGCTTCTCCGAGCTGCTCGAGCTCGCCGGCAAGCTCGGGGCGGCGTGGGAGCGGCGCAGTGACCTCCTGACGGCGTTCGCCACTGACTTCATGGCGAAGTGGAAGGACAAGGACGACTGGAGGCGCGGCAGCTTCCAGGGCGAGGTCGTCGGCTACCTGACGATGCTGATGTTCCTCGTCTACGTGACCGCGGGCGCGGGTGCGGCGGTCGCGGGGAGCGGGCGGTTCGGCAGCTTCGTCAAGGTCATCCAGCTCGCCGACGCGGCCGGCAGCTTCGGCACGTACGTCCGCAAGCTCCGCGCCGCGATCAAGCTGCCGCAGCAGCTCGCCGACGACGCGGCGCAGGCGCTCGGCAGCAAGCTCACGAAGCCGGCCACCAGCAGCGGCGGCACCGGCGGCGGTGGCGGCCATGCTGGCGGCGGTGGCGGCAGCGGCCATGCTGGGGTCCCGCAGGCGCCGCACACGCAGCCACCGTCCTCGCAGCCACCGTCCTCGCAGACACCGCACAGCCCGTCGTCGCAGGCGCCGCGATCCCCCGACGCGCACGGCCCGCGCACACCCGATGCACCGGCCTTGCGCAACCGCGGCGAGCCGTACGGCGACCCGCGCGTGCACCCCGAGCAGCCGCACCGGCACCTCGAGCAGCACGAGCTCATCCCGACGAGCGAGCTCAAGTTCGCCACTACATGGAAGCAAGCTGCAAAGCTCCTCGAGAAGAACCTTGGGGCTCCGATCGGCCGGAAGCTCCAGACAGCATCCGAGGGCCACGATCTCGTGGCCCGGCTCGCACGCGGCGACGCGAGCGCGCTGAAGCAGCTCGGGATCGACGACGCTCCGCGCACGCTGGACACGACTGGGCGCGAGTGGGCCCTCATCGAGGCCCGCGATGGGTTCGTCATCGTGGTCGGGCGCTACGGCAAGGCCGAGCTGCCGGCGGGGACCAGAGCCCTGGCGCACAGCCATCCCGGCACGACGCCGGCTCACCCGCTGGGGGCGGGTGAGCACCTGACGATCGACCTCCCGGTGCCGGCAGGCGGCAAGACGTTCACCGAGATCCTCACCGATCTACCGTCCGCGGCGAAGGCTGGCATCACACCCTCCGTGCGTGACATCCACGCCATCAGCGACGGCGGCGAGCACGTCATCTACACGCGGTTCGTCCACCGAGGTGACGGCAAGATCGGCAACCCGGGCTCCGCTGAGACCGCTGCGCGTGTCAACCTGCATCTGGCGGGGGCCCGCGTGGTCCGCTTCAACCAGCGGACACAGGAGTACTGGTACAGAGTCGATCTGCACGTGAAGGACTCCACGAATCGGTCGCTATGGCGAGGAGAGCTCTATGCGTACTGGATGCCCCAGGCCCATGACCTCGCAAAGATCACAGACAAACGTCCACCTGTTCTCGACAGGGCCCTCCCCAACGGGTGGCAACAACCATGAGCACGGAGACTGGCATGACCGATGATCTCGAAACCGATGACCGGTTCGGAAGCTCCCCCGCCGAAGCCGAGCTCATGTACGCGCGAAACCCCACAGGAGCGACGCTCGACGGAGGGCGGGTCATCATCGACGCGCTCGTCTCCGGCAAGCCTTACACCGAACGATGGTGCATTGGACCGGGCGGAGCAGGGCTGTGGAGAGCGCGGCAGCTCGTACCTCGTGAGCGTCCAGTGCTCGTCAGCTACGGCTCCGCAGATCCGTTCCTGTCTCGCGAGATCTACGACACCTGGGTTCGATACGAGACCTTCGGGATCGCCCCCCTCTTGTACTTTGGATATCTCGATGGTGTGACTCCTCTGGACGAAGCAGCGTTTCTCCGACTGCGGAAGCGCGGAGTCTATCCACATATGGCGCTGGCCGAAGCTCGACCTGATGGCGAGCAGCTCTCTCTGATCGATCCCCTGAGCCCCGCAGAGGCAGTCCGGCTCGGGCTCGGGCTGTGCGACACGCTGCTAGCGCTCGACGGACGCGGCATCTTGGGTCTTCGCCCTGAAACCGTCTATGTCGCAGGCGAGCCTGGCCATCGGTACTACGCCGGTGCAGCGCCGAGGGCTTTCCTGATGCTGGGCTACGGGCTGGGCGAGGCCCACTTCGACCCACCGACGCTCTCAGCCTTCGACCGCGGTGTCGACGAGATCGTCTACACGGTCGCGCTCCTGATCTGGTTCGGCCTGCTCCGGGAGCACGCATTCATCTGCGGGACGCAGCGGAACGACTTCGACAACATGTGCAATGACGTCCGGGCGCCGTTCACGGGGCCGCCGGAGCTCGGGCGGCTGCTCGAGGCGGTGCTGGTCGCGGACGTCGAGCAGCGGATGAAGGCGCCGGAGCTGCGCGAGGAGCTGAGCAAGCTCGCGGCCCGCTGGGGCGTCGAGCCGCCGCCGTTCCCGCCGCCGGGGCTGGCGTAGCTGCCGAGACGGCCGGCCGCGCCGGCTAGCGGCGCCAGAAGTCGAGGCCGACCGTGCCCAGGAAGCGGATCGGGATCTCCGGACGGATGCGCTCGGGGTCGGAGCCCAGGGTGTACAGAAAGCCCGCGTGGAACCGCACGCGGCCGAGCTGCAGCCCGGCGCCGAGGCCGATCACCGGGTAGACGTCGGTGCGCGCGATGGCGGGCGGCTCGCCGGGGAAGAACGTCTCGCTCTCGATGGAGGAGACGGTCATGCCGACCTCCAGGCGCGCGTGCAGCGTGCGCGTCATCGTGCGCAGGCCGGCGAGCACCAGGAGCTCGGAGCCGGAGAGCGCGGGGCCAAAGGCCGTCTCGCCGAACGGGTGCGCGGCGTAGTCGGCCCGGAGCACGAGCCCGATCGATCGGCCCAGGCGCCGCTCGAAGAGGCCGAACACGCCGAGGCCGACGCCGAGAGCGCCCTCCCCGCCGGGCAGCTCCGCCCCCCGGGAGAGGATCGTCATGCCGGCGGCGAGCGCCGACGTCGGAAGCGGCGCCGGCCCCGCCGGCTTCTGGTGCAGCGTGCCGCTCGGCGCGCCTTGCCCCGGACCTGTTTCGGAAGGCGACGATCCCTCCGGCTGCCCTGGTTGCCCTGGTTGCCCTGGCTGCCTTGGCTGCCCTGGCTGCCGCTGCGCCGGGATCGGCAGCACGAGGTTGCTCTGGCCCCCGGCCGTGACCTTCGCGACGACCTGGACCTCGGAGCCGTCGTCGAGCGACGCGATCAGGACCTGCTGATCCGGCGCCACCGCGACCCAGCGCCCGATCGGCGACGACAGATCGCCCTCGCCCTCGCGGCGGACCGCGACGAGCCGCTGCGGCGCGACGCCCTCGGGCAGGCGCAGCGAGACGAAGCCGACCCGGCCGCCGAGCTCGCTGAGCTTGTACTTGATGCGCTCCGCGCGGCCGATCTTCGCCGGATCTTTGGCGCCGGACCCCGCCATCTCCTCGTTCGACAGTCGCTGCGCCGCGAGCATCGCCTCGTACGCGAGCGCGAGCTTGCCCTGGCCCTCGAGGGCCTGCGCGTAGCCGAGGTGCGAGCGCGCCGACGGGTGGGCCGCGATCGCGCCGCGGAACTTGGCCGCGGCCTCGTCGTAGCGCTTCGCGGTGAGCGCCGCCACGCCCTCGTCATGCAGCGCGCACGCGGCCTGCGGCGAGCCGTCGGGACACGTGGCGGCGTCCGCGAGCCGCGCCGCCGCGCACAGCGCCGCCGCGCACAGCGCTGCGCCCCGCGGCGCTCGCCGCGATCGGCCGCGCGCGATCACAGCCCGCACGTCGGATCGTTCGGCGCGCACGGCTTCTTCGCCGGCTCCTTCACGGGCGGCTTCGTGTAGTCCGTGCGCTTCGCAGGGACGCGCCGGGCGGGCGGCCGCACGAGCGGCTTGGGCGGCGGCTTGCCGGGCGCGGCCGCAGGCTCCTCGAGGATCGGCTCGGCCGCAGGCTCCGGCGCAGGCGCAGCAGGCGGCGCAGGCGGCGCAGGCGGCGCAGCGGCAGCCGCAGCCGCAGCCGCAGCGGCAGGCGCCTCCGAGGGCGCGGGCTCGGACGGCGCAGGTGCCGGCTCCGGCGCGGGCGCCGGGGGCGGCGGCGCGGGCTCCGCGGGCGCGGCCTCCACGGCCGCCGGCGGCGCGGCCTCGGCAGGCGGCGCCGCGGCGCCGCTCGCCCCGCGCTGGCTCAGCACGATGCCGAACGTCACGAGCGCGCCGGCCAGCGCCGCGCCGAGCATGATCCACACGGCGCGCCGCCGCGAGGCCGGCCGCATCGGCGCGGACTCGCCGGCCGTCAGATCCGCCGTCGACGTCGTCGGCGACTCCCACGGCACCGACGACGCCGCCCGCGGCACCACGCCGGGCGGCGCGGAGCCGCTGGCGGAGCCGCTGGCCGCGAGCCCGAGGACCGACGACGAGTCGGCCCCGCTGCGCGACGCGCCGGGCCCGCCGAGCACGCTGGCCACCATCTGGGCCTGGGCGCGCCCGCTCGGGAACAGCGGCGCCAGCGCGGCCGCGAGCTCGGCCACGCTCGAGAACCGCGCGTCGCGCTCCTTCGCCAGGCAGCGCTCGACGATCGCCGCCAGCGCGGGCGGCGCGCCCTGCAGGGGCGCGTGCGGCTCGCTCACGATCTTCAGCGTGAGCGCCGTGACCGTCGGCGCGGTGAACGGCGGCTCGCCCGACAGGAGCTCGTAGAGCGTCACGCCGAGCGACCAGATGTCGCTCCGCGCGTCGACGTCGCGCGCCGCGCGCAGCTGCTCGGGCGACATGTAGCTCGGCGAGCCGATCACCGTCGCCGTCGTCGTCAGCTTGTGATCGACGTCGCCGATCGCCGCCGTGGCGATGCCGAAATCGAGCAGCTTCACGAGCGGCGCCCCGTTCGGCCGCTGCGTCACGAACAGGTTCGCGGGCTTGATGTCGCGGTGGACCATGCCCATCGCGTGCGCCTCGGCGAGGCCCTCGCACGCCTGCGCGATGTACTCGGCGGCGGCCTCCGGCGGCGGCCGCCCGCTCTGCTCGAGCATCGTGGCCAGATCGATGCCGTGCAGGAGCTCCATGACCATGTACGGCTCGCCCGTGGCGAGCGCGCCGACGTCCGTGACCCGGACGACGTGCTCGTTGCGCAGCCGCCCGGCCGCGCGCGCCTCGCGCATGAAGCGGCGCGGCACGTCGGGGAGCCGGAGCGCGTCGCTCTTGAGCACCTTGATCGCCACGGCGCTGCCCAGCGCGAGGTGCGACGCGGCGAGGACGCGGCCCATGCCGCCCTCGCCGAGCTCGGCCTCGATCTGGTACTTGCCGTCGATGACTTCGCCCGGCCTCACGCGTGTCGCCAGCGTATCAGAGGAGCACCGACGCCTCTGCCGATTTGCATGTGGAACTGTCCACGAGTAGCGTCACGAGATGCGGCGACCGCTCCTCGTCACGCTCCTCATCCTCGGCGCGGCCCCCGCTCACGCCGACGAGCCGGCCCCGAGCGGCGACGACGCGGGTACCGGAGTGGGGGAGGAAAAAGGCACGCTCGGCGTGGGCCTCATGATCGGCGAGCCGCTGGGGGTCTGCGGCCGGCTCTACCTCAAGGACGATCAGGCGATCCAGGCGGCCATCGGCGCGTCGTTCTTCGGCGGCGGCGTCCAGCTGCACGCGGACTACGCGTTTCACCCATACATCGTGCAGTCGCGCGAGTCGTTCGTGCTCGCGACGTACGTGGGCCCGGGCGTCCGCATCATCCAGTACGGCGGCGACGAGGCCACCGGCGGCTACTTCGCGCTCGGGCTGCGCGCCGTCGGCGGCCTCCTGTTCGACTTCAAGAACCCGCTCGACGCGTTCTTCGAGGTCGCCGGCGTGTTCGAGTACGGGTTCGCCGACGGGCAGGGTGTCGGCTTCGCGTTCAACGCGGCCGCGGGCGTGCGGTACTACTTCTGAGCAAGATCGGAAGTACATGGCAGTCGCGCACGACGAGCTCCTGGCGCGCACGGCCGACGGCGTGACGCTGCGGATCGATCGCGTCCGCGCGCAGGGCGCGCGCCGCGGCGTGGTGGTCTGCCTGCACGCGATGATGACCGACGGCCGCTACTTCGGCGCGCGCCGCGCGGGCTCGTTCGCGCACGCGCTCGCCGCCGCCGATCTCGACGTGCTCGTCGCCGACTTCCGCGGCCACGGCCGCTCGGTCCCGCCGCGCGCCGGCCCGGACGACTGGAGCTTCGATGACCTGGTCGAGCTCGATCTGCCGGCGATCGTCGCCGCCGCCGCCCACGCCTCGGCGTGCGCGCCCGAGGAGCTCGTGCTCATCGGCCACTCGCTCGGCGGGCTCGTCGCGACCGCCGCGCTCGGTACCGGACGGATCCCGTCCCCGCGCGGGCTCGTCCTGCCCGCGACGGCGGTGTGGCTCACGGGCCGCCGGGGGCTCTTCCACCGCCGCGCGCTGATGGCCGTCTACCGCGGCGTCACGGCGGCGCTCGGCCGCGCGCCGATCCGCGCGGTGCGGGCGGGCACGGCCGACGAGCCGCGGACGTTCGTCGCGCAGCTCACCGGGTGGACGCGCGCCGCGCGCTGGACCTCGCTGCGCGGCGTGGACTACCTGGCGGCGCTGGGCGCGATCGCTGTGCCGGTGCTGCCGCTCGTCGGCGACCGCGACTGGATGTGCACGCCGCACGACGCGATCACGTTCGCCGCGCGGATCCCGACCGCCGCGCCGACGCGGATCGTCGGGCGGTGGCACGGCGACGCGATCGATCCCGATCACTTCGAGCTGTTCACGAGCCCCGCGCTGCGGCCGCTGTGGGAGGAGCTCGCCGGCGAGATCGATCGGATCGCCGGCCGCTGATCAGAAGCCGGGGCCTCTGCCGCCGCCGCCGCCGCCGGGGCCGGGGCCCCCGCCGAAGTCGCCCCCGCCGCCCTCTTCCCAGTCCTTCGTGCCGTGACAGCCGATGGAGTTGGAGCAGCGGCGCCGCAGCGGATCCCAGGTCCCGGCCGAGAGCTTCACCTCGTGCAGGCCGTTGATGTGCAGCGCCGGGGCGATGATGGTGCGGTTCGCGTCGATCACGGTGGAGTGACACCGCGAGCACTGAATGTTCCGCTGGATGTGATCGCGGTGCTTGCCGGACATGCCGCTGCCGTCGAGCTTGTGGCAGGAGGTGCACCCGAGGTCGGTCGTGGAGACCCACGAGGCGGCGCCGGTGTTGCCGCGTCCGTTGCCGTGGCAGTAGAGGTTCCCGCACGTGGTGGCCCCCGTGTTGTACGTCGCGGTGGGGTTGAGCCGGTCGAACTTGACCTCCGCGACGTTGTTGCCGTCGAGGTGGCCGGGCGCGTCGCGCGTGAGCGGCACGGTGTGGCAGCTCGAGCACGGCATCTGGCGGTGCCACGGCGACGGCGTGAGGTGCGCCGTGTGCGCGCCGACGCCGCGCATGGTGGGCTCGGTGTTGCCGGCCAGATCTTTCGGCGGCGCCGACGTGAGCGAGCCGTGGCACGTCGTGCAGCCGCCGGTGGCGCCGGGGTCTGTCTTCTCGACGATGCCGTTGATGTGGCTGTCCGGCACGCGGAACACCGTGCCGCCCTCTTCCATCGTCGGGTGGCACCCCGCGCAGGCCGTCGGGGTGCTCGCCGGGTGCTTCGGCTGCGGCGGCGGGGTGCCGTGGCAGCTGCCGCACTGAGACTGCGAGCCGTCGACCCGGGTCCAGAGCGGCGTCGGCTGCGCGCCGCCGACCGCCGCGCTGCCGTGGCACGCGGTGACGCAGGTGGTGCCGTTCCAGGTCGCGCCCATGCCGGCGATCATCGCGAACGTCACCTCGGCCTTGCCGTCCTCGTTGTCGATGTGACCGGGGTCGCCCACGTTCACGGGGACGACGTGGCAGTCCTCGCACACGACCTGGCGATGCCACGTCGACGCGACGGAGAGGTGCGCGCGGTGCGCGCCGACGGCGACGTCGGTGGTGGCGGTCAGGCCGGACTTGGTCCTCGGCGGCGCGTTGCTGGTGTCGTCGCCGTGGCACTCGATCGCGCAGCCGGCGTTCGGATCGGCGAACGGCGGCGGCATGGCCGCAGGGGACTCGAACCCGCACCCGGCAGCCAGAGCGGCGAGGAAGGCGGCGAGGAGGACGGCGACCCACCGGGCGCGCATGGCAGGCATCCTAGGCATAAGGGTGCGACGCGTGTTGCGCATAGTGCGTACAACCGCCAGTTCTGACGTCTGTCAGTGACCGAGATCCCGCCTGGCGGCCCGATCCGAGCCGACTATCCTCCCGCCGTACCGTCAGGGCTTCCGCCCTGCTCGACCGGTCGAGCTCCCGCGGCTGGGGCGCTACCAGATCTTCGTGTTGTGGCACCCGGTGTTCGAGCAGGCGCGCGTCGTCGCGTTGTACGTCCCGTTGGCCATCTTCACCTCGTGCAGGCCGTTGACGTGCAGGTTCGCGTTGATGATGTTGCGGTTCGCGTCGACGACGGTGGCGTGGCACTGCGAGCACCGCATGTTCTCCTCGCCGATGTGGCGGCGGTGATCGCCGGACATGTTGGTGCCGTTGATGCTGTGGCACGAGGTGCACGCGAGCGCGCCCGGCGTCACCCACGACGCGGTGCCGGTGTTGCCGCGCCCGTTGCCGTGGCAGTAGAGGCTCGCGCACGTGGTGGTCCCGGCCGTGTACGTCGCGGCGGGGTTGAGCGTGTCGAACTTGACCTCGGCGACGTTGTCGCCGTCGCGGTGGCCGGGCGCGTCGAGGGTGATCGGCACGACGTGGCAGCTCGTGCACGGCATCGCGCGGTGCCACGTCGACGGCTTGAGGTGCGCCGCGTGCGCGCCGACGCCGCGCGCGGTGGCGGCGGTGTTGCCGCCGAGGTCCTTCGGCGGCGCCGAGCTGCTCGTCGAGCCGTGGCACGTCGTGCAGCCGCCGGTGGCGCCGGGGGCGGTCACGTCGATGACGCCGTTGATGTGGCTCTGGGGATCGCGGAACGTCGCGCTGCCCTCCTCCATCGTCGGGTGGCACGACGCGCACGCGGCCGCGGCGCTCGCCGGGTGCGGCGCGGGCGGCGCCACGCCGTGGCAGCTGCCGCACGTCGCCTGCGAGCCGTCGACGCGCGTCCACGCCGGCGTGGGCTGCGCGCCGCCGATCATGGTGCTGCCGTGGCAGCGCGTCGTGCACGTGGTGCCGTTCCAGGTGGCCCCGGCGCCAGCGATCATCGCGAACGTCACCTCGGCCTTGCCGTCGCCGTCGAGGTGGCCGGGCGCGCCGACCTCGGCGGGGACGACGTGGCAGTCGGAGCAGGCGACCTGGCGGTGCCACGTCGCCGCCACGTTCAGGTGCGCGCGGTGCGCGCCGATGGCGACGTCGGTGGTCGCGGTCGCGCCGGACATGCTCTTCGGCGGCGCGTTGCTGATGTCGTCGCCGTGGCAGTCGATCGAGCAGCCGAGCAACGGATCGGCGTTCGGCGGCGGGAGCTCGGGCTCGATCGTGTCACTGGTGCATGCGGTCAGCGCGAAGCTGACGGCGAAGGTGTGGACGAACGCGATGGAGATCGCGACTGGCGCGGTTCGCGCGGTTCCCATGGCCGCACCTTACGGTGACCCGGTGTGAGCCGCGTTGTGCATTGTACGTACTCAGCCAGCGGGGGGAAATGCGCAGCGCGCGCGCGCGCCGACGCGCGTGGGCGCGAGGTCAGCGACGCAGATCTTCGACATGGTCCAGATCGCGGTCGGCCGGGACCTCGATCGTGACGTCGCGCTCGACCCCGAGCTGCGGGTTCGAGAAGTGGAGCCGGTGGGGGCCGGGCAGAAGCTCGATCGTCGAGATCGTCTCGTGCTGCGTGGCGCCGCCGTCGACGGTGAAGGTCGCCCACGGGCGCGCGTTGACGCGGACCTTGCGCGGCGCGCGAGCCGCGGCCGCGAGCGCGGCATCGGGTGGCGCCAGCGCAGCGTCGGGGCGCGGCGTCGGCAGTGGCGGGCGTACCGCGGCGTCGGCGAGCCGCAGCCGCGGCAGCTCGAGCGCGGCGTCGGCGGGCGCGGGCGCGGGCGTGGCGGCGTCCGCGGCGGCGGCGGCGGGATCGATCGGTGCGTCGGCCGGCGCGATCGAGGCGTCGGCGAGCATGGGCGCGGCTGCTGTGTCGGCGGCGAGCACCGCGGTCGCCGCGGCGTCGGGGGTGCGCGCGCCCGGGGCGCCCACCGGGCCTGCGCGATCGCCGCCACGCAGGAAGGCGAGCAGCACCGCGCCGGTCGCCACGAGGCCGGCGAGCGGCGGCAGCCAGCGCGGCCAGCGCCGCGTCGCTGGCGCGGACATGGACGCGGACGCAGCCGCGGCGGGCGTGGACGCAGATGAGGACGCCGCCGCGGCCTCGGGCGCCGCGACTGCCGCGAGCGCAGGCGTAGACGCGGATGGAGACGCGGCCACCGCGGCGAGCGCAGGCGCAGACGCGGATGCAGATACCGCGGCGAGCGCAGGCGCAGACGCAGACGCAGGCGCGGCCACCGCCGCGAGCGCCGGGGCGGACGCAGGCGCCGGGGCGGACGCCGCTGCCGCTGCCGCCGTCGCTGCCGCTGCTGCCGCCGCTGGCAGCGGCTCGTCGCCCGCGGCCGTGGCCGCGAGCGACCGCTCGGTGCCGGTGCCCATCGCCGCGGGATCGTCGAGCATGCTCAGCATCTCGGGCCGCTCGAGCGCCGCCGCCTCGGCCGCCGCCTCCTCCTCGCGCGCGCTCTCCCACGCCGCCAGGAGCCACGCCGCGAGCCGGCGCCCCGGCGGCTCCCCCGGCTGGGCGGCTCGCTCGGTGACGATGAACGCGTCGAGCGCGACGAGCATCGACCGCGCGTCGGCGTAGCGCGCGGCCGGATCGGCGGCGGTCGCCCGATCGGCGATCGCGACCAGCGCCGCGGGGAACCCCGGCGGCCACGGCGCGAGCTCGCCGCGCCTGGCGGCGTCGATCAGCGCGTCACGATCGCTCCCCGGCCGCGCCCGCTGCCCCGTCAGCGCCTCGCGCAGCACGAGCCCGACGGCGTACAGATCGGCCCGCGCGTCGATCGCCTCGCCGCGCGCCTGCTCGGGCGCCATGTATCCCGGCGTACCGATCAGCCGCGAGGTCTCCTCCCCTGCGAGGGCGGCGATGCCGAAATCGGTCAGCTTCACCTCGCCCGACCACGAGACGAGGACGTTGCGCGGCGTGACGTCGCGGTGGACCACGCCGAGCGCGGCGCCGCCCTCGCGCGTCTTGCGGTGCGCGTAGTCGAGCGCCTGGCAGCACTCCGCGGCGATGAACGCCGCCACCACCGCCGGCAGCGGCCCGACGCCTGGCCGCGCGAGCGAGCTGCCGAGGTCCTTGCCCTCGACGCGCTCCATCGCCAGGAACATGTGATCGCCGCTCCGCCCGAAGTCGAAGACCGGCACGATGTTCTGGTGCGCGAGGCTCATCGACAGCCGCGCCTCGCGCACGAACAGATCGAGGAAGCGCGGATCGCCAGCGCGCTCGGCGCGCAGCCGCTTCACGACGAGCAGCTTCTCGACCCCCGCGGCGCGGCGGCGCGCCAGGTAGATCTCCGCCATCCCGCCACGCGCGAGCGGCCGGAGCAGCTCGTAGCGCCCGAGCGCGCGAGACATCGCGCCGAGTATAGCCTCGCGGCCGGTTCGCGTTTGATTCGCCGCGGCGTACCGATGGAGAATGGCGCCGCGATGATCGCGACTCGCTCGGTGGTGCGTGCGCGTGCGACCGGCGCGATCACTGCGATCGCCGCCGCTACCGCCGCCGTCGCCGCCGTCGCCGCCGCCCTCGTCGCCGCCCCGCGGGCCGCGGCCGCCGCCCCCGCCGCCGACGTCGTGATCGTCTGGGCCCCCGAGCACGACACCGCGCCGCTCGCCGCCGCAGCGCGCGCCGCGGGCGCCGCCCTGATCGATCGCTCGCCCCGCGCCGTCGCCGCCGAGCCGCCCGACGCGGCGATCCGGCGCGGGATCGACAGCTACGAGGCGCTCCAGCTCGATCGCGCGTGGGCGATCTTCGAGGAGGTGCGCGCGTCGCTCGACCGCACCGGCGCGGCCGCCGCCACCCCGGCGCGGCTCTCGGACCTGTTCATCTACCGCGGCGCGATCCGCACCCAGCGCGGCGACGCCGAGGGCGCGTGGGAGGAGCTCGTCGCGGCGATGGTCGTCGCGCCCGCGCGCGTGCTCGATCCCGCGCGCTTCCCGCCGCGCACGATCGAGGAGCTCGAGCGCGCGCGCCGGGCGGCGACCGCGCGGCCCCGCGTCGCCGTCTCGATCGAGGCGCCCGCCGACTGCGCGCTCACCGTCGACGGCGCCGGCGTCGCGCAGCGCGAGCTCCAGCTCTCCGCGGGCGCGCACTGGGTCGCCGCGGCGTGCCCCGGCGCTGCGCCGTGGGGCGCGCGCGTCGATGCCGTCGAGCCCGCCGCGCGCGTGCGCGTCTCGGCCGCGCCGCTCGAGCCGCCGCCCGAGGCCGAGGCGCTCGTGCAGGCGCGGGCCGGCGGCGCGAGCGGGCTCGTCCTCGCCGAGGTCCGCGGCCGGATCGCGACCCTGCGCCGGCTCGGGCTCGACGGCCGCGAGCGCGATCGCCGCACCGTGGCCGTGGCCGCCCCCGCGCCCGGCGCGCTCGCGCCGCTCGGCGAGGCGCTGCGCGACGTGCTCCGCCCCGCGCCGCGCGCGCGGTGGTACCAGTCGCGCTGGGTGTGGGCCGCTGGCGCGGCCGGGCTCGCGACCGCGATCGTCCTCCCGCTCGCGCTCGGGCTGTCGGACGACGCGCCGCGCGGCGTGACCATCGTCGGCCCCGGAGCGCTGCCGTGAGGCGCCGCGCCGCCGTCGCCGCCGCCGCGCTCGCGCTCGCGCTCGCCGCGTGCGACGACGGCGCGGTGCGCCTCGAGCCCGTGTTCGAGCTGCCGTCCGCCGAGGACGCCCTCGCGCAGCCGACCAACCTCACCGGGCTCGTGCTCTCCGTCGCGCACGCCGGCAGCGCCGTCGACCTCGCGTCGCGGAGCTTTCTGCCCGGCGAGCGCGTCGAGCTGAGCGTGGTCCCGTTCGACGACGACCTCGTCGTCCACCTGACCGGCCAGACCGGCGCCAGCGTCACCGCCTACGGCCGGACGTGCACGTTCTCCGTGGGGGCCGGCGCCGATCCGCCCGCGCCTCACCTGTGGTTCGCGCGCACCCTCCTGTTCGCCACGATCCCGCTCGCGCCCGCCCCGCGCACCGGCGGCGCGGCGATCGAGCTCGCGGGCCGCGCGCTCTTCCTCGGCGGCGGCTCCGACGTGCTCGAGCGCTTCGACCCGCGCACTGGCGAGCTCACCGAGATCGGCCAGCTCGCGCCGCGCACGGGCGCCGTGACCGCGACGATCGGCCCGGCCGAGGCGCCGCGGCTCGCCGTGGTCGGCGGCGAGGCCGGCGGCGAGCCCGCAGGTCTCCTCGAGCTGATCCAGCCCGCCGCCAGCGGTCCGGCGCGGATCGATCGCATCGAGGACGTGCGCCTCGCGCGGATCGGCGCCACCGCCACGGCGCTCACCGACGGGCGCGTCGTCGTGATCGGCGGGCGCGGCGGCACCGGCGCGCCCGTCGCCGAGCTGCTCGAGCTGACCGCCGACGGCGCGGACCCCGACCTGCGCAACGCGCGCGCGCCGCTCGCGCACCCGCGCTCCGAGCACAGCGCGACGCGTCTCGGCGATGACGTCGGCGCGCCCGTCTTGATCGCCGGCGGCCTCGGCGCCGCGGGCCCGGTCGCCGTCGCCGAGCTATGGAAGCCGCTGTCCGGCGATCTCGCGAGCCCCGCCACGTTCTCGCCGATGATGCTCACGCCGCGGCGCGGCCACCGCGCCGAGCTCATGCCCGACGGCAGCGTCCTCATGATCGGCGGCATCGACGGCGCCGGGCAGCCCGTCCGCATGCTCGAGCGCTTCGTGATCGACGCTGGCTTCGTGCCCGCGGGCGAGCTCCCCGCCGGCATCGGCATCGTCGACATCACGACGACGCGCCTGCCCGACGGCCGCATCCTGATCGCGGGCGGCCGCCCCGCCTCCGGCGCCGCGCCCGTCGACACCGCCGCGATCGCGAGCCTCGACGTCGTCAACGGCGCCGTCTCCGTGGTCCGCACCGGCGACCGCCTCGCCGTGCCGCGCGCCGGCCACCACGCCGTCCCCCTCTGCGACGGCACCATCTGGCTCGGCGGCGGCACCGCCGCGGCGCCCGAGGCCGAGCGCTACAGCCCGCTGCCCCCCGGCCGCCGCTGACCGGGCATTGCCGCTGGCGCCGCCGCCGCCGACCCGCTGCCGCCGATCGCACAGAACAGCGTGGCTTCCGTGTTTCCCAACCACGCCAACCGTACCAACGCGCGAACTCCTCGGCGAGAACCCAGCGCCAATAGACGGCCGCTAGACGCCAGCGAGCTGAAGCGGTCCCAGCTGGCGTACGAACTCCGCGAAGCTGTCCGCGACCTTCTCCATGTCGCGGCGGTCGTGCCACAGGACGCGCGGGTTCGATCCCACTGGTCGAGGATTCTCGGTGTCCAGGGTCCAGACCTGCCCGCGACGCCCCCCC
Source organism: Kofleriaceae bacterium (assembly GCA_035558535.1). GTDB lineage: Bacteria > Myxococcota_A > Polyangia > Haliangiales > Haliangiaceae > JABFXX01. Next base: position 27,388 of record DATMCI010000160.1, read on the forward strand.
GCGATCACCACGAAGACGGCCGTTCCGGTGCCGTCGGCGCCGATGCACAGCAACTCGGGGCTGGGGGGTTCTGGAAAGCTGTTGGCAGTCTCGAGGCTCATGTCGTCGTCCGGGTCGGCGAGACTAAAGAACCGGTTCAGGAGGCCAAACGGCGCCCTCCGGTTCGAGTCGGCTGGGTCCCCCCCGTTCACCTCGAGCAGGAAGCGCCGGTAGTCGTCCGGCAGGCGGTGACCGATGCTGTGCTCGAACGCCGTCACAGTCGACTCGTCGATAACCGGTCCCCGACGCTCCATGGGCGGCCACTCAGTTTCCATATTTCGCAATCCCCCGTGCGTGCTTGTATGCGGCAGTGCCGCCGGTGTGGTTAACGGCGCGGTGCAGGGCCGTGGGAACCAGGATCATCGTCTTGCCGTCCTCGACGTGATGCCATGTGTGGTCTCTCGGAGTGCTTGATAGTCCCGCCTTTGCGTTCGCGGCGGCTTCGTCGGCGCTGCGCGATCCGGTGAACTCGATCTCGACGTGGCTCCTGCCGTTGGGGAGCTGCTTGGCGTGGGGGCTGAAGTCCGGGTAGCCCTCAGGCGTGAACCTAACGCCCTTCGAGCGGTACTTTGGGGAGATGCGGTCGGCTGGGAACTGCTTGCCAGCGAGCTGGTGGTTCTGAGGCAGCCGCCCGGCGATGGGCTTCGCCGTCGCCGCTTCCTCCGCCATCTCCGAGGCCGCGAGCTTCTGCCGCGCAGCCACGTCCTTCGCCGACCGCTTCAGCGCAGCCCTCGCGTCGCGCTTGGCCTGCTTCGCGGCCGCGAGGTAGGCGTCGAAGTAGCGGCGCTGCATGCCCCAGTACAGGCGGCTGGCGGCGGCCTTCTTCGCCTCCTTGCTCGCGGCCTTCCACGCCGCCGCGGTCGTGGCATTCGTCGCGATCTGCTTGAGCGCGGCCTTGGTCTCCTTGACCGCGGCCGCGCGCGCCTGCAATGCGATCATCTCGCGGGCCGCGACGGCTGACGTGATCTTGCCGAGGCCTTTCTTGAAGAGGCCCGAGCCCGCCCCGGTGATGTTGCCGTCGGCGGCGATCAGCGCGACCTCGACGGCACCTCGGAGCACGGCCGGGACCCCGACGATCCCGATGATGCCGCTGCCGGCGGTGACCCCGGTGTCACCGGGCTTGCCTTCGCCGCCGTACAAGCCGTCAGGGGCGCCGCGCTCACCGCCGTCGCGCGAGCCTTCCGAGGTTCCGCCGCTACCCCCATCGTCCGAGCCTTCGCCATCTCCGTCGCCGCGCGCACGTTCGCCGCCCGGGCCGGTGCCGCCGATGCGCGTGTCATCGCCGGCGCGGCCATCGTGCTCGCCACCAATGTCGCCCTCGCCATCGACCCCGAACGCCTCCGCCGCTTCATCGACGAGCTGATCGATCTCAGCGCCGAGAGCCTCGTCGGCTCCATCAGTGTGCGAACCGTCGGTATGGGGCGCATCTTCGAGCTCACCCGTGCCGTCCGGCGCGCCAACGGCGCCGTGGCCAGGGCGTCTCGTGGCGTCGCCATCCCACGCGCGCTCAGCACCTTGGCTCCTGGATGAGGAGGGCGTGGCCGCGGAAGAGGGCGTGGCCGAACTCCGCGAGCCGTCTCCGGCATCGCGTTCGTCAGTCGCTTGACCCGGTGCGTGTTCGTCCGGCTTCGCATCCTTGACGTTCGCGACCGCCTCCAGCGCGGCCGCGTTCATCACGATCCGGTCAGCGCTCGCACCGGCCCACTGCTCGAGGGTCTGGCCGCCCTGGCCCTGCAGATCGCTACCGATGCGCACCGTCTTCGCGTTCGGGTTGTCCCACGTCCAGCCGGCCGCGCCGCGGGTTCCAGTGTACCGCTGCGGCAGCGGGCCCTCCCAGCGCGCCTTGGCGCCCCACGGCTGGCCGATGACTTTGCCCTTCGAGTAGGCGACGACCTTAATGACCGCGTTGGGCTGCGCGGCGTCCTTCTCTGCCACGCGCTTGGGTGGTGCGTGGATCGAGCCGGCCGCCGACGTCTTGCCGATCGCGAGGTCAGGTGTCCCGCTCTTCTTGGACACGCTGGGCAGGGTGCTCGTCAGCGTGCGTTTGCCTGGTCTGTCGATCATGCGCCCCCGTCCCCTCGCTGTTCGGGCGTCATCCTAGATCCGGCAGCGTCCGGCGCGCAATCGCCACGGACTACTCCGGCGCTCAATGAGGCCGCGCGCGCCGAGTTCGAGCACGGAGCGAACGCCCGAGCGGATCCCAGCGTCGACGGTCATCGCGCGGTCGCGGCGTCCGGCCACCCGATGTGGAGGCCGATGGTGCTTCACGATCCCGAGTGACGGGACGGTGTACGGCCAGATGCGCCGGCTGGTCTCACGCTGGTCCGGTAGCCAAGGGCTAGACGGCCGATAGACGCGCTCAGCGACTGCGCGTAGGTGCTTGTCCTGGCGGGGACTTCACTTGGCGCAGCAGAAGTTCCTTCTCGTCAGTGAGCGCGTCGAGAACCTCACGGACCAACCTCCGCCTTGAGAAGTGCTTCTAACGTCGAAGCGAGCATCTTCACCCCGTTCGCATTTGCCTCGAAGGTCTCTCGTCGAGTTGGAATGTCGTCGCCGGCCCCCACAACGAGCAGTCGAATGCGCTTCCCATCCGCATCGAGGGTGACGACGATGTCGCGGTCAGAATGATTCCATTCGGCGCGGAACTCACCTTCGGGGCTCGGATAGATATAGGGCATCACGATCCCACCTAAGGCCAGGAGCGCCTCAAAAATTTCGCGAGCCCGCGCTAGAGCATGAGGTGCGTAGGCGAAGCCATCTCCGTCCAGCCAGCCATCCTCGAGTTGAGCGATGTCGGCGAGTTGAACCGAGACCGGAAGCGGACATGGAGCCGACGTCGCCACAGCTAGATCTTGTGGTAACCGGTCCGATAAAGCGCGGCAAGACCTCGGCGATCGAGATCGTGAGCTCTCAATCCGCGGCGGACGAGCCCTATATTCACCCGATCGCTCCGGGATCGTTTCTTTCCTTCAGGATCGATGCGCCGGAGGAGGCGCACGGCCGGAATCAGTCCGGCAGATCCCGCCCCGGCTCGCAGGCGAGCCAGTCGGCTAGCCGGGGGCTACGCCGCGCGGAGCAGCGCGCCCGCCGTGAAGGGCCAGAAGCCCGCGCGTTCGACGACGCGCTCGAGGAAGTCGTGATCCAGCGCTCTCGTGGCTCGCGTGCTTCGCACCGGGACCAGCATCGACAGCCAAAGGACGTGCCTCGTCAGAATGGGGGGGTATAGTCCGGTCCATGTTCCAGTCTGGACGGCGACGGCGCGCGACCTACGCAGACATCCTCGATGCGCCGGAGCACGTGGTCGCCGAGATCGTCCACGGCGAGCTCTGGCTATCGCCCCGCCCCGCGGGGCCGCACACGGCCGTCGCCTCGGCCCTCGGTGACTCGCTGGGGCCTCCGTTCAAACGCGGCCGCGGCGGTCCCGGCGGCTGGCTCATCTTGTCCGAGCCGGAGCTGCACCTTGGCCCCGAGATCGTCGTGCCGGATCTCGCGGGTTGGCGTCGCGAGCGGCTCCCGAAGGTCGCGAACGCCCCGTTCATCACGATCGCGCCGAACTGGTTGTGCGAGGTCGTCTCGCCTTCCACCGAGAAGCTCGATCGCGCCAAGAAGCTGCCGATCTACGCGGCGCACGGCGTGCACAACGTCTGGATCGTCAACCCGCTGCAGCAGACGCTGGAGGTACTCCGGCTCCACGCGGGCAACTGGCTCACCGTCGCCGTGCACTGCGACAACACCAAGGTCCACGCCGAGCCGTTCGACGCCATCGAGCTGGATCTGGCCGACCTGTGGGCCGACTTCGAGGCGCCGCCGCCGCCCAAGCGCAAGCGCAGCCTCGCGTCGGAGACGATCGCCGTCTACGGCGGCGCGGCCTACGAGGACGGCCCGTAGCCGACGCGGCCCACGGCTCGCGGTCGACGTGGTGCGTGGACTCAGGAGCGGCGCGTCGGCGCCGCGCCCGGCGGCGGCTTCAGGCCGTAATAGACGGCTACTAGAGGTCACGTACTCGAGGTCACGAACCTCCAGCTTCAGCCTGCCGAGATCTTAAGCGGTCCCAGCTGGCGTGCGAACTCTGCGAAGCTGTCCGCGACCTTCTCCATGTCGCGGCGGTCGTGCCACAGGACGCGCGGATTGGAGCTCGGTCGCTGGTCCACGGTGTCCTGGCTCCAGACCTCGCCTCGATGCCCGCCGTTGAGAGCGAGCAGGATCCGGGCGCCGTCGAAATGGCCGATGAACAGCAGATCGCTGTGTGGCAGCGACGTTCGTGCCCAGCCTGCCCTCGTCTCGAGGTCTCTCGATTCGTCATCCTGATCGCAGAGGCTGAACAGTCGATTGACGGTAAAGTGCCCGATCCAGGAATTCTCATCGGCGGGGTAGCCGCCGTTTACCTCGAGGAGAAAGCGTCGATAGTCATCCGGTAGCGGGTGCCCGAATCGCCGCTCGAACGCGGCCACCTCAGCCTCCCCAACATGTGGGCCGCGTCGATCCATGCGAGGCCAGTTAGTGTCCATAGCTCGTGACTCCTGACGCATGCCTGAAGGTCGCGACGCCGCCCGTGTGCTTGACTGCATCATGGAGGCGCTCGGGGACGGGTAACATCGTTTTCATGTCCTCGTGGTGGTGCCACGTGAAGCCAGGCGGCGTCTTCTGGTAGCCGGCCGCCTTGTTCGCGGCCGGTGCCTCCGTCCTCGTCTGGACTCCGCGTCGCGCGCCTGAGCGTCGCAGAGCAGGACTGTGTCCCTGCGTCTTCACGGCTCCTGCGGGTGAGCGGCGTGCTCGCTGCTGGCGGTCTCAGAGGCGGGCTCGACCTTGTAGGTCGGCTCATCGTCAACGGAGGCATAACGAAGCGCTTCATCGAGCGCAGCGTCCGGATCGATGTCCGTCACGCCGATCGTCGCGTCGCCGTCGTACCGCGTGACGGTAACGCGCCAGAGAGACCGGTCGGGGCGGATGGAGGTCACGTACCAGCCGAGCGAGGCCAGTTCGAGGAGCGCGGCGACATGCGGACGAGGGTCCGGCGCGTGCATCGCGTTGGCAGTGCTAACGGCGTTGGATGGAGCAGACGGGTTGGAGGGGATCTGTTCTTCGAACATCGACATGTCTCCTCTGTAAAACATGTCGACATTGCACCAACAGCGGCGACCTGTGTTAGCCTTTATACGCGTTATCGTTGCTGGCCCTGTTAAACAGGTCGACGTGGCCGCTGCCCGTTGCTCGCTCCCGAGCGGGGGCGGTACGGTGGCCCCGCCGAATGGCGAGCCTCAAGCTTTACCGCTCGAAGGAGCACCCTGATCACTGGGTCGGGGAGGACAAGCATGGGGCTCTCCTCCTGTTCCCGTCGAAGATCCGAGGCTGGCTGTCGCGCACCCCGTACATCGGCTCCCGTTCGGAGTTGGAGGAGGTCTCTGCGATGCTGGCACGCGGAACGAAGTGGCCGGGTGCGATCGGCGGCAAGACCCGAGACCCGAGCGGCAAACCGTCAAAAATCGTCGGCATCCGGGTCACCGAGGACGAGCGCGAAGCTTGGCAGGCTGCAGCCGATACGCGCGGCATCAGCCTGACCGAGTGGCTTCGCCTTGCAGCCACCGAGATGCTTGAGCATTCACCCCACGCGACGTATGTCAACGAGGGCATCAAGAGCAGCGGCACCAAGGGCAAAAAGCCCGTGCGCTCGACGAAGCGCTCGAGGAAACCGTGACCCGTCAGCTATCGTGACTTGCGTGCTTGGCCCCGCGCACCCGGACCGACCGCACGTGCACGTGGCGCTAGGGGGACGAGGCACGCCGTGGTGACCGGAGTTCGAAGAGGTCTCGCCTACACTCGCCCGGAGAATGAGTGGCCGGGCGCGATCGGCGGCAAGACGCGCGACCCAAGCGGTAAGCCCTCATGCAGGGTCACCGGCCTCCCGAGCGCCCGGCTGCTACCGTGCACGAACAGGGTGACGATCGCCTCGCAAAGCTTCGCGTTCGCCCGCTTTCTGTTCGCAAGCAGCTCCATCGGAATCCATCGGCGGCGCCATAGCGGGTACCTCTTCGCTCGCTCGTGAGAGCGCGGTTGCCGGGCGACTTACGCAGGTTGACCCGAACGTTAGACGCGCATAGTGTCCGACCGCGATGAGGCTCTTCGTATGCGAACCCTGCCCGGCCGCTGGGTCAGAGAGGACAAGCACGGCGACTGGACCAGAGCGGGCTCTCCATGAGAGCGAAACGCGCACGAAGGCAGCTACTCTATCTAAGCACAACGTTTGGCGGAATGACGAAAGGACCTATGCGAGTGATATCCTGTCTGTGCCCCGTGGTTGTCGCGACGCTCCTCCATGGCTGTGGCGGCGACGCAAGACCCTCTGAAAAGGTGACTTGCGTACAGGCTGTCGCCCATGCCGTCGAACTCATGTTCGCCTCCAAGCGCGCCACATCCGAGGGCCGCGAGAGTTTCGACAAGAACAAAGCGGCGATCCTGAAAGAGGCAACAACCACATGTGAAGCCATGAAGCTCACACAAGACGACCTGCAGTGCGTGATGAGGACGGCCAAGAACAGTGACATGGCCGGCTGCCGGCTTATCACTGACACGCAAGACCTTCCCTACGAACCGCCGCCGCCTGGTACCTCGAGCTGCGCCGCCGTCGGCCGGCGCTACGTGTACATCCTGAGCGAACGGCATGGTGACCAAGCGCCGCCGTTGCTCATGCGTGCCATGATGCGCGCCTCGATGCGTGACGAGGCAACCAAGATCGAGTCCGACTGCGAGAAAGAGCAATGGGGCCCGAAGAAGCGCGACTGCGTCATGGGGGCACGTGAAATGGGCGCAGTCCTGCAGTGCCAGATCGAGCGGTGACGATTCGAGAAAGTGTGTGGCTCCTTTATGTCGGCACGTAGTCAAGTGATACTCATGGGTTAGCGCGCAATGACAGCCTAGCGCGTACGCCGAGCGCTACTTCAGATCTTCGAATGTCATCGCCAATTCGCCAATGGCAGAAGGATCGCGCTCGACACAGAGCCTCGTCGAGAAAGCGGACGGAGCGCGCGGCGCGATGGCATGGCAGCAATGTGCTCGACGGAAACCAGGCATTCCGTCTAAGTGACTAGAATTGCCAGGATTCTTATTGCTCTAAAGGAGGCCCTTCGCGAAACCGCCGCCGGAACTACCTGAGGAATGTCGCGGTAGGAACGGTTTCGTCCCATCGACTTGGGCCGTCCCTGCACAGATCCGAGCGGACGTAAGTAGGTGCTCATGAGCAAGCGGCGGTCCGAGCCGAGGCGCATTCGGACCTCACCATACGACTCACGGTGTCCGATCTTCGGACAGGTAAAGGCGCCGATCGACCGCCGTGTGATCAGCCCGCGGTGAGGGCTGAGCAACCGGACGGTGGCGTCAACTGCACAGCGCAATAGCACGTCGCCTCGGTCGGCTAGGATCGCGGCTACCACGACAGCTTCACCTGGTCAGGACGGTCAGGACGGGTACTGCGAGGTCATATGGTTGAGCCAGCCCTGCGTGCACGGTGCCGGTGCCCGGCGCGATCACCGCCGCCACGTGAGCCACGACCACCACCGTGCCGGGCGCTTCATCTCGGCGGCGCGCTTGGTCACGAAGTCTCGCTCCGCCCGCTCCTCGATCAGCGCGCGCCGCAGCGCTGCAGCCATCTGACGCGCCGTGAGCTTGCCCCTCATCGCGTGATTGACCACCGCCTCCGCGCCGGGCCAGCGCGGCCGCGCGGTGCGCCCCGACCACAGAAGCCCCTGGGTCACCGTGGGCATCGGGGTGGTGGCGAGCCGCACGTGATCACCCTCGGGAATGCCGGCGACTTGGAACGGATGAGCCCCCCCGGTCAGCGCGAGGTACGCGATAATCGCCGCAGCAAACACGTCGCCCGCTGCGGAGGGCCGCCGATCGCGGATCTGGAATGGCGACAGGAAGCTCCACGTGGCCATCACGCCGTGCGTGCGATGCATGCGCTCGACACGCTCGAGCAGGTTAGACAAATCGTGATCCACGAATTGGGTCGAGCCTCCGGCGACCGCGATCGCAGGGGTCGGGCTCGACCAGGGACCCGTGTGCGTCGCGCTCCCGAAGTCGTTCACCGCGGCGTGGACCCCGCCGCTGACCAGGATATTCGCTGGCTTGATATCGCCGTGGGCGAATCCCTGCGCGTGGAAGCAGGCGAGTGCGTCCAGCGCCTGGCACAGGAGCGAGAGCACCTGATGCACGTCCATTGCCGACCCGTGCAGCAGCTCGTGGAGGCTGCCGTCGTAGAGCCGCATCTCGATGTAGTCGCGGCGCTGGACTGTGCCGAGGCTGATCACTTGCGCGGTGTGGTGGTGGCTGACACTCGCGCGCGCAGCGATCAACGCCTCGAGCGCGAACTCGTCGCGGAACCGGGCGACGGCCGCGTGCTCGGCATCCAGCGCCTTCAGGCACGTGTACACCCGCAGTTCGCGGTTGAACACAACATAAAGCTCGGCCACCCCGCCTTCGGCCAGCCGGCACGGCCGGCCGAAGCGGGCGCGGAAAGCCGGATCGCGTGCGGCGATCTGATCGAACCGCAGCGCGGGCGGCAGTGGTGCGGCGCGGGCGCGAAGATCGATCCGCTCGGTCGGTCGGATCGTCATGGCTCGGTACCTCGCGGCGCAGTCTCGACGGTGCTGGTAGTCATCGCGTTACCTCCGAGCCCACAGCCTAGGTACGCGCGGCACGAAAGCCCAATCAGGGTTCCGGCTGAGGAGATGCGACCACGGCGATCCTCATCGAGCATCATCGGGGTCGAGCACCATTAGCTCGCGGCAGAGTGTGTTATTGCCCTTGCAGCACTCGCAGTAACTCGAGCAACTCCTTGCCAATCTCCTTGTCAATGTCACAAGCTTCGACAATCTGTGCATCGCACGCCTGCGCGAAACGCTGGCGCGCGGTCAACAGGTTGATCGGGGTACCTTCCCCTGAAAGGTACGCAACCCCTTCCCAGAGGCACGATGTAGCGTCGCCCTCCCTGCATCGATTCCGAAGGCTGTCGAATTCCCATCGATACATTGCATCGAGGACCGCCTCAGATCCGGCACCTCGCCTGGATGGGATCACCATCAGCCCCCCCACGATCGTATTTTGACCCTGAGCGTACAGGGCTTTCTGTAACACTCGCTCTGGGAGCGTCATACTCGGACTCCGTACGCCGCGGACATAGAACAGGCGTGCGAGTTCGGACCCGCCAGCCCAGACATTATACCAGCGCAGAAAATTGTTACTGAGACTCCTGTTTGGTATTATAGTGAAATCCTCAGACTGCAGATGGACGACTGCGTCGCGCAGCAACCCGTCCTGTTGGACGGCGACTCCATCGTCGAATTCGAACATTGCGTTACAACTCCAGGCGGTCTCCGCAACAGTCGTACATCCGCCCGGTTGATGCTTGCACGTCTCACACTGCTGTTCAATCGCATGCCAGTTCGGGCACCTGCCAGCTGCCGCTTGGGCGCGGTTAAAATCCATACCCTCCGCCACAGAGGGGAATCCAGCGCGTCGCAACATGTCGCGGGTTCGCCCTGTAGCAATCCACTCCTGTTGCGCGACGATGGTATCGCTTTCGTGATGCGCAACTATAAAGGATAGCGCGGCGAGGCGTGTGGTCATGTTAAGCGGTGACGCACCTGGATTGCCGTACGTTTTAGCCCATCTGTCGAGCTGTGTTCGCCATGGTGCAATGAATCCGTCAAGGTCGTCAATCTCCAGTGCACGGCTGGCGAACGCATCCGCCTCGCGCTCGGGCTTTGCCATGCGCTCGAGTTGATCCCGTGACGGACAGGAGACGGTTGAGGGTGCGGTCTGTGGCTGCGGGTTCCACATGTGGTGGATCTCGTGGCGCAACGTCCACAGGACGACATCGCGCAGCAGCGCAACAGTAATGATGTCTCCGTTTTTCGGTGCCTTTTTGCAGTAGCGGAGGACAGCTTCGGGTGACGGCACACGCTCGGGGATTGGCTTGCCGAATCCGCCGAGGTCGCGCTGGCTCTTCAGGATGGTCTTTGCAAACACCGATCCGCCCTGGGAAAATACCCCTCGATCGAGTTCCATCTCAAGCCCGGCGAACACCTGACCCAGTTGCTCGCCCATCCAACGGAGCAGGTTGCGATCGACGACGATAACCGAGACTTCCTTTGAGAGGCGAGGGAGTTCCACCTTGATCGTGAATGCCTTATTGCGCAGCCAGAGCATGTCGGTGTCTGCAGCTTCGATCGTGTAGATCGGCAAGACGTTCGGCTTCTCGACGAGTTCGAGCGGCGGGTTGACGACAATCTGTGTGCGGGGCGTCTGGCCGTCGGAGTGCGTGGAGCGCAGATCCTTGACAAGCTGCTCATCGAGACAATCGAGCCCCAGCCGAGGCCCTGGCTCCGACCACCGGGCCAGATCCTTGTGAGTGATCGTTCTCGACGAGCCGTCCGGCGCATCGCCGCGCTTCCCGCAACCGCACACGACGACGATCAGGGCGAGCCAGCGCGCAGTCATGGCGACGTGCTCCGCGCGAGGGCCTCGCGTAGCGCACGCTGCACCGCGGCCACTCCCGCGGTGTCTCCGGCGATCACGGTCAGCTCGATGCGGGGACGGCACTCCGGCTGCTCGACGAACCCGGGAATCTCCACGACGACGCTCGTCTCGTCAAGTTGGCCGTCGAAACGAACCGGCGCGCTCGAGCGCCAGCGCAGCTTCAGAGAGCCATGATCGAGCGCGACGATCGCCTTGATGAGCTCAGGGTCGGGACAGCGGAACGGGGAGTCGTTCACGCCGACGCCGCGTGCGACCTGCGCGCCACGGAGTGCCGGTGGATCGTCGAGCACGACCACGCGCGGACGATCGTGGCTCCACGGCCGGATCACGAGGAGGGCGGTCGCGACTGCGATCGCGACAGCCGCGGCGATGCGCGCGACCATGCCGACGGGCCGTCGCCTGCACGCGAGCAGAGCCCGCGCAACCGGTGGGAGTCGGCGCCGGGCTGCGGACAGCGCGACCTGCAGGCGATGAAGCGGGTGCCTCGTCGGAGCTTGCCAGTCCGCGCGGTCGAGGAACAGTCCGCACGCCTCAAGCTCGTCCCTCGCGCCGAACCTGCTCAACGTCGCCATGTGCCTCACGGCCGCCGCCTGCGATCCGTACAGGTGGCCGATCACACCCGGGTAGAGGCATCGCACCTTGAGGAGCGCCGCAAGTTCTCCGAGCGCGTCGCTCCACGACCACATTCGACCCAGCGTGTCGCGGGCTCCGAGCCACCGCTGCGCCCACGCGAGAAGCCGTTCGCGGTGCTGAGTGGGCTCCTGGCCCGGGGGCGGCGGCACGCAGGCGAGCAACGCGACGTGGCCCCCGTCGTGCCTCAGCGCTTGTTCGTCGACGAGCTGCCGCGCCGAGCGCTCGAGATAGGACCGCTGCGCCTCGGCGATCGAATCCTGCGCCAGTCCTTTGTGGTTCAAGCAAAGCGGCGTGAGCCCGGGAGGGCAGCTCCGGGCGCCACACACCAGGCAGGCCGTCTCGGCCGCGAAGCAGCGGGGGCACAGGAACTCGCCGTACCACGACTCGAGGTCTTCTTCGTGCGGGCACCTTGAGCAATGCAATGACGCGATCGCCATGAGGGAAGTGACCGTAACTGCAACTGGGAGATGCCGGGGCTCAGAAGGACGACTGAGGATGAAACCGCTGTCATTATGGCTACTTGGTGGACCATTATCTCTGATGCGGGCTACCGCAACACAGTGCGACCTAGTCATCTGGCAAGCTTGTTGCCATCGAGGTGCACGCCACAGCGCCGGTGGCGATGGAAGCGAGCCCGAGACGCAGCAGCAGCTCATCGACAAGGGCCGGTTGAACGGCAGATAGAGGTACGCTGGCCGAGGCGCGGGCGCACTGCGCCGCGTGCTAGTGCGGCAGTTCACGCCGAGCAAGGACGCAGAAGCGCGCATCGAGGCGTGCACTCACTTCGCGACAGTAGGTGGCTGGCCCGCGCCCTTTCAATACCCGCATGGCTACTTCGCGCTCTGCTTGGCGCGAAACTCGTCGCAGTGCTTGCTCACCATCTCGAACTCGTCCTTCGAGTAGATCCTTCCGTCAAGCTCCTGCTAGGCGGCAGCGGCCTGCTTGGTGCATCCATCAACGGCGGCGACCGGCCTCTGTATCACGGTCACGCCCTTGCGCGTCATCGTGTCTTCGCGTTCGCCTCGCCGGATGACCTTGACGTTCGTCGAGCTCACGGTCGCGCCGACCGCGAAGCTCATCGGCATCGACGTCATGAACTTGATCTTCGTGTGGCACAGCGTGAGCGCCGCCCATCAGCAAGCCGTAGGTGGCCGAGTCTGGGGTCGGGCTCGGTTGACCTAGGGCACGCCGAGCGATACACCGTTCAGCGCCAGCTTCTTGAACATCGCCCACAGTTCCGGGTGAGGACACCGTCTACAGCCGCACGGCCGCACGGGCCTCACGCTGGTCGGTTAATCCGTAAAAGGCGATCCGAAAGCCGCGCGTCGATCACGCGAGTGTAACGCCGCTGAAGTTCTCGACCGGTCCGAACATGCGCTTGATGGTACGGGCGACGCTCACGAGCGCGTCCGCGTTGTCATCGCGGTCCCATAGAATGCCGCCACGGAGTTCGACAAGCACCTCCCATCCTTGTCGTCCTTCGCGGCGGACGCCGAAGGAGGGCCCCTCTTGCCGGAAGGTCACAACGACGGGTGCCGATCCGTCGGGCGCTTTTAGTGACAACGTGTCGCCGTCCAGGATCGCGATCATGGCATGCGGCGCCTCCATCACCAGGGCCGTCATCACACGGCGTGCTTCCCGCGCTACCGTCTCGCCGCTCGGCGCGTTGTCGGCAGCTCCCCGAAGCGCTTCCCGCGTCGCTTCGACGTCGTAGTTCGACTTGTCGTTCATGAAACCTCCGGGCAAGGGCTACCAGATCTCCCGGCTCCATGAGCCGCGAGAGACAGATTTCGGGAGTCAAGAGGGCGGCGCGCTCAAGGTCGGCGCGTCGGCGCCGCGCCCGGCGGCGGCTTCAGGCCGTACTTCTCCATCTTGTAGATGAGGGCGCGCCGCGAGAGGCCCAGGGCGCGCGCCGCGCGCGTCTGGTTGTCGCCGTGCGCCTCGAGGGCGGCCGCGATGGCGCCGCGCTCGAGCTCCTCGAGCTGGCCCTGGATGTCGCCGACGGCGGCCGAGGCGGCGGCGCCGCCGCCCCGCGGCGCGACGTCGCGCAGGCGATCGGGGAGGTCCGCGAGCGTGATCGTGTCCTCGCACAGGACCAGCGCGCGCTGGATCGCGTTCTCGAGCTCGCGCACGTTGCCGGGCCAGCGGTAGGCGAGCAGCGCGTCGCGGGCGTCGGGCGCCAGCGCGGGCGGTGGGCGCCGCTGCTCGGCCGCGGCGAGCCGCACGAAGTGCTCCGCGAGCGGGACGATCTCGCTCCGTCGATCGCGCAGCGGCGGCACGGCGACGGTGAAGCCGCCGATCCGGAACAGCAGGTCCTGGCGGAAGCGCCCGGTGCGCACGTCGGCCTGCAGATCGCGGTGCGTCGCGCAGACCACGCGCACGTCCACCGCGGTCTCGGCGGTGCCGCCGACGCGCGTGATCACCTTGCCCTCGAGCACGCGCAGGAGCTTGGCCTGCAGCGAGAGCGGCATCTCGCCGACCTCGTCGAGGAACAGCGTGCCGCCGTCGGCCGCCTCGAAGAAGCCTTGCTTGCGGCGCTCGGCGCCGGTGAACGCGCCGCGCTCGTGGCCGAACAGCTCGCTCTCGAGCAACGTCTCGGGCAGCGCCGCGCAGTTGAGCTTGATGAGCGGGCCATCGCGCCGCGGCGAGCCCTTGTGGATCGCCTCGGCGACCAGCTCCTTGCCGACGCCGGTCTCGCCGAGGATCAGCACCGTCATCGACGACTCGCCGATCTTGGCGACCAGCTTGTACACGCGCTGCATCACCGGATCGAGCACGATCGGCCCGTCGAGCGGAGCGGCTGCCGCTGGCGCAGCGGCGGCGGCGGCGGCAGCGCCCGCGGGCTTGCCGCCGTGCAGGCTCGCCCGCAGCGCCGCGATGATCGTGTCGGCGGTCGTGCCGTCGTCGGGCGCGACCGCAGAGCCGGTCTTGACGGTCGCGCCGGCCTGCTGCGCGGCCGAGACGATGCTCGCGAGCGCCGCCCCGCCGGAGGCGCGATCGAGCTCCGGCAGGATCACGAGGTGATCGTCGCCCGCGTAGTCCGCGATCAGATCCATCGGCCGCAAGATGCCGGCGATCGCGTCGAGCGCGGCGTCGATGGCGCGGCCCGCGAAGCGCACCAGCGCGAACGTCACGGGGCGGCGATACCGCACGGCGCGATCGACCTCGGCCGCGAGCCGCGCCTCGCCCGCGTCGGCGTCGGAGACGGGCCGCGCGCGCCGGAGGCCGCTGGTGCGGCCGACGACGGCGAGGATCGAGCCCAGCTTGAGCTCGTCGCCCGCAGCGAGCCGGCGCGGCGCGGTGATCCGCTCGCCGTTGACCCACGTGCCGTTGCGGCTGCCGAGGTCCTCGACCTCGATCGCGTCGCCGGTGCGCCGGACGCGCGCGTGCAGGCGCGACACGTCATCGTCCTTCACCGACACGATCGCGCCGCGGGAGCGGCCGAACGTCACCTCGCCCCCGTCGATCAGATCGATGACCCGGGAGCTGGGCTCACCATCACCGAGCTGGAGCTGTACGACGAGAAAGGCGCGTGGCCCCGGAGCGCTCGCCACGAGCGTGCCAGCGTCCGCTGTCAGGTGTTCTGTCGCCATCGGACTGTACGAAGCGTGCGCAACCGGCGTGCCAGCCGGCGGCGTGTCCCCGGATTTTGATACCATAGCCGCTGGTACTCGCGTTGCACCCAAGGTCCGTGCCATGCGCTCGCTGCTCTCTCTCACCTTCGCCGTCGCCCTGGGCGCGATGGTCGCCGGGTGCGAGATCGGTGACACGAACCCACCCGGCGATGGCGGCGATGACGACGGCGGCGGCGGCGCGGGCCTCAGCGTCACGTGGGAGAGCCGGCCGGCCCTGATCCCGAGCGAGCCCTCGTCAGACCTGACGGTCGAGCGCGCGGTCGTGCACCAGGATAACCTGCGCGTCGTCGGCGACGCCGGCACGTTCCAGCTGGATCGGGACGACCTCGAGTGGTCCCGCGGCATCGCCCCGACGACGCTGCCGGTGCCGGGCGCGCCGCCGGGCCTCTACTCGCAGCTCCTGTTCGAGCTCGACGGCGACAGCGACGAATCGCCCGCGGAGTACGCCTACGAGATCATCGGGACCGTCAAGGTCAACAGCGAGTTCCGGCCGTTCACGGTCCGCGACACCTCCGACCTCGCGCTCTCGCTCGACTTCTCGATCACGCTGCCGGCGGGCGGCAGCGCGACGATCCCGGTGCGGATCGACTTCGAGCAGGTCGTGAAGGCCGTCGACTTCGCGCAGGTCACGATGACCGACGGGCGCTACCTCGTCGAGAACGGCAGCTCGCAGATGACGGCGGTGCGCGCCGCCGTGCGCGCCGCGTTCGGCGTCCGCGGATCGAGCTGATCCGGCCGGCTCGGCCCGCGCCGCGCCGCGCTGGCCCGCGCCGCGCCGGCCGCGCCGGCCGCGCCGTGCTGGCACGCCTGGATCCGGCTTGATCGGGATCGGAACCTGGCCTGGGGAGCGCCGGATCGGATCGGGACCTGATCCAGATCGGATCGAATCTGACCAGATCTTGATCGAGGCGGCGCGGGCTGACGCTCCCGCTTCACTCGGCGAGGTCCGTGCGCTAAGAACGGCGCCGTGTCGGCCAGCAAGTCGGTCAAGGGGACGGGCAAGGCGCCTGGCGCGCCGCGCACGGCCCGCGTGCCGCGCGGCGACGACAGCCAGGTGCGAGGAGATCGCAGCAAGCGGCTGCTCGATCTGGTGATGATCCTCCTGCGCGCGCGGACGCCGGTCACCTACCGCGAGATCCGCGAGCAGTTCTCGGGCTACCAGACGCTGAACGCCGAGGCGGGGCTGCGCGCGTTCGAGCGCGACAAGGCCGATCTGCTCGATCTGGGCGTCCCGATCCGTTACATCACGCCCGAGGAGGACGACTCCCTCGAGGACGGCGGTTACATCATCGATCTGAAGCGGTTCAAGATGCCGGAGGTCCGGCTCACCCCCGACGAGATCTCGGCGCTCGTGCTCGCGGCCTCGGTCGCGCACGCGATGCCGGGCGGCGCGTACCCCAAGATCGTGGACCTCGCGCTGAAGAAGCTCGCGTTCGATCTGCCGGAGCTGCCCGACACGCCGACGGAGTTTCCGCGGCCCGCGCCGGTGCTCGTGCACTTCCCCGAGCAGCAGATCGCGGCGCGCCCGCAGCTCGGCGAGATCTACGCGACGCTCGAGGCGGCGACGCGGCTGCGCAAGCGCGTGACGCTCACGTACCAGACGGCGACGACGGGCATGGTGTCGAAGCGCGACGTCGATCCGTACGCGCTCGTCTACCGCGAGGGCGCGTGGCTCGTCGTCGGCTGGTGCCACCTGCGCAAGGACGTCCGCTCGTTCCGCGTCGATCGGGTCTCCGAGGCGGTGCAGGCGCCCAAGCCCAAGTCGCCCGACTTCGAGCGGCCGGCCGACTTCGACGTCAAGGCGTACGCGCAGCGCTCGCCGTGGACGTTCACGACCGATTCGGCCGAGGAGGTCCAGCTCGATCTGTCGCCCTCGGCGGCCGAGGTCGGCAACGAGGACTTCGGGCCGACGGCCGTGAAGCGGCAGCTGGGCGAGCACACGCTGATCACGTTCGACTGCACGAACCTCGAGTTCGCCGCCACGCGCATCCTCGCCGCGAAGGGCGCGATCCGCCTCGTGCGCGGCGAGCGGCTGCGCGCGCGGATCGCCGAGGAGCTCGATGCGATCGCCGCGTGCTACGGCGAGCCGATCTCCGAGCCGACCGCCGAGCCGACCGCCGAACCGACCGCCGAGCCGACCGCCGGGGCCAACTGATGCGGGACGTCGCGCAGAAGCTCCGGCGCCTGCTCTACATCGTGCCGTACGTCGCCAAGCACCCGGAGGGCGTGCCGGTCGAGCAGCTCGCGAAGATGCTTGGCGCCGAGCGCGACGAGCTGCTCGCCGACCTCGAGCTGCTCTCGCAGGTGGGCCCGCCCGACGGCGATCCGGGCGAGTACCTGCTGGTGTCCGTCGACGAGGGCCGCGTGTTCGTGGACCTCGCGCACCGTCTGACGCGGCCCTTGCGGCTCACGCCGGCCGAGGGCTGCTCGCTGCTCCTCGGGCTGCGCTCCCTGCGCGAGAGCGGCATCGCGCCGTTCGACGCGGCCATGCAGTCGGCCGAGAACAAGCTGCTCGCCGCGCTCGGCCGTGACGCGGGCGAGGCCGAGAGCCTCGCGACGGGCACCGTCGTCGCCGAGCCCGACGCCGTCGTCGCGAGCCACCTGCGCGCGCTCGTCACGGCGGCGCGGCGCCGCGAGCGCGTCGAGATCGACTACGCCGCCGTCTCGCGCGCGCAGGCGGAGCGCCGGCCGATCGATCCGTACGGCATCGTGCACCACGCGGGCGAGTGGTACGTGGTCGGCCACTGCCACAAGCGTGGCGACGTCCGCACGTTCCGCATCGATCGCATCGCGGCGCTGCGTCTGACGGGCGACCGCTTCGAGACGCCCGCCGGCTTCGACCTCGAGGCGTACCGGCGCGAGCGCCTCTACGTGCCGTCCGCCGACTCGGTCACGGTGCGCGTCCACCTGACGCCGCTCGCGGTCACCCGCATCGGCGTGAACTGGCCGGTCGGCGAGGTCACGTCGCACGACGACGGCTCCGCCGAGCTGCTCGTCGACTGCGACGGCTTCGAGTGGGTCACGAGCTGGGTCCTGGGCCTGGGCCGCCACGCGTGGATCGAGGGCCCCGAGGAGGCCCGCACCGCGATGCGCGAGCGGATCGCCCGCCTCCGCGCCGACGTCGCGACGCCGCTGGCGTGACGTGACCCGTCGGCGAGCAGGGGTATAGTCCGGTGCATGTCTGGCCCCGAGCAGCGACGCGCGACCTACCAGGACGTCCTCGACGCCCCGGAACATGTGATCGCCGAGGTCATCGATGGCGAGCTGTGGCTGTCGCCCCTTCCCGGGCTACCACAGACGTCCGTCGCGACGAACCTCGGTGGCGAACTGGGCCCGCCGTTCCGGCGTGGTCGCGGTGGCCCCGGCGGCTGGATCACTCTCGATAGACCGGAGCTGCACCTGGGCGACGAGATCGTCGTGCCGGATCTCGCGGGGTGGCGTCGCGAGCGGCTCCCGGTGATCGAGGACGTCGCTTACTTCACGATCGCGCCCGACTGGCTATGCGAGGTCCTCTCCGACGCCACGGAGAAGCTCGATCGCGCCAAGAAGCTGCCGATCTACGCGGCGCACGGCGTGCGCAACGTCTGGATCGTCAACCCGCTGCAGCAGACGCTCGAGGTGCTCCGGCTCCACGCCGGCAGCTGGCTCACTGTCGCCGTGCACTGCGACGACGCCAAGGTCCGCGCCGAGCCGTTCGACGCCATCTTGCTCGATCTGGCCGAGCTGTGGGCCGATCTCGAGATCCCGATGGAGCAAGAGGGCAGCCCGAGCCGTGAGTGGCTCGACTACGTCCGAAAAGAAGCCGAGGACGGCTTCGCTGAGCTCGACCGCGGCGAAGGCATCGTCCGCACCCCCGCTGAGCATATGGCCCAGATCGACGCCGTCGTGCGGGCACGCGCCGCTCAGCGCACCCGCAAGTAGTCGGGTACGGCGGCGGCCGGCGGCGGCGGCGGCTACTTCGTCGTGATGGCGCCGCCGACGCGGAACGCGAGGATCATCGACGCGTCCTTCTCGCTGGCCGTGAACTTCGTCTCGAGCGACGACTTGTACGTGGGGTAGAGGGCGCCGGTGGCGAGCGTCAGCTCGCTCGTGCCGGTGCCCTGGATCTTCGAGATCTTGCCGCCGCCGAGCTCCTGATCGGCGCCGGTCACCGTGGTCTTGCCCTTGATCGACCAGGTGTTGCCCTTGGTGGCCACGAGCTCGTAGTCGGTGACGTGCGTGACGGCGATCTTCTCGGCGAGCGTCGTCGTCGTCGTCGTCTGCCACTTGGCGCCGACGCCGATGGGCTCGGCGGGCAAGACCGGGAGCACGGGCAGGGTCAGGCGGATCATCTCGATCGCACCACCCGACATGCGATCGGGCTTCTCGAGGCGCAGCGTGAGGTCGCCCGCGGCGCCGTTCGCGGCGACGCTGCCGCCGATCACGAGGCCGGCGATCGAGCCGAGCATCTCCTTCAGCTCCTCGGGCTTGAGCCGCGAGCTCGGGACGGCGCGCGCGTCCGTGCCGCGGACGGTGATCGCGTAGTCGGCGCGGCCGTCCTTGTCGACGGCCTTGGTCTCGGCCTCGCCGACGAGCACGATCGTCGGGAGCACCGTGTCTTGCGTGTCGGCGCCCAAGGTCTGGGTCGTCGCGAAGTCGAGCGCGAGCTCGACCTGCTGCTTGCCGCCAGCCTTGCCGCTGTAGCGGACGGGCGCGAGCTTGCCCGTGCCCTTGCCGACCAGCTTCACGGCGGTCTGCTGCGCCGGGATCTTGACCTCGAGCGGGCCCGCCGGCTCGGGCGGCGGCGGCGGAACCTCGGGCGCCTTGGCCGCCGCATCCGGAGCCGGCGCCGCGGGCGCCGCGGGGGTCGCCGGCTTGTCATCGGGCAGCGGCGCGTATTGCGCGGGCTTGGACTTGCCACCGCACGCGACGAGCGCGGCGATCAGAGCGAACGAAGCGATCCGCATTGCGGGACGCTAGCACGTCGATCTCCCGCGGGCCCCCGACCGACCGGGCGCTCGCGCACAGCGAGCCGGAACGCGCGCTCCCGGCGGCGCAGGTCTGTGCGATCTGCGCAGCGCGCGACGAGATCGCCGGCATATCGGCTGCAAGTCCGGCCCGTGTGCCGCGCAGACTACCGATCGGCACCGAGCTGCATGCAGCGGAGGGGATCCACGTCCGGGTCTGGGCGCCGACTCACGAGAAGGTGACGTTCGTCCTCGAGGGCTCCGGCGGGCAGGCGCACGGCGGGCAGGCGCACGGCAAGCACGGGCCCCGCGAGGTCGTGCTCCGCAAGGACCGGGACGGCTACCACGCCGCCGCGGTCCCGGGCGTTGGCCCGGGCGCGCGCTACCGGTTCCGGCTGGGCGACGATCCGCGGCTGCACGCAGATCCGGCGTCGCGGTTCCAGCCGGAGGGGCCGTTCGGCCCGTCCGAGGTCGTGGATCCGGCGCGCTTTCCGTGGACCGACCAGGCGTGGCGCGGGATCGAGCCGCGCCGCCACGTCCTCTATGAGCTGCACGCCGGCACGTTCACGCCGGAGGGCACGTGGGACGCCGCCGCGGCGTGGCTGCCGTACCTCGCCGACGTGGGCATCACGACGATCGAGCTGATGCCGGTCCACGAGTTCGACGGCCGCGTCGGCTGGGGCTACGACGGCGTGAACCTGTTCGCGCCGTTCCACCACTACGGCACGCCGGACGAGCTGCGCCGGTTCGTCGATCGCGCGCACGCCGCGGGGCTCGCCGTGATCCTCGACGTCGTCTACAACCACTTCGGCCCGGCGGGCAACTCGATGTTCGAGTGGTGCCCGCACTACAGGAGCGCCACGAGCACCGACTGGGGCGAGGCGATCGACTTCGACGGCCCGCGCAGCGCCGGCGTGCGCGAGTACTTCATCGCGAACGCCGGCTACTGGATCGACGAGTTCCACATGGACGGCCTGCGCATCGACGCGACGCAGGCGATCCACGACCGCTCCCCGGAGCACGTGATCGGCGCGATCGTCCGGCGCGCGCGCGAGGCGGGCGGCGGCCGCCACATCTTCCTGGTCGGCGAGAACGAGCCGCAGGACAGCGCGCTGCTCGCGCCGCCGATCGGGCTCGACGCGCTGTGGAACGACGACTACCACCACACGGCGCGCGTCGCGATGACGGGCGTCGTCGACGGCTACCTCCACGACTACCGCGGCACGCCGCAGGAGCTGATCTCGGCGGCCAAGCACGGCTTCCTCTACCAGGGCCAGCTCTACCCGTGGCAGAAGCAGCCGCGCGGCGCGCCGACCCGCGGCCTCCGGCGCCACCAGTTCGTGCACTTCCTCGAGAACCACGATCAGGTCGCGAACCTGGGCTTCGGCGAGCGGCTCGCCGGGCTCGCCGATCCGGCGATGGTGCGCGCGGCGACGGCGCTGACCCTGCTCACGCCGGCGCTGCCGATGCTGTTCCAGGGCCAGGAGGCGGGCTCGACGCGCCCGTGGTTCTTCTTCGTCGATCATTGCGAAGATCTGCGCCAGCCGGTGCGCAAAGGCCGCGCCGAGTTCGTCACGCAGTTCGCGCGGCTGGCGACGGCGGAGGCGCAGGCGGCGCTGTCAGATCCGTGCGCCGAGGCGACGTTCCGCGCGTGCATCCTCGATCCGGCGGCGCGCACACTCGATAGCCCGGCGGTGCGGCTGCACAGAGACCTCCTGCGCCTGCGCCGCGAGGATCCGGCGTTCACCGATCCGCGGCCCGACGCGCTCGACGGTGCGGTGCTCGGCCCGCACGCGCTCGTGCTGCGCTTCTCCCAGCCGGATCCGATGCGCGACCGGCTCCTGCTCGTCAACCTCGGGCCGACGTTCATCCAGGAGGTCGTGCCCGAGCCGCTGATCGCGCCGCCGCGCGGCGCGGCCTGGCGCCTGCGCTGGTCGAGCGAAGATCCGGCGTACGGCGGCCACGGCACGCCGGAGCCGTTCACCCGCGAGCGACACTACATCCCGGCGCGATCGGTGATCGTGCTCTTCCCGGAGGCCCGATGATCTCGCTCCCCGTTCCGCGCCGCTCGGTAGCGGTAGGCGGCGACCCGCAGCGCCAGCACTCCCGTGAGTGGCTCGTCGGCAACGGCCTCGGCGGCTACGCCTCGGGCACGATCGGCGGCTGCCCGACGCGGCGCTACCACGGCTTGCTCATCGCGTCGCTGCCGAACCCGGCGGGCCGCGTGATGATGCTGAACGGGCTGGCTGAGGTGATCCGGCTGCCGGATCACTCGCGCCGCGACCTTGGCTGGGTCGAGTCCACGTTCAGCGCGGGCCGGTGCCTCGAGCTGGTCGAGCTCGAGCTCGAGCTGGGGCTGCCGGTGTGGCGGTTCCGCGGCGACGGCGTGGCGATCGAGCGCCGCGTCGCGATGGCGTACGGCCACAATACGACGGTCGTGACGTACCGCCTGCTCGAGGGCGGTCCGGTGCGCCTCGAGATCAGGCCGGCGCTGCAGTTCCGCGGCCACGACGAGCCGGTCTCGAAGGCCGTTCCGGCGGCGTACCCGCTCCACGCGGTCGGCTCGCGGATCGAGATCGCCGCGCCGGAGCCGCTGCCGGGGCTGCGGCTCCACCTCGCGGGCGCGCGGCCGTCGTTCGTGATCGAGCCGCGCGCGGTGCCCGACATCGCGTACGTCGTCGAGGAGCACCGCGGCTACGCGTCGCGCGGCCAGCTCTACAGCCCGGGCCGGTTCCGCGCCGATCTGCTCCCCGGCGGCACGGTGGCGTTCGTGGCGTCGACCGAGCCGTGGGAGACGGTGATGACGATGACGGCGGCCGAGACGATCGCCGCCGAGCGCGACCGCCGGCAGCGGCTGCTCGAGCACGCGGCTCCGCAGACGCGCGGCCACGCGGCGTGCGCCGAGCTCGTGCTCGCGGCCGACGCGTTCGTGGTCCGCCCCGCGGGCCGCCACGAGGATCACGTGCGCGCGCGCGTCGCTGGCGACGAGGCGTGGACGGTGGTCGCGGGCTACCACTGGTTCACCGACTGGGGCCGCGACTCGATGATCTCGCTCCAGGGGCTCACGCTGTGCACGGGCCGCCTCGCCGAGGCGGGCTCGATCCTGCGCATGTTCGCGCACCACGTCCGCGATGGCCTCGTCCCGAACCTGTTCCCCGAGGGCGCCAACGAGGGCCTGTACCACACGGCGGACGCCACGCTGTGGTTCTTCCACGCGATCGATCGCTACGTGCGCGCGAGCCACGACGAGCACACGCTCGCGCAGCTCATCCCGGTGCTGCGATCGATCATCGAGCACCACCAGCGCGGCACGCGGTTCGGGATCGGCGTCGATCCGGCGGACGGCCTGCTCCGCCAGGGCGCCGAGGGCTACCAGCTCACGTGGATGGACGCCAAGGCGGGAGACTGGGTCGTCACGCCGCGGCGGGGCAAGGCCGTCGAGATCAACGCGCTCTGGTACAACGCGCTGCGGCTCATGGAGCGCTGGCTCGACCAGCTCGGCGAGCCGGGCGCCGCCGAGATGACGGCGGCCGCGGATCGCGCGTACGCGGCGTTCCAGCGCCGGTTCTGGAACCCGGCCACCGGCGGGCTGTTCGACGTCGTCGACGGCGAGGCGGGCGACGATCCGGCGTGCCGCCCGAACCAGATCTTCGCGATCTCGCTCCCGCACCCGGTCCTCGCGTCCGAGCATTGGGCGTCCGTGCTCGAGGTCGTCGAGCGCGAGCTGCTCACGCCCGTCGGGCTGCGCTCGCTGTCCCGCTCGCACCCCGAGTACAAGCGCAACTACCACGGCGACCTCCTGACGAGAGATGCCGCATATCACCAGGGCACGGTGTGGAGCTGGCTGATCGGGCCTTACATCGATGCCCTCCTCCGGGTGCGCCCGGACGACATCGCCGGCGCACGGCGAGCGCTCGACGGTCTGATCGCGCACCTGGGCGAAGGCTGCATCGGATCCGTGGGCGAGGTCTTCGATGCCGAGGAGCCATTCACACCGGGCGGCTGCGTCGCACAGGCGTGGGGCGTCGCGGAGCTTCTGCGCTGCCTGCTGAGCGTCGAGGCTGCAGGTGCCGAAACTTCGTAAGTCGCAGGCTGCCCCCACGCCCTGCCCGATCGGGCGTTGCGGGCGGCACGATCGATGCTTTTGGATATCGGGCAGGAGCAAACCGTGCCGCAGAAGACCACCGAGACGTTTTCCGTGCCAACGGTCTACCGCGCCGAGCCGTCCAAGCCCTGGACGGCGCAGCTCGAGGAGCTGCTCACCCAGGCCGCGGAGCTGGGGGCGCGTCACGGCGTCGACGCCGACGCCTTCATGAAGGGAGCCTGGTCCGCGTTCATCGACGCGCGCCCGGGCCTCCGCGAGCACCTCGAGGAGCTGCAGCTGAAGAACCAGCTCGACGAGCTGCGGAAGCAGGGTCGGATCGGCGCCGCCTAGCGCGGCATCGGTGGGCGGTGGCGCGGCGGGCGTGCCGCTGGCGCGGGCGGGCCGCTACTGCGGCTGGACCGTCACCTTGATCATCTTGACCGGCGTCTTCGGCCGGTCCCCGCTGGCCGTCGGGGTGTTCTCGATGTTCTTCACGATGTCCATCCCGGAGACGATGCGGCCGAACACCGGGTGCTTCGACTGCCCCGGCGTGAACCAGTCGAGGTAGGCGTTGTGGACGGTGTTGATGAAGAACTGCGCGCCGCCCGAGTTCGGGCGGCCGGTGTTCGCCATCGACAGCGTGCCCGGCTCGTTCGACAGCTTGTGCTCCGCCGGGTGCTCGTCCTGGATCTTGCCGAACGGCGAGTCACCGGTGCCGCAGCGCGGGCTGTTCGGATCCTTCGAGTGCTCGCACCCGAACTGGATCATGAAGTTCTTGATGACCCGGTGGAAGTGGAGCCCATCGTAGAAGCCCTTCTGCACCAGCTTGATGAAGTTGCCGGCGGTGATCGGCATCTTGTCTTGAAAGATCTCAGCAGTGAACGTACCGAGCGAGGTCTCGAACGTCGCGATCGGATTGGCCATGGCGGAGTGGTATCACGCCGCCGCGGCGGGCGGCTACGAGGTGCCGCTACGAGGTGCGGCTACGAGGTGCGGCTACGAGGTGCCGTGGATCGCGAGCGCGATCATCGCGACGAGCTTCTGCGCTTCCACGTTCTCGATGTTTGCCTGGATGAACTCGTGGAGCGGGGGCTGCGCCTCGGCGAGGCGGACCAAGGGCTCGCCGCGCGCGGCCGCGTCGAGATCCTCGTAGGTTAAGGTGCGGCTCCGGCCGCCGTTCCGCAGGAAGCACTGCGCCACGAGCGCGCAATGGAAGATCACGTTGATGATCGACTCGGCGCCGCCGAGCTCGCGCTCGTGGGCGCTGATGAAGTGCGCGATCGGGGTCTGGCGCTGCACGAACCCGCCGACCATCTCGGACGAGTAGTTCGGGTCCGACATCCTTTGCGACGCCTCGGTGACCACCGCGGCGACCTGCTCCTTGGTCAGCTTCATCTCCGGGTCGCTCCTCTCATGCGCGTGCGCGGCATGCGCGGCATGCGCGGCCGCCCGGCGCGGCCCACTTCCGCGCGGCGGCGACGTGCGCGGCCTCGTCTGGCGGCAGCTCCTGCTCGCTGGACTCGGCCATGGGGGGATGCTACTGCCAGGGAGGTCGCCCGTCGAGAATCGTGCAACCCCACGTGATTCAAAGCGCACCGATCCGGCGCGCGATCGCCGTGTCGATGCTCGCCCACGCCGTGGCGCTGATCGTCGGCTGGTGGGTGTACGAGCCGGGCCCGCGCGAGCAGGTGGAGCTCGTCGACATCGAGGTCGCGCCGCCGCCGCCGCCCGTCGAGGCGTTGCCGGAGGAGATCGTGAGAGCGCAGACACAGCCCGCGCCGCCCGCGGACGAGCCAGAGGCGTCGGCGCCGCCGGAGCCGGGCGGCGAGCTGGCGGTCGACGCGGGCATCGACGCGCCGATCGATGCGCCGCCTGATGCTGCGCCTGATGCTGCGCCTGATGCTGCGCCTGCGCGGCCGGTGGCGGACGCGGGGATCGACGCGGGGATCGATGCGGGGATCGCCGCGCCGGTCGACGCGGATCTCGACGGAGGGGCCGGCGCGGACGCGCCGCTCCTGGCGCTCGCGGACGCGGGCGTCGTCGACGCGGCTGCCGCCCCCGATGACGCGGCGCAGGTCGCGATGATCGAGCCCGGCGCGGGCTCGCAAGGCTCCGGCGCCGAGGGCTCGGCAGCTGGCGCGGGCGCGGGGGCAGGCGCTGGCTCCGGATCCGGCACCGGCTCCGGGGAAGGCGCTGGCTCTGGCTCCGGCTCCGCCGGCATGGTCAACGCGCCCGCCGTCGAGGGCGCGCCGACGACCGCCGGCACGGCCGCCAACCTCCTGACGTACTTCCCGCAGGGGCACATCACGACGCTCCTCATCCGCTTCGATCGGCTGCGCGGCACCGAGTGGGCGCAGCCCACCGAGCGCCTGCTACGGCCGATGCCTGACTACCGCGTGCTGTTTGGCGGGAGCGACGCCAAGATCGCCGAGAAGCTCGAGACGATCATCATCTCGACGCCGCAGCCGAGCAACGCGGCCGCGACGACGCTCGTCGGGCGGACCCGGCTTTCGCGCGGCGCCCTGCGCGGCTTCCTCGGCGCCGTGAGCCCGGTGACGTGGTCGCCGACCAAGGGCGGGCTGCTCGGCCGCCGCAGCAGCCCGCTGTTCCCGCAGGACCGGCGCGTGTTCCTCTCGCCGTTCAAGGGCTGGTTCTTGCTCACGCAGCCGGGCGATCTGGCGGGCCTGCTCGCCCCGGCGCGGGGCGATCTCGATCAGATCGAGGCCAGCGGCAAGCTGCCGCCGTGGCTCACCGGGGTGCGCTCGATCGAGGCCGAGTCCGGCGAGGGGCGCGGGCCGGCGCTCGTGATGACGCTCGCGCTGGCGCAGCTCACCGGGACCGGCACCACCAGCAAGCGCGTGGAGCTCGGCGAGAACGACTTCGGCCTCGGCGTGAAGTCGTTCCCGGTGCCCGATCGGATCTCGCTCGCGGCGGAGGTCGTGACGCAGGGCTGGCTCGTGCGCGGGAACATCTTGTTCGGGGGCGAGGCCGCGGCCGCCGAGTTCGTGAAGGCGGCGGAGGCTGTGCGCCAGCGCGTCAGCGGCAGCCGGATCCTGCAGTCGATCGTCGGCAAGCCGGCCGCGCGCGTGATCGCGAACCTGTCGTTCGCGCGGAGCGGCGCGCGCGTGTCGTACGCGACGTCGATCTCGATCGCCGACATGCGGGCCATCATGGCCGTCGCCGCGCAGCAGCTCGACGCGTACTTCGCGGCCCGGATGCCGCCGTGACGCCGCGCCGCCGCGTGGCGCCGCTGTGGCCGGAGCGCGTCGGCGCGCGCGGCGTTTGAACGCGCCGCGGCGCCGTTGCATGCTCTCGCCATGCGCGCGCTCGCGGCCACGGCTCTGCTCGGCGGCGCCCTCGCCTGCGGCCAGCCGGCGCCGCCGTTGTTTGCGGCCGGCACGGCGTACGACGACGGCCACGGCGAGCTCGCGCGCGCCTCGATGATGCTCCTGACGCCGGAGGAGGAGCGCCCGGCGCAGCGCCAGTCTCCGGACGAACCCGACTGGGACAACCTCGAGGATTCGCTCGACGCGGGCGGCGGCCTCGGCGGCGACACCTACGGCGGCGCGACGTACGCGGGCTACGTGGTGCCGACCTGGCACCCGACGAGCTCCGAGCGCAAGCCGAAGTACCGGCAGACCGCCGGCCTGTCCGGCGCGATCGAGGGCGTCGTGAGCTGGCGCGGCGCGCTGCCCGGCACGCTGACGACGTCGTGCGGCGCGCTCGAGCCGCTCGCGGTCGGCGCCGATCGCGCGCTGGCCGGCGCGCTCGTCTACATCGAGAAGGTGTCGGCGGGCCGCGCGCTCCTCGCCGACGGCAAGCCGCTCAGCGTCGGCGGGCTCGTCGTCAAGCGCGGCTGCGCGCTCCTGCCCGCCGTGCAGGTGGCGACGCCGCTGCCGTCGCCGCTGGTCGTCCACGGCGATGGCGCGCGCGCGCAGCTCCGCGTGACGCCGCCGGCCGGGCCGGCGAAGTCGTACGAGCTCCTCGCGGCCGGGCGGATCGGCCTGCAGATCGCGGCCGGGGTGACGCGGATCGATGCCGCGGACGGCACGTTCGGGAGCGCCTGGGTCATCGGGCTCGATACGCCGTACTACGCGCTCACCGACGATCGCGGCCGGTTCCGGCTCGATGAGCTCGCGGCCGGGACGTACGAAGTGACGATCTGGCAGCCGCCGGTGCCCGCGGTCGCCAGCGGCGCGCTGGCGTACGGGCCGCCGCTCGTCGCGAAGCGGACCGTCCGCGTCGAGGCTACGCGGGCGGCGCGGCTCGACGTCGTGCTCGGCGGCGCGCCCGCGGCCGGGGCTGGGGCCGCGGCCGGGGCCGGGGCCGGGCCCGCGGCCGTGCCTACGCCCGTGCCGTCCCGTTAGCGCGAGCGGCTGTCCGGCTGTCCGGCTGTCCGGCACTGCCTCTGCGCGGCGGGCAGTCGCTTTCAGCTGCACTGGCTGTCCGGCTGTCCGGCACTGCCCGTGCACCGCCGATAGGCGCCTTTTAGCTGCATGGGCTGTCCGGCTGTCCGGCACTGCCTCTGCACTGCGGGCAGTCGCCTTCAGCTGCATAGGCTGTCCGGCTGTCCGGCACTGCCCGTGCACCGCCGATAGTCGCTTTCAGCTGCACTGGCTGTCCGGCTGTCCGGCACTGCCCCTGCACTGCGGGCGCTCGCCGCGCCCAGACTGAACCGCGCTCGTCCGGGTTTTGTCCGAGCTACGGACGTGCTGTCCGCCATTCGGACAAAACGCATGATCCGTCACCAGGATTCGCGAGCTTGCGCGTGGCATCGCTGTTGCTCTTGGGTCCGTCCGACGCATCGGCGTCGGAAAGAGAGCTCCCCGTGTTGCAGAAGAAGATGTTCAAGGTCCTGACCGCGATCGAAAAACGAGACGGCGGCACGTTCTGGATGCGCGTCGGCTCCGGGTTCACGAACCGAGACAACTCCGTGAACATCTACCTCGACGTGATCCCGAAGAACTTCCAGCTCCAGCTCCGCGAGCTGGACGAGGAGGATCTGCGGCGGCGCGATCCGCAGCGCCTCGGCTCCGGCGACAGCGGCCTCGCGGCGGCCGCGGTCGCCGCGGCGGCCGCGCAGCCCTCCAGCGGCTCGCCCGACGCCGGCCTGCCGTTCTAGCGCCGCCCTCATGACTCACTCGACTAACCAACTCTACTGATCACCTCACTCAATCTCTCACTCGATTTTCACTCAATCACTCAACCTGTCACTCGATCTTTAGACCCAAGGAGAAATGACCATGTCCCTCTCGATCTCGACCCTGCTCCGCCGCATCGCCCCCATCTTCGCGCTCGGCGCCCTCGTCCTCGCGATGGGCGGCACGTGGGCCACCGCGGAGCCGACCGCCAAGCCCGCGCGGGCGGCCGCCGCCGTGGCCTCCGGTGGCACCGCCGATCCGGCCGCGAACTCGGCCCGCGCGAGCCGCGCGAGCCGGCCGTCCTCGGCTGCGGCTGCGTCCTCGGCCGCGTCCGAGCCGGCGTCCAGCGCGTCGGCCGCTGACGAGCCCGCCGAGGACGCGCCCTCCGGCAAGCGCCGCGGCGCCCGGTCGTCGCGCAAGGAGCTCACCGGCAAGCTCAACCTCAACACGGCCACCGAGGAGCAGCTCATGCTGCTGCCGACCGTCGGGCCGTCGAAGGCCGAGCGGATCGTCACGTGGCGCAAGAAGAACGGCGGCTTCAAGCGCACCGCCGATCTGCGGCGCGTGAAGGGCTTCGGCTACAAGACGTTCAAGCGCCTGGAGCCGTACCTCGACATCACCGGCGAGACCACGCTCGCCGTGAAGAACTGACGCCGGCCGCCCACGCTGGCGCGCGCGGTTCGATCCCCATCGGACCGTCGCGCCGGCGGCGCGAGCCCGCCGTCTCGCTCGCTCGCTCGCGCCGCCGGCGCGGCGTTTCGGCCCACGCGGCCCGTCGCGCCCGCGCATCCTCGATACAGTCCCGCCAATGACCTCCCCGCCGCCCGCCGCTGCCCGGCCGTCGTCCGCGCCGTCGTCCGCGTCTTCGTCCGCGCCGTCGTCCGCGCCGTCGTCCGCGCCGTCGTCCGCGTCTTCGCTCGCGCTCGCTGAAGACGCGCGCCGCGTGTGCCAGGCGCTGCTCCGCATGGACACGACGAACCCGCCCGGCAACGAGCGCATCTGCGCCGAGTACCTCGCCCGGGAGCTCGCGGAGGTCGGCTACGAGCCGCAGCTCCTCGAGGCGCGGCCCGGCCGCACGAACCTCGTCGTGCGACACCGCGGCACCGGCGCCCTGCCGCCGCTCCTGCTCACGGCGCACCTCGACGTCGTCGAGGCCGATCCGTCGAAGTGGCGCCGCCCGCCGTTCTCGGGCGACGAGCACGAGGGCTGCCTCTGGGGCCGCGGCGCGATCGACATGAAGAACATGGCCGCGATGTGCACCGCGATCATGCGGCGGCTCGCGCGGGCGCGCGCGCCGCTCGCGCGCGACGTCATCTTCGCCGCCGTCGCCGACGAGGAGGCCGGCTGCGACCTCGGCTCGCGCTTCCTCGTCGAGGAGCACCGCTCGCTCGTCGAGGCCGAGTACGCGCTCGGCGAGAGCGGCGGCTTCTCGCTGCACCTCGGCGACACGACGTTCTATCCCGTGCAGGTCGCCGAGAAGGGCTTCTGCTGGGTCCGCGCCCGGATCACCGGCGAGCCCGGCCACGGCTCGATGCCGCGCGCAAACAGCGCCGTCACCCGTCTCGGCGAGGCGCTCGCCGCGCTCGGCCGCGCGCGCTTGCCCGTGCACGCCACGCGCCACGTCACCGAGTTCCTCGACGCCTTGCGCGCGCGCCAGCCCGCGCTGATCCAGCCGCTCGTCCGGCTCGTCGCGCGCCCGCAGCTCCTCGCGCGGCTCACGCGCCTCGTCCCGAACGCGTCCGTGGCGCGGAGCTTCTCGGCGCTCCTCAGCAACACCGCCGCCGCCACCGTCGTGCGCGCCGGTGCCAAGACCAACGTCATTCCCGGCGTCGCCGAGTTCGAGATCGACGGCCGCACGCTCCCCGGCCAGACCGACGACGATCTCCTCCGCGAGCTGCGCGCCGTGCTCGGCCCCGACGTCGAGCTCGAGATCATGAAGTCCGCGCCGCCGGTCGTCACCGAGCCCGTCGCGTCCCCGCTCTTCGACGCGATCGTGCGCCAGATCGAGCAGCGCGAGCCTGGCGCCGTCGTGGTCCCCTACCTGATCCCCGGCTTCACCGACGCCAAGTACTTCTCGCAGACCGGCGCGCGCTGGTACGGCTTCTCGCCCGTCAAGCTCGAGCGCGGCTCTGGCATCCGCTTCGCGGACATGTTCCACGGCCACGACGAGCGCATCCCCATCGCCGGCCTCGCCTGGGGCGTCGACGTCCTCGACGCCGTCGTCCGCGAGATCGGCGCCCCGCCCGCCTGACCGTCCTTCCGACCAATCCCGCTGCCCAGGCGGCCTGCCCGGCCTCCTCCTATATAATGTGGGCGCACCGCGTCATAGCGATTTCAGTTAGTTAGCGTTTGCTCGCTTGAAGACCGCGGTTCACAAAACTAAAGTCTCGCTTTAGTTTTGTGCATGAACGCGTCGCATCCCACCAATCCGGATTGGAACCGCCTCTTCGAGACGGCGGCCGGCCAGGCCGGCCACTTCACGACGCAGCAGGCGGCGGACGCCGGCTACTCGCCGCAGCTCCTCGTCCATCACGTCCGCGCCGGTCGCGTGGTCCGCACCCGCCGCGGCATCTACCGGCTGGTCCACTTCCCGGCCGAGCAGCACGAAGATCTGGTCGTCGCCTGGCTCTGGTCCGAGCGCGCCGGCGTCCTCTCGCACCAGACGGCGCTCTCGCTCCACGGCCTCTCGGACGTCCTGCCCGCGCGCGTGCACCTCACGCTGCCGAGCGACTGGCGTCGGCGGCGCTTCCGGACGCCGCCCGACGTGGTGCTCCACCACGCGGACGTCCCTCCTCGCGATCGCGCCTGGTTCGGAGCCATTCCGATGACGAGCCCGCGACGCTCGCTGAACGACTGCGCCCGCAACGGGCTGTCTCCCGAGCTCTTGCGCGCCGCCACCCAGCAGGCGCTGCGCCGCGGCCTCGTGACGCCGGGCGAGCTCTCCGATGGCGAGCGACAATTAGATCTCCCCAGCGACGACAATTAGATCGCCCCATCGCGACGGCGTAGCTGGCCGGTCAGAGGCCCGTGGTCTCCCCGAGGCGGAGGCCCAGGTACCCGTGCGACCAGTGAGCAACGCTCAAGTG
>DATMCI010000161.1:0-2212 GCA_035558535.1 Kofleriaceae bacterium
GCTTACTTGCCGACGCGATTCTCACGCCGGACGGCCGGGTGATCGGCGGCGATGCCGACGGCTCACTGCGGTTCTGGGACGCGGCGAGCGGCGCCAAGCTCTGGACGTTGCCGGTGCACAAATCCGCCGTGATCGGCGTGCACCTCGAAGGAGTCGACATCGTGACGCGCGGATTCGCTGGGGAGCTCTCGCGCTGGAGGCTGCCGCAATCCGGGGCGGTCATGGAAGCCTGCGCCCATCATCCCTCCTGCGCTATCATGCCGTGATGAAGAAATCGACTCGCAAGCTCGTGTTGCGCAAGGTGATCATTCGGGAGCTCTCCGGACACGCACTTTCGCGCGTCATCGGCGGAGAAACGGATGCCGCCGATCCGTGGTCGGGGCACAAAGTGTGCGGCTCTGGCCTCATCGTCGCTCTGAATGGAGACCGCGGCTAGCTCCGGCTCGGGCCGTAGCTCGGCGCCGCCTGCCGAGCCGCCGTTGCCGCACGGTCGCGTCGGCGCGCGCCGGTCACCGCGCGCGCCAGTGAGAAGGCAGCTGCTTCACTGTCATGTGGCAAGAAGGCGGCGGCCCCGGACGATGACGACGTGTAACATCGCGGCCGAACGATGACGGACCTGGAGCATTCTGGTCGAAACTTGGGCGGGTTCCTGGTGTGCGAACCGATCGACGTCGGCGGCTACGGCATCGTGTATCGCTGCGAGCAGCGGGAGCTCGGGCGTGACGCTGTCATTAAGGTGCTGCGCGCGAAGCCGGGGGACTACGTCGGGCAAAAGCGCTTCAAGCGCGAGGCGCGGCTGGCCTCGCAGCTCGAACACCCGTTCTCCGCGCACGTGTATGCGTTTGGCGTTGAGGACGATGGTGTGCGGTGGATCGCGATGGAGTTCGTCCGGGGCGTCACGCTCGGCGCGTACCTGAAGGCGAGGGGGCCGATGTCCTTGGCGGAGTTTGTTCCGTTCTTCGAACACATTGCCGAGGTCGTGCACGCTGCCCACGCGCACGGCATCGTGCATCGCGACATCAAGCCCTCGAACGTGATGGTGATCGAAAGCGGAGGTCGGCTGTTCCCCAAGCTGCTCGACTTCGGGATCTCGAAGATCCTCGGCGCTGCGGGTGAGTCTGACGAGGAGGACCACGAAGACGGGGGGCCCAACCGCGCCACCATCACGATTCGCCTCACGCCCAGCGGCGCGATGCTGGGCTCGCTGCCGTACATGTCCCCGGAGCAGTGGCGCGATCCGCACGGAGTCGGTCCTGCGACCGACATCTATGCCCTCGGCTGCCTTGCGTACGAGGTTCTCACCGGACGCACGCCATTCGTGGCGAACAGCGCCCGCGGCTACCGCGACTGCCACCTCCTGGATGAGGCGCCGTCCCTAGGTGAAGGGTTCCCGCCAGGCGCCGACCAGGCCATCCATCGCGCGCTGTCCAAGTCCCCGGAGGCGCGCCAGGAGACCGCCCTCCAGCTGGCGGCCGAGCTGCGGGCGGCGCTGCGCACGGAGCCGCGCGAGCAACTCCGGACGGCGGCGCAGCTGTGGGCGGACCGCGCCCGGTCGCCGGACGTCCTCTGGGCCTCCAAGAACCTGAGCGCGGTCGCGCGCGCGGTCCCGTCGAAGGCGATGAGCGAGCTCGAATGCTCGTTCGTGGCGGCGAGCCACCGGCGGGCCCGGCGTCGCGCATGGGTGCGGCGAGTCCTCGTCGCGGCCGTCGCCGGCATCGCGCTCCTCGCCTTTGCGGGCCGCGCGGCGATGCAGGCCCGTCTCGCAGAAACCGAGGCGCGGGTCGCGGAAACCGAGGCGCGGGCCGCGGAAACCGAGGCGCGGGCCGCGCGCGATCTGGCGGAGGCGAAGATCAGCGAGTCCGAGCTCGAGCAGGGCCGGGCGGCGCTGCTGCACGGCGAGCCTGAGGCGCAGCATCACCTCGCCGAGGCGTACAAGCGCGAGCCCGTGCCCGCCACGGCGTTCATGCTCGCCCGCGCGATGCAGCCTCGCCTGAGCGAGCTCGCGCGCCTCCAGGGTACGCACGGCCGCATGTGGTGGGCCACGTTCTCGCCCGATGGTAGCCAGGTCGCAACTGCGGACGATCGGGCCGCCCAGATCTGGGATGGGCAGACGCATCGCCTGCTGTTCACGCTGCCCCACGGCACCGAGGTCTATCAGACTGTCTACGCCCCCGACGGCGCCTGGCTCGTCACCGTCACGGAGACGCGGGTC
>DATMCI010000162.1:0-2798 GCA_035558535.1 Kofleriaceae bacterium
GCCACTACGACGCGACGGCCGAGCCGCTGGGGCGGCTGACGATCGCGGTCGCGTACTGCTCGCCCACGCGGCGGATCAAGGCGACGAAGACGGAGGAGACGCGCGCGGTGCCGGTGCACCCGGTGCTGGCGAAGGTGCTGGGCGAGTGGAAGCAGTCGCACTGGGAACGCGTGTATGGGCGCTCGCCGGGCCTCGATGACCTCGTGGTGCCGACCCGGAACATGACGCCGGTCAATGCGGCGGACGCTGGCAAGGCGTTCAAGGTCGACCTGGCCGAGCTCGGGCTACGCGTGGGGCGCCGGCGAGCACCGCGATCGCGGCGGGCACGATCTGCGGAGCTGGTACGAGACCCGCGCGATGGAAGACGGCGCCGACTCGCTGATCCTACGCCGCACCACGCACGCCGCGCCCAAGGACGTCGCCAGGGGCTATGAGCGGTTCTCGTGGGCGACGATTTGTCGCGAAGTCGCGAAGCTCCAGATTGGGCTTCTCGACGGAGAGATCCTCGCGCTTGCTACAGGGTTTGCTACAGCGGAGCGAAGGGTAGAAAATCGCTGGAGAAAAGTAGTGACCCCAAAGGGACTTGAACCTTTTACCAGGGGGGGGCCGCGCGGTCAACCATAACAGCGGTTTACCATGATCTCGCGCGGTTACCTGGTCGGTTCGTCCCCGCTCATCCCCCTCCGTCCTCCTTGATCTCGGCCTGCTGGCCAACAGCTGGCCAACAGGATCGGCGGGCGCTGCGTCCGGGAAGTCGCTCTGGGCGGCCGCGCTGCGCAAGGAACCGACGATCGCGGTCACGGCGGCGCGGCGGCCGAGCGGCCGGGCTGGCGCGCATGGGGACCGATGCGCACCGATGTCCGGTTCGCGCTGGCGCGCACTGCTCCGGTTCGGGCGTGACGTGCACGTATAAAAAAGAGATAGACATTTTACCCCTGCTTCTCGGCGGCCGCGCGCGATCACACCGGGCGGCGACGAGCGGCGGCTTGGCGACTTGTGCGAGGAGGCGAGCGCGAGCCGCTCGCGCTACGACGTGACGCCGGTGTCAAAGCGTCTGCTTCACTCTGATGGGAGCGCGATGGGAGCGCGATGACAAGAAGGCGACGTGTAACATCGCGGCCCCAACGATGATGGACCTGGAGCTTTCTGGTCGAAACCTGGGGGGGTTCCTGGTGCGCGAGCCGCTCCGCGTCGGCGGCCGTAGTGTCGTGTACCGCTGCGAGCAGCGGGAGCTCGGGCGTGACGCTGTCGTCAAGGTGCTGCTCTCGAGGCCGGGGGACTACGGCGGGGGGGAGCGCTTCGAGCGCGAGGTGCGGCTGGCCTCGCAGTTCGAACACCCGTTCTCCGCGCACGTGTATGCGTTCGGCGTCGAGGACGACGGTGTGCGGTGGATCGCGATGGAGTTCGTCCGGGGCATCACGCTCGGCGCATACCTGGACGCGAGAGGGCCGATGCCCTTGGCAGAGTTTGTTCCGTTCTTCGAACGCATTGCCGAGGTCGTGCACGCCGCCCATGAGCGCGGCATCGTGCATCGCGACCTCAAGCCGTCGAACGTCATGGTGATCGAAAGCGGAGGCCAGCTGTTTCCCAAGCTGCTCGACTTCGGGATCGCGAAGATCTTCGGCGCTGCGGGTGGGGCCGACGAAGAGGCCGACGAAGACGGGGCGCCCAACCGCGCCGCCATCACGACCGCGAGGCTCCGACTCGCGCCGCCTCCGGGCCAGGAGCGCACTTGGTCCTCTCAAGGAACGAACCGCATCACGCCCAGCGGCGTGCTGCTGGGCTCGCTGCCGTACATGTCCCCGGAGCAATGGCGCGATCCGCACGGAGTCGGTTCTGCGGCCGACATCTATGCTCTCGGCTGCCTTGCGTACGTGGCTCTCGCCGGACGCACGCCCTTCGTGGCGGACAGCGTCGACGGCTACTACAACTGCCACCTCGAGGCCGAGGCGCCATCCCTCGGTGAGGGGTTCCCGCCAGGCGCCGACCAGGCCATCCGTCGCGCGCTGTCCAAGTCTCCGGAGGCGCGCCAGGCGACCGCCCTCGGGCTGGCGGCCGAGCTGCGGGCGGCGCTGCGCGCGGAGCCGCGCGAGCAACTCCGATCGGCGGCGCAGCTGTGGGCGGACCGCGCCAGGTCGTCGGCCATCCTCTGGGCCTCCAAGGACCTGAGCGAGGTCGCGCGCGCGGTCCCGTCGAAGACGATGAGTGAGCTGGAATGCTCGTTCGTGGCGGCGAGCCAGCGGCGGGCCCGGCGTCGCGCCTGGGCGCGGCGGGTCCTCATTGCGGCCGTCGCCGGCTGCGCGCTCTTCGCCTTTGCGGGCCGTGCGGCGATGCAGGCCCGTCTCGCGGAGACCGAGGCGCGGGCCGCGCGCGAACTGGCGGAAACCGAGGCACGGGCCGCGCGCGAACTGGCGGAGGCGAAGATCGAGGCGAAGATCAGCGAGTCCGAGCTCGAACAGGGCCGGGCGGCGCTGTTGCACGGCGAGCCTGAGGCGCAGCGTCACCTCGCCGAGGCGTACAAGCGCGAGCCCGTGCCCGCGACGGCGTTCATGCTCGCCCGCGCGATGCAGCCTCGCCTGAGCGAGCGCGCGCGCCTTCAGGGTACGTACGGCCGTATGTGGTGGGCCACGTTCTCTCCCAATGGCGCCCAGATCGCGACTGCGGACGATCGGGCCGCCCAGATCTGGGATGGGCAGACGCATCGCCTGCTGTTCACGCTGCCCCACGGCACCGAGGTCTATCAGACTGTCTACGCCCCCGACGGCGCCTGGCTCGTCACCGTCACGGAGACGCGGGTC
>DATMCI010000163.1:0-25718 GCA_035558535.1 Kofleriaceae bacterium
CACTTGAGCGTTGCTCACTGGTCGCACGGGTACCTGGGCCTCCGCCTCGGGGAGACCACGGGCCTCTGACCGGCCAGCTACGCCGTCGCGATGGGGCGATCTAATTGTCGTCGCTGGGGAGATCTAATTGTCGCTCGCCAGCCTTCGGTCCTTACCATCGCACGAACGCCCGTCTGCTCGTCGTGCATGGCTCTGAACATCTTCAGCTCCCACGCACGTCGCGACCACTGTAACGGGAGGCCTCAGCTCTCGGTTATGGTGGTCACCATGGCCACGCTGGAGATCCCGCAAGAGGTGTTGGGCGTGCTGGGTGCGGACCCTGCGCGTGCCGCTGGGGAGATCCGACTGCTGGCCGCGATGAAGCTGTTCGAGCTCGGCCGGCTTTCGTCGGGAGCGGCTGCCACCCTGGCCGGGGTGGCTCGCGTCGAGTTCCTCGCGAAGCTGGGAGAGTATGGCGTCTCGCCGTTCCAGGTGAGCCCCGAGGATCTGGAACAGGATCTCGAGAGCGCCCGCCGCGCGAGTCGCCGGAGCTGAGCCCGCTCGGATCTTGAACATGGCGACCGTCATCGCAGACACGTCGCCGCTCCAGTACCTGTTCCAGGTCGGTCTGGTCGAGCTGTTGCGGGATCTCTTCGGGACGGTGCACGTCCCGTAGCCGTCCGAGACGAGTTACAGGTCGGCCGATCCCTCGGCTTTGACGTCCCGGACCCCGCTGATCACCCGTGGATGTCGGTCCGACCGACGAAGCGTGCTCCAGCGCTCGAGCGCTTCGATCTCGGGCCAGGCGAGTATGCGGCGCTCTCCCTTGTCCTCGAGCTCGGCGAAGGTCTCGTGTGCTCGAGGAGCTCGAAACGTCGCGGATTCCGCATCACAGATGCCGTGCGATCACGAGTCCTGCAGATGGCCGGCGAGTAGCGTGCGCTCAGGGTGCGAAACCACCTGTCCCGCCGTGCAATATCGTCGCGGAGGAGCTTCATGGGCACGTTCGCGCGAGCCGCCCCCGAGCCGCACGCGTAGGCCGCGCCGTCGATCGCAAGGCAGCTTCGGGGCCACGGTGGCCGCACCGCGGCCCCCGGCGGTCCCGGTGGTGGAGACGGGCGGCGTCGGCTTCGATCCACCGCACGCAGCCGCCATGATCACGATCGCCAGCGCGCGCTTGCGTCCCACAACAGCTTGCCGGTCAGATCGCACTCGGCACCGGCAGCGTCGAGTCCCTTCACACTCCTCGAACCGACTGGAGCCAGCCTGCAGTGCCGCCTTGGCACGTTCACTACCGGCAGACCTGTGCCGCACCCTCCGCGCAGGCCGCCGCCCGTCCGGTAACCACGGTGACCGAGCTCGGAATCCCTCCCGGTTTTGAACTTCTTGCCTGATGATGCCCCCGCACGGCCGCGCCTCGGGCCGCAACCAAGAAGGGAGCTTCGCGATGAAACGACTGCTCATGACGGTACCTGTCGGTGTGTGGCTCGTCGCCTGCGGCGGCTTCGACCCGGACTTGGGGGGAGATGGGGTGGCCAGCCGCATGGAACGCGACTTCGGGGGCCCGGACGCCCTGCTCGACTTCTTCGAACGGAACGACGACGAGGCAATCGCCCGCGCGCTGGCAGCGTACGATGTGGAGTTTCGTTCTAACGCGCTCATCAGCGACTGTCCCCAGTACTTCCCCACCAGCGACCGGAACGTCTGGCACTACTTCAACGGCGAGTACTATTTCATCGAGGGCTCCGGCCGCCCGCACCGGGCCTACGCCTACCTGCCTCCGATCAAGAGCGAGCCCCGGTCGGACTCGTGTCAGCTGAGTGTGGGGCAGTGGGGCGACCAGGAGAACCCCAACAACGATTACGACGGCGGTCACATGATCGGCTCGCAGCTCGGCGGCTGGGGCAAACGCGCCAACCTCATCCCGCAGGACGCCAACTTCAACCGGGGCAACTGGGTGGCACTCGAGAACAAGATGGCCAAGTGCTCGGTCCTGCCCAACGGCCGTCTGCGCTACTACATCGGCGCGAACTACCAGAACGCCTCCAACCTGGTCCCTAACAACCTCACCATGCAGATCACCAACCAGGTCACCGGCGCCAACGTCTCCCTCTCGTTCTCCAACACCGATGGTGGCGGATCCAACGGCCCGGCCGAAAAGGATCGCGGCGTGGCGTTCCTGACCAGCCAAGGGTGTAACTAGAATCGCCGGGCTCACGGCTTGCCCTTGCCGCGCTCGAGAGCGCCCGCCGCGCGAGTCGCCGGAGCTGAGCCGCGGATCTCCCCGGTCCAGAAGCAACCGATCTCCGGGTACTGCCCGAAGGTGGCCTTGATGTGAGGCGAAGCCTCTTTCCGCTGCTTGGAGTGCCCGAGAACGAGCGCAGTGCCGAACTCAAAGTCTCGATCATTCACCCAGTCGGTCTCGACGAGCCTATAACCGGCGCCAGCCGGGCTGGCGCGCGGCTACGGCCGTTGCCGCTTCGCGCGCAGCCGGGCGAGCTCGGTCCGCGTGCTCTTGACGTACGTGTCGAACGCCGACCCCTGCTTCACGTAGTAAGCGAGCAGCTGCTCGTGAATCCGGATCGCCGCCGCGTCGTCGCCCATCTCCTCGTGGAGCGCCGCGAGGCTCGCGTACAGGTGCTGGTTCGTGACCTGATCCTTCTTGTAGCCCTTCAGATAGTGCGCGAGCGCCTTCGCGCGCTCGCCGCGCTGCTTGTAGAAGTCGGCGACCGTGGCCAGCGAGTACGAGTCGAGGTACGACGCCTTGAGGAGGTGCGCCACGAAGTCGTCGAGCACTTGGTCTGCATCCCTGCGCCGGCCCTGGTCGAGCAACAGCGCCGCGAGCGCGACCGCGGGATTCGTGTACCCCGGCGCGGCGGTGACGGCGAGCCGCAGCACGCGCTCCGCATCGGCCTTGCGCGACAGCGCGGTGAGGCTCGCCGCCCACGCGACGTACACGTTCGCGAGGTTGTAGCCATCCTGGGTCTTCCACCGTGGGGATAGCCGGTCGAGCAGCGCCGCCGCACGCGCGTGATCGCTCGTGCGCTGCAAGATCTGGAGGTACAGCGAGACTGCCTCGAGGTGGTCGGGGGCCTTCGCGAGCACGCGGTCGAGCACGGCGCTGGCAGCCGCCTCCTGACCCGGCTGGTTGGCGAGCGTGCGGGCGCGATTGAGGAGCCGCGCGGGATCGTCGGGGATCGAGGCGGCGGCGACCGCGACGATCTTGACGCTGCCATCACGCAGCATCAGCTGCAGCTGGTTCTCGTCGGACAGCGTGATGAGGCCGCTCTTGCCGTCCTTCGCGAGCGACCACTCGACCGGCATCTTGCGCCACCAGATCGACGACACCGAGCGCTCCACGCTATCGATCACCGCCTGCCCCACCAGCTCGACGAGCGTCTTCGAC
Organism: Kofleriaceae bacterium; assembly: GCA_035558535.1. GTDB lineage: Bacteria > Myxococcota_A > Polyangia > Haliangiales > Haliangiaceae > JABFXX01. The sequence continues at coordinate 3,386 of DATMCI010000163.1, forward strand.
CAGCGGATCGTACCGTCTCGCTCGTACAGGGTCGCGACCTGCCCGTACCCGAGCCGGTGCCAGTGATCGAGCGCGAGCAAGCTGCCGTCATCGAACAGCACGACATCCACCGGCATCCACCGCGTCGCCAGCGTGAACTTCTTCCCGAGCTGGCCCGGCTCACCGATGGTGGCGGTCGCGCCAGACGTCCCGTCGGCAGCCGGCGTGATCACCGCCTTCAGCTTCTGATTCGGAGACAGCACCGTCTGCGCGGTCGGCGTCACCCACTGGTCCGCGCGCGCGCTGGACGCGAGCACGGTGAGCCCCAGGATCGCGAGCCGGAGGTTCGTCCACGTCATGCTCGCTCATGATGAACCAGATCGGCTCGCCTGCCAGCGGGCAACGCGGGGATGGCGCTCGCGCCTCGTCTTCCAGGACGGCTAGAGCGAAATCACGACGTCAGCGTGGTTGATGCCCGTCGGGCCTGAGACGAACAGCGCGCCAGCCGCGGCGAGCGCCGGCCCGGCGTCGCAGCGCGCGAGCGCGCGAGCGGGATCGATGCCAGCGGCGGCGATCGCGTCCCAGGTGCCGCCGTCGACGAACGCGCCCGCGGGTGGCGGCCGGCCGTCCCGCGGCGGCGGGCCGTCGACGCCGTCGGTGCCGGCGACGAGCAGCGCGCGCTCCGTGCCGCGGACGAGCCGCGCGAGCGCGAGCGCGAGCTGCTGCGCGCGGCCGCCGTCGCCGTGATCGGCGGGGACGCGCAGCGTCGGCTCGCCCCACGCGACGAGCGGCGCGGCCGCGGCCGCGAGCCGGCGCGCCGCGTCGGCGACGTCGCCTTGAAGCGGTGGATCGAGCCGGCGCGCAGGCAGGCCCGCGGCGGCGAGCGCCTCGCAAGTGGCGTCGGCGAACGCGGCCATCGGCGCGATGAGCAGCGCGCGGTCAGCGCGCGCGACCTGGTACGGCGCGATCGGGGAGGCGAGCACCGCCGGCACCGCGAGGCCGTGGCGCTCGAGGATCGCGATCGCCGCGCGGCGGCGAGCGTCTCGGGGGTGCCCGACGTCGACCGGCGCGCCGGGCGCAGCGGAGAGCCACGGGCCGATCGTCGGGCCCGAGCCGATGACGTCGAGCCGATCGCCGATGACGTCGCTCGCGACGAGCGTGACGATCGGCGCGGCGCACGCGAGCGCGAGCCCGCCGGCCTTGAGCTCCGACAGCGCGCCGCGCACGGTGTTCAGCTCGTCGATCGGCGCGCCTGATGCCATCAGCGCGCTGGCGAGCGCGCGGAATTCGCCGAACGGGACGCGCGGCACCTCGACGAGCGCCGACGCGCCGCCCGAGACGAGGGCGATCACGACGTCGTCTGCGGCTGCGCTCGCCGCGAGCTCGTGCACGGCGCGCCCGGCCGCGAGGCTGCGCTCGTCGGGTGTTGGGTGCGAGGCCGCGAGCACACGCCAGCCGGCCGGCGCCTCCTGCGCTGGCGCGCTGCCCGCAGAGGCCCCCTGCCCCGCCGGCACCACCGCGATCCCGCGATCGACGGAGGCGCCCCGCGCCATCGCGAGCGCCCCCTTGCCGATCGCGATCCCCAGGCGACGGCGCGCCGCCGGCAGCGGCGGATCGAGCCCGGCGAGCGCCGCGGCGACGCGCCGATCGAGCGCGCACGCACCCACCGCGCGCGCGAACGCCGCCTCGGCCAGCTCGCGCGCGGTCATGCCCGCGGGACGCTAACACGCCGTGCTAGGTTCGCGTCGATGACCGAGCCGGCCGAGGTCCCGAGCGGTCCCGCCGAGGACCGTCCCAGGCCCGCGACCGCCGCGGCCGAGCCGACCGCCGCGGCCGAGCCGACCGCCGCCGCGGCCGAGCCGACCGCCGCTGCGGCCGAGCCGACCGCCGCCGCGGCCGAGCCGACCACCGCCACAGCCGAGCCGACCGCCGCGGCCGAGCCGACCGCCGCCGCGGTCGAGCCGGCCAAGCCGGCAGCTGCCGCGGCCGAGCCGACCACCGCCACAGCCGAGCCGGCCGCTGCCGCGGCCGAGCCGCCCCCTGCGCGCGTGGCGCTCCCTGGCTCGCTCGCCGCCCGGCTGCGCCGGTTCGAGCTCGTGCTCGTCGTGCTCGTCTCGCTCGCCGTGCTCGTCCCCGGCATCTCGACGTACTCGCTCGTCGACCCGTGGGAGACGCACTACGGCGAGGTCGCGCGCGAGATGCTGCAAGACAACGACTTCGTCCACACCAAGTGGACCGGCTGTTACATGTGCGAGCCCGGCGAGAACGAGGGCTTCCGCAGCAAGCCCGTCCTCATGTTCTGGATGATGGCGGCCGGGCTCTCCGCCGTCGGCGTCGGCGCGGACGGCGGCTACTCCGGCGAGATGACCGCCAGCGCATGGACGATGGTCGGCATCCGGCTGCCGTTCATCCTGTCCGCGGTGGCCGGCCTCTCGCTCCTGTGGTGGATGCTCGCGCGCCTGCTCGGGCGCCGCGCCGCGTGGCTCGGGCTGCTCGTCGTCGGCTCGACGCCGATGTTCTGCATGATCGCGCGCAACGCGATCCCCGACATGCCGATGGTCGCGTGCACCGTCGGCGCGCTGTCCCTGTTCGTGCTGGCCGTCGAGGACGGCGAGCGGCCGATCGCGCCGCTCGGCCGGGTGTGGCGCGGGCGCGTCGCGCTCGACGCGCGCCACGTCGCGCTCGCGATCGCCGCCGGCTTCGTCCTCCTGCAGGCCGCCTACTACGCCTACTACTTCATGCGGATGCCGCTGCTCGGGGTCCGCGGCCGCGTCCCGAATCCCGCCATCTGGCTGCCCGGCCTGATGGTGCTCCTGCTCGTCGCCATGTCCCGCGACGGCTGGCGCATCGCGCGGCTGCCGCTCGTGCTCGTCGGCGGAATCATCGCCGCGATCGTCAACGAGCCGATGCCGCCGCGCCGCCCCGAGCAGACGCTGTGGCGCCACGTCGTCGACGACATCCTCGGCCCGTGGGACCGCCACGCCCTCGATCGCTACCTCCTGCGCGCGCTCTTCTTCCCCGTGCTGCTCGCCACGGGCCCGCGGCGGCCGCGCAGCGTGCTCGCGGAGGCCTGGCACGCGACCGCCGCGCCCGCCGATCGCGCGCTCGCCATGACGCCCGTCACGACGATGCGCCAGGTCTACCTGCTCGGCACGTACTTCCTGCTCGGCGTGAGCGTGCTCGCGAAGGGGCCGCCGGGGCTCACCGTGGTCACCGCCGTCGCCGCGCTCCACGTCCTCTGCGGCTGGCGCTGGCGCGCGCTCGCGGGCGGCGAGTTCGAGATCAAGCGCGGCCTCCTGCTCATGATCGCCGTCGCGCTGCCGTGGCACATCGCCATGTTCTTCCGCGTCGGCCCGGCGTTCGTGAACGAGTACGTCTTCACGCATATCCTGAACCGCGCCTCGTCGGGCGTGGACAACTCGCCCGGCACGTTCGAGTACTACACCTCGCAGATCGGCCACGGCATGTGGCTGTGGGCCGCGCTCCTGCCCGCGGCGCTCGGCGCCGTCGTCCTGCGCGCGCGCTCCGACACGCGCGAGGGCCGCGTGCGGTTCCTGATCGGGCTGTGGGCGATCGCCGCAGTCGCGGTGTTCTGCCTCGTGCAGACCAAGTTCCACCACTACATCCTCCCCGCGCTCCCGCCGCTCGCGCTGATCGTGGCGCTGTTCCTCGACGATCTGCTCGCGCGCCGCGAGCGCCTGCACCCGCTGTTCGCCGCGCTCGGCATCGGCATCACACTGCTCATCTGCCGCGATCTCATGTTCGAGCCGGAGCGCTGGATCGAGATGTTCGTGTTCCGCTACGACCGCCCGTGGCCGACCGCCGAGCCGTACTCGATCGATCCGTCCGACGGCGTGCTCGCGCTCGGCCTCTTCGGCGCGGTCGCGCTCGCCGTCCTCGCCACGCGCCTCGTGCGGATCGGCGTGGCGCTCACCGGCGCCGCTGGCCTGGCGATCTGCCTCTGGGCGCTGCAGGTCTACATGCCGATCGCCGGCACGCACTGGGGCATGCGCGAGGCCGCGCGGACCTACTACGAGCAGCGGACGATCTACGGCCAACAGCTCGCGTACTTCGGCGCGGCGCAGCTCTATGACGACTGGCAGGTCGTCGGCGAGACGTGGTCGTTCGAGACGTTCGTCCCCGACACGCTCCACCTCGGCCAGCCCATGACGATCCAGATCCAGGTGTACAAGCCCGCCGAAGAGCGCGCGCTCGAGCAGGAGATCACGCTCGCGGGCGCGGTGACGGCGGTCGGCGATCACCGGGTGACGCTCACGTTCTTCTCCGGCGAGCGCGCGAAGCTCGGGCCGCTGCTCGCCCTGGGCAAGCAGCAGATCCAGGCGGGGCGCGGCCCGCGCGGCGAGCCGATCCGCGGCCGCCGGCCCGTCCGCGCCGTCGACGCCGATCGGCTGCTCGGCTGGTTCTTGTACTGGCGCGGCGAGCTGTTCTGGTCCGGCGGCGAGATCTGGGCGTGGCCGAAGGAGATGAAGACGTACTTCGGCAACCCGAACAACGTGCAGTTCCAGAAGTACCTGGGCGATCGCCAGCTCGCCCCGCTCGGCCGCCGCTACTTCGTGCTCACCGAGTCCGCCCGGCTGCCGAGCGCGAAGTCGCTCCTGCCCACGCAGCGCGCGCGCGAGTCGTTCGAGATCCTCAACCAGACCAGCAACAAGTTCGCGATCGGCGCCTTCTACATGTGACCGCCGCCGGTGCACGATGACCGAAGCCGAGGCCAGCGCGACGTCCGACTTCGATCTGTTCGTGCTGCACGCCAGGCCCGACGGCGGGTTCGTGCGCGGCTACCTGCTCCCCGCGCTCGGCCTCGCCGAGGACAGCCCGCGGGTCATGTTGCCGTCGAAGTACAAGCTCGGGCGGCCGGTGCTCATGGAGCTCGAGCGGGCGATCCGCACGAGCCGCTTCACGCTGCTCGTCGTGTCGCGCGCCTCGCGCACCGACGGGTGGGCCGAGATCGGGCGGCTGCTCGCGGCGACGCTCGCCGAGTCCGGCGAGCACCGCCTGATCCCGCTGCTCCTCGACGACAGCCCGCTCGAGCTCGACATCAAGTACCTCGTGCCACTCGAGCTGCAGGACCGGGCGGACTGGGACGCCCAGGCGGCGCGGCTGCGCCGGCTGCTCGAGCAGCCGATCCCGGCCGAGGTCCGCATCGCGTGCCCCTACCCCGGGGTCGCGCCGTTCCAGCGGCACGACTCGGGGCGCTTCTTCGGCCGCGATCGGATGATCCACGACATCGTCCAGCGCATGGAGGCCGGCGCGCGCAGGCTGTGCATCATCGGGCCGTCGGGGTGCGGGAAGTCGTCGCTCGTCCAGGCCGGCGTGCTGAGCTGGCTCGAGCGCGGCGGCACCCGGGGTGACCGGTTCGTCGCGCGGATCCTGCGGCCGGGCCCAGAGCCGATGGCGCAGCTCGCCCGCGCGCTCTCGCCGCGCGAGCCATCCTCGCGCGGCGATCACGGCCACTCGCTCCGCACCCTCGTCGCGGAGCTGGTCGAGCCGGAGCGGCCGCGGCTCGCGCTGTTCGTGGACCAGCTCGAGGAGCTGTTCACACTCGAGGACAGCGCGGCCCGCGCGCGCTTCGCCGAGGCGCTGCACGCGCTGGCCGACGATCCGCGCTGCTGGATCCTCACCGCGGTGCGGGCCGACTTCTTCGGCGCGCTCATGGAGAGCGAGCTGTGGCCAGACTTCGAGCACGGGCGGTGCGAGATCACACCGCTGCGCGGCCGCGAGCTGCGCGACGCGATCGCGATGCCGGCCCAGACGCAAGGCGTGGTGCTCGACACCGCGCTCGTCGAGCGCCTCGTGGCGGACACCGCCGCCGAGCCGGGCGCGCTGCCGCTGCTCCAGGCGACGCTCGTCGAGCTGTGGGACGCGCTCTGGCATCGCGCGCGCGCGAGCGCGGGAGCCGGCGCGGGCCGCTACTTGATCCTCGAGGATTACGAGCAGCTCGGCGGCGACGGGCGGACCGGGATCGCCGCCGCGCTCGCGCGGCGCGCGGACGCCGCGCTCGCGAGCCTGCCTGCCAGCCGGCGCGACGTCGCGCGGCGCGTCCTCCTCGGCCTCGTCAGCTTCGGCGAGGGCCGGACGCACACGCGCCGCCAGCAGCGCCTCGCCGCGCTGCGCGAGCGCGAGGATCCCGACGAGCTCGACGCCACGGTCGCGGCGCTGATCGAGCGACGGCTCGTCACCGCCGACACCGGGCCCGCCGGGCCCACGCTCGATCTGTCGCACGAGGCGCTCATCACGGCGTGGCCGATGCTGCGGCACTGGATCGAGAAGTACCGCGCCGACGAGGAGCGCAAGCGCGTACTCATCGCGAAGGTCCTCGAGTGGAACGAGGCGCGCCGCCGCGGCTTCGAGGACGCCAAGCTCCTCGATGCGGTGGAGTTGCTCGACGCCGAGCGCTACCTGGCGGAGGGCGCCGCGAGCGCCGGCTTCATCCCCGGGCTGGCGGAGCTGGTCGAGCGGAGCCGCGCCGCGCTCGAGGCGATCCGCCGCCAGCGCGACGAGGCGCGCCACCTGCTCGCGCTCAGCTACCAGGAGCGCGGCCGGCAGCTGCTCCTGCAGGGGCGCTCGATGGGCGCGCTGCCGTACCTCTTACGGGCGCGCGAGCTCGCCGAGACCATCGGGCCCCGCGAGATCTCAGCGCTCCTGCCGATGCTGTTCGCGGAGGCCGCGCGCATGCTGCCGCTCGCGGCGATCGCGCACGCCGATCGGATCGCGCGCCTCGCGTTCAGCCCGGACGGCGCGCGCCTCGCGACGGCGAGCCGCGATCGCACCGCCCGGATCTGGGACGCGGCCACCGGCGCGCCGCGCTGCCCGCCGCTCGTGCACGGCGACGCGGTGCTCGACGCCGCCTTCGATGACGGCGGGCGGCGCCTCGTCACCGCGAGCGCCGACGGCAAGGTGCGGATCTGGGACGCGGCGACCGGCGAAGAGCTCCTGCCGCCGATCGAGCACGGCGACGCGGCCCACCTCGCGTCGTTCGGAGCTGGCGACCGGCTGATCCTCACGGCCGCGTGGGACCGCACCGCGCGGCTGTGGGACGGAGACACCGGCGCGCCTCGCTCGCCGCCGCTCGTCCACGGCGGCAAGATCGCCGCCGCGCGGCTCAGCCCCGACGGGCGACTGCTCGTGATCGCCGGCGCGCACCGCGCCGTACGAGTGTGGAACGCCGGCACCGGCGAGCTTCTGCTCGAGCTCGTCCACGCCGACATCGTACGCACCGCCGCGTTCAGCGCCGATGGCGCCCGCATCGTCACCGCGAGCGCCGACCGGACCGCGCGGCTCTGGGACGCCCGCACAGGCCAGGAGCTGCTCGTGATCACGCACGACGCGTCGGTCTCGCGCGCGGAGCTCAGCCCCGACGGCAGGCACGTCCTCACGACGTGTGGCGTCGCGGCCCGGGTCTGGGACGCGGTCTCCGGCGAGCCGGTGTCGCCGCCGATCGAGCACGAGGCCCGGATCGCGGGCGCGGCGTTTGGCGCCGACGGCGAGCACGTGATCACGGCGAGCTTCGACCGCACTGTCCGGAGCTCGGACATGGCCTCCGGCCGGCCGATCGCGCTGCCGTTCGAGCACACGCGCGAGGTGCTGCACGTCGCGCTCGATCGCGGCGGGCAGCGGATCGCGACGGCGACCGCCGACGGCACGGCGCGCGTGTGGAGCGTCGAGCGCGAGCGCGCGCGGTCCCTCTCGCTCGCGCACGCCCGGAGGTGGATCAACGGCCTCGCGTTCGATCGCGGCGGTGCCCGCCTCGCGACCGCGGGCGCCGACGGCACGGTGCGGCTGTGGCAGCTCGCCGGAGGGACCGCGGCCGGCCCCGTGCTGCGGCACGATCACCCGGTCCACGCCGCGGCGTGGAGCCCCGACGGCACGCGCCTCGTCGCGGTCGCGGGCCCGCAGGCGGTCGTCTGGGATCCGGAGACCGGCGCGCGCCTCCGCATCCTCGAGCACGACCAGGCGCTCAGCGCGGCGGTGCTGAGCCCCGACGGCGCGCGCCTCGCGACGGCGTGCCGCGACGGGACGCTGCGGGTCTGGGATGCGCGATCGGCCGCGCGCGAGCCGCGGGTCGTCCACGCGCACCCGGCGCCGGTGACCGGGGCGTGGTTCGGCCCCGCCGACGCGGGCCTCGCCAGCGCGTGCGCCGACGGGCACGCCCGGCTGTGGCGCGACGAGCACGAGCTCCTGCTCTTGCCCCACGAGGACACGGTGACGCACGCCGCCTTCTCCACGGATGGCCGGCGGATCGCCACGGCGAGCCGCGACCAGACCGCGCGCGTCTGGGACAGGGCCACCGGCGCGCCATGCTCGCCGCCGATCCGGCACGCCGACGAGGTCCGGCGGGTCGCGTTCAGCCCCGATGGCGCCCGGCTGCTCACGATCAGCGGCACGACGACGCGGGTCTGGGATGCGGCGTCGGGGCGGCCGGTGATCGACTCCCTCGAGCACCGCGGCCGCGTCCACGCGGCCCGCTTCTCCCCCGACGGCGCGCTGATCGCGACCGCCAGCGAGGACGGCACGGCCTGGCTCTGGGACGCGCTCGCCGGCAAGCCGGTCGCGCCGCCGCTCGCGCACCCCGAGCGCGTGAACGACCTCGCGTTCAGCCCCGACGGCGCGCTGATCGCGACCGCCAGCGGCGATCCGATCGCGCGCGTGTGGCGGCTCGAGCACGACGGCCGCTCGCTCGCCGCGTGGTCGCAGCTCGCCACGCTCTGCCCGTACGCCCTCGCCGACGACGTGCTCGTAGAGCGTCTGGCGCCGGCGACGGGCTGAAGCCTATTCGCCGGCGCCAGAGGCTGAGTACGGGACTCCTATCGATACCTGGCAAACTGATGTACAGGGCTGCCATTCCGCTCCAGCAATGAAGTTCTGGTGCGACCATTACCCCGTAGATTGCCAAGTACGAGCGCCGAACTCCCACTTGCCCCTGAACGAGCTTCGTCCGTGTTCGAATAACGCGCAGCCATGGTCAACCTCCTGGGTGTGATCGCAACAGTCAATGATGGTGTGGTGGTCAATGGGTGTCCTCGTACGCCAGCCATAGGCGTACACTCGGGGCGTTATCCGACAAAGATTCGCAGCTTTTTTTGGCGCTAGAGTAAGCCCCATCTGAGCTCTCCTCAGCCAGATACCGAGAAAATGAAAATTCGGTATTCCATCATGCAAATCGCGCAAGGTCATGCCCCATGAACCTCGAGGACGCGCACGCGCTGATCGTCGGCATCTCGGCCTACCGGCACGTGCGCCCGCTGCCGCAGGTGCAGGACGCTGAGGACGTCGCCGCGCTGCTCGCCGATCCGGCGCGCTGCGGCTACCCGGCGGCACAGATCCGCGTGCTCCTCGAGAGCGCGGCCACCCGCGCGGCGATCCTCGGCGCGCTCGACGAACTCGCCGCGCGCGCCCGGCCCTCGTCCACGGTCTTCATCTACTTCTCGGGCCACGGCGGAGCCGCCATCGCGCCGCCCGGCGGCCCCGACCGCTGCTACCTGATGCCGGTCGACGCCGGGTGGGGTGAGCCGGCGGAGCTCGAGGCCACGGCGATCGCGGGCGCCGAGCTGTCGCGGCGCCTGGGCGCCCTGGCGGCGCGCCGCGTCACCGTGGTGCTCGACTGCTGCCGCGCCGCGGGGATCGCCGAGCCGCGGAGCGCCGGTGAGCCGTGGCGCGCCGAGGCGCGAGACGTCGTCGCGCCGCTGCTCGGCGAGCTGACGCCCGATGCGGTGGCGCCGCTCGCGGTGGGGCGCGGGCGCGCGGTGCTCGCCGCCTCGCGCGCCGATGGGCCCGCGTTCGTCATGCTGGGCGAGCGCAACGGCGTCTTCACGCGCCACCTGCTCGACGGCCTGCGCGGCGGCGCGAGCCGGGCCGGCGGCGTCGTCCGGATCTGCGACCTCTTCGACTACGTCCAGGCGCACGTCGTCGCGGAGCAGCCGGGGCAGCGCCCGGTGTTCAAGGCCGAGCTCGAGGAGAACTACCCGATCGCGCGCGCGCCGGAGGCGCCGCCGCCGGTGGACGTCCCGCCCGCGCCGGACGCGCACGCGTACGACGTCTTCGTGAGCTACGCCCGGCGCGATCCAGACGATCGCGCCTGGGTCGAGCGGGTGCTCGTCCCGTTCCTCGAGCGCGCCGGGCTCCGCGCCTGCCTCGAGCACCGCGACTTCCGCCTCGGGCAGCCGCGGATCCGCGAGATGGAGCGCGCGGTGACCGAGAGCCGCTACACGCTGGCGGTCCTCTCGCCGAGCTACGTGCGCGACGGATTCACCGACTTCCAGGCGCTGCTCGCGCAGCACCGATCGCTCGAGACCCGCGCGCCGCGGCTCGTGCCAGTGCTCCGCCGCGAGTGCCGGCTCGAGCTTGGCACGCGCATGACGAGCTTGCTCGATCTCAGCGCGGACGATGACGTCCCCGCCGGCCTCGCGCGCCTGGCGCTCGCGCTGCGGGAGCCCCCGCACCCGCGGCTCGATCCCTGAGCCAGCCCCCCAACCGCGCGCCCCCGCCGCGCCCACCCCGCCGCGCTACGCCGCACCGCGACCGATCCGCCCGATCGGCCGGGGATAGATTTTGGATCCAAGGACTCGGCGCTTTCGGATCAGCCGAGGACGGGCGCCCGGAGGCGCGGGCGAAGCACCGACGCGGGCAGCGCCCTGCCATCGGCAAAAGCCTCGTCGACGTCCGGACGATCGAACGAGTTATGCCGAGAAGGCAAGCACTTCCGGCAACCGGAGCGGGGCTCGCGGTGTCGCAACGAGGGCCATGAGCCAGCTTAGACCGTGTCTTCGTCTGGCGCGTGGAATGATGATGCTATCCTCGAGCGTTAGACGGCACATCGACCCCGAGGGGGTTGCTAGGAGCGCACCTTGAAAGCCGGTTCTCTTGGTGAATCGACCGCCATCCAGCGCCTCATCGGCAAGACACGCTTCCGGATCCGCGCGCAGTGGGCGATCGAGGGTGCCACCACGGCCACCGTGCTCGCGGCCGCCGCGGCGCTCGTGGCGGTGTTCGCGATGCGCGCCGAGCTCATCGGCAAGACCACCGGCATCTCTTTCCTGATCGGCGCGGGCGCGATCATCTTGATCGGCGCGCTCCTGAGCGCGATCCGCCCGCTCGACGACGAGGCGGTCGCCCGCCGCATCGACCGCGCCTCGAACCTCGCCGATCGCCTGTCGACGGCGATCGCGTTCCGCCGCACGCTCGCGACGGCCGGCAGCGCGCCGACCGACGACGATGAGCACACCGACCTGATGCTCGCCGCGATCCGCGACGGCGAGCGCGCCGTCCCCCGCGCGAACGTCCGCGCCGCGGCGCCGTTCGTCGCCCCGCGCGACTGGCGCGCCGCGCTCGGCTTCCTCGCCGTGTCGGCGCTCGCCGCCGGGCTCGCGATCCCGACGGTCGACCGCACCCCGCACCTCCACGCGGTCCAGCCGGCGAAGGCCCGGCCCGGCGAGGAGGTCCTCCTGATCGGCGACAACCTCCTGTCGGGGATCGCCACGCCGCTCGCCGCGCTGCCGGCTGGCAACGTGCTCGGCGCGCCGAACGTCCCGCCGGCCGCGCTCGCGCCGAAGGCTCCGATGTCCGCGCCGGCAGGGCGCGGCGTCTACCTCGGCACGTCGGAGAACCCGTTCGAGCTCGAGCGGCAGATGCACGAGATCGCCGCCGAGCTCGGCAAGAACCCAGCCATGAGGGCGCTGGCCGAGGCGCTCGCGAAGGGCGACGTCGACCGCGTCACCGGCGAGACCTTGCGGCTCGGCAAGCAGCTCACCCCCGAGCACCACAAGCGGCTCGCGGTCTTCACGCAGCTCGCGACCCGGATGAGCAACAACCGAGCCGTCGAGGTGCTCGAGTGGTCGGCCGATCGGATCCGCGTCCGCGTCCCGGCCGACGCCCCGTTCGGCGAGACCACGCTGACCGCGTACGTCGGGCGCCACACCGCGGGGCCGCTCCCGTTCGAGGTCCTCGATCCGCGCGATCAGAACAACTTCAAGGAAGGCTCCGTGATGCTCGACCCGGACGAGCGCGCGTACGTCGACCGCATCCTGACCGAGCTGCGGCTGGTCGCCCGCCGCGACAACATCCCCGAGCTCGAGGACTTCGCGAACAAGATCGAGCAGCTCCTCAAGGACGCCGAGGAGGGCAAGGTCAGCAAGGAGAAGCTGCTCGAGGCGCTACGCAAGGCCGAGGAGGCCCTGAACCAGGGCAAGGAGCCGAACCAGGACGAGATCAACAAGCAGCTCGGCGAGCTCGGCAAGGAGCTGCAGAAGAACGACGTGACGAAGGAGCTCGGCCAGGCGCTCCAGCGCAACGAACTCGAGAAGGCCAAGCAGGAGCTCGAGGAGCTCGCGCGCAAGCTCGATCCCAAGGAGAAAGAGAAGGAGATCGCCGAGCTCGAGAAGAAGCTCGCCGAGGAGAAGGGCCTGTCCGAGAAGGAGAAGCAGGAGCTCGAGAAGAAGCTCGAGGAGATGAAGAAGCAGGCCGAGGACAAGGACAAGAAGCTGACCGAAGAGCAGAAGCAGGAGCTCCAGAAGCAGATGGAGGAGCTGCAGAAGAAGCTCGACGAGCAGAAGCTGTCCGAGCAGCAGAAGCAGGAGCTCCAGAAGAAGCTCGACGAGCTCAAGAAGGAGAAGCCGCTGACCGAGCAGCAGAAGCAGGAGCTGCAGAAGCAGCTCGAGCAGACGGCCAAGCAGATGCAGCAGCAGCAGCAGGCCCAGCAGCAGAAGATGGAGCAGCAGCAGAAGAAGCTCGAGGAGGAGGTCCGCCGCCTCCAGAAGCAGCGCGACGAGGCCAAGAACGACCAGGAGCGCCTCGACGCCGAGCGCCGCCTCGAGAAGAAGAAGGAAGAGCTGAAGCAGCTGCAGAAGCAGGAGGACGAGCGCCAGCAGTCCGCGCAGCGCGAGGCGATCAAGCGCCTGCAGAAGGACATCGAGCAGGCCGCCGAGAACCTCCAGAAGCCCAAGAGCAAGGAGGAGTCCGAGCAGGAGCAGGAGGCGCGCGAGCGCCAGGCCTCCCAGAAGCTCAAGGACGCCGCGCGCGAGACCGGCCGCGTCGATCAGGACAAGCGCAAGCAGGCCACGCAGAGGAAGATCGCGTCGCAGATGGACGACCTGCGCGAGGCGATGCAGCGCGCGAAGCAGAAGGGCAACAAGGGCCCGCAGGACCCGTTCGGCCGCCAGAACAAGAACAAGGACTTCGCGCAGCGCGCGCGCGGCGGCAAGGGCTCCGGCGAGGCGTGGCGCCCAGGCCAGGGTCAGGGCCAGGGACAGGGACAGGGACAGGGACAGCCGGGCGGGCAGCAGAACGGCGGCCAGGGCGGCAAGCAGTGGGGCACGGGCACCGGACCGGACCTGGCCGGCGATTCGACGAACAAGTCGGGCAACACGAAGGATCAGGACCTCCAGGGCCAGCTCGGCTCGAAGGGCTCTTCGCGCCGCGAGACGATCCTCGCCGCCGCGCAGAAGGGCTTCGCGTCGCGCGCCTACAAGGACGTCTACAAGAACTACGAGCAGATCGTCGAGGAGGTCATGCGCAACGAGAAGCTGCCCTCCAGCTACAAGTACTACGTGAAGCGCTACTTCGCGAAGATCCACCCGGAGGCGGGTCTCGACGTCGAGACCACGAAGACGCCCGGGAAGTGAACGAACCGCACGAACCGCACGAACCGCACGAACCAGATCGAGCCGATCGCAGACGACCGCGCTAGATCGCGCCAGATCGAACGGACAAGGAATCCATGACCCAGGTCTCCGCTCCGCCCCGCGAAATCGAAGCCACCGTCGCCGAGTTCACCAGCGATCTCCGGCGGCTCCGCAACGAGATCGGCACGATGATCGTCGGCCAGGAAGGCATCGTCGAGGGCGTCCTCATGTGCCTGCTCGGCGGCGGCCACGCGCTGCTCGAGGGCGTCCCCGGCCTCGGCAAGACGATGCTCGTGCGCACGCTCGCCGAGACGATCCACGCGTCGTTCTCGCGCGTGCAGTTCACGCCGGACCTCATGCCGGCCGACATCGTCGGCACGAACGTGATCACCGAGGATCACGGCGTGAAGCGGTTCGAGTTCCAGCGCGGCCCGATCTTCGCGAACATCGTGCTCGCCGACGAGATCAACCGCGCCACGCCGAAGACGCAGTCGGCGCTGCTCGAGGCGATGAGCGAGGGCTCGGTCACCGTCGCGAAGCAGACGTACCAGCTCGAGAAGCCGTTCTTCGTGCTCGCCACGCAGAACCCGCTCGAGATGGAGGGCACCTACCCGCTCCCCGAGGCGCAGCTCGACCGGTTCTTCTTCAAGCTGGTCGTGACGTACCCCGACAAGCAGTCGCTGCACACGATCCTCGATCGCACGACGGCCGAGGCGGTCCCGCACCCCAAGGCGGTGATCGACAAGGCGCGCATCATGATGATGCGCGAGCTCGTGCGGCGCGTCCCGCTGGCGCGCCAGATCCAGGACTACGCGGTGCGCGTGGTGCTCGCGACGCACCCGGAGAACAACGAAGCGACGAAGATGTCGAAGCAGTTCATGCGCTACGGCGCCTCACCGCGCGGGCTGCAGGCGATCATCCTCGCCGCGAAGATCCGCGCGCTGCTCGAGGGCCGCTACGCGGTCTCGATCGACGACATCCGCCACGTCTCCAGCCCGGCGCTCCGCCACCGCCTGATCCTCAACTTCGAGGGCGAGGCCGAAGGGATCGAGCCCGACTCGATCATCGCCGAGATCCTCTCGGCCACGAAAGAAGTCTAGTGAGCCCCGCCGCAGCCGCAGCCGCCGCAGCAGCCCGGACCTCGTCCGTCGCCCAGAAGCAGAACCGGGCGCAGGATCGATCCGAGCTGTTCGACGAGAAGTTCCTGAAGACGCTCGAGCACCTGCACATGGTCTCGCGCAAGGTCTTCGCCGGGAACCTGCGCGCCGAGCGCCGCACGCGCAAGGTGGGCTCGGGCATCGAGTTCGCCGATCACCGCACGTACGCGCGCGGCGACGACTTCCGGTACATCGACTGGAACCTCTACGGCCGGCTCGACAAGCTGCTCCTGCGCCTGTTCGAGGAGGAGGAGGACCTCCACATCTACATCCTGGTCGACGTCTCGGACTCGATGTCGATCGGCAACCCGCTGCCGAAGCTGCACTACGCGATGCAGGTCGGCGCGGCGCTCACGTACGTCGGGCTCGCGAACCTCGACCGCGTCGCGATCATCCCGTTCGGCGACCGGGTCATCGATCGGCTACCGCCGTCGCGCGGCAAGAACCGCATCTTCCGCGTGTTCCAGTTCCTGCGCTCGTGCGAGATCGGCGGCAAGACCGAGCTCGCCGAGTGCATGAAGGACTTCGTCGCGCAGAACAAGCGGCGCGGCCTCGCTGTCGTGATCTCGGACTTCTACGATCCGAAGGGCTTCGAGCAGGGCATCAACACGCTCCGCTACAACAAGTTCGAGCCGTTCGTGCTGCAGGTCTACGACCTGCGCGAGGCGGATCCGCCGCTGCACGGCGACCTGGAGCTGGTCGACTGCGAGACGGGTGACACGCGCGAGGTCACGGTGTCGCGCTCGCTGCTCGACGCGTACAAGCGGGCGCACGAGGACTACTGCAAGGAGCTCGAGGCGTACTGCACGAAGTACGCGATGCCGTTCTTCCGCACGCACACCGCGATCCCGTTCGACCAGCTCGTGCTGAAGATCTTCCGGTCGGGAGGATTCCTGAGATGAGTTTCCTCGGGCCGATCCCGCTCTCGATCTTCGTGTACATCGCCGCCTCTGCGGGCGTGCTCGCGATCGGCGCGTACATCATCAAGATGCGGCGGCGCCGCTTCGAGGTGCCGTTCTCGCACCTGTGGAAGCGCGTCCTCGAGCAGAAGGACGCGAACTCGCTGTGGAAGCAGCTCAAGCGCGTCCTGTCGCTCCTGTTCATCCTGGCTATCCTCGGCATCCTCCTGTTCGCCGCGCTCGATCCGACGCTCGGCGCGATCGATCGCAAGGCGCGCAGCGTCGTGATCCTGCTCGACGCGTCGGCCTCGATGAAGACGATGGACGGCGGCGGCGACGAGGGGAGCTCGCAGAGCCGGCTCGACGCGGCAAAGGCGAAGGCCAAGCACCTCATCGACTCGATGGGCGGCGGCGACGTCGCCATGATCATGAAGGTCGACGGCCAGGCGACGCCGATGTCGCGCTTCTCGAGCGACGGCCCGATGCTGAACAAGATCGTCGACGGCATCGAGGCGAGCGACACGCCGGCCGATCTGACGCGCGCGCTGGGCGCGGCGGCGGACGCGCTGCGCGACCGCAAGAACCCGCTGATCGTGCTCGTCTCCGACGGCGCGTACCCGGAGCAGCAGCTCGGGCTCGTGACGTGGGACGGCAAGGCGCCGGCGGCGGCGGCGGCCCCGGGCCCGGGCCCGGGCCAGGGCCAGGCCCAGGGCCAGGGAAAGAAAGACCCGAAGTCGCCCGGCGACTGGAACACGAAGAACCTCGCGACGGTGGACCTCACGAACCTCGACGTCCGCTACCTGCCGGTGGGCCGAAAGAGCGAGAACGTCGGGATCGTCTCGTTCAACGTCCGCCGCTATATCGCGAACAAGGCCGCGTACGAGGTCTACATCGAGGTCCAGAACTTCGGCGCTGAGCCGGCGAACCGCCAGCTCGCGCTCTACAACGGCGACACCGCCGTCGACATCAACAAGATCCAGCTCGCCCCGGGCCAGCGGATCAAGAAGATCTACACGAAGCTCCCGGCGAACGCGGACAACCGGCTGCGCGCGGTGCTGCGCCCGGGCGAGGGCGCGGGCGCCTCCGATCTGTTCGCGCTCGACGACCAGGCGTTCGCGCTCCTGCCGGCGCGCAAGAAGCAGAAGATCCTGCTCGTCACGATCGACAACCTGTTCCTCGAGGGCGCGCTGCTCGTCTACGACAACATCGACGAGCGCAAGGTGCGCCCCGACGAGTACGAGCGGAACCCGGCGATCGCCGACGGCTTCGACGTCGTGATCTTCGACGACTACACCCCGAAAACGGTGCCGCCATCGCCGGCCTCCCTCCTGTACTTCCACCCGACGGGGCCAGACAGCCCGATCGCGATCACGCGCGAGGCGCTCGCGCCGCACATCACCGAGATCGACGAGGGCCACCCGGTGATGCGCTGGGTGTCGATGTCCGACGTCTACATGGACAAGACGCTCGTGTTCGCGCCGGACGCGCGCAAGAGCGAGTCCACGCTCGCGTTCGCGGTGCGCGATCCGGTGATCGCCGCCAAGCGCGACGGCAAGCGCAAGATCCTCGCGTTCGGCTTTTCGCTGCCGTCGATGGGCCGCGACAGCGCGACCGATCTGCCGCTCCGCGTGGCGTTCCCGATGCTGCTCGTCAACGCGCTCGACTGGTTCGCGGGGGATCAGACGGATCTGCTCACGACGTACGCGACGGGCTCGCGCGAGCGCGTGCCGCTCGACGGCGTGGTCGGCGCCACCCAGGCCGAGGTGAAGGGCCCGGACGGCACGCTCACGCAGACGCCGGTGATCGACGGCCTCGCCACGTTCTACGCCGCGAAGGTCGGCTACTACGACGTCGCGGCCAAGGGCGTGGCGGGCGCGACGATCGCGCAGATCGAGCTCGCGGCGAACCTCGCGTCGCCGGGCGAGTCCGACATCGCGCCGTCGACCGAGCTGCTCCTGGGCGGCAAGAAGCTCGAGGAGCCGGAGGCGTTCGCGATCTCGCGCAGCCGCAAGCTGTGGACGTACTTAATCCTCCTCGCGATGGCGCTCATCGCGATGGAGTGGGTCACCTATCACCGCCGGATCACCGTCTAATGGCAACCTCATCTCCCGGCACCCTCCGCTCCATGCTCCGGCCGACCGCGCTGCTCCGGCTCGCGCTCGCGATCGCCGCGTCGGTGGCCCTGTGGTACGCGATCTCGGGCTGGATCGGGGATCGGACGAGCATCAAGGTCGACTGGCTCCCGAACACGCGCGACGTGGACCTGCTCGCGCCGCAGTGGCTCCTGCTCGCGTCGGTGGTGCCGGCGTTCTACCTCCTGCGCGTCCTGTCGCTCACGGATCTGTCGCTCGCGCAGCAGCTGGTCCAGGCGACGCTGCGCTCGCTCGTGGTGATCGGCGTCGGGATCGCGCTCGCGCGCCCGACGTGGATCACCGAGACGAAGCAGGTCTCGACGGTGGTCCTGGTCGACGTCTCCGACTCGGTGTCCGACAAGCAGCTCGACGCCGCGCGACGCTACGTCGAGCAGATCGAGCAGACCAAGGGCGAGGGCAACCTGCAGCTCGTCACGTTCGCCGAGAAGCCGAAGGTCGTGCGCCCCGAGGGCGGGCGCGGGCTCGCCCAGGCGATCGCGCGCCACGCGGGCGCGGGCGCGGGCACCGACACGCAGGCGGCGATGCAGCTCGCGTACGGCCTGTTCCCCGACGGGTACCTGCCGCGCATGGTGATCGTCTCCGACGGCAACCAGACGGCCGGTGACCTCGCGGTCGAGGCCTACCGGGCCAAGGAGCTCAGCGTCAAGGTCTCGTGGCGCACGTTCTCCGAGGACAAGGCGAGCGAGGTCCGCGTGGTGGGCGTGACGGTGCCCGACGACATCAAGGTGGGCCAGCCGTTCGAGGTCACGGCCGAGGTGTGGTCGACCGAGCCGCAGCGCGCCGTGCTCTCGCTGCAGCAGGACGAGTTCCCGAACGCGCTCGAGCCGCGCAAGGACGTCGAGCTGCGCGAGGGCAAGAACCTCGTCAAGTTCAAGTCGGAGGCCAAGCGCGCCGGCGCGACGACGTACACGCTGCGCCTCGCGAGCTACGTCAAGGACACGGAGAAGGCCAACAACGTGGCCGTGATGACGGCTCCCGTGAAGGGCCGGCCGAGCGTGCTCTACGTCGAGGGCAGCTACGCGCGCGAGCCGGGCGCCGCGAGCTACATGAAGCGGGCGCTCGAGCACGAGAACATCGACGTCACGGTCCGCGGCCACACGGGCATCCCGTCGACGGCCAAGGAGCTCGAGAAGTTCGACCTCGTGATGGTGTCCGACGTGCCGGCGCACCTCATGAGCGCGGCCTCGATGGCGGCGCTCGATGGCTACGTGAGCTCGCTGGGCGGCGGCCTCGTCATGGCGGGCGGCGAGGACTCGTTCGGCTCGGGCGGCTACGACCGCACGCGCATCGAGCAGATGATGCCGGTGCGGTTCGACTCGCAGAAGATCAAGGAGCAGCCGGACATCGCGCTCGTCCTCGTGATCGACCGCTCGGGCTCGATGCAGGGGCCCAAGCTCGAGGCGGCGAAGGAGTCGGCGCGCGTCACGGCCGAGGTGCTGTCGCCGAACGACTATATCTCGGTGGTCGCGTTCGACAGCGAGGCGCAGGTGTTCGTGCGCCCGCAGCGCGCGGCGAACCGGATGCGGATCTCGGCGGAGATCTCGCGCCTGACGTCGGGCGGCGGCACGAACATCTTCCCGGGCCTCAAGGAGGCCTACGAGATCCTGCAGGGCATCAACGCCAAGGTGAAGCACGTCATCCTGATGACGGACGGCGAGGCGCCGCACGACGGCATCATGGAGCTGGTCGGCGACATGCGGTCGGCGCGGATCACGGTGTCGTCGGTCGGCGTCCAGGGCGCGGATCGCAACTTGTTGTCGATGATCGCCGACGCGGGCGAGGGCCGGCTCTACATGGTCGAGGACATCGGCGCCCTGCCGAAGATCTTCATGAAGGAGACGCAGGAGGCGCAGAAGAGCCAGCTGGTCGAGGACGTGGTGCACGTGCGCATCGCGAAGCGCGTCGAGGCGATCGAGGGCACGAACGTCGAGGGCGCGCCGCCGTTGCACGGATATGTCACGACGAAGCCGAAGCCGACGGGCGAGATCATTTTGATCTCGGATCTGGGCGAGCCAATCCTGGCGCGCTGGCGCTACGGCGCGGGCACGGCGGTGGCGTGGACGAGCGACGTCAAGAACCGGTGGAGCGTGGACTGGATCCGCTGGGGCGGGTACCCGAAGTTCTGGGCGCAGGTCGTGCGCTCGTCGATGCGCCGCAAGGTCTACGACAGCTACGATCTGTCGGCGAAGGTGGCGGACGGCCGCGCGATGGTGACGGTCGACGCGATCGACACGGGCGATCGGTTCGTGAACGAGCTCGACACCGAGCTGCAGGTGATCGATCCGGCGACGAACAAGGTCACGCAGACGGTGGCGATGGGCCAGACGGCGGCCGGGCGCTACACGGCCGACTTCAAGATCCAGAAGTACGGCAGCTACCTGCTGAAGGCGATCCACAAGCGCGAGGGCCGGACGGTGGCCGAGTCGATGGGCTCGGTCGCCCTCTCCTACCCGCTCGAATATTTGCGGACGACGCCGAACACCGAGCCGCTCGAGCACGCGGCCAAGGTGTCGAGCGGCCTGCCGCAGGCCGAGCCGGCGAAGCTCTGGGACACGAGCCAGGACGCGCCGGTGAAGTACCCGCAGGACCTGTGGCCGTTCGTGCTGATCGGCGTGGTCGGCCTGTTCCTGCTGGATCTGTACGCGAAGCGCGTGCGCCTGTTCGGCTACCGGACGATCAAGTTCCAGTAGCCGCGCCGGGGGGCGGGAAGCGGAGAGCGAGAACGCGGACGTGGTGCTCGCGCGGAGAGCGAGAACGCGGACGTAGTGCTCGCGCGGAGACGCGCGGCGCTTGGCTCGCGGCCTCCTCGGATCCGCTACGCCTCGCGCGCGCCCCCGGGCGTTCACTGCTCCGCAGCGGAGTTGGTGCTCGCGGCCACGGCGGCGGTCGTGCTCGCACGACCGGTGAGCCCCGGGGGGCCCCCGCGCGCGAGGCTTCGCTCTCCGAGGAGGACCGGCTCGCGAGGCGCCGCGCGTGGCGAGAGCGCGGAGGAATCCGACGGAGTCGATGGCAGCGCCGCGCGTGGCGCGGGCGCGGGGGGCGCCGGTGAGGTCATGGCACCGCCGCGCGTTCGGCTACTGCACGATCAAGCTCCAGCGGCCGGTTCACGCGCGAGCTTGAGGCCGAACAGCGGGCGCAGCGGCGGCACGCGGCGGATCGCCTCGTACACGAGCCAGCTCCCGAGGAACGTCCCCGCGGCAGTGAGCGCCAGCTTCGGGGCGATGCCGAGTGGCACCGGCGCGAGCACGTAGACGAGCGCGACG
Organism: Kofleriaceae bacterium; assembly: GCA_035558535.1. Classification (GTDB taxonomy): domain Bacteria; phylum Myxococcota_A; class Polyangia; order Haliangiales; family Haliangiaceae; genus JABFXX01. The sequence goes on from DATMCI010000163.1 coordinate 24,474, forward strand.
GTGATCGTCTGGTGGACGATATAGAACGAATAGACGGCCTCGGTGGCGTAGCGCAGGAGCGGAGTGGAAGCGGCGATCCGCGCACGGGCGAGCCCGACGAGCGCGAAGACCCAGGTCAGCGCGAAGTACGCAGAAAGTGTCGTCCGGACCGCGGGGTGGGCCCCGCCCCGAGCGCGCACGACGTAGGACGCGACGGCGACGGCGACGCCGACGGCGAGGAGCTCGCGCCAGCGCCGGGTGACGATATCGAGCAGGCGGCGCTCCGACGCAAAGACGAAGCCCCAGAGGAACATCAGCCACGAGCGCGTCAGGTTCGCCCAGTCGGAGACGAGGTCGTGGGTCGTGGGCCAGCGCGGATCGAGCACGATGCCGGCGGCGATGGCGGGGAGAGGGATCAGGTAGAGCGCCAGCGGCCAGCGCTCCAGCGCGCCCGCGAGCGCCTGCAGCGCCCGCTCCCCGGCGGCTCGCCGCACGAGCGCGAACAGCGGCAGGCTCGCCAGAGAGAAGACGAGCACGTAGGCGACGTACCAGAGGTGGTGCCAGCTCAGCGCGCCGCCCTCGGGGTACGGCACGAAGTCGAAGACCGTGCGGTAGAACGCCAGGTACGACTCGTAGCGAACACCCTGCGTCAGCCGCTCGAAGTAGATCTGCGGCGGCACGACGACGAGCACCCCGAACACGAGCGGCACGAGCAGCCGGACGACGCGATCGCCCGCGAGCTGGGCCAGCGTCCTGCGCCGCAGCGCGAACGCCACGGCGGCGCCCGAGATGAAGAACAGGAGCGGGAGCCGCCACTGGCTGAAGAACACCATCACGTACGCGAGCGCAGTGCTCGTCTCGGGGTTCTTCACGTGCCAGCCCCAAGGCACGTAGCCCATCCCCGCGTGGTAGAGGATGAGCAACGCGAACGCGAAGACGCGGAGCGCGTCCAGGCCGTGCTCGCGGGACGCCGCCGCCGATGCCATGTCTTCGATCCTAGCGGATCGTCGAGCGCCGGAAGCTGAAGACGCAGGGCCGATGCAGCAGCACCGCAGCCACGGCGGCAGCCCATTCCGCCACGCTCTCGCCACGCGCGGCGCTGCCATCGACTCGTCGGCCCCACCACGCGCCCACCACGCGCGGCGCTGCCATCGACTCGTCGGATTCCCCCGCGCTCTCGCCACGCGCGGCGCCTCGCGAGCCGGTCCTCCTCGGAGAGCGAAGCCTCGCGCGCGGGGGCCCCCCGGGGCTCACCGGTCGTGCGAG
>DATMCI010000164.1:0-8285 GCA_035558535.1 Kofleriaceae bacterium
CACTTGAGCGTTGCTCACTGGTCGCACGGGTACCTGGGCCTCCGCCTCGGGGAGACCACGGGCCTCTGACCGGCCAGCTACGCCGTCGCGATGGGGCGATCTAATTGTCGTCGCTGGGGAGATCTAATTGTCGCTCGCCACGCTGCGGATCATCGGCCCATGCGTCCAGCTCCGCCAGGAGCTCGGAGCGGCCAGCCTCGTACCACGGCACCAGCGCATACCGGGCGTTGAGGAGAATCGACGGCGCTGCGACGCGGTTCGGTACCGGCAACGTCCCCGGCGTGAGCAGGTCATCGAAGCCAGCCGCGACCTCGGTGGGTACGTGTTCGCGCAGGAACCACAGCAAGCACTCGGCCGACGCGCGCGCCGCGAACTCCTTGAAGTGATCGTCGCGGCCGTGATCGGCGTGGTCCATCACGCCCTTCATCACCACCGCATCGAGCTTGTACTGACGCTGGCGGTGGGCCACCTCCCCCAGCGCCGCGCTCTCCATCTCCAATCCGAGCGTCTTGCGCATCGCCTGCGTGATGAAGCTCCAGATCTTCTCGTCCTCGACGACGCGCGCGCCTGTTCCCATCGGCGCGACGTGCAGGCGGAACGGTTCGACCGTTCCTGCCGCCGACAGGTCAGGCAACTTGTCCCTGTGCCTGAAGAGGAGATCGTCGACGAGCCGGCGCCCCTCGTCGGTCGGCTCGCGCCCCGTGTCTGCGAGCAACTTCCGCTCACGCAGCGCCGTCACGATCGGCGCCCATTCGTGCTCCTGGAGCGCCGGGTCGACCGCGTTCCACGGCTCGGGCACCCGATCGCGCAGCGCCAGCAGCGCGCGGTGCTCGCGCCACTCGGTGGTGAGCGGTCGAGACTGGAACCACTTCGTATTGCGAAAGTGCGCCACGACATCCAGCCCCTCGAGCGCAGCCTTCCAGTCGTCGCGCAGGTTGTACGTCGTCAGATCCTGCTGGATCTCGTCCGGCAGTTGCTTGCCAGTGTCGTGGTAATAGAGCCGGTCCGCCGCGACCACGTCACCGAGCCGGGTCTTGCCACGCCGGCCCGCACAGACCCCACACATCGCGATGCACCGCGGCCTGAGCGCCTCCACCAGCGGGAGCAGCGTATTGACTGCCGCAGTCGCGCCCATGGCCGGGGCCACCGCCACGGCGACCCGCAACGGCCGCCCGCCCTGGCCTACGAAGGGCCGGAACGCCACCGGTAATCCGCTCGGTCCGGTCGCGAGGTCCCACGTCGTGCCAGGGACTGCACCATCGTCGACCATCAGCACCGCATCGAGCTCCAAGCGGATCGCAGTCAAGATCACCACGTCGGCGGTCCGTGTCCCGGGATTCCACGCGGTCCCTGCTCCCATGGGCGGGGGCAGGTTCTCTCCCGCTCGGTGGGTTGTCGAGCATCGGCCACACGCCCAAGCGCAGGGCTGCGTATCGTCGCCCTTAAATTGCCGCTTGCAGGCGCGTCGCGATGACGTGCTCGGTCGCGCGGTTGGCGCCGTCGGCCGCGCCGCCGCGAAACACGGTGCCCTCGTAGTCGACCTGGAGCTTCAGGTACTCGTTCCAGTACCAGTTCGCGCCGAGCGTGAACGCGCGGGCGCGCTCGACGGAGCTGGCGGTGCTCGCGAAGCCCTTCGCGAAGGTCTCCGGATCGATCCGCAGCTCGGCGTAGCGCGCGGCGAGCTCGACGGCGCCCCATGTCCCGGCGGACGGATCGAACGGCCGCTTCGGCTTGATGCTCTTGTACGTCGGGCGATCGCCCGGCGTCACGGCGACGCTCGCGGCGACCTGCCAGGCCTGGTTCGTGAGCTTTGCGGCGGTGCCCATCAGCCGCGCCGCCTGCTGGTTGCGGACGTACTCGGCGAGCACGCCGACCGGGCCGCCGTAGTAGTAGCCGTGGGCGGCGACGCGGTTGCGCCAGCCGGAGACACGCGCGGTGCTCGCGTCGTCCATGCCGGTCGTGTAGCGCACGATCGTCGCCTGGCCGCCGCTGCGGAGCGGCACGAGGCCGGGGTTGGCCTGCGTGCCGTAGGAGCGGCCGAACGTCGTGGCGCCGCCGATCGCGAGATCGCCCAGGTGCGCAAGGCCGCGACGGAACGGCGAGACGAGGAGGTGCACGTTGTACTCGAGCTCGTCGTCGGTGTCGCTCTCGATGATCGAGTTGTCGTGCACGCCGTCGACCGCCGCGACCGAGTAGTGGACGAGGCCGCCAGCGAGGTCGCCGCGGGCGGCGAGGCCGATGTCGCGGTTCGGCGAGATCTGCGTCGGGAACGAGCGCTCGATGAACGTGAGCTGGGCGGCGCTCTGCAGCCGCTCGATGCCGAGCTGGCCCTTGTCCTTGCCGAACCGCAGCGCGAATTCGGGGAAGAGCGCGAGCTCGCCCCACGCGTCGTCGACGACGAGCCGCGACCCGGCGAAGTCGATCAGCGTGCGGATGTTGAACAGCTTGTACGCGCTGCCGTCGAGCTTGAAGCGCAGCCGGCGGATCGTGATGTCGCGCGCGCCGCCGCCGTCGCCGACGAACGTCCGCGCATCGGAGTGGATGTAGCCGCCGGGCTTCAGATCGAGCTTCTTGCCCGGCTTGCCGTCGCCCGGCTTCGTGACCTTGGCGTCAGCCCCCGCCGCTGGCGTCAGAGCGACCGGCGCGGGCGCCGGAGGCCCCGCCGGAGCCGGCTCCACGGGAGCTGGCCCCGCGGGGGAAGTCGCGGGCTGCTCACCGGGAGCCGGCTCTACGGCAGGAGACACGGGTGCCGGCTGCGCGGCTGCAGCAGCGGCGAAGACGGTGATCGAAGCGATCGAAGCGATCGAGACGGCAGATGCGAACGACGAGACCGAGGCTGGGTGCTTCACAGGGACGCTCCACGATCGGCTCCCGTGGACGGGTCGCCGCCGCTGGGCGGGATCTCGAACCTCTCGTGGACGAGTCGGTGTGACGGTGACGCTGACGGTGACGCTGACGCTGACGCTGACGCTGACGGTGACGCTGACGCTGACGCTCAGCCGCGGTCAGGCGGCCGCGCGGTGCGGATCTTCTCGGTGCGGGCGATCTGGACGATCTCGCCGTCGTGGACGGCGATCACCACCTCGCCAAAGCGCAGGCCGGTCAGCGCGCTCCTGACGAGCTCGAGCGGATCGGGCGCGCGCGCGGGCGGCTTGCTCACGCGGCCCGCTCCCGCTCGACGAAGATGCGCGCGGAGCGGACCTCCACGACGAGCTTCGTGCCGCGCTCGACGCCGAGCTCGACGAGCTCGTGGTGCGGCACCTCCGCCGTCAGCTCGCCGTGCTCCTCGGAGTGGACGAGGACGCGGGCCGTGATCCCGCGGCGGCGGACGCGCTCGACGGTGACCGGCACGGCGGCGTCGCCGCCGTCGCCCGCGACCGGCTGCCGGAGCACGAGATCCTCGCCGCGCACGTAGGCGCGCGCCCGGCCGGTTCCGGAGCCCGTGTACGGCAGCACGAGATCGCCGAACACCGCGTGATCGCCCCTGGCGTGGCCCTCGAGCACGTTGACGCCGCCGAGGAAGTCCATGACGAACGCGCTCGCCGGGCGCTCGAAGACCTCGTCGGGCGCGCCCGCCTGCTCGATCTTGCCGCTGCTCATCACGACGATCTGATCGGCGACCTCGAGGGCCTCCTCCTGATCGTGCGTGACGAACACCGACGTCAGGTGCAGCTCGTCGTGGAGGCGGCGCAGCCAGCCGCGGAGCTCGGCGCGGACGCGCGCGTCGAGCGCGCCGAACGGCTCGTCGAGGAGCAGGAGCTGCGGATCCGGGGCGAGCGCGCGGGCGAGCGCCACGCGCTGGCGCTGGCCGCCCGAGAGCTGCTTGGGGTAGCGGCTCGCCAGCCCCGAGAGCTGCACGCGCGCGAGCAGATCGCGGACGCGCGCGTCGATCTGCGCCGGCGCAGTTTTGCGGACGCTCAGGCCGAACGCGATGTTCTCGGCGACCGTCATGTGATCGAACAGCGCGTAGTCCTGGAACACGAAGCCTACGCCCCGGCTGCGGACCGGCAGGTTCGTGACGTCGGTGCTCCCGAACTTGACGCGCCCGCCGTCGGGCGCCTCGATGCCCGCGATCACGCGCAAGAGCGTGGTCTTGCCCGAGCCCGACGGCCCGAGCAGGGCCGTGAGCTGGCCCGACGGGATGGTCACGCTCACGTGATCGAGCGCGGCGTACTCGCCGAATGCCTTGCAGATCTGCTCCACTTGTACGTCCATGGTGCCCTCCGGCTAGTGCGAGCGCCGGCCGCGGCCGGCGTGCCACTCGATCAAGCTCTTCGCGATCAGCGTCGCCAGCGCGATGCCGATCAGGATCGTCGCGACGGCGAACGCCGCCTGGTACTGAAAGTCGTTGTAGAGGATCTCGACGTGCAGCGGGATCGTGTTGGTCTCGCCGCGGATGTGGCCGGACACGACCGAGACGGCGCCGAACTCGCCGACCGCGCGGGCCGTGCAGAGGATCGCGCCGTAGGCGAGCGGCCAGCGCAGGTTCGGCAGCGTGACGCGGCAGAACGTCTGCCACGGCGTGGCGCCGAGCGTGAGCGCCGCGAGCTCCTGCTCGGGGCCGCGCGCCTCGAGCGCCGGGATCAGCTCGCGCGCGACGAACGGGATCGTGACGAACGCCGTCGCGATCACGATCGCCGGGACGGCGAAGACGATCTTGACGCCGTGGCCCGAGAGCCACGGCCCGAGCAGGCCGTGCGCGCCGAACAGGAGGATGAACAGCATGCCGGCGATCACCGGCGACACCGCGAACGGCAGGTCGATGATCGTGATGAGCACGCGCTTGCCGGGGAAGTGGAACCGCGTGATCGCCCACGCGGCGGCGAGGCCGAACAGCATGTTGAGCGGCACCGCGATCCCCGCCGCGAGCAGCGTGAGCTTGATCGCCGCGCGCGTGTCCGGCTCGCTCACCGCGGCGAGGTACGCGGCGATGCCCTTGCCGAACGCGGCGTGGAGCACGGCGCCGAGCGGCAGCACGAGGAAGACGGCGAGGAAGCCGAGCGCGGCCGTGATGAGGACCGCGCGGACCCAGGCCGGCTCGACGGAGACGGGGCTGCGGGCGGGCGTCATGGCTCCCCTCCCGCCACCACCGCGGCGGGCGCCAGCTCGGACGCGGCCGGCCTCGCGCGGACCTCCGAGGCGCGGCGCGCGCTGCGCCAGGTCAGACCGTTGATCGCGATCAGGATCGTGAACGAGATGACGAGCATGACGAGCGCGAGCGCGGTCGCGCCCGCGTAGTCGAACTGCTCGAGCTTGCTCATGATGAGCAGCGGCGCGATCTCGGTCTTCATCGGCATGTTGCCCGACATGAAGACGACCGAGCCGTACTCGCCGAGCGCGCGCGCGAACGCGAGCGCGAACCCGGTGACGATCGCCGGCCGCAGCGCCGGCAGGACGACGCGGCGGATCGTCTGCACGCGCGTGGCGCCGAGCAGGGCCGCGGCCTCCTCGAGGCGCGGATCGAGCCCCTCGAGCACCGGCTGCACCGTGCGGACCACGAACGGCAGGCCGATGAAGACGAGCGCGATCACGACGCCGAGCCGCGAGTACGCGCCGGAGATGCCGACGGCGGCGAGGTGCTTGCCGAGGATGCCGGTCGGCGCCCAGGTCGCCGCCAAGGCGATCCCGGCGACCGCGGTCGGCAGCGCGAACGGCAGATCGACCATCCCGTCGACGATGCGCCGGCCGGGGAAGTCGTACCGCACGAGCACCCACGCGACGATCACGCCCATCACGACATTGATCGATGCGGCGATCAGCGCGGCGACGAGCGACAGCCCGAACGACGCCAGCGCGCGGTCCGAGGTGACCGTGGCCCAGAACTGCCCGAACGACAGATCCAGCGTCCGCCACACGATGGTGGACAGGGGGATCATGACGAGCAGCCCCAGGTACGCGAGCGTGACGCCGAGGCTCAGGCCGAACCCCGGCAGCGCGCGCCGCCTCCGCTTCGCCTTCGCCGCGCTCATCGGACGGAGATCTTGTCGAACGAGCCACCGTCGGCGAAGTGCTTGGCGTGGGCGTCGGCCCAGCCGCCGAAATCGTCGATGGTGAACAGCTCAAGCTTGGGGAAGTTGGTGGTGGCCAGGGCGCGCGCGTCGCGCGGGCGGTAGTGGTGCTTGGCGATGATCTGCTGCCCCGCCTCGGTGTAGAGGAACTCGAGGTACGCCTTCGCGAGCTCGGCGGTGCCGTGCTTGTCGGCGTAGCGGTCGACCACGGCGACCGGCGGCTCCGCCAGGATGCTCCGCGGCGGCACGACGATCTGATACTTGTCGCCGTGGTGGGCGCGGATCAGGTGCGCCTCGTTCTCCCAGGCGACGAGCACGTCGCCCATGCCGCGCTCGACGAACGTGGTCGTCGCGTCGCGCGCGCCGGAGCTGAGCGCCGGCACGTTCGCAAACAGGGTCTTCAAGAAGCCCTGCGCGGCCTCGTCGCTGCCGAGCTTGGCCTTCGCGTGGCCCCACGCGGCGAGGTAGCCCCAGCGCGCCGCGCCCGAGGTCTTCGGGCTCGGGATGATGACCGCGACGCCGGGCTTCACGAGGTCGTCCCAGCCGGCGACCGCCTTGGGGTTCCCCTGCCGGACGACGAGGACGATCGTGGACGTGTACGGCGCCGAGCGATCGGGCAGCCGCGCCTGCCAGCCCTTGTCGGTGAGGCCCTTGGAGGCGATCGCGTCGATGTCCCCGGCGAGCCCGAGGCTGACGACGTCGGCCTCGAGGCCGTCGATCACCGAGCGGGCCTGCTTGCCGGAGCCGCCGTGCGACTGCTTGATCTTCACGGAGGCGCCGGTCTTGGCCTGGTAAGCCTTCGTAAACGCGGCGTTTATCTCCGTGTAGAGCTCGCGCGTGGGGTCATAAGAGACGTTCAGAATTTCGACCCCGGAGGAATTTTTCTCGCTACTACACCCCTCCCCAGCAAGGAACGCGGGTAGAAATAGCAGGGTGAGCAGGCGGGGACGGGGAAACATCTTCATCCTACGGGCTGGTGGCAGGTGCACCCGGTACGCCAAGCTCCATCTTGTTGATCGGATAGACAACTAATAAAACGGATTCCACGGCATGCCGTGGATGACCACGAAATCTCGTAGGTGGCCATGATATCTCGTGGGTTGGAGTATTCAGGCGACCACTGGCTCTGGAGAGAGGCTTCGCTCGCCACGGACGTGGCGAGCTTCCTCGAGCGAACGGGCGCCAAGCTGCTCGATGACCTCGACGCCAGCGCGCTGCAGGTCCGCATGGTCGAGGTGAAGCTCGTCAGTGAGGACGAACGCACGGCCGAGGGCGAGCGCGGCGAGAAGAGCGAGCGCGGCGAGCGCCGCGACGAGGGCGGCGCGCGCGCGTGCTACGTCGATACGATCGCGTCGCTCCGCCGCGGGGTCGTCGGCGTCACCCAGCCTCACCGCGGCCGCTACGACATCTCGATGGCGGCGCTCCAGCGGATCACGAGCTGGCTCGAGGCCGGGCTCGTGATGCACTCGAGCGAGCGCAGCAGCGCCGGGGTCACCCGCGATCTGCTCCGCGGGCTCGATCAGGACGAGGTGGGCTGGTGGATGATCCCGCTCGCGGCGAACTCGGAGACGCTGGGCGTCCTCCTGATCGCGGCGAAGGCGTCGGTCCGCGTGCGGCGGCTCGCCGCGGTGAGCGAGCCGATCGCCGCGGTGCTCGCGACCGAGCGCTCGCGGCGCGAGCTGCGGCAGGCCCGCGAGGCGGCGGAGGCCGACAAGGCGGCGGCGCTCGCGCGGCTGCACCTGCGCGACATGAGCGAGGCGATCGTCGGCGCCGACTCGGGCCTGCGCGACGTCATGCGGCAGGTCGAGCAGGTCGCGCACACGAGCGCGCCGGTCCTGATCCTCGGCGAGACCGGCTCCGGCAAGGAGGTGGTCGCGCGCGCGATCCACGAGCGGTCGCCGCGCGCGCAGGGGCCGATCCTGCGCGTCAACTGCGGCGCGATCCCGCCCGAGCTCGTCGACTCCGAGCTGTTCGGGCACGAGCGCGGCAGCTTCACCGGCGCCGCGCAGCAGCGCAGCGGCCGGTTCGAGCGCGCCGACGGCGGAACGCTGTTCCTCGACGAGATCGGCGAGCTCCCGCTCGCGGCGCAGGTGCGCCTCCTGCGCGTGCTCCAGGACGGCATGTTCGAGCGGGTCGGCGGCACGCGCGCGCTCAAGGTCGACGTCCGGCTCGTGGCGGCCACCCACCGCGACCTCGGCGCGATGGTGCGCGCCGGGCAGTTCCGCGAGGACCTCTGGTACCGGATCAACGTGTTCATGATCCGGCTGCCGCCGCTGC
>DATMCI010000165.1:0-36718 GCA_035558535.1 Kofleriaceae bacterium
CACTTGAGCGTTGCTCACTGGTCGCACGGGTACCTGGGCCTCCGCCTCGGGGAGACCACGGGCCTCTGACCGGCCAGCTACGCCGTCGCGATGGGGCGATCTAATTGTCGTCGCTGGGGAGATCTAATTGTCGCTCGCCACACGTGAACATCGCGGTCGCTCCGAGCATGCCGTCGAGGATACCGGCGTCCTAGCGACGCCTCGTCAAGTCTGGTTCGTCGCCAGCGAAGCAAGATCAGCCCAGTCTTGCTTGAGGCGATCGAAGACTCGCACTTTGTCGATGTAGCGCTCCCAGCCGATGCCGCCTTTGGGCAGCGTGCTGTCCTCGTCGATGGAGACGACGCAGGCGATCGGTCGCTCGAGGATTCGGCGTACCGCTTCCGATGAATCTGCTGCCGCGAGCGCCTTCTTCAGGCGGTCGCGCGGAACCACGTGCTCGTGCTTGATATCTACACGCCCGGTCGGTCCCTTGAAGTAGAGATACTTGTGCTTCGCGTTCGCTGCGGAGAGGGCTGACCAGCGCGTTCGTACGGCTTCCGAGATGAAGCGCTGGCTGAAGTACTTCAACTCGTCGAGTGGCTGGATCTCGGTCACCGCCCAGAGAGCCTCGTCGGCAACGCGGTCGAACAGGTCGAGCGCGACCTCCTGCCCGATCTCGTCGAGATCGGGCGAACGCATGGACTCGATCACGCCCCAGACCATCGGCGTGTAGATCTTGCGAATCTGGATCCGATGTGGCTCGAGATTCTCGAACACGGCAGGGTTGGCTCGTTCCGCACCTCGGAGACTCATGCGCCTGATCCTGGCGTCACCCGGTCGCTGGGTGCCAGTTCGGGCTCCCACGGAGCTTCACTCAGTGCGGACCCATGTTCATCTGGCGGGCGCGCATCGCGCCGTTACGGCCGGTGCGCCATTGAATGCATACGACGCGCGCACGCCGTGGAACCCGAACGCGCGGCCCACCATGCGGCCGTCGTCCTCGGCGTAGCACGCTCTGGAACCAGATCAGCGAGCCCGTTCCGGGGTTACTGGGGCGGAAGTGCTCAGAATCGCTTAAAGATTTGCGCTGGCGTTGACCGGCTCGTAAGTGGCCGAGATCCTTATGACGCGCCGAGTCACCACATTATATAGCCGCGCGCGGCGGGCGGCCGCTCCCGCCTACTGCCGCCACGCGTTCGCCGGTGGATCGAGCTCCACCGGGCGGCCGCGGCGCGCCGCGACGAACGCCTGCGCGAACGCCTGCGCCGACGGGAACCGCCGCCGCGGATCCTTCGCCATCGCCACGGCGAGGACGTCCTCGATCGCGCGCGGCACCCGGCTGAGCTGGCCGGGCCGCAGCGGCGCCGCGTGCACGACCTGGTAGACGAGCTCGGCGAAGTCGCGGCCCTTGAACGGCGCGCGCCCCGTCAGGCAGCGGTACGCGATCGCGCCGAGCGCGTAGACGTCGGCGGCGTGCGTGACGTTCCCGCCGGACGCCTGCTCGGGCGCCATGTACTGCGGCGTGCCGACGATGCCGTCGCCGGTCAGCGTCCCCTCGCCGCTGGACTCGAGCTTCGACACGCCGAAGTCGAGCACCTTCCACGTGCCGCCCTCGTGGAGGAACAGGTTGTGCGGCTTGAGATCGCGGTGCACCACGCCGGCCTGCCGCGCCACCTCGAGCGCGCGCCCCACGTGATCGAGCAGGACGACGAGCTCGTCGGACGGGAGGCGGCTCTCGGTGCGCAGCCGCGTCGCGAGATCGATGCCGAACAGCCGCTCCATCGCGATGTACGGCACCGGCGCGTCGGGCGGCGACAGCTCGTAGACCTGCACGATGTGCGGCGACACGAGCTTCGCCGCCACCGCCATCTCGCGGTGGAACCGCTCGACGTGCGGCACCGAGTCGGTCGTGCGCTGGTTGAGGAGCTTGACCGCGGCGAGCCGGCCGTCGGCGGACGTGGCCTCGTAGACCTCGCCCATCGCGCCGCGGCCGAGCACGAGCCCGAGCTTGAACGAGCCCATCGTCTGGCCGGTCCACCGGCCCTCGTTGGCCCGGTTCTGCCGCGCCTGCTCGTCCACGACCTCGGCGAGCGCCTGCTGCTGATCGCCGATCACGCGCATCGCGTCGTGCAGCTCCGCGATCGCCATCGCGCTCGTCTTGCGCGCCCAGCGGCCGAGCAGGTAGCCCGCGGCGAGGAACGCGAGGATCAGGCCCTCGCAGAAGAACAGCTGGCCGCGCTCGACGGCCAGGCTCGGCATGATGCCGATGTCCTCGATCCAGTCGGCCGCGATTGGCAGCGCGAGCGCCGCGTGGACAACCGCGCAGCCGATGGCGAACGCCCGCGCGAGCACGTGGCTGCGATCGAGCGCCATGAACACGACCGCGAGCATCAGGATCATGCTCGCGGCCGAGAACGGCCCGAAGTAGTACAGCGCGGGGGTGAACCCGGTCACCCCGAGGAGCTGGATCGCGCCGATCCGCCACCGCCGGCGCTCGCCCCGCGACCACATCCAGAGCAGGACGCCGTTGCACGCGGCATGCAGCGCCATGCCGATCCAGAGGAGGATCCGCGCGCGCGCATCGCCGCCGAGCACGAGCGTCGACGCGACCGTGGCGAACGGCGCGATCACGCTGTAGAGATAGAACCACTTCATCCGCGACTGCTCGCTGTGATCGATCGCGTCGGCGGTGGTGGCGGGCGGGCGCGCTGACAGGCTGGGCCAGCCGGCGGGCCGATCGCCCGGGGTGCGCGTGCTGACGACGCTGGCGCCCTGCGCGATGGCGAGCGGCGACGCGGCCACGGTGGCCGACGTGGGCTCGTCCGCGTGCACGCCGGGCAAGTCCCCGTAGGCCTCGCTGCGGTCGGGCCGATCGGGCTCCACGGCGGGAATGTACGATCAGGGCCGGCGGACGCGGAACACGAAGGCGCCCCCGAGGCGCACATCCTCGTAATCGGCGAAGCCGATCCGCTGTAGCCAGGTGCGCAGCTCGCCCGACTCGAAGCGGCGGATGCCGGCGGCGCGCGCGGCGAGCCGGCCGAGCAGCGACGGCGCCTCGGCGAACGTCGAGCCGACGTAGAGGCCGCCCGGGCGGAGCACGCGGCGCACCTCGCGGAAGACCAGCTCGGGATCGTCGTAGGCGTGGAGCGCGCCCGCGTTGTTCACGCCGCCGAACGCGCCATCCTTGAACGGCAGCGCGTGCGCGTCGGCGCGCACGAGGACGACGTTCGTGTAGCCGCCCGTCCGCTGCGCCGCGACGTCGAGCATCGCGCGCGAGATGTCGAGGCCCACGATCAGCGCGCCCGGCGCCGCCGCGGCGAGCGCGCGCGAGAACGCCCCCGGCCCGCACGACAGATCGAGCCACGGCCCGGGCCGATCGTCGAGCGAGAGCCCGTGCTTGTGGATGAACAGCTCGCCCGCGAGCCCGCCGACGGCGGCCCCGGCGCCCTTGCCGGCCAGGAGGCGCACGAACGCCGGGCGCCAGAAGCGGTCGTAGATCCGCGCGATCAGATCGCTCTCCATCAGCCGCTGCTCGGTGCTCGCGATCGTGGGCTCGCCGATCGTGACGTCGATGAGGTCGAGCAGGCCGTGCGCCGTCGACGGCTCGAGGCCGCACGTCGCGCAGCGCGGGTGGCGGAGGCTCGCGAACGGCGCGGTGGCGCGGCAGCGCGGGCAGGTCAGGATCGGCAGTACGGCTGGATCCACGCGTCGGTTGTACTGAAACGGGCCCGGCCCATGTTGAGCGCGGACCACGTTTTGAGGCACGTCTCGGGCGCGTCGCGATTGACAGCGAAACCGAGCCCGGTCACGCTCGAACGACGGCCTCCCGGCCGGTTTCGTAGGCACGAGAAGCTCCCAGCGTGGCCGCTCGACGTTTTCGAATCATCATCTGCCGCGGTCCCGAGTGCGGTGACCGCCGGGGATCGGCGTTGCTCCACGAGGTGTTCCGCTCTGCGCTCGAGGCGCACCACGTTCGAGAGCGCGCCGAGCTGGTCTGGCAGAGCTGCTTCGGCCGCTGCACGCAGGGCCCCAACGTGCTGGTCCGCGAGATGGTGGGCGAGTCGAAGGCCGCGCCGCCCTCGCTGGGCACCGGCTTTGCGACGCCGCCCAGCCCGCGCGGCGCGACGGCTCTGTATAATCACACCGATCCGGAGCGCGTCGACCGTATCGTCGGCGAGCATGTCGTGAACGGCCGGATCGTGCGCGAGTACGTCGAGCGACCCGGTGACCAGAGCTCTGTTCGATACAGCGTGCCCTTAGCATCTACGACGAAAGACCCCGAGCAATGATGCGTACCTCTCCTGCGATCCTCCTGGCGCTCGCCGCCTGGGGCCTCCTCGGCTGCAAGCCCAAGGAGGTGATCAAGACCGATCCCGAGACGGCCAAGCAGCTCGCCGAATGCAGGCGCGACAAGGAAGAGAAGGACAAGTTCATCGCCAAGCTGCAGGAGGAGAACGCGCGCCTGCAGCTCCAGAAGGGCGGCGGCGAGATCGTCGTGACGATCGAGGGCGCCAACATGACCGTCAAGCCGGGCCAGGCCGGCGGCGCGCTGCCGATCGACGAGCGCGCGGCCGCGGCGAGCGCCCAGGAGTTCATCGGCCTCGTCGAGCGCTCGCGCGGCGCGATCCAGAAGTGCTACGAGCAGGCGCTCAAGAAGAGCTCGGGCCTGCAGAGCCGGGAGATCAGCTTGACGGTGTACGCCACGTTCAACACGACCGGCGCCGTCGCGAGCTCGTCCTCGGCTCCATCGCTCGGCGAGCCGTTCGACGCCTGCTTCAAGCAGGTCGCCGGGAAGTGGACGCTCAAGGGCTCCTCGTCGTCGATGACGTACCGCCAGGTGGTTCAGCTGAAGCCGTCGTGATGACGCTGCGGGAGCTGGAGCGGCGGCTCGAGGAGGAGCCCGGGAACCTGAGCCTCCGGGGCCAGGTGGCGGACGCGCTCCGCCAGGCGGGGCGGCAGGCCGAGGCCGTGGATCAGTACCGATCGATCGCGATCGCGTACCGCGATCAGCGGCAGGCGCAGCAGGCGATCGCGGCCTGCCGCAGCGCGCTCGAGCTCGCGCCCGACGACGCGCGCTGCCGGGCGCTGCTCGGCGAGCTCGGCGCCGCGGCGTCGGGGCCGCCGGGGCCGCCGGAGCCGCCGGAGCCGCCCGAGCCGGCGGAGATAGATGGCAAGCGCCGCCGCCGGCCGTCGACATGGTCCGAGGACACGCCGCTGCCGGCGGCCTTGCCGCACCACATCGCCGATCCGACGTCGCGCCTGCGGCGGATCTCGGAGGGGGAGCTGCCGACGACCGAGGACGCGCCGACGCGCCCGGGCACCGAGGACGGCGCCTTGCCCGAGGTCAGCGGGATCGCGAACGCGGCGCGCCGGATCTCCGCCACGCTGATCGGCGTCGCGGCGCAGGCCGCGGCGATGCGCACCTCCGTCGAGCCGGCCCCGCGGCGGCCCTCGCGGTACGCCCACGACGAGGACGGCGCCGTCACCGCGGCCGGCGGCACCGGCAACGACTACGACTACGGCGACGAAGAGGAAGACGACCAGACGCAGCCGCGCGACGTGCCGATGGGCATCCACCGGCCGGGCCTGGTGCCGCGCTCGCCGCTCTCGGAGCCGCCGGCGCTCCTCGGCGACGTGGGGAGCACGACGCG
Source organism: Kofleriaceae bacterium (assembly GCA_035558535.1). GTDB lineage: Bacteria > Myxococcota_A > Polyangia > Haliangiales > Haliangiaceae > JABFXX01. Next base: position 5,631 of record DATMCI010000165.1, read on the forward strand.
GAGCGCGCTCGCGTTCGCGTTCTTCGCGCCGCTGCCCGTCGAGCGCCGCGCCGCGGTGCTGTCGCGGTTCTCGCGCCGCTCGGTGCCGCCGGGCACGGTCGTGATCCGCCAGGGCGAGATCTCCCCGTCGCTCGTCGTCGTGGCGAGCGGCCGGCTCGAGGTGCGGGCCGATCACGGCGGCGGGCCGATCGGGCTCGGCGCGATCGGGCCCGGCGAGCACATCGGCGAGGCGCCGCTGCTCTCGCGCACGCCGTCGCGGGCGAGCGTCGTCTCGGCCACCGAGGCCGAGCTGCTCCTGCTCGCGCCGCGCGACTTCTACGAGATCGCCGGCGCGTTCCCCGCGCTGTGGGCGGCGCTCAAGGAGTCCGCCGAGCGCCGGACGCGCGAGCTCGACGGCCGCCGCTAGCGCAGCTGGCTCCTAGCCGCGCTTCGCGAGCAGGATCCGCTCGAGCGCCATGCCGGCGCCGCGCGCGGCGAGCGCGAGCTGATCGTCGAACGTGTGGCGTAGGCGGTGCTCGCCGAACAGGACGCCGACGATGCGCTCGCGCACCGAGACCGGCACGAGCAGGATCTCCGGCGGGCACGCGCCCAGCACGGCATCGAGGAACGTGCGGCTCGCCTCGTCGAGCACCGGGCCGCGGTAGGGCAGGCGCGTCCCGACGACGTCCTGCAGCGTCGACGGCCGATCGAGCCGCAGCGTCTCGACGGGCGCGGCGGCCGGCGCCGGGATGATCTTGAACACGGCGAGCTCGCCGGCCTTGCTCTCGGCGCTCGGGCGGAACGCGAAGAAGCCGGCCCGCCGGTGCGACTCGGCCAGGTGCGCGATCAGGAGCGAGATCACCGCGTCGCGATCCTTCGCGCGCTCGAGCGAGCGGATGAGATCGACGGAGCGCGACGTCGCGTCCTTGAGCGCGCGCACGAGGCCAGGCCCGGAGGCCCCCACGAGCACCGGCGCGCTGCGCGACGTCTCCGGCGGCGCCGGCGGCGACGAGATCAGCGGCGCGACGCTCGCGATCAGCAGCGGGATCCGGCTCTTGTCCCCGGCGCCGTCGGCGTCGGCGTCGTCCGCGCTGCCCGGCACGGCGCCGAGCAAGGCCGGCCGGATCGCGGCGCCGGCCGGGCTCCAGCTGTCGTCGTCCGGCTCGGTCGCGCTGCGCACGCGCCGCTCGAGGTGCCCGGGGACCACCTCGGCGCGGCGCTGCGGGATGGCGGCATCGAGCTCGACGGCCGTCATCACGCTGGTCGCCGGGCCCGCGGCGAGCTCATCATCGTCGTCGTGCGCCGCCTGGGTCGCGGCGTTGCTGGCGGCGGCCGGCGGTTGCGGCGGCGCCGTCTTGGTGCGCTCCGCGGCGCCCGGCGGAGCCGTCTTGGTGCGCTCCGCGGCGCCCGGCGGAACCGACTTGGTGCGGTCCCCGGGGGCGCGCGGCCGGAGGATGACGGGCGCCGGCATGTCCGTGAGCGGGTCGCCCGGGGTGGCCGGTGCCGAAGCTGCGGGCGCTGGTGCCGCGGGGGGCGAGGTCGTCGCGCGTGTCGGGGCGGGTGCCGGGACCGCCGCCCGCGGCGCCGTGACCGCCCCGCGCTGCGCGGTGATGCGCGGGTTCGTGGCACCGCCGCGCTCCGCCGGGGGCGCCGCGAGCGTCTGCCCGGTGCGCTCGTCGTCGCGCCATAGCGCGCGGCCCTGATCGTTCGACAGCTCGTCGTCGCCGTCGAACATGCGCGACAGCGCGGCCATGTCTCGGGCCGTGGCGTCGAACAGCTCGGGCGGCTGGCTCGTGGCGCGCCGCGATCGCTTCGCCGCCGAGTTCGCGCCGATGCCCGTCTGCGTCGTCTTGCCCGGGCGCGACGGGGACGCGGGCCTGGGCGTCGCCGCGGGCGCGGGCGCGGGCGTCGGCGCCGGCGCGGGTGCCGGCGTCAGCGTCGGCTTGCGCGCCTCGAGCACCACGACCTCTTCCTCGAGGGTATCCAGCCCATCCTCGATCGGTCCAGCCGCCGCCACCGCCGCGTCCAGCGCACTTTGCAAGCCCGACGGCCGGCGCTGCTCGAGCAGCACCGGCTCGTCCGGCTCCGCCGAGATCTCGTCGGACACCGTGTCGAGGCTCGGATCGACCATGACGCTCGTGTCGTCGATCTCGATCGACGAGGTCGGCAACTCCGGCTCCGGATCGGGGTGGGTGCTCGCGCGCAGCTCACCGGCCACCGGCCCGACCGGGACGAGCGCGTCGTCTTCGATGATGATGCGCGGCTGATCGTCGACGTAGCGATCCGGCCGCTTGTCGAGCGAGACCTCGCCGGCGCGCGCCTTGAGCTCCGGCGGCCCCGTCTTGACTTGCCGGCGGCTCAGGGCCGCGTGGGCCGCCCTGTCCGCGGCGGCGGCCGCGTCCTCCTCGATGCTGATCATCGGCTCGTCGTCTTCGTCGTCGTCGAGGTGCGGGATCGGCACCGGCGGCCGGATCGAGGCAGCGCGCGGGCGCACCGGCCCGCCGAGCTCGCTGGAGATGCCGCGCGGGCGCAGCCGCGTCGGGCGCACGCTCTCTTCGGGGTCGAGGACCTCGATCTCGATCGGCGGCGGATCGGGCTCGTCCGGCTCGGGCTCGCTCGGCGCGGGCGCGTCCTCGTACTCGCTCGGCTCGGACTCGCTCAGCACGGGCGGCGGCGGCTCGTGCGCGCCCGGCTCGAGCGGCTCGGTGGCCGGCATCACCGCGGTCATCGTCTCGGTGACCTTCTCGTCGAGCCGCTTCGCCTCGAGCACGGCCTCGTCGAGCGCGTCGCTCAGCGGCCGCTTCTCGTCGATCGGGCCGGTGACCGGCGCGATCGCGTGGTGGCGTGTGGCGTTGATCTTTCCGGTGATCACCTTGGCTCGCGCGACCGCGGCCGCGGTCGTCGCCGGCGCCTCCGCCTCCGCCTCCGCGGCCGGCTCCGCGACGGCCTGCATCTGCGCCGTCGGTCCGCCCGTCACGTCCGCGGTCGCCGCGTGTCCCTGCGCGGGCGGCGGGGGCGCCGCCGCTGGCTCCGTCGCCGCCTGCTGCGGCTGGATCAGCCGCGCGCCGAGCACCGTGATGTGGCCGTAGTAATGGGCGAGGCACCACGCGATCTGCATCTGCGTGGCGACGGCGCGCACGACGTACGTCCCCGTGAAGAACGAGATCTCGTCGACCGCGTGGCGATCCGACGGATCGCTCATCGCGACGGTGAGGTTGTTGTCGCCGTCGAGCGAGACCGGGATCGCGCGCAGCTCGATCGCCATGTCGCTCGGGATCGCCGCGATGACCTTCTGCGACAGCCGCGCGAGCGTGTTCGGGTTCACCTGCGGCACCAGCAGGCGCTGCCGGTAAAACTCGGTCAGCTGCTCGTCGGAGATCGCCGCCGCCGCGACGAGGTGCTCGCCGAGCGTGCCGCCATGCCGCGTAACCTGCGAGCGCGCCTCCTCGAGCGCGCTGGAGGAGACCAGCCCGGACCTGACCAGGAGTGCGCCGGCATCGTCGGCCACGTTGTACTCTCGTGCCGCGGACAGCCCCCGGCGATTCGCGTGATCATGTCGACAGGCTGGCTAGCATGTCAACAAACCCGCGGATCTACCTGGACTTCAATGCCACCGCGCCGCTGATCCCGGCGGCGCGCGAGGCCATCCTGGCCGTGACCGCGGCGCTCGCAGCTGTAGGGAATCCTTCCTCGATTCACCGTGAGGGCCGCATGGCGCGCGACCTCATCGAGGTCGCCCGGGGGCGGGTGGCGGCGCTGGTAGGCCGGCCCCGCGAACAGGTTGTATTCACGAGCGGCGGCACCGAGGCCAACGCGCTCGGGGTGCTCGGCCTGGCCGGGGCCATCGAGCGCCGCGGCGGCCCGCGGGTCGTGGTCGGCTCATCTATTGATCACCCATCGCTGCGCGGCGCCGTCGCGGCGCTCGCCCAGCGCGGGTGGGAGGTCCGCATGCTGGCGGTGACCCCCGACGGCGCGCTCGTCGCTGGTCCGGCCACCGACGCTGGTCCGGCCGCCGCCGCCGGTCTGGCCGCGCTGCTCGAGGGAGCCGGGCTCCTGGCGGTCGCTGCCGTCAACCACGAGCTCGGGACGCTCGCCGACATCGCCGGGCTCGCCGCGGCGGCGCGCGCCGCCGGGGCGCTCGTCCACGTCGATGCCGTCCAGGCCGCCGGCAAGCTCGACCTCGCCGCCATCCCCGCCGACTCGCTCGCCATCTCCGCCCACAAGCTCGGCGGCCCCGCCGGTGCGGGCGCGCTCGCGCTCGGCCCCGACGACGCCCTCCCGCTCCTCGACGGCGGCCACCAGGAGCGCGGCCGCCGGCCCGGCACCGAGAACGTCGTCGGCATCGCCGGCCTCGGCGCCGCCGCCGCGGCGGCCGCCGCCGGCCTCGCCACCTGGCCCGAGGTCGCCGCCCTGGGCGATCGCCTCGAGCGCGTCCTGCTCGCGCTCCCCGGCGTGCGTATCCACGGCTCCGGCGCGCCGCGGGTCGGCGGCACCGTCAACGCCGGCTTCGCCGGCGCCCTCGGCGAGTCCATCGTCGTGGCCCTCGATCTGGCCGGCATCGCCGCCTCCACCGGCGCCGCCTGCACCTCCGGCTCCGTGCAGCCCTCGCCCGTCCTGCTCGCGCTCGGCCTCTCGCCGCGCGAGGCGCGCTCCGCCGTCCGCTTCAGCCTCGGCCGCTCCACGACCGCTGCCGAGATCGACGCCGTCCTCGAGCGTCTCCCCGCCATCGTCGCGCGCGCGCGCGCGCACGCCCCGCCGGCCTGAGCCGGGGCCGCTTCGTCGGCATCGCGCGTGGCGGACGCGGTCGTCGGCCCAGCGCCGCCCAGCGCCACGTGGCGGAGCAACGCAGCAGGTCCCGCGCGGCCCCGCTACGGGTGCTCTACGCAAAGCCGCGCCGCGCAGCGTAGCCAGGCCCTGCGCGTTTCCAGCGACGGGCCTCTACGCAAAGCAGTGCAGCCTGGCCCGCGCGTCCTGGCGACGGGCGCTCTTACGCAAAGCCCGCGCAGCGCAGCCCGGGCTCCGCGCGCTCCGATGCCGGGCGCTCTACGCAAAACAGTGCAGCGCAGCCTGGTAGTCGGCAGTTGCACGCGTCCTGTCCACGGCTCCATGGAGTCGTGGGCGGCCCGGAGGGTAGTCGCTTCGTTCATTCGTACTGCCGTCCTCCCTCGGCATCCCTCGGCAGACGTGCACCCTCGAGGCGATCGTCGTGCATGTTGGGTGGGCGCTGCCGCATCCGTTCCAGTTGGCCTCTCGGGCGCCTCGTACGGATGGACCGGGCACCGGGATGAAACTGGTATTAAATTGGCGTGTATTGACTCGGTTTATATTTGCTCCTCTGGCCAAACTTCACGAGTAGTCGTCAGGGACGCAGTCTGAATGCCATTCCTATTCCTATATTTCAACTTGTCGATTCACCAGGGGCTATTATAATATCGGCGAATTCAAGTTTCGGCTCCATGTGAGTCGAAGGAGCCCATATGGCACGCGCGCGGAAGACGCACGAGCAGCAGGAGCTGGTGTTCCGGACACACGGCGGCCGGCGCCGCGGAGCAGGGCGGCCGCCCCGCGGGCCGCGCTCCAGCGAGCGTCACCAGGAGCGCCCTGTTCACGATCACCGGCACCCGGTTCATGTCACCCTCCGCGTCGTCGCCGACGTCACGAGTCTCCGCCAGCGCGACATGTACCTCCAGCTCCGCGAGGCAACGATCGTCACGGCCCGACGCGAGGACTTTCGCATCGTCCAGCTCAGCATCCAGCGCAACCACCTCCACTTGCTCGTCGAGGCGGACCACAAGGAGGCGCTCTCCCGCGGGATGCAGGGCTTTGCGATCTCGGCGGCCAAGCGAATCAACGCGGCGATCACCGCGCGCACGGGCGGGCGGCGCACCGGCAAGGTCGTCGCCGATCGCTTTCACGCTCGGCCCTTGACCTCCCCGCGCGCGGTCCGCCACGCCCTGGCGTACGTGCTGAACAATTGGAGGAGGCACGGCGAGGATCAGGCGGGGCTCCCGCAGACGTGGAAGGTCGATCCGTTCTCGAGCGGCCCGCTGTTCTTCTACTGGAAGGAGCTCGAGGACTCGCCGGTCCTGTGGCCGCTGCGCGAGACGTACCTGCCGCTCATCGTGCTCCGTCCGCGGACCTGGCTGCTCGCGAAGGGCTGGCAGGCGCATCACCCGCTGATCTCGGTGCGCGAGGTCCCCGGCCCTCGCGCTTAGACCGATACCATCGAGGCCCGAACGATCGGCAACCGAGCAGGCGGACATGACGTACGCGGTCAACATCGACGCGAAATACCATCGAGGCCCGAACGATCGGCAACCGAGCAGAGCTTCTGCGACGAGGTACTGGTTGTGTTCCCTGTGTCGATCCGGGGCCCAGGGGGACCCTGGCGTCCCTGGCGTAAGAGGCGTTATGAAGAAGGTCGCCGACAGCTTCGAGGAGCTCATGTGCACGCTGAAGCCCATCTCGGCGTTCTGGTGACCAGAGAGCCATGGCGACACGACGGATCCTGATCGAAGTGCCCGATCAGCTGCACTTTGCTGCGGCGCTGGACGATGCCGCCCTCGGGCGGGAGCTCTGCACGCTCGCTGCGGTGAAGCTATACGAGCTCGGGCGCATCTCCTCCGGGCTCGCCGCGGAGCTGGCCGGCATGTCGCGCGTGGAGCTCTTGTCCTGCTTCGGCCGCTACGAAGTCTTCCCGCTCGAGGCGGAGCTGCGCCAGCTCGAGGCCGAACATGGCTGAGGCGACCAGCGACACGAGCCCGCTGCTCTGTCTGTCTGTACCAGCTCGGCGCGATGCACCGCCTCGTCAGCGCTTCCAGCGCGTGGCACTCCGAGTGCCGTCGAGCGGAGTCCAGCGCGCGCTCGTTCAAGCACCGGCGCTGCTCCTGCTGGTGTGACTTCGGTCGGAGCTTCCCCGATCGTGTTAATAGTAACTGAGCCAGCTCGAATCCGTCGCGGGCTTCGAATCCGATGGCGTGTCGAATGGATAATCTATCCTCTGATCGAAGGGCAGATGCTGGTTCCGCGTGATCCACAGGTAATTAGTTTCGGAGAGATCGAGCGCAACACAGTACCAGCCGTCCTCGCTGAGCGTAAGGATTTTGCCCCGTAAAAACCTGTCCCGGACACACGGTGCCGGAAATGGGGGGTAATGAAAGATACTGACCGTATCGCGATCCAGATCGTCTTCGTTCAGATTGTTCAGAACGAATTCTTCGGAGAATGTCCCGCCGCCGTCACACTCCCAGGTGCCCTTGAACTTGAACAAGCCCGCTTGGCTGGTCCCTGCGGACTCTCCGGTCCCGGTCGTCGCTGCGATCCGCACCAGCTTTTGTCCTTGCTGCGGTGTCTGCCTTGGCCCCGGATCGTGTGTCGCCGAGGTGCCGGTTTTCCCGGACGCGAGCAGGAATCGCTCGAAGTCGGCCTGAATCTCGGCCTCGTCTGGTGCATGATCGAACACCGCCACATAGAAAGGCTGGTGTACTCGGTTCGCAAGAGCATCGTCCGCCTCGGGCGCGCTCGATCTGTCATCGACGCAGGCGGACCCGAGCGTCATCAGAAATGAGAGCCCTAGTAACACACTTCGTGTTATGTACGTCTTGCTCATGGAATGTCCTTTGGAGGATGTGGAATGACTGCGGACGCTCGAAGGAGCGACCCACCCCTTGAGTCAGCTCGAGCGCAATCATAGTGTCTCTCTTCAAAATAAGTCACTCGCAAAAGCACAAATCTGGTGGTGTGAATATGCGAGTTAATCTGATTCACGCTACGCGTTGGTCAGTAAGTCGCTGGATGCGCCGCTGTTGCCGTAGTGGTCGAGCCATATCGCGACCGCAGCGAACAGCTCGTCCTTGCTTCTCTGGTCACACGGCCAGATGGGGTCCTCCTTCGGGAGGCGCACGGCGTGCTCCGCGATGGCGTCACAGTTCAGCCGCTCGCCGCGCACGCTGAAACCGATCTCGGCACTCTGCTGCCCGCCGCCGAGCCCGCCGTCGAACCCGCCGCCGAGCTCGCCGCCGAACCTCGCGCCGCACCCGCCGAATCCGCCGCCGCGCTCGCCGCCGCACCCGCCGCGGAGCCGGCTCCTCCTCGGACGGGGAGTGCCCTCCGACCGTGCCTTGACGCACCTGGAAACGGCGGGGTATCCCCTCCGGCATGCGTGACGTCGTGATCGTCGGTGCCGCGCGCACCGCCATCGGAAGCTTCCTCGGCGCGTTGTCGTCGGTGCCCGCGACCCGGCTCGGCGCCACCGCCATCTCCGCGGCGCTCGAGCGCGCCGGCGTGGCGCCCGCGGATGTCCAGCTCGTCCACATGGGCATGGTCCTGCAAGGCGGCGCCGGGCAAGCGCCCGCCCGGCAGGCCGCGATCTACGCCGGCCTGCCGCAGGCGGTCCCGTGCGTGACGGTCAACAAGGTCTGCGGCTCGGGCCTCGAGGCGGTGCTCGGCGTCGCCCGCTCCATCATGGCCGGCGACGTCGAGGTCGGCGTCGCGGGCGGCATGGAGTCCATGTCGAACGCGCCGCACATCCTCCGCGGCTCGCGCCAGGGCACCAAGATGGGCGCGCTCGAGACCGCCGACACGATGGTCAGCGACGGCCTCTGGGACCCGTACTCGAACCAGCACATGGGCAACTGCGCCGAGCTGTGCGCCAAGGAGAAGGGCATCCCGCGCAGCGCCCAGGACGAGCACGCCGCCGAGAGCTACCGCCGCGCCCTCGACGCCACGAAGCAGGGCCACTTCAAGGCCGAGATCACGCCGGTCAAGATCGCCGACAAGAAGGGCGAGATCAGCGTCGACATCGACGAGGAGCCGGGCCGCGGCAACATCGAGAAGCTGCCGACTTTGCGCACCGCCTTCCAGAAGGACGGCACCATCACCGCCGGCAACGCCTCCTCGATCAACGACGGCGCCGCCGCCGTCGTGCTGATGTCCGCCGACGAGGCGAAGCGCCGCGGCGCCAAAGTCCTCGCCAAGCTCGTCGCGTGGGGCTACCACGCGCAGGCGCCGGAGTGGTTCACGACCGCGCCGGCCCAGGCCATTCAGAACGCGCTGGGGCGCGCCGGCTGGGAGGCCAAGCAGGTCGACCTCTGGGAGATCAACGAGGCGTTCAGCGTGGTGTCCGTCGCCAACAACCAGCTCGTCGGGCTCGATCCGGCGAAGGTCAACGTGTGGGGCGGCGCCGTCGCGCTCGGCCACCCGATCGGCGCGTCGGGCTGCCGCGTGCTCGTCACGCTCCTCCACGCCATGGCGGCGCGCGGCGCCAAGACCGGCGGCGCCTCGCTGTGTATCGGCGGCGGCGAGGGCATCGCGCTCCTCGTGGAGCGGGCCTGATCATGGCCGAGATCCAGTCGCTGATCCAGTCGCCGATCCAGTCGCCGATCCAGTCGCTAGGTGTCATCGGCGCCGGCCAGATGGGGCAGGGCATCGCCCAGGTCGCCGCGCAGGCCGGCGTCGACGTCATCATCGTCGACGCCGTGCCCGACCTCGCGCAGGGCGGCATCGGCAAGATCAAGAAGGCGCTCGACCGGCTCGTCGAGAAGGGCAAGCTCGAGGCGGGCACGCGCGACGCCACGCTCGGCCGGCTCCGCGCGGGCGAGGGCCACGCAGACCTCGCGCGGTGCGACCTCGTGGTCGAGGCGGCGCCCGAGCGCGAGGAGCTCAAGCTCGCCATCTTCAAGAGCCTCGGCGAGGTGTGCAAGGCCGACGCGATCCTCGCGTCGAACACGTCGTCGATCTCCATCACGAAGCTCGCCGCCGTTACGGGGCGCCCGGATCGCGTCATCGGCATGCACTTCATGAACCCGGTGCCGCTCATGAAGCTCGTCGAGATCGTGCGCGGCCTGCAGACGAGCGAGGCCACGTACCAGGCCACCGTCGATCTCGCGAAGCGCTTCGGCAAGACCACGATCGGCGCGCGCGACATCCCGGGCTTCATCGTCAACCGCATGCTGATCCCGCTGCTCAACGAGGCCTGCTACGGCCTCTACGAGGGCCTCGGCACCGCGGCCGACATCGACACCGGCGTCAAGCTCGGCCTCAATCACCCGATGGGGCCGCTCGAGCTGGCCGACCTCATCGGGCTCGACACGTGCCTGGCGATCGCCGAGGTGCTCCACCGCGAGCTCGGCGACGACAAGTACCGGCCGTGCCCGCTGCTCCGCCAGTACGTCGCCGCCGGCTGGCTCGGCAAGAAGGTCAGCCGCGGCTTCTACGAGTACGATCCGCAGGGTCAGCGAAAGGCGTGACGCCATGTCTTACGAGAGCTTCGAGACGCTGAAGGTCGCCGTCGACGGCGCGATCGCGACCGTGACGATCGATCGCGAGCCGGTGCTGAACGCGCTGTCCTCGAAGGTCATCTCCGAGCTGACGCACCTCGCGGGCGAGCTCGAGATCTCCGAGGAGGTGCGCGTCGTGATCCTGACGGGCGCCGGGGACAAGTCGTTCGTCGCGGGCGCCGACATCCACGAGATGCAGGACATGACGCCGGTCCATGCGGCCGCGTTCGCCCAGATGGGCGGCGCGCTCGGCAGCGCGATCGAGACGTCGGAGAAGGCGTGGATCGCCGCCGTCAACGGCTTCGCGTTCGGCGGCGGCTGCGAGATCGCGCTCGCGTGCGACTTCATCCACGCCTCGGACCGCGCGAAGCTCGGCCAGCCCGAGGTCAAGCTCGGCGTCATCCCCGGCTTCGGCGGCACGCAGCGGCTGCCGCGCCGCGTCGGCGTCGCCAAGGCCAAGGAGCTGTGCATGACGGGCGAGTCGATCGACGCCGCCGAGGCGCTCCGCATCGGGCTCGTCGACGCCGTGTGGCCGCACGCCGAGCTCATGGCCCAGGTCCGCGCGCTGGCCGACAAGATCGCAGCGAACGGCCCGCTCGCCGTCGCCGAGGCCAAGCGGCTGATCCACCTCGGCCAGTCGATGCCGCTCGAGCAGGCGCTCGCGCTCGAGCAGCGCAGCTTCGGCCTCCTCTTCGGCACCGCCGATCAGCGCGAGGGGATGAGCGCGTTCGTCGCCAAGCCCAAGCGCAAGCCCGCGTTCAAGGGCGAGTAAGCCGCGTTCGGCCCCGCGGACATCGGCGCGGCGGCGCGCGGCGCGCGGCCTATCGCAGGAGCATGGCACTGGCCAAAACGCCGGTGGCGAGATACTAGGATCCCGTGAACTTTTCGCCGACCGAAGATCAGCTCGCCGTCCAGAAGACCGCGCGCGAGTTCGCCCAGAGCGAGGTCCTGCCCAAGGCCGCCGAGATCGATCGCGAGCACCGCCACCCGGCCGAGCTCGTCAAGCGGATGGCCGAGCTCGGATTCCTCGGCATGGCGGTCCCCGAGCAGTACGGCGGCGCCGGCCTCGATCACGTCTCGTACGCGCTCGCGATGGAGGAGATCGCGCGGGCGTGCGCGTCGACGGCCGTCATCATGTCGGTCAACAACTCGCTCGTCTGCGATCCCTTGTACCGGTTCGCGACCGAGGCACAGAAGCAGCGGTGGCTCACGCCGCTCGCCAAGGGCGAGCTGCTCGGCTGCTTCGCGCTGTCGGAGCCCGAGGCCGGATCGGACGCCGCGGCGCAGAAGACGACCGCGATCCAGGACGGCGACAGCTGGGTCCTCCAGGGCACGAAGAACTGGATCACGAACGGCCCCGTCGCCGACGTGTGCGTGCTGTTCGCGATGAACGACCGCGCCGCCGGCCACAAGGGCATCACCGCGTTCATCGTCCCGCTCGAGCACCCGGGCGTCCGCGTCGGCCCGCCCGACGACAAGCTCGGCATCCGCGGCAGCAAGTCGTCGCAGATCTTCCTCGACGACGCGCGGCTGTCCGGCGAGCACCTGCTCGGCGAGGTCGGCGCCGGCTTCAAGATCGCGATGAGCACGCTCGACGGCGGCCGGATCGGCATCGCCGCCCAGGCGCTCGGCATCGCGCGCGCCGCGCTCGAGGACGCGCTCGCGTACGCGCAGCAGCGGCGCACGTTCGGCAAGCCCATCGTCCAGCACCAGGCGATCGCGTTCAAGCTCGCCGACATGGCCACCGAGCTCGACGCGGCGCGCCTGCTCACGCTGCGCGCCGCGTGGCTCAAGGACCAAAAGCAGCCGTACGGCAAGGAGGCGGCGATGGCGAAGCTCTACGCCTCCGACGTCGCGAACCGCGCCGCGCGCGAGGCGATCCAGGTCTTCGGCGGCAACGGCTACGTCACGGAGTACCCGGTGGAGCGGCACTTCCGCGACGCGAAGATCACCGAGATCTACGAGGGCACCAGCGAGATCCAGCGCCTGGTGATCGCCGGGTACCTGGCGAAGGGACAGTAGGCGCTCTTTGGGTTCTCTTTTTGGACGAGGAGGCACGCATGGCGATCCGATCCCAGATGCTCACGGCAGTACTCCTGGTGGGGGCCGCGGCCGCGGCCGCTGCCTGCGGCGGCAAGAAGGCGAGCACGCTGCCCGACGAGAGCGGCGACAGTGACACGTCGTCATCGTCCGGGTCGCGCGACTCGAGCGGGGAGATGGTGCCGCCCGAGACGATGGACGAGATCCAGCGCGCGTTCGAGCGCAAGCGGAACACGGTCTCGCGCTGCCTGTCGGCGGCGATCGATGCCAAGGAGCTGCCGCGGCAGTCGCGCGGCAAGATGACGCTCAACGTCACGGTCATGCCGGGCGGCAAGGCCGGCGAGGTCAAGGTCACCAAGACCTCGCTCGAGTCGCAGATGCTCGCCGACTGCGTGATCGGGAAGGTGAAGGAGGTCATCTTCCCCGAGGTCTCCAAGCCGTATCCCACGTCGTACACGTACGCGTTCGAGGCGATGTGAGGGGAGCCGGGCTCGCAGCCGCGGCGGCGGCGTGCACGGTGGCGGTGGCAGCCTCGGCTGCGTGCGGCGGCAAGCCCAAGCCGGCGGCGCCTGCCGAGCCGCCGCAGAAGACGCGCGTCGTGGTCGAGGACGAGGAGCAGGAGGACGGCATCACGTTCACGAACTCGCGCGGCCGCATGGATCCGGCGGCGGTCGAGGCCGGCCTCGCGCCGTACAAGCAGGGGCTCGTCGACTGCTACATGTCCCGCGTCGGCAAGCGCCGCTGGCTCGGCGGCAAGGTCACGATCCACTGGGAGATCCAGCGCGACGGCACGGTCACCGCCGTGAAGCTGTCCGAGAACACGCTCGGCGCGTGGCCCATCGAGAAGTGCCTGCTCGAGCTCGCGCGCGCGGCGACGTTCGACAAGCCGAAAAACGGCGACGCCGACTTCTCGATCCCGCTCGAGTTCCAGCACACGGGCGGCGTCGAGGACTGGGAGGAGGACCGCACGCTCCGCGCCGTCGGCGGCCAGACCGCCACGCTCGACGCGTGCGACAAGGCCAAGGGGCTCAAAGGCCCCCCGCCCACGGACGTCACGATCACCGTCTACGTCGGGGCGGGCGGCAAGGCGCAGAGCGTCGGCTTCGCGTCGGCGGCGTCGGTGATCGAGGACGCGTGGGGCGACTGCGCCGAGAAGGCCGCGCTCGCGTGGCGGCTCACCGATCCGAAGGGGGCGGTCGGCAAGCTCGTGGCCCGCTACCGGGCCTCCGAGGCGCAGGCGCAGTGACAGGTGCAATGCCAGGCGCAGTGCCAGGCGTAGTGCCAGGCTCTGTGCCAGGCTCGCCGCAGCGTAGGTAAGCGCCATGGACTTCCAGCCCACCGAAGAGCAGCTCCTGATCCAGCGCACGGCGCGCGACTTCGCCGAGCGCGTGCTCGTCCCGCGCGCGGCGGCCCGCGACGTGTCGTGCGAGTTCCCGGCCGCCGAGCTGCGCGAGCTCGGCCGGCTCGGGCTCCTCGCGATCGCCGTCCCCGAGGAGCTGGGCGGCGCGGGCGCCGGCCCGATCGCGTACTCGCTCGCGATGCAGGAGCTCGCGCGCGGCGACGCGTCGGTCGCCGTGGCGGTGTCGGTCACCAACATGGTCGCCGAGATGATCGCGGCGAACGGCTCGCCCGCGCTCGCCCAGGCGTGGGTGCCGCGCCTGGCGAGCGGCGAGCTCCTGTGCGGCGCGTTCGCGCTCAGCGAGCCGGAGGCCGGCTCGGATCCGGCGGCGATGCGCGCCGCGGCCGTGCGCGCCGCGGACGGCTACCGGCTGTCCGGCACCAAGCAGTGGATCACGAACGGCGGCCAGGCGGGCGCGATGGTCGTGTGGGCCGTCACCGAGCCGGGCGCCGGCCACAAGGGCATCAGCGCGTTCGTCGTCGACGGCCACGCGCCGGGCATCTCCGTGGCGCGGCTCGAGGACAAGCTCGGGCTCCACGGCAGCGCGACGGCGCAGCTCGTGCTCGACGGCGTCACCGTCGGCGAGGACGCGATCCTCGGCGCGCCCGGCCGCGGCTTCGCGCTCGCGATGATGGCGCTCGACGGCGGCCGGATCGGCATCGCGTCGCAGGCGATCGGCATCGCGCGCGGCGCGCTCGAGGCCGCGATCCGCTACGCCGGCGAGCGGCAGACGTTCGGTCAGCCGATCATCAAGCACCAGGCGATCGGCGCGATGCTCGCCGACGCGGCGACGTGGCTCGACGCGGCGACGCTGATGACGCTGCGCGCCGCGCAGCGCAAGCAGGAGCGCCTGCCGTTCTCGCAGGAGGCGGCGATGGCCAAGCTGTTCGCGACCGAGCACGCCTGGAAGATCTGCGACATCGCGCTGCAGGTGCACGGCGGCTACGGCTACGTGCGGGACTTCCCCGTCGAGCGCGCGCTGCGCGACGTCCGCGTCACCCGGATCTACGAGGGCACGAGCGAGATCCAGCGGATCGTCATCGCGCGCAACCTGCTCCGCAACGTATAAAGCGGCCATGGCCGACTCTCCGCGCAAACTCCGCATCCTCGTCGCCAAGCCCGGCCTCGATGGCCACGATCGCGGCGCGAAGGTGGTGGCGCGCGCGCTCGCCGACGCCGGCTACGAGGTCGTGTACACCGGCCTCCACCAGACGCCGGAGATGATCGCCGCGGCCGCGGTGCAAGAGGCGGTCGACGCCGTCGGGCTCTCGATCATGTCGGGCGCGCACATGACGCTGTTCCCGGCGGTGATCGACGCGCTCAAGGAGCGCGGCATCGGCGACGTCGTCGTGTTCGGCGGCGGCATCGTGCCCAAGGACGATCTGCCGAAGCTCACCGAGCTCGGCGTCGCGAAGATCTTCACGCCCGGCGCCAGCACGCACGAGATCATCGACTGGGTCGAGGCCCACGTGCGCCCGAAGGTCGCGTGACGGCGGCCCCAACGGCGGCCCCGACGGTGGCCGCGCTCGCGCTCGCGGCGGTGCTCGCCGGCTGCCCCGGCGCTGGCTCCGGCCCCGGCCCTGCGCCGGCCCCGGCCACAAAGCCGGGGAGCGCGGCCGCGGCCGGCTCCGCGGCGGCACCGGCGCCAGCGCCCCCTGCGCCGGCCTCCGAGGAGGAGCGGCTCGCCGCGATCCAGAAGGCCATGAACGAGCTCGACGAGGCCGCGCAGGCGTGCTGGGCCGCGTCGGCCGCCGAGGACATCGACATCGAGGGCGAGCTCGTGGCGACGATCGACATCGAGCCCACCGCCGCGCGCGTGACGCTGGCGCGCGACACCACGAAGACGCCGGCGCTCGCCGCGTGCGTGGCGAAGGTGCTCTCCGTGTACCGCTGGGCGCCGCCGCTCCACGGCCAGGCGATCCAGCTGCCGTTCCGGTTCCGCGCGCCCGATCGCCAGAGCGTGATCGATCGCCGGCTCGTGCCGTGGAAGGGGCAGGGCAAGGTCGCGGTCGCCGTCCTGCTCGACGAGCAGAACACCCGCAACGGCGCCGCGTCGATGGTCGAGGTCGCGCTCGCCGCGGGCGGCGCCACCGGGCTGCGGTCCGCCCCGCGGGCCGAGCTGTGGTACTTCCTGCACCCCGCCACCGTCGAGGGCGCCGGTCCGGCGAGCCGGCGCGCCGTCGCCGCGGGCGACATGATGTACGTGCCCGCGGGCGCGGCGCGCGACGTGCTCGCCGGGAGCCAGGGCGAGGTGCGCGCGGTCGTCGTCATGACGCCCGGCGGCCGCGAGGGCTCCGCGCGCGCCGGCGCGCTGCGGACGCCGGAGGCCGGCACCGCCAAGGCCGGCGTCGCCGGGCCGGTGCACCTGCCCGCGGCCGCGGCGCGCCGCTACCCGCGCCCCGCCGGCGCGGTCACGATCTTCGCCGAGCCGGCGACGATCAAGGAGCCGCTGCTCGCCGCGTCGGTCCTCGAGCTGCCCAAGGGCGCCGCGATCCCCGAGCACGTCCACGCCACCGAGTCCGAGCTGCTCTACATCCTCGCCGGCTCGGGGACGATGACCGTGAAGGGCGTGCCGCTCGCCGTCCTCCCGTCGAGCGTCGTGCAGATCCCGCCCGGCGCGCGGCACGCGTTCACCGCCGCCGAGGACGTCCGCGCGGTGCAGATCTACACGCCCGCCGGCCCCGAGCAGCGCTTCAAGGCGCCGCCGCCTGCGCCCAGCCCCGAGGCGAAGCCGTGACCGACACCGCCCAGCCGCCGCAGTCTCCGCCGTCGCAGTCTCCAGCGCCGGCTCAGGCGCAGATCGACGCGATCCTCGCGGGCGACATCCGCACCGCCGCGCGCCTCATGCGCGACCTCGACGATCGCCGCCCCGCCGCGCTCGCGGCGCTGAAGGCGCTGTTCCCGCACACCGGCAAGGCGTACCTCGTCGGCGTCACCGGCAACCCCGGCGCCGGCAAGTCCACCGTCGTCGACGCGCTGATCGCGCACTACCGCGCCGCTGCCGACCGGGTCGGCGTCGTGTGCGTCGATCCGACGTCGCCGTTCTCCGGCGGCGCGATCCTCGGCGATCGCATCCGCATGCAGCGCCACGCGCTCGACCCCGGCGTGTTCATCCGCAGCCTCGCCACGCGCGGCCACCTCGGCGGCCTGTCGCGCTCGACGTTCGACGTCGCCCACGTCCTCGACGCGATGGGCTACGGCCGCGTCCTGATCGAGACCGTCGGCGTCGGCCAGGACGAGGTCGACGTCATGAAGGCCGCGCACACCACCGTCGTCGTCACGGTGCCGGGCCTCGGCGACGACATCCAGGCGATCAAGTCCGGCCTGCTCGAGGTCGCCGACGTGCTCGTCGTCAACAAGGCCGACCGCGAGGGCGCCGACCGCGCCGAGCGCGACCTCCTGCACATGCTCGATCTGCGCGCGCACGGCGAGCGCAAGGAGGTCGAGGTCGTGCGCACCATCGCGACGCGCGGCACCGCCGAGGGCTCCGGCATCACCGACCTCGCCGCCGCGATCGAGCGCCACCGGGCGCGCGCGTGGAGCGGCGAGGGCGCCGCGGCGCGGGCCCAGGCGCGCGCGTCCGTGCACCTCCAGGAGCTCGTGCGGGCGCTGCTCACCGATCGCGCCGCGCACGCCATCGACGAGCGCGGCGGGCTCGCCGAGCTCGCGCGCTCCATCGCCGAGCGGCGCGCCGATCCGTGGACGGTCGCCGAACAGCTCGTCGGTGGCGCGGCGCACGCCGGCGCCAGCGTGGAAGTGTAGCCGCGGTCACGGGCGGGGTGGTTTCGGCGTGGCCCGGGAGGCCGAGTGCTAGAATGGCAGCTCTCTACGCTCGTCTCGGAACTAGGGATTAGGAAATCATCATGACCTTGTCTTATTCGCGTTCGCGAACCTACCTGGCGGGGACCTGCCTCGCCCTCCTCTTCGCGGCCTCCGCCGGGTGCGGCCTGATCAGCTCCGACGTCGCTGACTTCGATCTCACGCTCCCCGACAAGAGCTTCAGCATCGACACGGAGGGCTGGCAGGTCGATCAGGCGCAGGCGCAGGCCCTGTTCAACACGCCTTGCGGCACGGCGCCGAGCATCTGCGACACCGCGGCGCAGATGGCGTGCGACATGAACTGCTCGGGCACGTGCACCGCGAACCGCTGCGAGCTGCAGCTCGACGTCGGCCTCTACCGGGAGGTGAACCTCGTCCAGGAGAAGCCGGAGCTCAAGTCGATCAACGATCAGCCCGTCATCAAGGTGACGATCGACAGCGTGAGCTACCAGGTCACCGCGAACACGCTGAACGTCGAGACGCCCGAGCTCAAGCTGTACGTCGCGCCGATGTCGGTGATGGATCCGAAGTCTCCCGAGGCGATGGAGATCGCGATCATCCCGCCCATCGGCGCCGGCGCGGTCGTGCCGCTCACGCCGGTCATGTTCAACGCGGGCGGCCGGGAGCGGCTCATCTCGATGATGAGCACGTACAAGACGCCGTTCAACGTGATCGTCGGCTCGACGCTGACCGTGTCCGGGGGCGAGCCGATCCCCGAGGGCAAGCTCGACGCCATCGTCCGCATCCGCGCGCACGCCGGGCTCTGAGCCCCGAGCGCGAACCGCGCCCAGCGCTCAGGTCGCGCTGCACGCGCGGCGCACCACCTCGAGCAGCCGCTCGAGCTTCACCGGCTTGCGCATCACCATCGCGCCGGTCGGCGCGCGCGTCGGATCCGACGTCGCGATCACGACGGGGATCGGCGCGAGCCGAGGATCGGCCTTCACCTCGCGGTAGACGTCGCCACCGTCGAGGATCGGCATGATCAGGTCGAGCAGGAGCAGGCACGGCTGCCCCGGGAGGCGCCGCAGGATCTCGAGGGCGGCCTGGCCGTCCGCGGCGATCTCGACGCGGTAGCCCTCGTCCTCGAGCAGATCCTTGATCGACTCGCAGTACCCCGGCTCGTCGTCCGCGACGACGATCGTCCGCTCCAGCGTCGCCGCCGAATCCGTATCCGCATCCGTATCCGCATCCGTATCCGTCATTGCGCACCGCTCCCGGCCGCCGGCCGGGACGGGCCGCCCCGCGGCAGGCTGATGCGGAGCGTCGTCCCGGTCGCCTCGCCCGACGCGGCCTCGATCGCGCCGTCGTGCGCGCGCACGATCTGCTTGGCGATGAACAGGCCCAGGCCCAAGCCCTGGGTGTGGCGGTGCCGGCTCGTGCCGCGGAACGGCTCGAACAGCACCGCGAGGACGTCCGCCGGCATCGCGCCGGCGTTGTGGACCGAGACCAGGACGCGGTCGGGCGCGCGGCCGTCGATTCTGACCGTCACCGGGTGCCCGGCCGTGCCGTACGCGATCGCGTTGCCGATCACCGTCGAGAGCACCCGCAGGAGGCGCTCGTAGTCCCACGCGCCCACCGCGCTCCCCTCGAGCTCGAGCGCGACCGAGCCCTCGGGGTGGATCGCCTCGAGCTCCTCCTTGACGCGCGTGGCGAGCTCGCCCAGATCGAGCCGCACCGGCTGGAGCGACAGGGCGCTCCCGACGCGGGTCCGCGAGAAGTCGAGCAGCTGCTCGATCATGCGGCTCATCCGCTCGGTGCTCGACAGGATGCGCGCCGCCGAGCGCGTGATCTTCTCGCTCGTGCTCGCGCGCGCGATGTAGCTCGCGCCCATCGCGATCGCGCCGAGCGGGTTGCGCAGATCGTGGCCGAGCATGCCGGCGAACACCTCGTTGAAGTGCGCCGCGCGCTCCGCCTCCTCGCGCGCGTGCTGCTCGCGCGCGAGCGCGTCGCGCAGCGCCGCCTCGAGCCGGGTGCGCTGGGCGAGCTCGTGCTCGAGCGCGGCGACGCGCTCCGCCGGGATCACGCCCGCCTGCGCGCTGGTCGTCGCCTCGCTCGTCGCCTCGCTCGACTCGCGGTCGCTCGCCCGGTAGAAGTTGCCCATCACGTACGCGCAGAGCAGCGTGAACGAGCGCTCGGTCGCCAGCTCGTTCCACAGGCTCTCGACGCGCAGGGCCAGCTGCGGCTCGCCGCGCTGCCACAGGACGTCGACCATGTCGGCGTACGCGCGGACGGTGCGCTCGCCGCCAGCGCCAAGGGCGGCGCGATCGAGCGCGCCGCCGATGTGCTCCCGGAACCGCGCCGGCGCTGGCTCGCCGCCGGCCGTGAATGCGTCGAGGGCCGCCTGCGCGTCGAGCATGACGAGCCGCCCCGCCGCGATCTCCGCAGCGGCGTCGAGCCCCGCCTCGGCCAGCCGCCGCGCGAGCCCGTCGCGGCGCGCCTCGGTCACGACCGCGAGCACCAGCTCGCCGGCGCGCAGCCCGGCGATCAGGTAGCGCGCGACGCGATCGACCAGGTGATCGTCGCTCGCGTAGAACTCGACCAGGTGCGCGCGCGAGTCCGGCTCCGTCGGCACCGAGGAGGTCTGCGCCTCCCCACCGCGGGGCGCGGCCGTGCTCGTCGACATCGGGCGAATCCTAGCTCGTTTCGCGGCGCCGCGAGAGCGGAGCCGCCATGGGCGCCAGCGCACAGCGCCCGGCCCGCCGCGGCCCGATAAGATCCGACACCAGGCGCTGCTCGCTTGATCTGCGTCAGCGGCGGTGGCCGGACCGGCGCCGGCGCCGCCGCCGTCGCCGGAGCGCGAGCAGGACCAGCGCGGCGCACAGGCCCCGCGACGGCGCGCTGCCGCCGCCGGTCTGGCAGCAGCCGCCGTCGCCCGGCGGCGTGCTGTCGCCGCCGCCCGGGCCGTCGCCCTCCGGCGGCTCCCCGCCGCAGTTCGCCGGCGGCTTGATGGCCTCCGTCACCGGCCAGATCCGCATCGCGGCGGTCGTGAGCTCGTACGCGCCGACCTCGGACATCGTGCCGCGGCGCACGCAGCCATCGAAGTCGCTGCTCGGCGCGAGCGCGCCGTTGCCGCCGTTCTCGAGCGGCGAGCCCGCGCGCGGGTACACGTCGCCGCTCCCCGGCGCCGTCAGATCCTCGGCGAGGCTGCGGCCCAGGGCGAAGCCCGTCGCCGCGTTGCTGGTGCCGCGGCCCACGTTGCCGGCCGTAATCGCGCTCGGCGCGCCGCCGTTCAGATCGATCGCGGCGCTCGCCTCGCAGTACAGCGCGTTGTTGGCGACCACCTGGCCCTTCGCGCCCGCCCAGTCGTTGGCCTTGAGGCAGGCGACGCCCGCGTCGACGACGGTGTTGTTGAGGATCTGCAGATCGTGCGGCACGTGGCCGTCGCTCGCCTTGGAGTGGATGCCGTTCCCCATGGCGCCGAGCACGATGTTGTTGCGGACGCGCACCTGGCCGACGATCTGGATGCCGTTGTCCTGCGTGGTCCACACGAGGTTGCGCTCGATGATGTTCGGCGGCGCGCTGCCGGTGAAGCCGTACATCGTGATCCCCGGGTACTTGCTGCGCACGATGACGTTGTCGCGCACGACGACGTTCGACGCGCCCGGCTTCACCTCGATGCCGTCGCCCTGATCGCCGCCCGTGTCGTGGACGAAGTTCCGCTCGACGAGCGAGTCGCGGAGCGTGCACGCCGCGGCGGTGCAGCCGAGGTACATGCCCTCGCCGGTCCCCGCCTTGCCGGTGTCATAGATCTCGTTCTTGCGGATCGTGAGGAACGCGCAGCTCTGCGCCGGCCGGTTGCACGAGATGCCGACGTCGCCGAGGTCGTGGAGCACGAGGTCCTCGAGCGTCGCGTGATCGGTCGCGGCGAGGCGGACGCCGTGGCTGCCGCCGCGGAGCTCGAACCCGCGCAGCGTGAAGTGCGAGCCGCCGACGTCGAGCACGTTCTGGGCCGGCGTCCCGGCGATCACCGGCCGCGCGCCCGGCGCGGCGCGCACGATGATCGGGGCCGCCTCGGTCCCCGCCCACGTGACCTGGACCAGCCCCGGCGTCGTGTACGTCCCGCCGTGCACGATGACCTCGTCACCCGCGGTGAGCATCGCGAGGCGCGCGAACAGGTCGTCGCCGGGGCGGATCTCGTAGACGCCCGCGCGCGCGCTCGCTGGCGCGAGGAGGCAGGCGATCGCGAGGCCGAGGGCGAGGCGCATGCCGGCGAGTATCGCATCACCCGGCTGGTCGATGCGGCCGTCCAAGCATCTGAACGGAGCGGTGGAGACCCCGAGCTTCGCCCCTCGCTCACGCTCGGGGGCTCAGATGCTCGCCGAACCGCTGGCGGAGCACGTCCGCCACCTCGCCGACCGTGGCCAGCGCCTTCACGGCGCCCAGGATCGGCACGACGAGGTTCGCCGTCCCCTGCGCCGCGTCGTCGAGCGCCTGGAGCGCCCGCGCCGCCCCGGCCGCGCTCCGCCGGGCGCGCAGGGCCCGCACGCGCGCGATCTGGTCCTCCTCGAGCCGCGGATCGACGACGGCGACCGGCACTTGCTCCTCCTCGGTCGCCACGAAGTCGTTGACGCCGACGACGATCCGCGCGCGCTCCTCCACCGCGCGCTGGTGCTCGTACGCGCGGCGCTCGATCTCGCGCTGCGGGAAGCCCTGCTCGATCGCGCGGATCATGCCGCCCAGCTCGGCGATCCGCGCGAAGTACTCGCCCGCCTTGCGCTCGATCTCGGCCGTCAACGCCTCGATCGCCCACGAGCCGCCCAGCGCGTCGATGAAGTCCGCCACGCCCGACTCGTGCGCGATCACCTGCTGCGTGCGCAGCGCGATGCGCGCGGCCTCCTCCGTCGGCAGGCCGAGCGCCTCGTCGAACGAGTTCGTGTGCAGGGACTGCGTGCCGCCCAGCACCGCGGCCAGCGCCTGCAAGGTCACGCGCACGACGTTGACCAGCGGCTGCTGCGCCTGCAAGGTCACGCCCGCCGTCTGCGTGTGGAACCGCAGCATCTGGCTCTTGGGGCTCTTGGCGCCGAACCGGTCGCGCATGATCTTCGCCCACAGCGTGCGGGCCGCGCGGAACTTCGCGATCTCCTCGAGGAAGTTGTTGTGGACGTTGAAGAAGAACGACAGCCGCGGCGCGAACTCGTCGACATCGAGGCCCGCGGCCAGCGCCGCCTCGACGTACGCGATGCCGTCGGCCAGCGTGAACGCGACCTCCTGCACCGCGTCGGCGCCCGCCTCGCGGATGTGGTACCCGCTGATCGAGACCGTGTTCCACTGCGGGATTTCGCGGCTGCAGTACGTGAACGTGTCGGTGATGAGCCGCATCGAGCCCGCCGGCGGATAGATGTACGTGCCGCGCGCGATGTACTCCTTCAAGATGTCGTTCTGGATCGTGCCGCGCAGCGCGCGCGCCGGCACGCCCTGCTCCTCAGCGACCGCCTGGTACAGCGCGAGCAGCGTCGCGGCCGTCGCGTTGATCGTCATCGACGTCGAGACCTCGCCGAGCGGGATGCCGTCGAAGAGGACGCGCATGTCCTCGAGCGAGTCGATCGCGACGCCGACGCGGCCCACCTCGCCGCGCGCCATCGGGTGATCCGAGTCGCGGCCCATCTGCGTCGGCAGATCGAACGCGACCGACAGCCCCTTGCCGCCCTGCGCGAGGAGGTACTTGTACCGGCGGTTCGACTCCGCCGCCGTGCCGAACCCCGCGTACTGCCGCATCGTCCACAGCTGGCCGCGGTACATCGTCTCCTGGACGCCGCGCGTGAACGGGAAGCGGCCCGGCGGCGCCGCCGGCTCGCCTGGCGCGTCGCCCGGCCCGTAGGCGCCCTTGAGCTCGATGTCCGCATCGGTGGCGAACCGGGCCTTGCGTTGCTGCTGCGGCTTGCCGGCGCGGGGCTGGTCGGTCACCGGGCGTGTGTACCAGAGCGGCCGCCGATCCGCGCTACTATCCCCGGGATGGGTACCGTGCTCGGCATGTTCTTCATCGTCGCCGCGGCGGCCACCGGCATCTTCGTCGGCACGCGCCCGACCGTGATGGACGGCCGCTGGATCGCCGCCAAGCTGGCGGAGGGCGCCGACAAGGCCGGCGGCGCCGGCACCATCGAGTGCGAGCCGCGGATCCGGGTCGGCGTGGCGGGCGCCGAGTTCCGGTGCACCCAAGCGCACGACGGCAAGCACCGCCAGGTCTGGTACCGGCTGACCCGCGACGGCTCGCTCCAGTCGCTGCGCTCCGGTCCCCTGCGCCGCGGGGCCCCCGGCGGCGGCGGCGACGCCGAGGCGGGCGAGCCGGACGACCCGGGCGAGCTGTGATATAGGGGGACGCGCATGCCGAACTACTCGAAGCTCCACGATCTGATCAGCCATCGCGTGACCATCGAGTACGACACCGGGGCCCGCGTGACCGGCTACCTGGCGTCGTGCCAGCCCAGCTCGGGCCCGGTCGAGTTCTGCGTCTTGTCCGAGGCCAAGCTCATCGACTCGCGCGGCCGCGTGGTCCGCGAGCAGCAAGAGCTGACGCTGTGCCCGAACGCGCTGACGTCCATCGCGCTCGACGAAGGCCCGCGCGGCCGCGACGTCAAAGAGCCGCGCTAGCGGGCGCTCGCCGCTCCAGATCTCGCGCTACGCGCCGAGGCGGCCGCCGAAGCGCGCGACCAGGAGGTCGTCGTGCTCGTCGGCGTACGTGGTGACCCGCCGGAGCAGCTCGAGGACCTCGCTGCGATCGAGGTCGAGCGTCGACCGCTCGGCCATGAGCATGACGTGATCACCGATCGTCGCGAACGCGACGCCGCACAGGCTGGCGTTGAGGTTCAGGATGTGCGCGAACAGCGGCAGCCGATCCATCGTGCGGTCGAGCGTCATCACCGTGGCGCAGACCCGCAGGTGCGAGAAGTCCGTCCGGTGGATCAGCGTGACCTTGGTCATCGATGAGCCTTTCGGGATCTGCCACGCGTGGAGCGCCGTCGCTTCCTTGATCCGCACCGCGGGCGGGGAGTGGCCGAGCTCGGTGAGCGCCGCCTCGACGAGGGCGACCGTGGAGGTCAGGTTCGTCTCGCGCTGGTTCGCGAACAGGGAGGACACGGCCGAAGCCTACCCTGGATCGCGCTATCGTTGGTGCGATGAGCGAGGACCGGCCCGACGACGGAGGCTCGCCTCGCACCTCGCGGCCGCCTGATGGCACCGCCGGGTCCGACGACCCGCCGGAGCTCGAGGCGGCGGCCGGGTCCGACGGCGACGGGGCGGCTGGGTCCGACGGCGACGGGTCGGCCGAGACCGGCGGCGGCGGGGCGGCCGAGGCGGGCGGGACAGCCGAGCCCGGCGGCGCGCCCGAGGCGGCGGCCGGTCCGGCAGGAGCGACGGGCGGTCCGCCGAACGCGCGCCGCGTCGTGATCCTCCTCGCGGTGCTGGGCCTCGCGATCTTCGCGGCGATCGCGGTCACGTGGAACCACCAGCGGAAGTGGACGCCGCTCGGCTCCGCGATCTCGGAGGGCGGCACCGCGGCGCGGGAGGCGCCGCGCGGGCCCGGCTTGCCGGAGCCGCTCGGCGGCGTGCGGCTCTCCGGCTACGTGATCGACGGGACCGGCGCGCCAGTGGCCGGCGCCGAGGTGAGCGCCGAGCTCGAGCGGGGCGTGATCGATCGCGCGCTGTCGACGACACCGCGCGGCGCGCCGGGGAGCGGCGGCGCCGCTGGCTCCGGCAGCGCGGCGGGCGCAGGCGGCGCCGGCTCCGCCGGCAGCGCCGCCGCGGGCTCCGCCGGCAGCGCCGCCGCGGGCGGCGCGAGCGGCGCGGGCGGCGCGATCGGCGCAGGCTCTGCCGATAGCGCCGCGATCGGCCCGTTCGCCCGGGCGGTCGCCGCAGCCGCCGGCGCCGGCAGCGGCGCGGGCTCCGCGGCGCCCGCCGTCACCGTCGCGCCGGCGACGGGCGCCGACGGCAGGTTCAGCCTCGAGGGGCTGGAGGCCGGCCGCTACCGGCTGCGGGTCACCGGCACCGGGCTCGTGCCCGCCGAGGTCCGGTACGTGCCGGTGCCGTCCGACGAGGTCCGCATCGTGATCTCGCGGCAGGTGCAGGTCGACGGCGTCGTCACCGACGGCGGCGACCCCGTGCCGAACGTGGCCGTGGGGCTGCGCGGCGAGGCCATCGGCGGCGAGCTCGAGACCCGCACCGACGCCAAGGGCGAGTTCCACTTCCCCGAGCTGCCCGAGGGGCGCTACCAGGTCTACGCGTGGCAGGGCGCGCTCGCGGCGCGCGCCGTCCGGCTCAACCGGCTCGGCAGCGGCCCGTTCCCGCCCGTCGAGCTGCGGCTCGAGCCCGCCGCGATCGTCGTCGGCCGCGTGATCGATCGCGACGAGGGGACCGGCCTCGTCGCCGCCGTCGAGCTCCGGCCGACCGGCGACGATCAGGCGCCGCGGTTCGCGCGCACCGGCGACGACGGCATGTTCCGGATCGAGGGCGTCCCGCACGGGCGCTGGATCGCCGACGCGTTCGCCCCCGGCTACACGAGCCCCGGCGGCGTCGAGCTCGACGCCGGGCGCGGCGTGCCGGAGCTGGCGCTCGTGCGCGGCGCGGCGATCGAGGGCCGCGTCCTCGACGGGCAGGGCAACCCGATCGAGGGCGCCGTCGTGCGCGCGCAGACCGGCGAGGGCGAGGCAGGGCAGGAGCTGTCCGCCGAGATCGATCGCGATCGCCTGCGGCGCTACAGCGGCCGCATGGCGGCCGCCGCGCCGACCTCGATCGTGCAGCCCACCGACGATCCGTCGTTCATCCCGCGCGGCGAGCTCGGCGTCACCGTCGGGCCGATCCCGCCGATCCCGCCGCCGGGCGCGCAGGTCGCCCGCGCCGCGACGATCGATCCGTCGGTCGCCGCGCAGGTCGGCGAGCCCGCGCCGCTGCCGATCGATCCGGCGCGCCAGTCGATCTGGACCACCGGCCCCGACGGGCGGTACCGGATCCGGGGCCTACCGAAGGGCAAGACCGCGGTGCTCGCCGTCGCGGCCGGGTTCGCCGAGGGGCGATCGCGGGAGGTCGTGCTCGAGGCGTCGCAGCTCGTGACCGACGTCGACATCGTCCTGTCTCCTGGCACGATCCTCGTCGGCCGGGTCACCAACCAGCACAAGATCCCCGTCGTCGGCGCCCAGGTGACGGCGCAGCCGGAGCTCGGTGCGGCGCTCCAGGCGTTCACCGACGCCGACGGGACGTACCGGCTCGGTCCGGTGAGCGGCAAGGTCGAGCTCGCGGCGACCGCGTTCGGCCACGACGAGGCCCGGCGCAAGATCACGCTGCCGCCCGCGGCCGGCCGCGAGCCCGCCGAGCAGCGCGAGGACTTCGTGCTCGCGGTCGCCGACGCCACGCTCGCCGGGCTGCTCGAGGACGCCGCCGGGGCCACCGTGGCCGGCGCGCAGATCGAGGTCATCGGCGGCGCCGGCCTCGGCCGCGGCGCCGTGGCCCAGGCCGACGGCACGTTCTCGATCGACATGCTGCCCGAGGGCCCGCTGCGCGTGCGTGTCCGGCACCCGGACTATCCGATCGTCGAGCTCGACGCAACCGCGACGGCCGGCGGCAAGACCACGTCGCGCCTGCGGCTGCCGCTCGGCGGCGCCGTCGAGGGCGTGCTCCTCGACGATCACAGCGGCGAGCCGCTGGGCGGCCTCGTGGTCGAGGCGGTCGGCCCGCGCGGCGTGACGGCCGAGGCGACCGCCGAGACCACCGGGTACTGGAAGCTCGGCCCACTCGTCCCCGGGCGGTGGCGGCTCGCCGTGAAGACACCGGGGTACCTGCCGCTCGCGCGCGAGCTCGACGTGCCCAGCTCGCGCGAGCCCGGCGCCGTGTCCGTCCGCGACATCCGGCTCGAGCTCCGGCGCGGCGCGCTCGTCGGCGGCACCGTCCGCGACGAGCGCGGCAACCGCCTGCCGGGCGCGAAGATCATCGTCCAGGCCGCCGGGGGCAGCGGCCCGAGCGTCGAGGGGTACACCGACGCGCAGGGCGAGTTCCGCATCCGCGACGCGCCGACCGGCGAGATCTCGGTGACGGCGATTCGCAATGACGCGCGCGGCTCGATCCGCACGACGGTGCGCCCCGGCGACGAGGTGCTCGGCCTCGCGCTCGAGGTGCGCTGACGCCGCGGCGAAGCCGCTTCGCCGCGCGGGCCCGATCGGGCGCGCGGATCGCTGTCGTGACGGCGCCGGTCGCGTCGCCTGCTGACCGTGCCCAGTTGTCGCCCGGAGCTCGGACGACGCAGGGCGTATCCGCGCTCACGCCTCTCGAGCGAGAGGCGGACCTGACGCTCGCGCAGGGATTGCGTCGACGCCACAGGGCGTATTCGCGCTCACGTCACTTATCGAGAGAGTCGGCGGTGAGCTTCTTTAATTCGGGGCATGACTTAGGCAAGCAAAGGTCTACCCCGTATAATGAGTCAGACCGACGGGGGGGAGTGAAAAACCGTGGGTGAAGGTGAAAGAACGAGCGCCCGCTGGGCGCGACGCGTGACCGAGGTCGACGACGTCAGCTTCGAGAATTTGCCGACCGCGCGTTTGGGGTTGGCCGGCGTGAGCGCGCGAAACCGCGCCGCGGCGCAGGCTCGCGCCGAGAGGCCGCCCGCGCCGGTGCGCGCGAAGGGGACCGCCGCGCCGACGTGCGAGGACGGTGCCTTCGTACCGAGCCGGGCGCCGCTCGAGGCGAGCACGCCGGAGCCGCTCGAGGCGAGCGCGCCGGAGCCGCTCGAGGCGAGCGGGGCGGCCCCCATCCGGGCGAGCACGCAGGCGCCGTTTCGCGCGAGCGCGCCGATGCTGGCCTACCTGGATACGCCCGCGCCGGTCCGCGCGGACGGGAGCTCGGTGCCGAGCCGTGCGCGCGGCACGCCCGCGCCGCCGCTCGACGCGCCTCAGCCCGCGCCGCTGGAGGCGGCGGAGCCGTTCCCGGCGGAGCCGATCTCGGCGGCCGCGATCGCCGCGGTGTCGATCGCGGTCACGCGGACGGTGCCGATCGCCATGTTCGCGGACCTCGCGCCGTTCCTGGCGCACGACGCGCCGACCTACGCCGATATCCAGGCCCCCGCCATCGCCGAGAGCGCGCCGCTCGATCGCGACGCGACCGAGCGCAGCCTGCTCGCCGCGATCGCGACCGGCGACGAGGTCTCGCGGCTCACCTACGCCGACTGGCTCGAGGCGCGGGGCGAGCACGAGCGCGCCTCGTTCCTGCGCGTCGAGCTGCTCGTCTCGCGGATGGCCTCCGGCGATCCGCGCCACGAGGCGTGCACGCGCCAGCTCCGCGATCTCGTGCCGCACGTCGATCCCGACTGGCGCGCGCGGGTGGCGCGCCCGTCGATCGAGGGCTGCCGGGCGACCACGTCGCGCTGCCCGCGGCGGTGGGACGCGCTCACGCGCACCGAGCGCGAGGCGGTCCGGTACTGTGGCGGGTGCGCCTCGAACGTCTACTACTTCGAGAGCGTCGACGAGGCGCGCGACGCCGCCCTCCGCGGCGCGTGCGTCGCCATCGATCTCGGCGCCGAGCGCTGGGATGACGATCTGGTCGACTTCGGCACGCAGTGCGCGCGCTGCGCGCGCCGCGTCGTCACGTACGCGCGGTACTGCCCGCACTGCGGCGATCTGATCCGGGTCACGGACACGGTCGCGACGCTCGATCTCGAGCTCGACGAGGCATAACCGAGGCGTGACCGGGGCGGCTCAGCGGCCGCCGCGGCCGCGCACGCGCCGGATGTCGATGATCATCGTCGGCGCGGAGTGCAGCTCCTCGTCGTAGACGCGGCGCGGGGGCTGCGGCGTGGGCCGCGGCGCGGGCGGCAGCGGCGGCGGCTGCTGCGTGCGGCCGCGCGCCATGGCCGCCGGCGGCGTGGGCGGCGGCGCCGCCGGCTGCGGCGTGCGGCCGCTGCGGCCGTGCGGGAGGATCACCGTGTTCTGCTGGTGCACGTCCTCGTCGGCCGCCGGCATCGTCGTGAAGTTCGACTCGCCCGAGAAGTCCGTCGGGGCCACCGCGATCGAGACCGACGTCGGCTTGGGCTGGAACGGCACCTCCGGCGGCTCGAAGTCGTCGTCGCGCTTCATCAGGTTCACGCCGACGTCGTCGCTCACGTCGTCGGTCATGACGAACTCTTCGAGCATCCGCAGCTCGCGCTCGATCTCCGTCGCGAAGTTCTTGCGGACGAACCGGCCGAGGTGGCTGCGCGAGTAGTTCGGCATGAACTTGCGCAGGAACACGCGCAGGTCAGCCTCCACCTCGGCGGCCGTCTGGTAGCGGTTCGCGCGGCTGCGCGTGAGGCACTTGTCGGTGATCTGCTCGAGCTCCGGCGGGATGCCCGGGACGAGCTCGCTGACCGGGCGGTACTTCGCGTCGCGCACCTTGATCAGCAGGTCCATCTCGTTCGTCGCGGTGAACGGCGGGATCCGCGTCAGCATCTCGTACAGGCACGAGCCGAGCGAGAACACGTCGCTGCGGTGATCGAGCTTCCTGCCGAGCGCCTGCTCGGGGCTCATGTACTTGACCTTGCCCTTGATGACGCCGGTCTTCGTCGTCACGCGCGACAGCGTCGCCTTCGCGATGCCGAAGTCGCACAGCTTCACCTCGCCGGCGTAGCTGCAGATGATGTTCGACGGCGAGACGTCGCGGTGGATGATGCGGAGCGGCCGGTTGCGGTTGTCGACGGCCGAGTGCGCGGCGTGCAGCGCGGCACCGGCCTCGGCCGTGATGTACGCCGAGTGCTCCGGCGGGATCGGCTTCTTCTTGGTGCGGCAGCGCTCGAGGACGGTGCGCATGTCCTTGCCGTCCACGTGCTCCATCGCGATGAAGTACTCGCCGTGCGCCGTCGCGAACTCGTAGACGCGCGCGATGTTGGGGTGGCGCAGGACGCTCGCGATCCGCGCCTCGTCGACCAGCATCTGGATGAAGTCGTCGTCCTCGGCCAGGTGCGCCAGGACGCGCTTGACCGCCACGAGGTGCGGCTGGCCGCTCCCGTCGAACGTCTTGGCCCGGTAGATCTCGGCCATGCCACCGAACGCGATGCGATCGAGCAGGTGGTAGCGACCGAGCTGCTGAGCCCTTCTCACTGGATGCCCAGCGTACGTGCCGGGCGCGCGCCGAGCAAAGGGTTTACATGTCACACCCGGGAATGCGCTCGCCGGGGGATCCGGTATCATCCACCACCATGTCGCGTATCGCCCTGGCGTCCGTCGTCGCTGCCGTCGCTATTGCGGCCCTCGCTTGCTCGAAGTCCGCGGGGAGCAAGGACTCGCCGCCCATCGCCAGCTCCGGGAGCCCGGAGCAGATCGCCGTCCCCGGCGGCGAGGGCGGCAGAGGCGGGGTGATCGCGGGCGGCGCCCAGGGCGACCAGACCGGCGCGCCTGCTGGGGGTGGCGCGGCCGGCGCGAACGACGACGCGTACAAGCTCAAGCCCGACGAGGGCCAGCTCTCGATCGAGGTGCCGTCGGACGCCGTCGCGGGCCAGGAGACGACCGCCCGCGTCGTCGTGACGCCGACGCCGAAGTTCAAGATCAACTTCGATTTTCCGACGAAGCTGACGCTCGAGGCGCCAGCCGACGTCACGCTCGCCAAGGCCGAGCTCAAGGCCGGCG
>DATMCI010000166.1:0-4651 GCA_035558535.1 Kofleriaceae bacterium
GTCCAGCGCCGGCTGATCACCCAGTTCGCCGAGGCGACCAGCGCCGATCCCGATGCCGCGCTGCGCATGTTCGACGCCGAGGAGACGCTGTTCGTCGTCGGGCAGCAGATCGACAAGCTGCGTGGCGCGGCGCCCGGGGCCAGCCTCAAGAGCCTCGGGCTGGAGGATGCCCCGCCGCGCCTGTTCTCCGACGGGATCCAGTCGCGAGCGGCCAGGACGGAGCAGGAGGCTTGGTGGGCCAGGCAAGTGCGAGAGCTGTGCGTCGGCAGGAGCCCGGAGGACCCCGGCGTGCTGCCGAAGCTCCAGAAGCTCGGCTATGTCCCGGAGCGACGGAACGGCCGCGTCTTCCGGCTCCGGCGCAACCCGGACGTGCCGCATGCGCAGAGCCTGCCGCACCTCAACGTCGAGGCGGACGACACCGGCGTCCCGCGCATCTTCGAGCGCACCGCGGATCGGCCGCTCGCGTTCGAAGAGACGAAGGCGGACGGGCGCGTGAATGGACACGATCGCAAGCGGACATCGCGCAGACGCGGCGCGAGCTCGACACGGGCGAGCTGACCGGGCAAGCGGCGACCGAGGCGCGGCGCGCGATCGCCGAGGCGGGGCCGGCATTCCGCACCCAGCTCGCGCAGCGCGTCACCGACGGCACGCTCGACGAGGGCAGCGCCGGGCTGCTCGCGAAGTGGGGGCACGTGCTCGAGCAGCTCGAGTCGCGCTCGCGCGATTACAGCCTGGGGGCGCCGCATTTTGGAAGGCACGACCAGGCAAGCTCGTGTTGCGGTTGTGGGGGAGGACGGCCTTTTTTCTGAATCAATATTTGCTGCCTGAACGAGTCGCTTTGCGGTTTGGCCACCGAAATGTTCGCAGAGGCGATTGCATATTTACGGGCTGCGCGAGCATGTTGGCGCTGTCGAAATAGGAGGCCGCTCGCTCGCGAGCATGTACATCTGGGTCACGGAGACGACTCCTCATTATCTGAATGGAGTGGCAATGGCGATTCGTATGAATGGAGTGGCAATGGCGATTCGTAGGACGGTCCTCGGCTGGGGCAGCGCTGGATCTATCCAGTTGCTCTTTTGGTTCACACAGCTCAGCGTGCTCGCGCTTGGAGCGAGCTGTTACAATCCACATCGCTGGGATAGCAATTACTGTCCCGAGGAGCCCATCAACCACAACTGTCGCGACCTCAAGCCAAAGAGCGACGCCCCGTTGGGCTGCGCGTCGAGCTCCGAGTGCGCGCCGATGGTGTGCGACCTGGCCGGATCGAAGTCCTGCGTCGAGTGCACCGCCACCGAGCATGGGGCATGCACCGGTGTGACTCCGGTCTGCGGGGCTGACAACGCATGCCGCGGCTGCTCCGCTCATGCGGAGTGTGACTCGCAGCTGTGCTTGCCGAACGGCGTGTGCGCCGTCTCTGACGAGATCGCTTACGTCGAGCCCTTTCCCGGCGGCAGCGACAGCGGGCGTTGCACGCTCACGCTGCCGTGCGCCACGATCGCCAAGGCGCTCACCACACTCATTACCGGTCGGGTCTTCGTGAAGCTCTCAGGCATCCTGAACGAGCAGGTCACGATCATGAACCAAGACGTGGTCTTCCACGCCGAGCCGGGCACCAGGCTCACCAGCGCGAGCACCGGAACGCTGCTGCGAGTAGAGGGGACGAGTCGGGTGTCGATCTCCGATCTCCAGATCAGCGGCGCAGTTGGCGCGACGAGCGGGTTCGGAATTTTGGCGAATTCGGGGACCTCTACCTCGATCTCGCTCACCCGTGTCAAGCTCAGCGACAACCAGGCCGGCGGCCTCTCCGCCATCGGTAGCGCGCTCACCGTCTCGCAGAGCACGATCGCGGACAATGCCGGAGGTGGGATCTCATTCATGAACGGCACGTTCTTGATCGTTGGCAATGTCTTCTTCAATAACGGCAGCGACACCGCATCTTTCGGCGGAATCTCGATCGTTGCTCCGCAGGCTGGCGTCAATCGGCTCGAGCTCAACAGCTTCAACTCGAACCGGGCCCAGGCCACCATCGGGGCAGGCGTCCACTGTGTCGTGGGCACGTTCACGGCTCGGAACAACATCATCAGCGCGAACGGGTCACCGACAAACCCGGCGCAGATCGGCGGGTCGTGCGCGCACGCGTACTCGATCGTACGCCCCGGCACGGTGCCGCCGGGCCCGGGCAACTTGGCCGTGGACCCGCTGTTCAAGGACGCCGCGTCAGGCGATCTGCACCTGAAGCCCGGATCCCCGGCGAGCCGCGCTGCCGACCCGGGCTCCGACTTGACCGGCATCGCCGCGCGCGACATCGATGGCGACAGGCGGAGCGCTCCGGCCACCATCGGGGCGGACGAGCTTCCCTAGCAGGAGGTGGGCGATGAGTGAAGAGTTCGAGTCCAAGTACAGGCCCAAGCTCCCGCCGCCGATGAGGTCCGTCGGCGTCGTTCGCGGGATCACGGTCGATCAGGCGTGCATCGCGTTTCCGAAGTACAGGCTCTTGTTCAGCGAGAGCCCGCGCGGTGTCCTCGTGGATAACCCCGCTGCGCTCGCCACGTTCGAGCTGGCCCGCAAGCTGGGGTGTTACTCGTTCACGCTCTTCTACAACCTCGAGGACGGAACGTTCTTCTGTGTCACTCGGGGACCGGGCAAGCTCGACGCGTGCTTCACGACAGGGAAGGCGATGCCGACCTACCAGCCGATCAGCTCGATCCTCGGAGAGACGACGATGGAGGGCGTGATGCGCGTCCTCTCCATTCCGCGCCGGCTCTTGCTTCCGGAATAGAGCGCCCGGGCGCCTGGGCGTAGACCGCCTCAGCGCTCGTCATCTTCCTGCTTCTTCTTGCGTGTCGCGAACGCGTCCGCGAGCGCGCGTCCGGCGAGGCTGCGCAGCCGATTCATCGCGGTCTCCGCGATCGTCGTGACGAGCGTCATCCTGTCCTCGTCATAGACGCGCGCGAGCTCGTCCAGGACGGCCCCTTCCTCGGGTCGCTGCGGCGCCAGCGCGATCCTGCCGTCCGCGGCGCGGGTGACCAGCCCGCCGGTCGAGAGCGCCAGGGCGATCGCTCGCACCTCGTCGCCGCCCAGATCGAGCGCGAGCGAGAGGTCTCCGACGGTGCTGTGGTGGCTCGGGGAGCGCAGCAGGAACATCAGCAGCTCGAGCTTCTCGAACGACTCGATGTGAGCGTCGAGCAGCTTGCGCAGCGCGGGCGAGAAGGACGTCGACACAGCGCTGGCTCTGCTCTCACGGTGCCACGTCTCGTCCATCGGGTTCGCCGATGGATCCACCAAAACAGCGCCTTCTCCTACGTTTGCCTCTGATTAACCGAGCGTTACAGTCACACCGAGCGTAATCGCACGGTTGGGGTGGCGTCTTTTATCGAAGACGAGGTGTGGCACAGTGCGTCGACGCTCTGGCTGCTGTGGCGGTAGAGCGCGATGAGGGAGCTCGATGACGGACATGATCGACCCGACGAAGCCGAAAGTGGGCCTGCTCGATCCGGCGACGGCGGTGCTGAGCGTCACTGATCGGGAGTCGCGCGAGCACGGCCACGATCACGCCGACGGCCACGGAGCCACCCACCACGCCTCGGGCGCGTTCTCGCGCGATCTGCTCGCCGCGATGCTGCGGTTCAAGGAGGGTGACTTCAGCGCGCGCATGCCGGCTGACTTCGTCGGCATCGACGGCAAGATCGCCGACGTCTTCAACGAGGTCCTCGGGATCAGCGCGCGGCGCGCCGCCGAGATCTCGCGCGTCTGCCGCGTCGTCGGCAAGGAGGGCAAGCTCAAGCAGCGCATGAACGTCCCGGGCGCCATCGGCGGCTGGGCGGACGAGATCGTCGGGCTCAACACGCTGATCGACGACCTGGTCTGGCCGACGACGGAGGTGACGCGCGCGATCGGCGCCGTCGCCAAGGGCGACCTCGGCCAGGCGATGTCGCTCGACGTCGACGGGCGGCCGCTCGAGGGCGAGTTCCTGCGCTCCGCGCAGCTCGTCAACAACATGATCGATCAGCTCTCGGTCTTCACGTCCGAGGTGACGCGCGTGGCGCGCGAAGTGGGCACGGAGGGCAAGCTGGGCGGCCAGGCGCAGGTGAAGGGCGTCTCCGGCGTGTGGAAGGAGCTCACCGAGTCGGTCAACCAGATGGCCGGCAACCTGACGGCGCAGGTCCGCAACATCGCCGAGGTGACGATCGCCGTCGCGAGCGGCGATCTGTCGAAGAAGATCACCGTCGACGTCCGCGGTGAGATCCTGCAGCTCAAGGAGGCCATCAACACGATGGTGGAGCAGCTGCGCTCGTTCGCGTCCGAGGTGACGCGCGTGGCGCGCGAGGTGGGCACGGAGGGCAAGCTGGGCGGCCAGGCGGTGGTCCCGGGCGTGGCGGGCACGTGGAAGGACCTGACGGACAACGTCAACTCGATGGCGTCGAACCTGACGGGCCAGGTGCGCAACATCGCCGAGGTGACGACGGCGGTCGCGCGCGGCGATCTGTCGCGGAAGATCACGGTGGACGTCAAGGGCGAGATCCTCGAGCTGAAGAACACGATCAACACGATGGTGGATCAGCTGAACGGCTTCGCGTCGGAGGTGAGCCGCGTGGCGCGCGAGGTGGGCACGGAGGGCAAGCTGGGCGGCCAGGCGCAGGTGCCGGGCGTG
>DATMCI010000167.1:0-17255 GCA_035558535.1 Kofleriaceae bacterium
TACACCGCGTTCGTCGGCAACTTCACGAACGCGGCGCCGGTCCTCACGAAGATCGACGCGGGTCACAAGAGCCTGACGTACACGACGGCCGAGAAGGAGAAGATCGTCGCGTGGCTCTCCAAGGAGCTCGAGCTCCGCAACAACACCGGGCCGACCATGCCCGGCCAGGACTCGCCCTCGACGGTCGTCGACAAGCTGATGTCGCAGTTCGCGGGCTGCATGAAGCTCACGGACTTCCAGGCCGCGAACATGGCCGGCGCGTGGGCCAACCTCCAGTCGGGCGACGGCGCGTGCAAGCGCTGCCACACGAACGGCGGTGAGGGCTTCATCGCGAACGAGAACGCGACCGCGATGTTCGGCGTGGTCTCGACGAAGAAGATGTTCTGGCTGCAGTACTTCACGATCGACCTCATCACCAACGGCGTCGCCGGGGCGAAGGTCATCCCGAACACGGTGTCCTTCCAGGGCGTCTGCAACCGCCAGGCGCCGCACGCCGGGCACCCGACGTTCCCGTGCACGGCCAACGCTGGCCTGACCGCGCAGAAGAGCTTCTACGACAAGACGATGGCGAACATCACCGCGGGTGGCTGCGCTCCGAAGCCGCTCGAGAACTGAAACCCACTCCCCCAGAGAACTTCGAGGGCGCCACCACGGTGGCGCCCTCGGCGTTTTCGGGGCTATGTTCGGAGCGCCCATGTCCAATGCTGTCCCCGGCGATGGCCGAGCCCACATCCAGTCGCGGCTGATGCGCGAGTCGCTGCAGGACCGCGCCGTGCTGTCGCAGACCGAGAGCGAGCGCGATCTCCACATCTTCCCGGACGTCTCGCTCGTCTCGATCGGCGGGCAGAGCATCTTCGACCGCGGCAAGGCCGCGATCCTGCCGCTCGTCGACGAGCTGATCGAGATCAAGAAGGATCGCGCGCTGAAGCTCGTGCTCGGCGTCGGCGGCGGGACGCGCGTGCGCCACACCATCTCGATCGCGCTCGATCTCGGGCTCCCCGTCGGCGGCGTGGCGCAGCTCGTCGGCGCGATGGAGGAGCTCAACGCGATCCTGCTCAACACGCTGCTCGCGCCGCACGGCTCGATGCCCATGCAGCGCGACCACTTCTGGGACCTGCCGCTGTACTTCGACGCCGGCATCACGCCGATCGCCATCTCGATCCCGCCGTACCACTTCTGGGAGCCGCCGCCCGAGAAGGGGCACCTGCCCATGCACGGCTCCGACTTCGGCATGTTCCAGCTCGCCGAGGTGCTGTCGATGCGCCAGCTCATCTTCGTCAAGGACGAGGACGGGCTCTACGACAAGGATCCCAAGCGCCACCCCGACGCGAAGCACATCGGCAAGATCACGCTCGAGGAGCTCATGCGGGACCTGCCCGCCGAGAACATCCTCGATCTCGAGCTGTTCCACGCCTGGACCACCGCGAAGAACCTCCGACGCGTCC
Organism: Kofleriaceae bacterium; assembly: GCA_035558535.1. GTDB lineage: Bacteria > Myxococcota_A > Polyangia > Haliangiales > Haliangiaceae > JABFXX01. The sequence continues at coordinate 1,446 of DATMCI010000167.1, forward strand.
AGATCGTGAACGGCCTCGTGCCCGGCCAGCTCACGCGCGCGCTGCGCGGCGAGGACGTCGGCACCGTGATCGTGAAGGAGGGCGCCCGTGGCTGAGCGACGCACGATCGAATCTCGGCTCGCCAGCTCGACGCTCACCGGGCCCGACCAGCTCGATTACAACCCCGTGGCCGTCATGCCCGACGTCAAGGTCGTCAAGATCGGCGGCCAGAGCGTCCTCGACCGCGGCCGCGCCGCGCTGTTCCCCATCCTCGAGGAGATCATCGAGGCGCGGAAGCTCGGGATCCAGGTCGTGCTCCTCGCCGGCGGCGGCACGCGGGCGCGCCACATCTACTCGATCGCGTCCGAGCTCGAGGTGCCCACCGGCGTCATCGCGACGCTCGGCAAGTACATCCCGATGCAGAACGCGCGGATGCTGCAGATGCTGCTCGCCAAGCACGGCGGCATCTTCATGCTGCCCGACGACTTCGAGAAGCTGCCGCTCTACCTGCAGATGGGCTGCATCCCCGTCATGAGCGGCATGCCGCCGTTCGGCTACTGGGAGAAGCGCGAGGAGGGCAGCCGCATCCCGCCGCACCGCACCGACGCCGGCGTGTTCCTGTCCGCGGAGTTCCTCGGCTCGCGCCGCGCCATCTTCATCAAGGACGAGCACGGCCTCTACACCGACGATCCGAAGAAGAACCCCGCCGCGGAGCACATCCCGCGGATCACCGCGAAGGAGCTCGCGGCGCGCGGCCTGCCCGATCTCGTCGTCGAGCGCGTGGTCGTGGAATATCTGCCCCGGGCTCGCTGGTGCAAGGAGTTGCAGATCTGCAACGGGCTCGTCCGGGGCCAGGTCCTGGCGGCCCTCAGAGGAGAAGATGTCGGCACAATCATCACCGCCTGATCGCTCGCGCGGTGCCGCGTGGTCCGCCGCGCGCGCCACCGCGCCCAGCGGGCACTTCATCGCGCCCTCGGCGCGGCGCCTCGCGGCCGCCGGCCTCTTCGCCGCCGCGCTCGCCGGTGCCGGCTGCGGCAAGAAGGCGCCCGAGGCCAACCCCGCGGTGTTCACGGCGCTCGCGAGCACCATGGTCAAGAACGCGCCCCTGCCTGGCGGCCCGCCCGAGTGCACCGGCGAGCAGGTCCTCGGCGGGGCCACGATGACCGTGAAGACGCTGCTCCAGGTCGCGAACCAGTCGATCGACAACCGGCCCGAGCGCGAAGACTTCGTGAACCCGCCGGAGCTCGACTCCCCCGCCGTGCGGGTCTTCGTCGATCCAAAGGCGAGCGAGACCGCCCGGCGCCGCGCCGCCGCCGAGCTCGCGACCGCGCCGTTCTTCCTCGTGTACCTGATCGATCACGTCGACGTGCCGATGGCGCTCGGCGTGAAGGAGCTCAAGCGCGGCTTCGCCGCCGGGCGCGCGATCAAGTACGACAAGCAGGGCAACGTGCAGTGCGTCCGCGTGTTCATCTGGCAGAACGACAAGCAGGTGAGTGACGAGTCGATCGCCAAGAGCAACAAGGCCGTGATCGCCCCCGACGTCGCGCAGCGCCTGCGCGACGATCTCAGGGCGCAGCTCCTCAAGCGCATCGCCGCGCTCGGCGCGCCGCCGCCCGTCGGCACCGAGATGGCGACGAAGCCGAAGGACTGACCCGGCGAGCCGGCCCGGCCCCACGCCGCGCCCGGCTCTACCTGCGCTGCGCCGCCTGCGCGCCCGATTCCGGGCTACTTCGTCGCGTCCTTCTTGGCGTCGGCGCCGCCCGGCACGCGGCGCTGCGAGCTCGATTCCGGGCTACTTCGTCGCGTCCTTCTTGGCATCGGCGCCGCCGCCCGGCACGCGGCGCTGCGAGCTCGATTCCGGGTTACTTCGTCGCGTCCTTCTTGGCGTCGGCGCCGCCGCCCGTGCCCTTGCCGCCGCCGCCGCCCGTGCCCGCGCCGCCGCCCGTGCCGCCCTGGCGCTCCTTGCCCTTGGAGTCACCCGCGCCCTGGTGCGTGCCGCCGTGGGCGCCCTTGCCGCCGCCGACGGCGCCCTTGTTCCCCTCGGCGCCCGGCTTGATGTTCTTGTCGACCCACGCGGCGGCCTTCGTGATCCGCTCGTCGATCTTGGTCTTCAGCTCGTCCGGCTTGTCCTTCGGCGTGATCGTGATCGTGACGCCCTTGGCGTCCTTCTTCGACTTCGCGGCTCCGCCCTCGCCCCAGAACACCGGACAGAGGCCGTCGCCGCCGCCGTGCGAGCCCTTCTGATCGTGGACAGTGCCGCTGGGAGCATCCTTCTTCTCCTTCAGGAGCATCTCGGCGCGCTTCTGGATCGAGGCGATTGCGTCCTTGTCCTCCGACGTGATCGTGAGGACGACGTCCTTGCCCTTGACCTCTGCCTTCGTGACGGCGCCGAACACCGTGCTGGGGCAGTTGCCAGCGTTCTTCTTCATCTCCGGCTCGCCCGGAGCCGGCGTGGCCGCCATCGCGTTCGAGCCCGAATCCGAGCCCGCGTTCGAGCCCGCCATTGCGCCCGCCCCTGAGCCACCCGAGCCCGCCATGTCTCCCGACCCCGAGCCCGCCATCGTGCCTGCCGAGCCGCCCGAGCCCGCCATGGTGTCCGCGCTGCCCGCGGAGCCCGCGGTCGTGGTGGGAGTCTTCTCTTCTTTCTTCTTGCAAGCGGTCGAACCAATACTGATAACAGCCGCAAGGAGGATGGTGACAGTCGTGCGCATGGTGCAGGTATCCTTTCGGTCCTCGATGTTACATCGCCTTTACAGGCCGCCACTCGTCCGGACCTCAATTTTGTGCCCTCCGTGCTAGTCTCGCCCCGTGCGCAGCCGCCCGGGGCGCTCCGTCCGTGACTGGCGGGCCGTCGCCGCCGCCATCTGCCTCGCGGCCGCTGCCGCGCCCTCCCCGGCCGCAGCGACGCCCTCGCCGCCCGCCGCCGCGCCCGCCGTGCCCGCCGCGCCCTCTGCGCCGCCGGCCGCTACGCCGCCCGACGTGCGGCTGCCGCCCGGCACCCGTGTCGACGCCCAGGGCGTCCTCGTCTCCGGCCTCGGGCTACGCGAGACCACCGACTTCCTGGCGCGAGATCTCGCCGCCCGCGGGATCTCCGCGCGTCAGATCGGCCCCTACCGGGTCCGCGGCGTCGAGCTGACGCGCTTCCTGAGCGAGACCAAGACCACCTCCTGGCTCGCCGTCCACGTGCTCCGCACCGCCGGCAAGACCTTGATCTTCTTCGTTCTGCGTCCGAAGCCTTGACGAAACGTCTCGGCCCCGTTAAGCAATGGGACTCGATCGGGGATCGTCTAATGGCAGGACGTCAGACTCTGGATCTGACTATCATGGTTCGAATCCATGTCCCCGAACCAACGAAGGCTTGACCCACGCCGCTCACGCGGGTAGAAAGTCTGCCTTCCGCGGCCCCATAGTCTAGCGGTTAGGACGTCGGCCTCTCACGCCGAAAACAAGGGTTCAAGTCCCTTTGGGGTCACCAATAATTACAGCAACTTAGCTCACTGAGGCGGAGTTGTTGGCCACCAGTTGGCCAGTCGTTGGCGAGACTGCTCCGAATGCACGCTCGATCGCGGCATCTTTCTGAGCGTCGGTCACGGTCACGTAGCGCATCGTCGTCTTGACGTCGACATGCCCCATCAGCTCCTTGATGGTCGGCAGCGGCACGCCCCGGGCGGCGCACTCCGTTCCGAACGTGTGCCGCAACGAGTGCCACGGCATCGTCTCCCCCGTCTCACTGACCGGGATCACGACGCCCGCGCGCTCGTACAGCTTCCGCACCGCCTCCAGCATCGTCCAGTAGCCCAGCAGCCCGCCATCGAGCTTGCTCACGACCCACAGGCCGCGCCGCGGCAGCTTCGCCAGCGCCGTCTCCAGCGCCGGGGAGAGCCGCACCGTGCGCGACTTGTTGTGCTTGGGGGCGCCGATGTTGTTCTTGACGTCCACCGAGCGCCGGATCGTGATGCGACCGTCGCGCAAATCCGTCCACTGCAGGCCGCGGATCTCGCCGACCCGAAGACCCGCCTCGGCCGCGAGGAGCACCGCGGCCGCATAGCGGTCATCGGTCGCGGCCTGGATCATCTTCCGCACGTCGTCGATGGGGACCGCGATGATCTCGGCCTCCATCGAGTCGATGTGACAGATGAGCTGGGGCTCGGGGATCAGCTTGCATCCCCTCGTCCCTGCGTACTTCATCAATGTGGACAGCACCGCGAGCCGGTTGTTCACCGTCTTCGTGGCGACCGTCTGCGTCGCGATGTACGCGTTCACGTGGCTCTGGTCGATCTCGTCGAGCCGCAGCTCGCCGAAGAACGGCAACAGCGAGCTGTTCAAGATCGACTGCTTCGTGGCGCGCTCGCCAGGCTTCTGGCGCGGCAGGTACTCGTTCATGAACCTGACCGCAAACTCACGAAACGTGGGCAGCTCCTTTCGCTCTGCCGCAGCGGGGGCCACCGGCACCTGCGTCTCCACCGGCGCGCTGTTCACGAGGACGTGCCCCGGTTCAGTCACGCGGAGGATGTGCAGGCGCTCGGCGTGCTCGGCCGCTGCCTTGGTGTCGATCGCAGGCGTCCCGCCGATGCGCTCGCGCTTGCCATTCGGCAACACGACGCGCGTGCGGTACCGCCAACGACCATCTCTCGGGTCCTTGTAGGCCGACATCGCTACTCCTGTCTCGATGCGGCTCACCACGATCGCGACAAGGATCGCACGAGCGCGGAACGAAGCAAGCGGATGCTTCGCCCGATGCGCAGGTGCGGAACTTTGCCGCGTCCGATCGCCTCATAGAGCTGGTTTCGCCCGACGCGGAGCAGCTTCGCGCCTTCGTCGACGGTAAGCACTTCGTCACTCGGGATCGTCTCGTCCCGCTCCGGTGCCGGCGTGAACGATGCGAGCTCGCGAGTTACCAGCGCGGTGCTCACTTCCGCCTCCCCAGGTGCTGCAGCGGGACGAGGTGGAAGCGAATTGGTGCTGGGGTCGACACCGGTGGGCCGGGCGGCAGAGCGGTACGGATCCGCGCAATCGCGAGATCGAGCAACTGCTCGGGCGGCATGCCGCGCAGGGCGCCAACGAGCGCGGCCACGTCGGGCACAGGCGGAGGAGCCGCAGCCGAGGCCATGGGCGGAGGCGACGCAGCTGGGACCGTGTCGGGCATGAACGGCGGCGGCGGCGCAGCGGGTTCCGTGGGACGCGCAGTCGACGCATCGGGCGGCGTGGCGGCTTCGAGTGCCGCGAGGATCGCGCGGCATGCGCGGATCCCCCCTTGCTTGGCTTCGTCCGAGGCTCCCGCCTGGAGGGCGAGATGGATAGCTTCGATGTGGGAGTCCATTGCTCACTCCTCGTTGGTGGATGGTGTTGGCGGAGCGGCGCGGGAGCGCCGCGTTCGAGGTTCAGAACGGAACTTCTTCTTCGACGGCTTGGCCGATGATGTTGTCTCGCGGTCGGAGTCGCCGGATCATGCGCGCCTCCTCGTCGAGAGCGGCGGCTGGCGTCGTGATGCGTACCGCCACCTCGACGCGATCGCGCTCGTAGGTGAGCCCCGGATCGTGCTCGCTGTACTGGCCTCTCCAGAAGCTTTTCCATCGACGCCAGGTCTGGAGATGGCTTGTGAGGGTCTCGTACAGTTTGTCGACGCTCGACTGACCAACGAAAACGATCTCGGCCTTCCCGTCGCCGCGCACCTCACGGATCACGTACACGCCGGACTTGCCTTTGAGCGCGCGGACCCAGTCCGGGTACGCTTCGCCCGTCGAGCCGACTGGACGAAAGACGAGGCTTCCGTTTCGCGTGCCGGCCGACTCGCGCGGATCTGCGATGGCTTCCCAGGTCCGCATGAGCGGTGCGGGATCGACCGCCGCGCTCGGTCCGCCATTCCAGAGCTCGAAGTGAAGGTGCTTGAGCTTCCCGACGTCGAGCGGGTCGAACCCGATGATGCCGAGCGGCTCGCCCGCGCGGACTCGCTGGCCCGCCGCGGCGCGGCTCGTAGGCGTGACGAACATCTTTTCAAGGTGCGTGTAGAACGTCGCGACCTTCGCGCCCGGAGAGTGGTCGATCACGATGGCGAAGCCGCGCGGCGTCTGGCCCGCCGACCAGATCACGCCATCGCCCGCGGCGAGCGCGACGACGTTATCAGGCATCACATGCCATGGCGCACCGTTCGGCGTGCCGGGCCGAAACGGATCCGTCGGGACGCGGCGAAACATGATGTCAGCGCCTTGGTGGATCCGTCCACCCGGCCGCGGCGAGCCGACACCATCGGAGATGACGGGACGGCGATCGCCCCACTTCGCGACGGGCCAGACCCAGCGGCCGGGCAGCACAAGCGCCGACTGCGGTGGCTTCACAGGTGAACTCGTGGATGCGCTTGAGCTCGCATTCGTCGGCTGCGGCGGTGCGCTCGGATCCTTGTCTGGCCGCCAAAGGTATGCGGCGGCGGCGCCGCCGCCGATGAGCCATGGAAGCATCGTCATGGCTGGCGCTCCGTCTTGCTGCTCTTTGCACGCGAGATCAGAAACAGCCCGAGGAGCCCTCCTCCGACGAGAAAGGGCACTCCGAAACCTCCGAAGACGCCCTTGGCGGCCTGGTTGACAACGCGCCCGGCGCCCTCCGCGACGCTTCCCGCGACCTCGGCCGCGCCGCTGGCGATTGCCTTCGCGCCGGCTTTGAGGTTCTCAGGCAGATGAGTGATGCTGTGTTTGAATGACTCCAAGATGATGTCCCATTTGTCCGGTGCTTCATCGGCGACGGAGATCTGGCGCGCGGTCATCGCCAATGTGCGCCAGAACCCGTTGTTCTTTGCGTACACGGCATTCGGATCGCCTTTGCGGGCGAGCTGATCGACATCAACAAGCGCCGCCTTCCACCTCGCGACGATATCGTCGTGGCCGTAGACCTTCTTGACCTTACCAAGCTGCTTGGTCCAGTAGTCGGCCAGCGCGATCACGTCGGCGTTCGTCGTGCGCGGTATCGGGCGCTCCGAGCCCAGCATGTCCGCTTCGGGCTTCATGCGATCCGCGCCGCGCAGCTCGCGGAGGTAGTTGTACAGCTTCAGATAAAGCTCGTGATATGTCTTCACGCCATCGAACTGCTTGATCGGGCTGTCGCCCTTTGGCCCGATGTTGCGGACCGTGACCGCGAGCGCGAAGCCGAGCTCGGCGATGAGCACGCTCCACATCGCCGGGTCCGGGAGAGGCGCGTCCACGGAAGCCAGGTGGGCGAACACCGCTGCGAGGCAGCTCCAGAGCGCACGATTTTCGGGGTACGTCTCGCCGAGCGTCCCCAGCGCCAGCCGCTCGATATCGTCCATGCACGCGTGCCACCGGCGCTGCAGCGCGAGCGTCCCGAAGCCGCGCGGGAGCAGGCGGACGTGCGGATCGATGACGGCGGCGATCGTGATGACGTCGGCGCCGGTCGTGCGAGGCCAGCGCTGGCGTTCGGGCGTGCCCGGGTGGAGCTCGATCGAGCCGCGCAACGACTCCGCGCGCTGCACGAGCAGGACGTAGGCGTCGGTCCAGTTGTGAACAGTGGGAGAAGTCGACATGTATCCTCGGGTAGAAAGGAATCGGGGGCCGGGGACGCACGAGCGGCGCTCGTCGCGACCCGGTTTGGTTGGTTGCTATTGCTGTGTAGTTGCTGTCGCTGTTGCTACGTCTTCGCGATCACAACCCCAGGCGCGGGATCACGATCGCGATCTGCCCCGCGGCGAGCGCCGCGGGATCGATCGGGCAGGCCGTCGGAGCTGCTTCGGGCCCCGGCGGCGCGCAGGTCGGCGGCGGCTCCGCCGGCACGAACGGCGGCGGCCTGTAAGCCGGCGTCGTCCCACCGAAGAAGCTCATCCCACCGAAGAAGCTCACGCCCGCCGTCGGCGGCGGTTGCCCGCCGCCGATGTAAGCCGGCGTTCCGCCGCTGCGGAAGTACGCGCCGATCCGATCCAGCACGCCGCGGTCATTGCTCGCGATCGACTGGCTCGTGCCGAGATAGGTGCGGTTTGCCATGCCGCCCTCTCAGCCCAGCAGCCGCGCCACGAGGCTGCCCAGCGTGCGGACCTGCTCGTCGCGCTTGGCGTGCTGCGCCAACGCGCTCTGGTAGGTCACCAGGTTGCTGACGTCCGTGGACGTGTCCTGGGTCGCCACCGGAGCGGCGGGGAGCGACTGCAGCGCGGCGAAGATCTGCGCGGCCATCTCGATGAGCTGGCCGGGCGTCAGCCTGCCGAGCAGCGCCGTCAACGGCGACTGCGGGACCGGGTACATCACCTGCGGCGCCTGGGCGTAGACCGCGCCCGGGTAAGCGGTCTGGTTGTAGACCGGGGCGGGCTGGTTGTAGACCGGCGGCCGCGTCGGCGACGCGTACACCGTCTGCGTCGCCGGCAGTCGCGGCTGCGCCCACGCCACCGGCCGGTTGCCCGGCCGGTGATCACGGGTCGCATTGCGAGCGTCCACGTAATAGATATCTGCGTACTCTTCCATTCTGGTTTCCTCTCTTGGGTCGCGCTTCACGTCGCTCGCGCGACCCCGACCCCCGATCCCGCTCAGGCGTAGACGTCGGGCAGCTCGCTCGACGCGAGCGCCAGCCGCATGCGCGCGCGCTCCAGCGCGGCCTCCAGGGCGCCGGGCGGGAGCTCCTCAACGCCGCCCTGCCGCGGCTTCGCCGTCGCCACCTTCTGCTCGCTCTGCTTCTTGTCGCGATCGTCGATCACCATGAGCGCGAGCTGGCTGCCGGCGGCCGACATCGTGCCAGCACCGATGCTGCGGATCATCGCGTCGTCCCCGCGCCACGCGAGCCCGGCGCCCACCGCGGACAGCGCGCCCGCGATCGTCTTCGGGGCCCAGCCCTGGGTCGCGAGGAACGAGCCGATCAGCGCGGTGCCCGCCGCGCCGGCTGCGGTGTAGCCGAGACGCTGTAGCGGCGTATCTTCGTCCTGCGGCTGCCGTGGCGCCCGCGGCGCCCGCGGCGCCCGCGGCGGCGGCGGCGGCGCGGCGTTGCGGTACTTCGGCCTGTGCGGCTTCTTGTTCGTCTTCTTCGCCATCGGAGCCTCCCTATGCGAGCGCGAGGTGGTGAGCCGTGTGGGTGCCGACGTGGCCGTGCGCGCCGCAGGGGCGCTCCCACGCGATCGGCGGGGCGTGGTGCGGCACCGGCACCGGCACCGGCACCGAGGGCACGAGCGAGCCGGGCACGATCCCGGCGAGCTCGCGATCGATCGCGCCGATCAGCAGGCCGAACGTGAACAGCACGTCGTCCACCGCCACGTTGGCGGGCCGATCGTCCATGCGCGCGCGCATGAACGTGCGGACGCGCTCGACCGCGCTGGCGTCCTCGGGGTCCTCGCGGACGAGCCGCGCGGCGACGTCGAGGCCCCACTCGAACGCCTCGCGGATCGCACCGCGCAGGCGTGCGCTGTCGAGGCCGCGGCTCATGGCCGCTTGGCGCCTCTCGGTCTTCTTCGCGTTGTCGTGCTTCGCAGTGTCCTTCTTCACGGTCCTCTCCTGTCTCGGGGCAAAGCCCCGCTGTGCCCGCTGTGCGGGCGATTGGTGGCGCGCCGCGAGCTCGCGCGGCGCATCAGGTGATGTGGTGGCGATCAGCGCGCGCGGGGCGAGGTGATCGACGCGAACGTGGGCAGCCGGGCCGGCTTCGCGAGCGCTCCGAGGCTGAGCCCCTCTCGCTTCAGCTCCTGCTCAACCGCGCCGAGCATGTGATCGCTGATACCGAGGCTCTGTAGCTTGGACTGCAACGCCGCGGCGCCGAGGTTGGTGCCCACGCGCGCGGCCACCTTCGCGAGCCCGGAGAGCCAGGGCGCGGGACGCAGCGTCAGCCCGCCGATATCGATCGACAGGTTGCGTTGCGTGCGTGCAAGCGCCTCATCCGCCAGGTCGGCGATGGCCTGCGCCACAGAGCGCACGATGGCGACCGCGTGTGCTCCGTGGTCGCGTGCAGCGCGCTCGGCGAGCGCGAGGAGCCACGCGAGCGCGTCGATCGTTTCTTCGTCTGCCGGCGCGATGCCTTCATCGATGAGCTTGAACATCGCATTACGCGCACGGCGCGCGCGGCTCGGTCCGTTCCGAACATGCGCCGCGCCAGCCTCCGCCAGCTCGGCCGTCCATTCGACTGCATCGCGTGCGTCGACCGGCATGGGCGCCTTCTGGAGCAGCGCTACGCCGTAATCGAGGCCGTTCCGAGGGAGGCGGGGATCGAGGACGATCGCCGCTCCGTTCTCGAGCGGGAACGTGTGCATCCCGAGCTCCGTGTCGATCGTCGCGAGCTGGCGCACGGGCTTCGGATCGATCAGCTCCGCCACTGCGATGAACAGGGAGGCGCGTTCGACGCAATTGGGGTTCTCCGCCGGGATCCGGAGGCGCTGCGACGGCTCGCAAGCGTCCACGCGCGGCCCATCGTCCAGATCGCCGGTGTCGTCTCGCTGGGGGAGCGTGCGGATCCACTCTGCGAGCGACTCGGTCGTTGGGTGCTTCGCCGCGAGCTCGACGATCACGGGATCCTGCTCGGCGACCATGCCGGCGATCATCTCGGTGATCGTGCCGAGGCACTGCCCATCATTGAGGGGAAGCCCGATCACGACGCCTCTCCCTTCTTCACCGTGCCTGCGATGAACGAGCGGATCTTGTACGCAGCCTCGGCGACCTCGCGCTTGCTCAGGTCGTCGAACCACGCGCGCAGCGCGGCCGGCTCGAGCGCACCGGCGATCTCGCGCGCGAGCGCGCTCTCCTCCGGCGTCAGCATGGCCTGCACGGCGACGAAGTGCGCCATCGTCTTCGGGTCGATCGGCGGCAGCTCCACCGCGCTCGGGGATGACTCCTTCGGGCTCTCGGCCGTCGGCTCGCGCTGCGCCTTGGCGCGCGGGGGCCTCGCCGCCGTCGGCTCGCGCTTCTCGCGCTCCTCGCGCTCGGTCGGCGCCGGCTCGCTGTCGTCGGTTGCTGCCGTGGGCGCCGCTTTCCGCCAGTCGAACATCGCGGCCAAGCCCGGGATCTTGAGCTTGCCGCTGGCGATTCCCGAGATGACGGCCGGCACGAGCTGCGCGACGACCGCGTTCAGGTCGAAGCCAGCTGGCGGCGTGGGGGCCGCGTCGTCGTCGTCGTCATCGCCGTAAGCGTCGACATCGACATCGACGAGACGCGGCAGTCGCGCCGGGATCCCGGCGCCGTCGGCGGCGCGCAGCAACTCCGCCGCCGCTTTCATCATCTCCGGGAATCGATCGATCACGGACTTCGCGAGCTCCGTGTTGAGCCGCATGGCCTCGCGGACCGCTCCGTCCCGCTCCTCGCGCAGCTCGATGGCCGACGTCTCCGCGGACCGGTCCGACTCCACGACTTGAACGTACGACACCGGCACGTCCTCGACGATCTTTCCGCCATCGTCGATCGGCTCCAGTCGATAACGCCCCGGCATGCCGACGGCCGTACGCAGATCTTCCATGCCGCTCTCGATGGGCACCGTCAGGGGCCGCCCCTCGCGCCCGTAGACCAGAACCGGCGCACCGCGCGGCTTCATCCGCCGCACACGCCACCCCGTCACCGCCGGTGGCACCTCGAAGTAATCGCCTCGCGCGTCGAACGCCAGCTCAGACATCTTTCGTCCCTCCTGATCTCATAAGCGGACGAGTTGCGATTCCCCGACGCCGATACGCATGTGCGTGTGACCGGTGCCGCGCGAGGTGTAATCGTTCGGCTAGCGCGTGCTCCAGTTTGGCGAACCGTTCAATGACCGCGAAAGATCGGCAGAGCACGCGAGATATGCTCGTTGCAGGGCGCGATCATTCACTCGACCAATCTTTCGCGGGGCCTTTTTCCTCGACGAGAGACGCGTTCAACTCGAGCGCGACATGGCCGATTTATCAGGCGAACATTCTTTCTCGAGCTCGGTCTCCACGCGAGACGGCTCAGATCGCGCAGCTGAGCGAACGCAAGATCACGCGTAGGCCCGTGCAGCTTCGCGTGTATCGGCTGGAAGTTGCTGGATCAGCCGGAGCAGCCGCTTGCGCGCGGCGTCATACGTCTTCGAGCTCATGCGCGTAACCTGCAGAACTTCGACTTTCTTCGTTGCTCCCCGCTCGTACGCGGTCAGAAGTTGCTGCAGCTCCTGATCTTCTGCGGTGAGCGCTCGCAGATCATCGAGGATGCGTTGGGCGAGCGCGCTACGTTCTTCTGCGAGGCTCGAATCGTCTCGCGCCGTGGCGAGCGCTTCCTCCACCTCGTTCGCCAGGTCTGGATCGAGGCGTTCGGGCTTGAACCGAGTAGATTGGACGAAGTGCTGGTGTGTGCGAGACTGGATCACGCCGCACAGGTGGATCTCGAGTTCGCAGTGCTCGGGGTTCCAGGCTCTGGTTCCGGTAAGCGTGTCGTGGATCGCGTCCTGGATCAGCTCGCGATGATAGAAGTCGTCAACATGGCGCCCGGCCGTCGCGACCTTGCGCGCGCACATCGTCGCGTAGCGCTTGAGGCGCTGCTCGAATCCGGATTGCGTCGCCTGCTCCTCGAAGGCATCGAGCCACGCCTTCGTCGGGGCAAACGGCTGCCTGAGCTTGACCTTGGGCCTGCGGTCTCTTCGGCCGCGGAAGATCACCGGCCCGTCCATCGATGGTTGGCCGGCGGTGTCGGCCTCTGTTCTTGAACTTCTGAACATGGGCGCGCCGTTTCGGCCGCAGGGGTCCGGGGATGCGTAGAAAATGAACCAAGGCCATCCAATGCCAAAATGTTCTCAATTTCAGGATCTTACGACCCCAGTTGAGGTTGGCGGGCAGAGTTGGCGGGCGTCACGCCTGCGGCTAGGACGAGCTGCGGCCGACAGGTGCACACGCCACGTGCGAGATGCCAAGGAGCGTTGAGGCTGCGCTGGGGCTCCCGGCCTCGCGCATCCACAGCTCCAACGCCGCGATGTGGCCTGGTAATCGACGCGCCGCGGTCGCGAGCATCCGCGAGGAGCTCGGTGCCGTCGATTACCAGGAGGCCGAACGGGACAGAGCCAAGTTGGTCTTGTTCCCGTGGAGACCTCGCGGCCTACGCTTGCTCGAACGAGTCACGACGCTTCCTCGTCTAGCGCTTTGCTCGCGAGCAGGTCTAGAAAGCCAGCTGTCCAATCCTTGCCGGACGGCGACAGATTGGGCTGTTTGACCAGGGGGCCGTCGAACTTGGCTCCCTTCACTCCGTGGAGCTTGCACTCGATGAAGCGAACGTCCTCGAGTGAACGGTTGTGCCACCGGGACCCCCGGAGATCGCACTTGACGAACTGCGCGCCTGTCATGGTCGCATTTACATCCCGATTAGTAGTCAGATCGGCACCTTGAAAGTCACAGAACATGAACGTTGTCTGCTCTGCGCTCATGTCCATGAGATCTGCCCCATCAAATGAGCACGCGAGTGCCGATCCGCGATCCCATCGAGCATTCACCAGTTCAGTATTTCCGAAGTCGCAGTGCGAGGCGACCGCGCCATCGAGATCCATAGCGCGCATCGAAGCCCGGCTCAGGTTTACGTGCCAGAGAACTGCTTGAGTCGCGATCGCGTCGTTCAGGTTCGCACCTTGCACGTCGACACAGCTCAGCCGCGTAGACGCCAGATTTGCCAGGGACAGATCTGCATTACGCAGCGACATAACTTCGATCACGTCTCGGTCGTGGTTGTAGTGCAGTTCGTTGAACCTCGGCCCTGCGATCAGCTTCTCCGCGACATCGGCGATCCCGAGCCCGTTCCGATACAGTGCCAGCGGATCGAGTGCTGACACCCGGGTCGCGAGCCGCCGCGACTGTAGCTCATCGGCTAAAGACACGCGCGGTAGGAGCCGTCCTGCGCGGTCGTGGAGCACGACGAGCTGGTCCACGAGCCATCGTTGCCACGTCACATCCCAGCCGCTGCTCGTGGTCGTGTACACGATGACCAGAATAGCCAAGCGATCGAGGCGCTCGATCGCTTGCCACAGATTGGCACCGAGAGAGAGCAGGTGCGCCAGGTCCGAGGTGCTGACCTGGTCGAAGGCCGTCAGCTGCTCGTGAGCGTCGGCTAGCAGCTGCCCGAGAGTAGCCTTGAGTCGCTCTATAGGTACTCGCATGCACCTCGTTGTAGGCGGGGGCAGCTAGCTCCGCCAGGCTGGTGCAACTCACGTCATCACTTTCTACTATCGTTGCACAACGAGCGAGGGCAAGCCGGTGCGGCTCGTCGAGAGCGATGCAACACCTGTCAGGGACCGGCCGGACTCCAGCGGCCGGCAGCTCGCGGGTAGCCGTGGGTATCGAGCCACTTGTACATCCCCTGGTGCGAGATGTTGAGGAGGGTAGCACCTGCCGGGATCGAACCTGCTTGCTGGATCGCGGCAAGTCGGAGCGTAGCATTCTGAATCGCGGCCAGCGTGGGCATGCGACTTCGGATCCACGCGCGCTCGGTCGGGCTCAGCCAGTACTCGCCCATGCGCAGCTCGCCAGCGGCATCGGCCGCGTACTCATCGATGATTCGCTCTATCTCCTCCTTGCGCGACGCGAGAGAGGGAATGATGATCGGCGCCGTGTTGAACAGCTCGGCATCTTGCGAGCCCTCAGAGCAAACGACGAGCTGAGTCTGGCATTCGGGGCGGTGAATCGCATGGATCAGACTCTTCCAGTCGGACGGCAGGCGCTTGGTCACCAGGCACACGGTGCCCTTCGACGCTGCTTCGAGCGCGGCGAGCCCGCTCTGCGCGCACCTGGTCGGGTCCCACGCCGATTCGCTCGTGCTCCGGCGTGGATTGCAGGACACAAAGGGCCGCACCGCGGTCAAGGTCAGCCGGTGTAGCTCCTCTGCAAGCGGCACGAGATCATCGCCGCAAAGGACGAGGGGACCGAGACGCCGCGCCGCGAACCGGATCGCGCGCAGCGCCAGATCGACCGCCACCAGGCTCGCGGCGCCCCATCCGAGCATCCGGGAGAGCGCGCTGCGGAGTGTGATGAGCCGCGCGCTCTCTGCCACGAGTGTGACTCCGCCACCTAGCCCGATCATCATGCCGGGAGTGACTACAAACTTTTCGAGCTTGGCGCCGTCGCGATACAACCCGTTTTTACTCTGATCGAGCACGCCCCATTTCCCTTGAACGCGTTGCAGCACTGCGTGTTTGCGTGATACGCGATGCGTCTTATCGTCGATCGGGATTGAGCAGGTTGGCATAGACCCGACGGTGAGCGGACCTCTAGCATCGGAGAACAATGGGTGAGCGCGGTCGGTGCCCCACTCGCGCAGGCGAACCACTTCATCGTTAATCGCCCATTCTTCTGGCAAGTCGTTGGTATTGGTGCTGAGGGTGATGAGGTCCATGCTCCGCCATCTTTATCATCGGGCTGGCCCTCCGGTTGCCGAAAATTGCGGGGGAGGAGCCTTCCAAGGTCTTGTCTACCCGCGGTCTTGCGCTACCCATCTCGCGCTACCCATCTCGTGCTACCCATCCAGAGTAACGATGAGGCCAGAGCCGCACACCTTGGGCCTCGAAAACGGTTCTGCATCGGCGGTATCCGTTTCCTGTCCGGCGATGACGCGCGAAAGCGCCTGTCTGGAGAGCTCCCGGATGGTCACCTTGCGCAACACGAGCTTGCGAGTCGTTTTCTTCATCGCGGAATCATAGCGCAGAGGGGATGATGGGCGCAGGCATCCATGACCGCCCCGGATTGCGGCAGCCTCCAGCGCGAGACCTCCCCGGCGAATCCGCGCGTCACGATGTCGACTCCTTCGAGGCGCACGCCGATCACGGCGGATTTGTGCACCGGCAACGTCCAGAGCTTGGCGCCGCTCGCCGCGTCCCAGAACCGCAGTGAGCCGTCGGCATCGCCGCCGATCACCCGGCCGTCCGGCGTGAGAATCGCGTCGGCAAGTAAGC
>DATMCI010000168.1:0-16134 GCA_035558535.1 Kofleriaceae bacterium
GCAAGGCGAGTACGGGATCGGGAAGAGCTCGCTTGCGCGTTATGTGCAGCTCATAGCCTCCGAGAAGCACCGGTTGCTCCCGATCTACGCAAGCCTCAGTCCGGCCCAGACCCTCTCGGACCTGGTCGTTAGCATCGTTGAAGGCACGATGCATTCTGGCCAGATCCATCCGTCACGAGGCGAACGGATCAAGACCTGGCTCGCCAAGTACATCGGCAAGCAGGAGCTATTCGGGTTCAAGGTGAATCTCGAAGCGCTCCGGAACGACGCCCCGAAGCTGACGAGCGTGCATGGTCTCCTCGATTTCCTCGGCGAGGCGCTCGCCAGGGTGACCCCTGCCGGAACGAGCGGGATCTTCCTGGTACTCGACGAGATCAACGGCCTGGCATCCCAACCGTGGTTCGCTCAGTTCCTCAAGAGTCTCCTCGACACGAATGCCTATGCCGGCAAGCCGCTCCCGCTCCTCCTGATGATTTGTGGGACGGAGGAGCGAAGAGGGCAGATGATCGAGAACCACGAGCCCGTCGCGCGTATCTTCGACGTGATCGACATCGAGGCGCTATCGGAAGACGAGATGCAAGAATTCTTCGAGCGCGCCTTCGAATCCGTCAGCATGAAGGTGCACGACGATGCCATGACAGTCTTGACGCATTACAGCGCGGGCTTCCCGAGGGTCATGCATCTCATCGGCGACTGGGCGTACTGGACCGATCAGGACCTCGTCGTGGACAACCAAGACGCCCTTAGCGCCGTGATCGATGCAGCCGAGGATTTCGGGCGCAAGCACGTCGACCAGCAGGTGCTCGCCGCGCTCAGGAGCCACGATTACCGATCGATTCTCGGCAAGATCACCGACAACGCTCGTTTCTCGAAAAAGGATGTCGAGGGCAAGCTCGACGAGTCGGAACGCAAGAAGTTTGGCAATTTCCTGCAGAAGATGAAGACGCTCAACGTACTTCGCTCCGGCGAAGTTCAAGGCGAGTACATCTTCAACATGCAACTCGTCCGGATCTACCTGCTGATGAAGAGCGCGGAGCTGCAAACGAAGACTCGCGGCAACGAGTCCACTTGATTCCCCATGCCGGTCAGATCGTGCCCCGGCGAGCCCGGGGCATGCGCCGCTCCTCGACGGCGAGGACGAGATACTCGAGGAGCCGCGGGGTCCGTAGTCGATCGACCAGGCTCTGCGCCAGGTCTGAGATCGGCGTCTCGGGGCCGCCGAGCGCGTCGATCGAGAGCACGAGCGGCTGGCCGGCCTGCGTGTAGCCGGAGGCGCCGATCAGGTCCGAGAGCTCGCCGACGAAGCGCGCGAGCGCGGCCCGGTCGGGGACGCTGTCCACGATCCGCTGGCGCAGCCGCGCCGGCGAGGGCAGCGTCATCGCCTGCATCGTCGACGACGCGGCATCGGGCGACGCGTATGCGAGCACGAGCAAGCGCATGCTCATCGGCATGTCATAGAGCACCGTCTGGGCCTGCCCGAGAGTGCGAGCACCGGCGGAGACCCGCGCCGCGACGTGATCGGCGAGCCGCCCGAAGGTGACGAGCCCGCCGACCGCCGACTCGCCCAAAAGCCCGCGGAGCAGGTGCTTCGCGAACAGGCTGTGAGTGTCCCCGTCGGGGACGAGCGACAGCTCCGTGGCCTTCGACGACGACACGATCGCGCGGCCCTCGCGCGCCAGGAGCGGCGCCAGCGCCTCGTGCTCGAGCCCAGGCGTGAAGGCCGGGAGCGCCTGCGAGACGGCAGCCCCGGCCGCGTGGCAACCATCGAGGAAGACGAGGAGCCTCCGGGCGCCGATCGCGGCGAGCTTCTCGACCAGCGTCGAGGCCGCGATCGCGGTGCCCGCGAGATCGGCGGGGGCCGTGTCGTGGACGAGGAAGCAGGCGTCGGCGCTCCCGGCGAGGCGACCGCCGTGGCCCGCGAAGTACACGAGGACGGTGTCCTGATCCGTCGCGTCGCGGGCGAGCTGGTCGAGCGTATCGAGGATGGCCGCGCGCGTCGCCTGCGCGTCGATGAGCGAGGTGACGCGATCTTCGGGACACCGGCACCGGGGAGACACCAGCATCTGGCGCAGCGCGGCTGCGTCGTTGCGGATCGCGTCTGGCAATGAGGGCATCGCGTGGTAGTCGGTGAGCCCGATGACGAGCGCACGTCCCTGACCGAATGCAGACATGAAGCCTCCCCGCGCGGAGCGTACACGAAGGTGCATGTGAAATCGGGTGAGCCGCGTGCCACGATTGCACGATGCGCTGGCTCCTCATCCTCGGGCTCCTGGCTCGCGCCGCGGCGGCGGAGCCGCAGGCGCCGCCGCCGAAGGTGACGCGGCCGACGGTGTCGGAGACGGGAGTTTGCCTCGTCGTGCCACCGCTGCTGCCTGCATCGCCGCCGACGATCGCCGCGCCCCCGTGTCATCGGCCCTCCGCCGCGGTCGCCGCGAAGATCAAGGCGGCGATCGAGAAGCGGTACACGCCGCAGTACGAGCGCGGCAAGCCGGAGGTGACGCTCGGGTGCGACGGCCTCGGCCCGCAGATCCGCGAGATCGTCCTCGAGGCGGGCGAAGGCCACGGCGGCGGCCTGACGCTGTGGCGCGCCCGCCGCGGCACGGGCGCGAGCTACGACGTCCACGGCATCCGCTTCGCGAACCGCGCGACGCCGCCGCGCAGGCCGCCGCTCGAGCTCGCCGCCGGCCGCGTGGAGCTCCCTGAGCTGGAGATCGCGCGCGGCGCGCTCGCGGCGACGGTGCGCGAGGCGGCGCAGCCGGCACCCGGCGACCTCGGCGGTACGGTCATCACCTCGCGCGACTTCCACGTGCTCGTGCGCCTCACCGACGACAACGGCCGCGTGCTCGAGCGGACGTTCACCGGCTACGCAGGCACGACGGATCAGGATCGATACATCGGCCTCGAGCTCGCCCTCGAGGCGCTCGGCGGCATCACCGCGGTCGCGGAGCGCGGCGGCCCGGCGACCGAAGAAGATCGCCGGCTGTTCGCGGAGCGCTTCGCGGCCGCCGTGCCGCGCTTCGACGATCCGCTCTCCTGGTGGGTCACGGAGCGCTACATCGAGCTCGCGCGCTACGTCGGATCACCGCCGACGCTCGCCGGCCTGCTCACGCGGCTCCCGGTGACCAAGCCGGATCGCTCGAAGCAAGACGCGCGGGCGAACGCGATCGCCGCGATCGCCGGAATCACCGGCTGGGACGCGCGCACCTCCCCTTCGCTGGAGGACGCGGCCACGCGGTACCTCGCCGCGTGCAAGCCGCAATGAGCAGGCGCGGACCGGGCGCGGACGCGGGCGCGGACCGGGACCGGGCCGGGCGTCAGCGCGGGTTCTTGCGGGGGCGGCCGCGGCGCCGCGGCTGCTCGCTCTGGCCAAAGTCGAGGTCCTCCGCGAAGCGCTCCTGCACCAGGTCATCCACGGACGTGTGCATGGAATCCAGACGGCGAAGCTCCTCACGCTCGAACTCGGCAAACGACGTGTAAATACGCGGAATACCAGACATCTTCGCTCCCTCTGTGAGATCCCTCGAAGAGGACATGCCCACATGTCCTACATCTGGTCACACCATAATCGCGATCCGAATCCGGACCAAGTTTTTCTCGCCGGGAGGAGCGCCGCGGACCCTCAAACCCCCCCAAACGAGGGGCGGCCGAGGGGTCGGCGGAGGGTCGGCCGTCACAGGCACGTGTTACCTCGGCGTGCATGACCCGGATCGTCGCGGTCGCTAACCAGAAGGGCGGCGTGGGCAAGACCACGACCGCGATCAACCTCGCGGCGTCGGTCGCGTCGCGCGGCTATCGCGTGCTCCTGGTCGACTTCGACCCGCAGGGCAACGCATCGTCGGGCATCGGATACCCGCGAGACAAGGTCGAGCTCTCCATCTACGACGCGCTGATCGGCGAGGTCGCGATGGAGGACGTGATCCGGCCGACCGAGATCACGACGCTGTTCCTCGCGCCAGCGACGACAGACCTCGTCGGCGCGGAGATCGAGCTGATCTCGGCGGACAAGCGCGAGCGGTTCCTGGCCGACGCGCTCGCCGCGGTCGCCGAAGATTACGACTACGTCGTCATCGACTGCCCGCCGTCGCTGGGGCTGCTCACGCTGAACGCGCTCGTGGCCGCCCACGGCGTGGTCATCCCGATGCAGGCGGAGTACTTCGCGCTCGAGGGGCTGTCGGCGCTGAACGCCACCATCGAGAAGGTGCGCGCCGCGTACAACCCCCGGCTCAAGATCGACGGCGTCCTGTTCACGATGTTCGACGGCCGGCTCAGCGTCGCGAACCAGGTCCGGGAAGAGGTCGCGCGCTTCTTCGGCGACCGGGTGTTCGGCGAGAACGTCCCGCGCAACGTGCGGCTCTCCGAGGCGCCGAGCCACGGTAAGCCCTGCCTCCTGTACGACCTGCGCTGCCCGGGGACCAAGAGCTACCTCGCGGTCGCGGACGAGTTCATCGATCGCACGTTGATCGTGGACGTCCCGAAAGTGACGCGGCAACCAGAGGCCGGGGCACCTCGGTGATGGCAGACGCCAAGAAGCGCGGGCTCGGACGCGGCCTGTCGGCGCTCATGCCGACGGGGCCAGCGCCCTCTGCGCCCGCGAGCCCGGCCGCGGGTGCGCCGGGGCCGGCGGGCCCGGCGGCGCAGGCACAGGCGCAGGCTGGCGGCGGGCCGGCGCGGCCGCGGACGTACTTCGCCGCCGGGATCGAGGACCTCTACCCGAGCCCGGAGCAGCCGCGCCACCGCTTCGACGAGGTGAAGCTCGTCGAGCTGGCCGACTCGATCCGCGTGCACGGCGTCATCGTGCCGCTCGTCGTCCGGCCACGGCCGAGCGGCGGGTACTTCCTGATCGCCGGCGAGCGGCGCTGGCGCGCCGCGCAGCGGGCGGGGCTCCACGAGATCCCGGTGGTCGTGCAGGACGTCGCCGAGAGCGTCGCGCTCGAGCGGGCGCTCGTCGAGAACCTGCAGCGCGCCGACCTGGGCCCGCTCGAGGAGGCGGCCGCGTACCAGCGGCTCGTCGACGAGTACCACCTCTCGCACGAGGAGATCGCCGAGCGGATCGGCAAGGATCGGAGCACGGTCGCCAACGCGATCCGCCTGCTCAAGCTGCCGCCGCCGGTGCGCCAGCTGGTCGAGGACGAGCGGCTGTCGATGGGCCACGCCCGCGCGCTGCTCGGGCTCGAGGAGGCGGCGGCGATCGAGCGCGCCGCCCGCGACGTCGTGGACCGCCAGCTCTCGGTCCGCGCGACCGAGGCGCTGGTCAAGAAGACGCGCACCGCCGCCGAGCGGCCTGAAAAGCCGCGCGAGGAGCCGAAGTCCAAGGCGAAGTCGGCATCGGTGCGCGATCTCGAGGAGCGGCTGACCCGCACGCTCGGCGGGCCGGTCACGATCACCGAGGACGAGCCGGGCAAGGCGGGCCGGCTCGAGATCCGCTACCTCGATCTGGATCACCTGGACCGCCTGCTCGATCGGCTGCTCTGACCAGGCGCGCTCGGGGGCGATCTGCCCCAGGGGGCGGCGTCCCGGGGTGCCGCAGCCACGCGCGCGCCCCCGGCGGCCCGCGCGCCCTGCAGATTTCCTGACGACGGCGTGCACGGCGCGTGGAGATACCGCTCGCGATGCCGTAACTTGGACCGCGAGGAATGCCGGAGCGCGAGCATGTCCGGATGCCCTACTCGGTGCTGGTCGAGTTCCGCACGCCGTCGTCGTTCCTCGTCGCGTACTCGGTGAACCTGTCGCGCGGCGGCCTCTTCCTCGAGACCGACGCCGACATCCCGATGGGCGCGCCGGTCACGATCGATTTCGGCATCCCGAACGGGGGCCAGATCAGCCTGAACGGCACGGTGTCGTGGCGGCGCGGCGTCGAGAGCTACGACGGGCCGCCGGGCCTCGGCATCGAGTTCGTCGACATGGCGCCGCAGTTGGGCGCGCTGATCGATCGGCTGGTGGCGGCGTTCACCGGGGTGCAGATCCTCGTGCTCTCGGGCGATCGCCAGGACCGCGCGTCGATCGCGCGCTCGATCAAGTCGATCATCAGCACCGCCGAGGTGATGCAGGCGGCCGACGCGAGCGTCGCCACCACGATCATGTCGAGCGAGATCGATCTGGCCGTGATCGACCTCGACTTCGACGTCGAGGGCGGGCTCGCGACGCTGCGCACCGCCAAGGCGCAGGTGCCGCCGGTGCCGGCGGTGGTGCTGACCGCGAACCCGAAGCAGTACGAGCACGCGCGCGCCGCGGGCGCCGACGAGGTCATCTCCAACCCGCCGCCGTTCGCCGAGCTGCAGGTCGTGCTCGTCCGCGCGCTGTCCAAGCCGGCGTTCGTCCGCGGCTCGCTCACCTGAGGCGGCGGCGACGCGCCGCCTCGATCGTGTTCTCGAGCAGGCACGCGATCGTCATCGGGCCGACGCCGCCGGGGACCGGCGTGATCGCGCGCGCGCGCTGGACGGCGGTGCGGAACTCGACGTCGCCGACGAGCTTGCCGTCGGCAGTGCGGTTGATGCCGACGTCGAGCACGATCGCGCCCTCGCGGATCCAGTCGCCCGCGACGAGCTCGGGCCGGCCGGCCGCGGCGACGACGACGTCGGCGCGGCGGACCTCCTCGGCGAGATCGCGCGTCCGCGAGTGGCACATCGTCACGGTGGCGTGCGCGTTCCCGAGCAGGAGCGCGATCGGCTTGCCCACGAGCAGGCTGCGGCCGATCACGACGGCGCGCGCGCCGGCGAGCTCCGCGCCGACCTCGCGCAGGAGCCGCATGCAGCCCTTCGGCGTGCACGGCGCGAACGACGGCTTGCCCTGCGCGAGCAGCCCCAGGCTCACCGGGTGCAGGCCATCGACGTCCTTCGCCGGATCGATCGCGCGGATCACCGCGTCGGCGTCGAGGTGCGCGGGCAGCGGGAGCTGCACGAGGATGCCGTCGACGTCCGGATCGCGATTGAGCGACTCGACGAGCGCGTCGAGCTCGGCCTGCGTGGTCTGTGCCGGCAGCGCGTGATCGCGGACCTCGACCTGGGCCTCGCGCGCGGCCTTCGTCTTGCCGCGCACGTAGATGGCCGATGCCGGATCGTCGCCGACGAGCACCACCGCGAGCGTGGGCGCGATGCCGCGGCCGCGCAGCTCGCGCGCCGACGCGGCGACGTCGGCCCGGAGCCGCGCCGCGATCGCCTTGCCGTCGATGATCTGCCCGATCACGTCGCCTTCGCGGCCGCGGCCGACGTGGTGCTGCCGCCCGAGCCTGAGCCCGAGCCTGAGCCCGAGCCCGAGCCCGAGCCCGAGCCTGAGCCCGAGCCTGAGCCCGACGAGGAGCTGCTGCCGCCGGAGCTCGCCGCCGCGGGCGCGGGGGTGCTCGCGGCCGAGCCGCCGCCCTTGTCGGCCGGCGCGGCGTCCCCGCCCGCGTCGGACTTGCCCTCGGACTTGCCGCCCTCGGCGGCCGGCTTCTGCGACGGCGAGGAGTAGAGGTCCTTGTACCAGCCGCTCCCCTTGAGCTGGAACGCGGTGCGCGAGATCAGCCGATCGAGGCTGCCTCCGCAGGCCTCGCACGTCGTCTTGTCCGGATCGGACATCCGCTGCTGGTACTCGAACTCGCGGTGGCAAGCTTTGCACTGATATTCGTAAACGGGCATGAGGACTTACTCCTGAATCGGGCGCGCGCTGGGGCCGTAACCAACAGAGCGATCAACGGAGCGATCAACGAGCGACACGATGCGCACGCCTAGCTCACCGTCAACATCGAGCAGCTCGCCGTGGCCCACGAGCTGGCCAGCGGCCCGGACCTCGTAGGGTCCCGCCAGGGGACGCCCCAGCGGGATCACCTCCCCGACCGCCAGCTCCGAGATCCGCCGCAGCGAGAGCCGCGCCGTGCCGAGCTGGACCGTCAGCTCGAGGTGGGCCTCGTCGGGCAGCGCCATGTCGCGGCGAACATAACCGGTCGCGACCTCCGCAGCCATGGCCCCGGGAGCGGCGACGAGCCCGATCGCGCCGTCCCCGATCTCCAGCGCGAGCCGGCCGGGCGCGCCCTCCAGCAAGATGACGTCGCGCGGCGCCAGGGCGCGCACGGCGGCCCGCGTGATCGCGCAGCGGCCGGCCACCAGCGGCAGCGCGATCGACCACGCGGCCAGCTCGCGCTCCGGCGGCGCGCGCAGCTCCAGATCGGGCGGCAGGTACGCGACCACCGTCATCGGCCCGTCCGGCAGCTCGAGCAGGAGCTCGATCCGCGGGCCGCCCCGATCCGCAGGCGGACCCGCGAGCGGCCAGACCTCGGCGGCGGCCCCGGCGTCCTCGATCGCGGCCGCCACGGCGAGCGCAAAGATCGCGTGCTCCACCACCCCGAGCGGGCGCGGCGCCGGCAGCTCCGCGGCCCCGCCGAGCAGCCGCTCCGCGAGCGCGCGCACCGGTGCCGCCGACGCGGCGAGCACGATCGATGCGCCGCCCGCCCGCACCTCGGCGAGCGCCGCGTACGGATCCATGCCTCCACCAGTCCCAGCCGCGCTATGCCCGACGAGCCGGATCCGCACCGGCCCGCCCGCGAGCTGCGCCACGCGCGCGCCCGGCGGCCGCGCCGCGATCCAGCGCGCCATCGCCGACTCGAGCGCCGCCTCCCGCCGCGTCACCCGCCGCAGGCCCTCGAACGGAAACGGCGAAAAACTTGGCCGGCTCTCTGCCATTGGTAGTCTTACATCCTACATCTCTCTACAAGAGGACGCGCAGTGCAAGATCGACGACTTGGGTTCCGGATCCCGTTCGAAGCGATGGTCACCTCCTATGTCCACGATCGGCCGGTCCGCGGGCTGGCCGCGAATCTCTCCGACAGCGGCCTCAGCATGTCCGCGGTCTCGATGCTCGCGCCGCCGCCCGGCATGCTCGTCGGCCTCGAGCTCGAGCTCCCCGGGATCGACGACTCGATCTGGGCGCTCGGCCGGATCTGCTACCGCAAGGATGATCGGCTCGCGTCGGGGCTGGGCGTCCGCTTCGTCGAGATGGCCAGGAGCCAGGCGCGCACGGTGCGGGACTTTTGCATCGACATGCGCCGCCGCCACCTCGGCTCGATGCTCGCGCGCATCCGCGCGACCGCGTAGCCGCCACCGCTTCCGGGCCGCCGCTGAGCCCGTAGACGGCACGGGCACGCGCCCGAGCGAGCGGCTATGCTCGCGAGACATGCGGCGCCTCCGGGTCCTCCTCGCGTGTCTGATCGCCACCGCCCCTGCCCTCACCGCCGCCCCGCGCCTCGCGCACGCGCAGGGCGATGACTGGGGCGTCCGGCGCGATCCGTTCGATCTGAAGGTCATCGCGCAGCACAAGGGCTTCCTCGCGCGGAACCCGCACGACGCCGTCGCGCTCGCGAACCTCCTCAAGACGTACCGGCAGTACCGGACCGCGGAGCTCTTGCGCGACGAGTACACAAAGCAGCTCGAGAAGAACCCCGACGACTGGGCGACGCTCGTCGTGCTCGGCCACATCCAGCACAAGATGGGCGACGATCAGCGCGCGCTCGACTACTGGAACCGCGCCGTCGCGCAGAAGGCCACCGACGGCGCGACGTGGGTCGAGATCGGCGCGATCCACAAGGGCGCCGGCCGGAACAAGGACGCGCGCGCCGCCTACGACAAGGCGCTCGCGAGCGCGACCGGCAAGGACATGAAGAAGAAGGCGCTGCGCGCGCTCGCCGACCTCGCGCTCGCCACGAACGACATCGACGCCGCGAACGCGTACTTCAAGCAGTTCCTCGATCTCGAGCCGGGCAACGCGCAGCTCTGGCTCGAGCGCGGCGACGCGATGCTCGCCGCCGGCAAGCGCGACATCGCGCTCGAGAGCTACGCCGCCGCCGAGAAGCTGCTCGGCAGCGATCCGTCGCGGCGCATCGAGGTGGTCTCGCGCCGCGGCCAGGCGCTCGAGGGCATGGGCAAGGACGACGAGGCCATCGCCGAGTACCGCCGCGCGATCAAGATGGCCCCCAAGGGCTACTACCTCGAGATCGAGCTGACCGGCCGGATCGTCGACATCTACCGCAAGAAGCAGGCGCTGCCGGCGCTGCTCGCCGAGTACGAGAAGGCCTGGCCCGAGGGCGCGCGCGGCCACTTCGAGTGGTCGACGCTCGGCAAGCTCTACGAGGAGACCGGCGCGCAGGACAAGGCGATCGCCGCGCTCAAGAAGGCCGTCGCGAACGCGGCGTGGGAGCTCGACACGCAGCGCCGGCTGATCCACCTGCTCGAGAACTCGGGCAAGGACGACGAGGCGCTCGCGCAGTACGAGGCGGTCGTCCGCGCCGCGCCCGGCGAGGCGCGGTTCCAGCTCGAGCTGGCCGAGCGCTACTGGCGCCGCATGCAGGAGAAGCGCGCGCTCGACGCGCTGGCGCGGCTCGAGGCCCGCTTCCCGACCGACGCCGGCGTCCTGTCCGCGATCGCCGACATGTACCAGCGCTGGGGCAAGGAGGAGCTCGCGATCGCCGAGTACGAGCGGCTCGCCAAGCTCGAGCCCGACGATCCGGGCCACCTCGTCACGCTCGGCGAGCAGTACTGGCAGAAGAACGACCGCGCGCGCGCGATCACCACGTGGAAGAAGCTCGCGAACACGGGCAAGGCGAGCGGGCTCGCCAAGCTCGGCGAGGTGATGGCCGAGCACAACATGCCGACCGACGCGCTCGCGAGCTACGCCAAGGCGATCAAGCTCGACGAGAAGAACCCCGAGCACTACAAGGGCCGCGCCCACGTCTACGAGTCGCAGAAGATGTGGGCCGAGGCGGTCGCCGACTGGGACCGGGTGCTCTCGCTGCTCGGCACGAAGGTGACCGATCGGCTCGCCCGCCGCGAGGCGCGCAAGAAGAAGGTCACCGCGATCACGAAGTGGGGCGGGCTCAAGGAGAAGCAGCTCGTGTCCGAGTGGGAGACCAAGTTCGCCAGCGGCGACCTCGAGGCCGGCTACTACCTGGTCGAGTACTTCGGCAAGCCGGGCAAGGCGAAGAAGGGCGAGCCGGTCACAACGCTCGAGAAGCTCAGCAAGCGCGTCCCCGACGACGCCGAGATCGTGCTCGACCTCGTCAAGCTGTACCGGCTCGCGCGCCGCTACGACGACGCCGTGGCGCTCCTGCTCGCCCTCGCCAAGGCGCAGCCGAGCCGCGAGCGCGACGTCTACCAGACGATCGCCGAGATCAAGACCGAGGCCCGGAAGGACGACGAGGCGATCGAGTGGCAGCAGAAGGCGCTCGCGAAGAACCCGCGCGATCCATCGGCGTACGAGCGCCTCGGCGAGCGCTACGTCGAGATGCAGCGCTTCTCCGACGCGATCGCGGCCTACGAGAAGGTGCTCGCGCTCGATCCGCGCAACTCCAAGGCGCAGTTCGCGCTGGCGCAGCTCTACATCCAGAGCGCCCAGCCGCTGCGCGCCGCCGAGCTCCTGCGCGCCGTCCTGCGCAACTCGCCCAGCGAGGAGGACGTCGCGCGCGCCGGCCGCGAGGCGATCGATCTCGAGGAGATGACCGACTCGCTCGGCCAGCTCGAGAAGGTCTTGTCGCCGCTGTCGTTCATGATGGCGCACAAGCCGATCTACCGGCGCATCCTCGTCGACCTGTACCTGCGCTACGTGCCCCGGCTCGTCGAGCGCGCCCGCCACGGCACCGAGGACGTCCGGAAGGGCGCGCGCGCCGAGCTCGTCCGCATCGGCGGCCACGGCCTGCAGCCGCTCCTCGAGGCGCTGCGCGACGAGAAGGACGCGGCGCAGCAGCGCGTGGCGGTGGCGGTGCTCGGCCACCTCGGCAACAAGGGCGCCGCGGCGCCGCTCGTCCACATGGCGCGCCAGGAGCCGGCGAAGGAGACGCGCCACATCGGCACGCTGCAGGAGTCGCTCGATCGCGAGGTCCGCGTCGACGCGCTGGTCGCCGCCGGCCGGCTCGGCGATCCGAAGGTGCTCGCCGACGTCCTGCCGCTCATGGAGCACCCCGAGCTGGCGATGCGCGAGGCGGCCACGTTCACGCTCGGCCGCTCCGGCGACAAGCGCGCGGTGCCCGCCCTGCTCAAGGCGCTCGGCGATCGCCGCCCGAGCGTGCAGACGCTGGCGTGCCTCGGCCTGTCGCAGATCGACGATCCGCGCGTCGTCCCGGCGCTCGTCGGGACGCTCGGCGAGGCGCGCAAGGAGGACGCCACCCGCGCCGCGTGCGCGTACGCCCTGGGCGCCCGCCGGAGCGCCGCCGCCATCCCGGCCTTGCTCGGCGCGCTGACCGACAACCGCGGCGAGGCGCAGCGCCTGGCGGCGTGGAGCCTGGGCCAGCTCGGCGACGCGCGCGCGCTCGGCCCGCTGATCCGCGCCTACTACGCGCGCGCCGGCCGCTCCGCCGACGAGCTCGTGTGGGCGATCGGCCGGGTCGGCGGCGGGGGCCTGCCCGCCGCGCAGCCCGGCCCGATCGGCGAGTACCCGCAGGTCCGGGGCAAGTACGATCCGATCGCCGCCGTCCTTGCGCTGCCCGGCCCGGTGTCCGCCCCGGCCACGCCCGGCAAGCTCGTGGCCGACCACGCCGACGACATCGCCCGGGGCCTGCTCGACGCGCTCGGCGAGCACCGCGACGTGATCGTCTCCGTGCTCGCGGACCTCGACGGCGCGCCGGCGCAGCTGTCCCTGGGCGCCCTGTCGCCGCAGGCCACCGACGCCAAGGTCGCGGCCGCGTACGCAAAGATCGGCGAGGCGATCGCCCCGGCGATCGCGGCGCAGCTCGCGAGCAACGATCCGAAGGTGCGCGCGCTCGCGGTGTCCGTGTACGCCAAGCTCGACGGCGGCAAGGTCCAGGGCGCCGACGCGGCCGTCGCCAAGGCGCTGGCCGATCCGGCGGACCAGGTCCGCGCCGCGGCCATGAACGCGGTCGCCGTGCTGGCGCAGCGCCGCGGCGCCCGGCCGGCCGAGCTGGTCGCCCAGGTCGGCAAGGTCCTGGGCGCGGCCCCGTGGACCGATCGCCGCGTCGCCGCGATCGCGCTCGGCAAGCTGGGGGCGCAGGGCGACCCAGCGGCGCTCGTCAAGGCCGCGGCCGATCCCTCTAGCTTCGTGCGCGAGGCTGTGGCGACGGCGCTCGGGGGCCCGCCCGGGGGGGCCCCGGGGGTGATCCCTGGCGGGATCGACGCCCTGCTCCAGCTCTCGCGCGACGAGGTGCCCCAGGTCCGGTCCTCGGCGGCGCGCTCGCTCGGTCCGCTGAAGGACGAGCGCGCGCAGAAGCGGCGCGGGGAGCTCCTGGCCGACCCCGACCCGGCCGTCCGGCGAGCCGCGGGCGGGACCTGACCGGTGGCCCCACCCGATCTGTGGAGACCCCAGCTTTTGACGGGCTCTTTCACGAGAGGGTAGAATTTCCGACTTGATGGATGTGGGCCTCGTCTGCGACGCGTGCAGCGCGCTGACCCCGATCGGGGTGCCGCAATGCAAGCGATGCGGAGCCGACGTCGCGCTCGACCCGCGCCCCCGCGTGAAGAGCACGCCGATACCGACGGCTCCGACGGTGGAAGGTAGCGTCGCGTGCAGCAAGTGCGGCACCAACGTCGCGCCCGGCAATCGCTTCTGTCCGAGCTGCGGGACGCGCGTCGCCACGCCCGTGAGCTTCGAGGGCGTCGAGACGCGCGTCGGGCCGCGCCCCGCGGGCAGCAGCGACCCGGCGACCGGCTCGCAGAAGCCGGGCCGCAGCACGCAGTTCTTCGGCGGCGCCATGCAGGCCGCCCGCGCCAAGCTCACGCTGATCCGCGGCGACGGCGAGGACGGCATCTCGTTCACGCTCGCCGGCCAGGAGCACCTCGCCGGGCGCGGCGAGGTCCCGATCGCGTTCCCCGACGATCCGTACCTGTCGCCGACGCACGCGAACTTCGTCTACGCGCAGAACGAGCTGCTCGTGAAGGACGAGGGCTCGCTGAACGGCATCTACGTGCGCATCAACGGCACCGTGGAGCTGGCCCCCGGCGGCCACGTCCTCATCGGCGAGCAGGTGCTCCAGGTCGATCCCGCGCCGCAGCCCGAGGACCTGCCCGACGGCGACGGCACCTATTACTCGGCGAGCCTCGCGCGGCCCGCGACGCTCGAGATCCGCCAGAACCTGCGCGGCGGCCAGATCGGCTGGGTGTTCCGCGTCGACGGCGAGGTCGCCACGCTGGGGCGGGAGGGCAACGACATCAACTTCCCCGAGGATCCGTTCATCTCCGGCCATCACGCGGAGATCCGGCTCTCCGGGGGCGTGCTATCGGTTACCGATCTGGGATCGCGTAACGGCACCTTCGTGCGCATCAGCGGCGCGCGGGTGCTGAAGCACGGAGACTACGTGTTCTTGGGCCAGCAGCTACTTCGCGTCGAAATCGTCTGAGGCCTCGTTCCGGGGAGCCCACCAATGACCGTCTGCAATCGTTGCGGCAAAGAAAACCAGGACCATTACAAGTTCTGCCTCGGTTGCGGGGCAGAGCTGACGGCCGCGCCGAAACCAGGCGGCGACATGGGCATGATGAAGACGATCATGGCGGAGCAGAGCTCGGGACCGATGCCGGGGAGCGGACCGATGGGAGGACCGATGGGGGGACCGATGGGGGGACCGATGGGAGGACCGATGGGGGGACCGATGGGCAGCCCGATGGGCGGCCCGCCGCGCAACACGCCGATGGCGCCCCCGCCCGGCCGCCCCGGCGCTCCGGTCGGCGGTATGGGCGCGATGCCGAGCGGCATGCCGCCGCCGGGTCCGCTCGGCGGCCCGGCGATGCCGCCGCCGATGGGGCCGCCGCCCGGGGTGCCCGGCTTCTCGCCCGGCTTCGCGCCGGCGCCCGGGGGCGCGCCGGGGATGCGCCGGTGCCCGTCGTGCGGCAGCGACGTGCCGCCGTCGTTCCGCTTCTGCGGCACGTGCGGGTTCCGCATGGACGAGGGCTCGGCGCCGATGCAGATGCCGCAGCCGCCCGGCGGCGGGGGCATGATGGGCGCGCCGCTCGCGCGCGCGCGGCTGTCGATGACGCTGATCCGGCCCGACGGCAGCGAGGGCGGCACGCACGACCTCCGGCCCGGCGAGAACAAGCTCGGCCGGAGCTTCGGCGCCCTGTTCGAGAACGACGGCTACCTCTCGCCCGTGCACGCGCAGCTCGACATCCGCGCCCCGAACGCGGTCGTCCGCGATCTGGACAGCCTCAACGGCGTGTTCGTGAAGATGACGCAGGAGGAGGAGCTCGCGAGCGGGCAGATCCTCCGCATCGGCCAGGAGCTCCTGCGCTTCGAGCTGATCGCCGCGCCCGAGCCCACCGCCGACGGCACCGAGCTGATGGGCAGCCCGAACCCGGGCTACTGGGGCAAGCTCACGGTCATCATCGGCCGCGACATCACGGGCGCCGCGTTCCCGCTGCTCGGCGATAGCGTGACGCTCGGCCGCGAGCGCGGCGACATCAACTTCCCCGACGACGGCTACGTCTCCGGTCTGCACGCGCGGATCACGCTGCGCGACGGCCGCGTGTTCCTCGCCGACCTCGGCAGCTCGAACGGCACGTTCATCAAGGTCAACGGCGAGCGCGGCGTCGGGCACGAGTCGTTCGTGCTCCTCGGGCAGCAGCTGTTCCGGCTGAACCTGGCGTAGCAGGGCGCGCGCGCGCCGGGCAGCCCCTACTTCTTGGGCGCGGACCGCTTCTCGCCGCCCTTGTCCTTGCCCGGCGCGAGGTCGTCGACCGACATGCCGCCGCCCTTCTCGACGTACGTGAACGCGTTCGGGATGCGGAGCTGGCCGCCCGGCTCGAACATGACGAGCACGTCGACGACCTCGCCCGGCTTGCCGCCCGGCGTCCGCACGATCAGCTGCTTGTCGCTCGCGAAGCGCACCACGGAGCCCTTGCGGTAGCCGGACTGCTGCGTGCCGAAGTAGACGTCGGCCTTGCGCGGCCCGTCGGCGACGAAGCGGTTGCCCTTGATCATGACGTACGTGTCACCGTTGATGTCACCGCGTTCGGGCTCGATGCCGGTGACCTTCAGGGTCTTGTCCGAATCGCCGCACGCCGCGGCTGCGAAGCCCAGGCAAACGAGGAGCAGGGGGAGCGGGCGGCTCGACATGGAATGAACGTACCCAAATTGCGGGGCCGGCGCCAATCCATCGGAAGGGTTCCACGCGGTCGGCACCCGAGGACGCACCCGAGGACGCACCCGAGGACGCCCGAGGACGCACAACCG
>DATMCI010000169.1:0-75968 GCA_035558535.1 Kofleriaceae bacterium
GGCCGATCGAGCGAGCGCGAAAGACTCGCGGTGCCGGCGGGAGCAGCGAATCGCTGGACGCACACTCGGATATCGGCAGTCGAGGGGCGCTTCACCACGCTCAGGTGGAGATCGAGCGTGCCGCGAGCGGGCACCACGAGCAGCGCGGGCGCCCCCGCCACGCGGAGGTCCGTGTCCGTGGCAAACGCGAGCACGGGCCGATCGGTCGGATCGCGCGCCGCGTCCGGATCCGCGACGTCGTCGCAACCGAGCGGCGTGCATACGTACGAATAGGCGATCTCGAGTCGCGCAGCGACCGCATCTACCAAGGTGCCATCCGGCGCGACCGCGTCATCCTCGTTCGTCCGGACGCGCAGATAGATAGCCTCGCCTGCCGTCACTTGAATCGACTGCAGCGATGGGAACGGAAGCGGGGTCGTGACACCAGGCGCGATCGTCATGCCGTCGACGAGCTCGTCCTGGTGGTAGACCTCGACGCCGACGCCGTCCTCGCCGCCTGCACGCGCCTTCTGCACCGTCCCGCTCAGCGTGATCGTCCCCGTGAACGGCGCGACCCACCGCACGACCGGATCGCCCGTGAACGTGCGCGCCGCGATGTCGGCGGCGAGCGCAGCCAGCATCGGATCTTTGCGCGGGTCGATGCTGCCGGCGGCGCCGAAGTGTGCCGGCACGAAGCACGTCCCGGTCCCTACCGCGCACGGCTCGCCCAGGAGCGCCTGTCCACCGGCCTGGACCACGTCGGTGTAGCCGTCGCCGTCGAGGTCCGTCAGGAGCTGGCGTGATCTTGCCGTCGAGCTCGAGAACCCCGCACCCGCAGAGGCAGCGAACCCACCCAGGGATGCCTCGATGCCGAGGCTGACGCCCCAGTCGTTGTTACGCTCGGTGCCGAGTGCTGCGAGGTGCGTGGCCTCGTCCGTCGCTGCGGCGAACAGCGGCTCACTCGTCGGGATGCCGCCCGGCCGCGACCGATTGTAGAGCACCACCGTCTGGCCGCCTGTGCCTACGACCTGATCTGGCAATCCGTCGCCATTCAGGTCGTACACACCGACGAGCTCGTGGCGGGTGCTGCCGCCCACGTTCGCACCGGCGCTCGCGCTGAGTCCGCCGGGGAGCTCGGCAGAGAGCGAGACGTCGAAGCTGCCACCTCTCGTCGCGCCCTTGGCTAGCGCGGCTTTGGCAGGCTCCGGGTCACCGGCAATGCCCCACTGCTGGGCGGCCGAGAACGCCTGCTCCTCGGCGTGGTAGTCGAATCGATGCTCGTGGAACAGCGACGCTGGGGCGCAGCTCGGCGACGCGAACGCGTCGCCACCCGCGGCGCAGCCCTGCGTGCCGTATACACGGATGCTCGACAGAACGGTCTTATCGAACTCTCCGCGCCTGTACGTCAGCACGTATTGCCGGACGAGATCGCCTTGAAACGTCACGCGGAGCGAGCGCAGGAGCTTGCGCGTGACCGTCTTGAACCCGGCGCGGCCGGACACAACGCGATCGGGGCGCGTGCCGTCGTCGAGATCGAAGTGGACGGCGTACGCGGCAGACAGGCTCGGGTGAGCCGTGTACTCGATCCGCGACGGATACAGCTCGCGGAACGGCTCACCGGGGCCGGACTCTGCATCGGTGGCGTAGAAGAACCGCGTCGTGTTCCCGTGCGCGTCGACGACTTCACGGAGCGCGAACCGGAACACGCCGCCGCTTGCGTAGCTCGCGAGCGCCGCCCCGGCGCCTCCGTACCTGAGCAGCGTGCCATTCCGATCGCGAAGCTCGAAGTGGTAGCTCGCCGGAGCCGAGCCGCAGCGCAGGATATGGGCGAAGCTCCCCTCGACGCGGAGGCGGAAGCGCTGGCCCGGGCCTCCCGCCGTGCAGCTCGGCCCATCAGTCTCGGCGGTCGGGACGAGCTCCGCGCCATCGAGCAAGTACCGCACCCGCTCCGCGGCGGCGTACGTCGGGACGCCCCAGCGCGTGTCGATCTCGATCCGGGACAGCGGGAGATCCCAGCCGGCGCCCAGCCACCCGTTGCCGCCCGCGCTGGAATACGCGATCTCGAGCGAGGGCGAATATGCGCCGCGTCCCGGGGGCAGCCGGATCGGCAGCGACACGTGCGCATCGCCCGTCGAGCTCGGCGCCGGTGGCTCGATGAGATCGATATTCGACGCCGGTGAGGCGGCGCCGATCGAGGTGAGCGCCGTGGGATCGTGCGCCAGCGGTGTCGGGTTCTTGGGGACCGCGAGCACCGCGCTCAGCATGATCGTGAAGTGATCGGCCTGGCTCCGCGTGATGTGCTCGCCGAGGTCGACGGCCTGCCGAGGTAGCTTGCTCCAGCGCTTCGCCTGGGGATCGAAGGCGTACGCGTGAACGTCGCCGGCCGTCATGCCCTCGGGGATCAGCGCAGGGTCGTACGGGAGCACGATCTCGACGGGGCGCGCGAACCGTTGCCCCTGGGGCAGGAATTCGTAGGCGTGGGCCCTGGTGCCCCGGGGGCCCGTCACGTTGATCATGCCGGGGTCGAGCGGAGGCACGGCCGCATCGCCATCGGCGAGGTAGCGCACGGTGATGTCCGTCGGCGTGCCGACCGCGCCAGCGGGGATGTCGGCGCCGACGCGCGCGCCCAGCCGGAGCTGCGTCGCGGCGAGCCGTGAAGCACGCGCGACCGCGACGGTCCCGGGCTGGCCGAGCTGCTGGGACTGTGCAGGAGTGCCGGCATCGCCCGGCGCGGTCGCCGAAGCCTGGGAGGAGACGAGATCCTGGCGGCGATCGCGGTCGAGGAGCACGTCGAGCGTGTCGCTGGTCCCGTCGGGGAACGCCGCGGTGACAGGCACGCGCCACACCGCCAGCGCGCCGCTGCCGCGCTTCACCATCTGGCCGAAGTCCCCAGTTCTCGCGCCGGCGTCCTCACCCGCGACGCGCACCCGGATCGCCGTCGTCATGGCGCGAGGGCGCGCCACGAAGCCACCGATCCATGCGACGTCGCCGAAGTGCTCTCTCGCGCTGGTCACGACGAGCCGGGGCCAGTCGACGCGCTCGGCCGCGCCTGAACCGATGACGTCCAGCTCGGCGAGCGTCGACCTCTTATCGACGCTGATCGCGAGCTGTGCACATCGCCGGGCGCCGCCGTCGAGCACGAACGCCTCGCCGTTCTCCCGGACGTCCTGCCGGACGTCGAGCGGCGCCGCTGCGCCACCGCGCTCGATGCACGCGACGGAGACCGTGCCACGGAGCTGTCCGGACAGGAGCAGGGCATCCGGGGCGATCAAGCGGTCGAAGGCGACCAAGACGCGCTCCCCTGCGGCCAGCTCGATCGAGGTCGCGAGATCTGCATCATGCAGCGCGGAGCCATCTCTCCTGTCAGTGCCAATCGAGATCGATCTCGCCAGATCGCTGCCCACGTCCAGCTCGCCGATGATACGCAGTCGATCGATCGTGGTGCGGCGCGCAGCCGCGTCGGGGACACACAGTGAGACTTCGTTGGCGCCTGGGCGAAGCAATTGCGGATCGATCTCATCGACGATCTCGGTCGTCCCGGTGCCGGGCAGCCAGCTGCCACCGTGCGCTCCCGAGCCGTTGACGCTCCGCCTGAGCCCGAACCCACGCAGCACGTTCGACGCCTGGTAAGCGATGAACGCGCGCCGAAATAGCTCGGGCCGCCGAGCCAGCGTGATGGAGAGCTTCGAGCAGTGGCCGGGTTCGATATCGACGCGTGCGAGCGCGCTCGTCGCGACGAGCGGAGCCGACAACTCGTCTGCCGAGAGGTTCGTGACGTTCGTGACGCGAGCGCGCGGCGTATCTGCAAATCCCCAGAGCTCGACCTCGGGGATCACTCCTGGACCGCCGGTCGGCTCGAAGTGCAGCTCGACGACGTCGACCCGCGACGGCGCGGATACAGGGAACGCATGCCAGCCGCGCGAGAGCCGGGACAGATCGAGCCGGCCGACGCCGAGCGATGTACCCGCAGCGTCTGTGACCTGGAGCCGATACGGCGCCGGGCCATACACCTTGATGGCCGCGAGCGCTGTCGCCTCGTCGAGCTTCACTGTCACCGGCGCGGTGAACGATGTGAATCCGCTCTCGATGCTTCGATCAAACAGCGACCAGGCCGCTTCGGAGGAGACGCTGACTGGTATCCGCTTGACGAGTGGCGATCGATCGTCAGTGGCAGTCTCCGGCAGACAGGTCATTGACGCTGTCGACGCGATCGCGATCAAGCAGCGGGCGGTCGCTCTCATTGGCCCTCTCTGGTGCTCTGGCCGCTCTGGCCGGTAACGACGCTATCAGCTCTGTTCAGGCCTGAGGAGTCTGAGGGTACGAGAGCCTTCGGCAGACGATCCCATTACCCATTACTCAATCACCCCCATCATCACTCCGGCAAAGCCACAGCACCGTGTGTACGGACTCATCTTACATACAAGCTCCCACGCGAGGCGCCGACCGCAGGTTCCTCCCGCCGGCGGGTCGCGAGGTTTGTCGGCACGCCGCGACATCCCCCGTGACATCTCCCCACGAAGAAGTGCGAATCCTTTAGCCTCGGCTGGCGTCCTGTGCCGAAGGAGGCCTGATGCGCGCGAAGCTGCTGCTGCTGGTGATCGGGGCGAGCCTGATCAGCTGTTCGAAGAAGCGAGATGCCGACTCCGGGGCGGCGATGGATCTGTCCGTGCGGACAAATGCCGCGCCGCCGGCCCAGGAGATGGCGCCGGAGCCGGACAAGGCGGAGGAAGGGGGAGCTGGCACCGCCATGGCCCTGGAAGAGGGCAAGATGGGCAAGAAGGACAGCGACAGCCAGGGCGGCAAGCCCGGCGGCGGCAAGGACGGCGAGCCGCAGACCTGGAAGCGGTCGCAGATCGTGCCGAACTCGTCGCGCGTCATGGTCGGTGACCGCGACGAGCTCGCGCTGCGCGGGATGCAGACGCGCGTCATGATCGACGGCTTCCGCGCGCGCGTCGTCATCGATTACCTCTACGCCAACGAGCGCGATCACCAGCTCGAGGGCACGTTCCAGCTCCGGCTCCCCGAGGAGGCGTCGCCGTACTTCTTCGCGTTCGGCGAGACCCGGTACGCTGCCTCCGAGCCAAAGCCCGCCCTGACGATCGCCACCGACCGCGATCCGGGCGGTGCCAGCGCCGACCCGGACGCGCTCATGCAGCAGCGCAAGACGGAGTGGCTCGCGCCCAAGGAGGCGCGCATGGTGCCGCGCGAGAAGGCGCAGATCGCCTACGGCGCGACGGTGCGGCGCCGCGTCGATCCGGCGATCGTCGAGTGGGCGGGCGCGGGCGTGTTCAGCGCGCGCGTGTTCCCGCTCGCCCCGCACAAGCTGCACCGGATCGTCGTCGGCTACGACGTCGATCTGACGCCGATCGGCGGCGACCTCGAGTACCGCCTCGAGCTGCCGGAGCAGGCGCCCGCGGCGGTGGTCGATGTCAGCGTCGCGGCCGCGCACGCCGCCACCGCCTCGCCCGAGGTCGCGCCGCGCGCGGTGGCCGGCCGCAAGCTATTCCACTTCGAGGGCCGGAAAGAGCGCACGATCCGGATCCGGCTCGCGAGCCCGGGCGCGCCGGTCCTCGTCGCGACCGATCCCAAGACCGGCCCGTTCTTCGCGGCGCGCGTCTCGCCCCAGCTGCCGGCCGCCGATGCGCAGACGAGCGATCGCGCGGTGTTCCTCGTCGACACCTCGCTGAGCGCGAACCCGGATCGCTTCAACATCTGGCTCAAGCTCCTGCGCGGGATCCTCGACGGCAACCGCGGCTCGCTCAAGCAGTTCAACGTGCTGTTCTTCAGCGTCGACGCGCACTGGTACCGGCCGGGCTTCGTCGACAACACGCCCGCGGAGGTCGAGGCGCTGCTCGCGTTCGCCGGCGGCCTCGCGCTCGAGGGCGCCACCGATCTCGGTGCCGCGCTCGGCGCCATCGCCCCCGCGGTGCGGCTCACCGTGAACGGCGCCAGCGACGCGGCGCGCCCGCGCCCGAACGGCGGCCTGCCGGATCTGTTCCTGCTCTCCGACGGCGCCTCGACGTGGGGCGAGGCCAACCTGCACGCGCTCGGGCGCATGCTCGACGGCCTGGGGCCCCTGTTCGCGTACCAGACGGGGCTCGCCGGCACGGACACGGCCGCCCTCGCCCACCTGACGCGCCAGACCGGCGGCGCGGTGTTCTCCGTCACCGGCGAGTCCGAGATCGCGCGCGCCGCGACGGCGCACCGCGCGCGGCCGTGGCGGCTCGTCGGCGTCGAGGTCACCGGCGGCAGCGACGTGCTGATCGCCGGCACCCCGTCGGTGCTGTTCCCGGGCCAGACCGTGCAGGTGGCCGGCCGCGGCGCGATCGCGCAGGGCGCCGCGCTCGTGCTCACCGTCGAGCAGGACGGCAAGCGCCAGGCCGTGAAGACGCCGCTCGGCGCGCCCCTGCCCTCGCCGCTCGCGGCGCGCGCCTACGGCCAGATCGCGACGGCCCACCTCGAGGAGCTCGAGGCGGGCACCGAGGCCGAGGCCCGCGCGTACGCGACGCACTTCCGGGTCACGGGGCGCACGTGCTCGCTGCTCATGCTCGAGACCGAGGAGGACTACGCGCGGTTCGGCATCAAGCCCGACGACGACGCCTTCGTCGTCAAGGCGACGCCGGCCGGCGAGCTCTACGCGAAGGTGCTCGGGGCGGCCTACGCCACGCTCGGCGATCCGAAGGCGTCGTTCCTCGCGCTGCTCGGCCGCCTCGAGAAGAGCCCCGACATCCGGCTCCAGATCCCGGCGTCGTACAAGGCGGCGCTCGGCCAGCTGCCGGCCGCGGCGTTTGCCGTGCCGACGACGCCGCTGGCCACGAAGCTGCGCGAGCGCGCCCGCCTCTCGCCCGCGCTCGTGCCGCTGCTCGCCAAGCACGACCTCGACTACGACACGCTCACCGCCGACGCCGCCGCCCGCCGCGCCAAGCAGTCGCCGGCCGACGCGCTGAAGGCGCTGTCGTCGCTCGTCGAGCAGAGCCCCGGCGACGCCGTGCTCGCGCGCGACGTCGCGTTCTCGGCGATGGAGCTCGGCCTGCACCCGCAGGCGTTCCACCTGCTCCGCCGCGTCGCGGACGCGCGCCCGCACGAGCCGCAGACGTACCGCGCGATGGCGCAGGCGCTCGCCGCGATGGGCCGCCACGAGCTGGCGCTCGCGTACTTCGAGATCCCGCTCCTGGGCCAGTGGGACCCGCGGTTCGGCGATCTGCGCAAGATCGTCGAGCTCGACTACCTGCGCTTTTTGCGCCAGGTCCAGGGCGGGAACGCGGCGCCGACCCTGAAGGACTACGCGCGCTCGCGGCTCGAGACGCTGGCGGCGGCGATCGGCATGAAGTCCGCCGACGTGGTCGTCACGATCACGTGGAACACCGACAACACCGACGTCGATCTGCACGTCACCGAGCCGAGCGGCGAGGAGTGCTACTACGAGCACCGCCAGACGGCGATCGGCGGCGCGCTGACCCAGGACGTCACCCAGGGCTACGGCCCGGAGATGTACGTGCTGCCGCGCGCGCCGAAGGGGCGCTACGCGATCCGCGCGCACTACTTCGCGTCGGACCGCAACCGCACGAGCGCGCGGACCAAGGTCTACGTCACGATCTTCGAGGGCTGGGGCACGCCGGCCGAGCGGGTCCGCGAGCGCGTCGTGACGCTCGAGACCGGCCAGCAGTACCACGAGCTCGGCACGATCCAGCGGTGACGCCGGGGCGGCCGGCGCCCCAGGCGCCGGCTCAGGCGTCGGCTCAGGCGTCAGCTCAGGCGTCGGCTCACGCGTCGATCACGCGCACCTGGGCGAGGCCCAGCCGGAGCTGGCCCGCGCCCTCGCGCCGCTCGATGATCTGCGCCGCGCGCCGCAGCTTCATCTGCGCGAACTGCTGCCGCGCCCGGTACACCCACAGGTTGAGGAGCTGCGGATCGTCGATCGCGAGCTCCTTCATCAGATCCTCGCGGTGCATCCACCCGTGCTCGCTCTCGGGGAGCTGGCCCTGCGCGGCGTCCCCCAGGCGGGTCCTCGCGAGCGCCAGCAAGAGGAACGCGTGGGCCCGCGCCTCGATCGGGCGGACCTGCTCGCCCTGGCGGAAGCAGAGATCGACGTGCTCGCCGTCGCGGCTGACCCGCAGCTCGAACGTGCCCTCGCCCGGCGGCTCCGCCCGCGGCGCCTCGGCGTCGCGGGTGACCAGCACCCCGCCCGGCAGGTGCACATGGAAGGGCTTGCCGCCCAGGACGACGCACTCCCCGTCGCCGAGCGGGCGCGTGCCCTCGAGCGTCTCGATCACCCAGCGCTCGCCCTCGCCGCGGAAGATCATCGCCTCGCACGCGGCGGCCGACGGCAGACAGAGCACGTCGTCCTCGGCGACGAGCGTCTCGTCGGGCCCGAAGGCGATCAGGTGCGGCGGCGAGCCGTCGACGAAGCGGTAGCGGCCCTCGGGCGCGCCGAAGCCGAGCTCGGCGCCCGGCGCGAGCGTCACCGGCTGCCCCGGCGGGATGCGCGCGCCAGCGACGAACGTGCCGTTGCGGCTGCCGAGGTCGCGCAGGCGCCAGGCCTGGCCATCCCACGCGATCTCGGCGTGCAAGGCCGAGACGCTCGCGAGATCGATGTGCAGCTGGCAGGTGCGGGAGCGCCCGACGACGTGACGCGCGGCGAGCGGGATGGCCGCGCCCGTCGGGAGGTGCTGGAGGGTCGCCATGGGCCGCCAGCTACGCTAGCAGACCCGGCTCCGGTCACGCCCGGAACCGCGCGGGCGGGCCGCCCGCACCGGCGGCTCGGCGTCTGACTCGGCGTCAGGGCTGGACGACCATGACGTACGGATCCCAGCTGTAGTCTTTGACCACCGGGTTCGGGTTATCGCCCTGGTAGATGTTGATGTAGAACGAGTAGGCCTCCTGCTGCTTCGATCCCGGATCCGGGCGGCCTGGCAGCGACGCGTGCGCCTCGACGAACGGCCTGAAGTCGCCCTTCATCACGATCGGGGCATCGCCGCTGGACGGGGCGATGTCCTCGCCGTCGGTCTGGTACACGAAGATCGGCCCCGCGCCCTGGTAGGCCTTCCAGTTCTTCAGCAGCGTGCTGTCGTTCCACGCGTACGTGGCGCTGACGAGGACGGAGTAGGACTTCGTGGTGCCGGGCTGCTGCGGGTACCGCGGGAAGACGCTCCACTGGATGTCATCGCCGCTGTTGACCTGGATGCTGAGCTCGTAGCCGCCCTGGTTGGCGAGCACGGTCGTCGCGGAGTCGGCGAACATCTGGATCTGGCTGGCGGGATCCTTGCGCCCGCTGGCGATGCTGTCGCAATCGACGAAGATCTGAATGAAGTGCGTGGCCATAGCTGCTTCTCCTTGTCTGTGAATCAGGCGTGAATCAGGTGTGATTCAGGCGCGCGGAGCGCCGGGGCGCAGCGGCGGCGGTGTCACCGTGAGAAGCCGCCGTCGCGCCGTCCCCAGGCACGTGAATACCCATTCGCGGCGCGGCCGCCCATTTCACCGGGTTTCACGCGATTTCGGCGCGCAGCGCCGCGCGCTGCAGCGATCTCAGCCGCGCGTCGCGTACCAGCGCTCGATCCGCAGCGCGCGCAAGAGCGCGCCCGGATCGCCGAAGCCGAAGCGCTCGGCGTAGTCCGCGACGTCGTCGGGGACGGGCCGGCCGAGCCGCGCCTCGAAGTACCACCGCAGCAGCGCCGCGTCGTCGTCGTCGCCGGCCGCGAGATCCGCGGCGCAGAGGCCCGCGCGCGCGAGCGCGGCCTGCTTCGCGAGGGCCCGCGCGTGGAGCTGCCCGTGACAGCTCATGGCGCGGAGCTGATCGGCGAGGTGGCGGCGGCGCTCCGGCTCGGACACCGCCTCGATCCAGCGCAGCTTCGCCTCGCGCTTCATCATGTGGACGAAGGTCTCCGGATCGAGCCCCTGCTCGGCGAGCCACGCGCTCGTGAGCGGGCCCGTGTAGAGCCCGTGCGCGCGCCGGAACTCCGTGGCCGTGCGCTGGACGAGCTCGGTGGTGACCTCGAGGCCGCTGCGCGCGGCGGCCTCCTCGGCGAGCGCGCGCAAGAGCGCGCCCTGCACCGCGAGGGCGTAGCGCTGCTCGTCGCCAGCGAGGCGCAGCTCGTCGAGCACGGCGCTCGCGTCCGGATCGGCGCCAGCCGCGCGCGGCTCCGCGCGTATGCGGCCAAGCGCCTGCTCCCAGAGATCCGTGTGCTGGAACGCGAAGCCGGCGCGCAGCGGCCCGGGGCGCGCGGCCCGCGCGGCCCGCATCGCCTCGAGCAACGCCAGCGCGTCGCGGCGCTTCTGGTCCACGCGTCCGCCGGGCAGCCACGCCTCGAGCGCGTCGAGCGCGCGCGGCTCTTCCCCGGCGGCGCGGGCGTCGGCCAGCACCGCCGGCCACGCGCGCTCCGGGTAGAACCGCCGCCGCGCGAGCTCGATCAGCCGCGCGGCGAGCGCCGGCTCGCAGATCCCCGCCTGGGCCGCCGCCTCGACGGTCGCCCGCATGTCGACGAGCGCCTCCGACACGCGCCGGTACCCGTGCTCGGCCGGCAGGTGCGTGAGCGCGACCTCGTCATCCGCCGTCAGCGCGCCGGCGCGGTACTGCTCGAAGATCGTCCCGACGCCGACCATCCCGAAATCGGCCAGCTCGGCGGCCCGAAGCGCGCCCATGCTCGACGCGCCGAACACGTGGATCCCCTCGGACATCGCCCACAGGATCTCCTTGTGCCAGATCGACGGCACGTGCTCGAAGAAGCCGTCCACGATGCCGATGCCCCACGGCCGCTCGCGCGCCGCCCGGTAGACGTCGCCCTGCGCGGCCGGCGGCAGGACGCGCAGCTCTGACAGCCCCGGCAGCGCGGGCACCTCCGCGGGCGGCAAGCTGGGCCCGGTGAACAGGACGATCACGGCGCCCTCGCCGCGGCCTGCGCGCGCGGGCCCGGGGCGTACCCGGGCGCTTCCCACATGCTCTCCAGCCCGGGCACGACGACGCGCACGACCGGGAGCCCGAGCTCGGGCCGCGTCAGATCCACGGCCACGGCCTGGCCGAGCCCGGCCGCGCGCAGCGCGGCGAGCACCGCCGCGAGATCCTCGTCGAAGCGCTCGCTCTGGCCGTCGGGCGCCGCGGCGAACGAGCGCGTCGCCGCCCCGGGCCGATCGAGCTCCGCGAGGAGCGCGGCCTGCTGCGGCGCGCGCTGCTCGTAGAACGCGGGGGCGATGTCCTCGCGCGCGCCCGAGATCACGGTCAGGCGCCCCTGGGCCGCCTCGGTCAGCGCGCGCGCCAGCGCGATCGCCCGCGCGCGGTGGCAGCCCTGGCCGGCGCTCACGTAGGCCGCGCGCCCCGGATCGCGATCGCGATCGACGATCCGGGCCACGAAGACCGGCAGCCCGATCTCGCTGCTCACGTCCCACACGCCCACCGCGATCCCCGCCCGATCGAAGCGGGCCAGGAGGTCCCGGCAATCCGCATCATCGACGGTCGCGAGATCCACGCGGGTCGCCTGGGCGCGCGCCGGCCCGGCCGCGCGCCACAGCGCCACCGCGTCGCGCTCGATCACCTCGTAGAGGCCGTGGAGCACCGCCTCCGTCCGATCGTTGCCCGAGGCGAGCCCGGTCGACGTGGTCAAAAAGCACCCGCTCCCCGGCGGCAGCGGCAGCGTGTAATCGGTGTGGACCACCTCGAGCGGCAGCCAGCGCGCGCCGCCGTCCACGAGCTCCTCGCCCTCGATCCAGAGGAGCTTGCGCTGCGGGTGAAACGATCCGATCGACAGCCGCGGCAGCCCGGCGACGTCGGCGAGGCGGTGCGTCGCCGCCAGCTCCGCGGCGGTCGTGAACCGGAGCGGCTGCACGATGTGCTCGGCGTGCCACTGCTCCAAGGACTCCATGATCCCGGACGCGCGCGCGGCGTCGAGATCGAGGCCCTTGCCCTGCGCCACGGAGACCGAGCGGGCGTTGGGCCGGCACACCATCACCACCGGGATGCCGATCGAGTCGAGCCCGGTCACGTCGGCGACCCGGGTGATGCCGGCCGCGCGCATCATCGGCGTGACGCGCGAGATCGTCTGCGCCGGGCTGACGAGGCGGTGCGTGCCGCGGCGGAACGCCTTCCGTGCAGGGGCCGTGCTCGCCATCTCGCGCTACGGCGGCGCCACCGCGCGGCTACTTGTTCGGATTGTAGACAGACAGGTTGACGATGAAGGTGCCGAACAGATCGACATTCCCCGGCCCTTCATAGCGGCGATGCGAGATCGGGGCGCTCAGGTCCACGAGCTCTCGCACGTCGTTCTTGCCGTCACCGCTGCCGCTGTTGATCGACTGCGGCGTGGCGATCTGGGAGAGCTGCGAAGCCTCCACCGTGTAGACGTTCAGCCCGTCCGGCGTGATGATCTTCAGGGTGAACTGGTACCCGGCCGGAGGAGGAGGGGGAGGATCTTTCTTGGGTGGCTCGTCCGCCATGGATAGCGATTAGTACCGCAAGACGGCCCGCCAGCGCCATTGCACCGGATTTCAAGCTGGCTCGGCGGGCCCGGCCCCCCGCAGGCGATCCAGCCCCGCGCTGGCGCGCAGCTCGAACAGGCGGGCGCCCTGCGCCGCCGCCAGGGTCCG
Organism: Kofleriaceae bacterium; assembly: GCA_035558535.1. GTDB lineage: Bacteria > Myxococcota_A > Polyangia > Haliangiales > Haliangiaceae > JABFXX01. The sequence continues at coordinate 12,553 of DATMCI010000169.1, forward strand.
GGCGCTCATCAGCGCCGCCTCGGCCTGCGCGGCGTCGCCCTGGATCCGCCACACCTCGCCGAGCAGCCGGTACAGCTCGGGGTGGTAGCAGCGCTCCTGCGTCGTGACGTCGTCTTCGAGCGTCTCCCGCAAGACCGCGAGCGCCTCGCCCGCGGCGCCAGCGGTCAAATACGCGTCGGCGAGCTGCGAGACACAGAGCGTGATCGCCAGCCCGCCGATCCGCCGCTGCGCCGCCACGGCCGACCGCAGCCGCTCGAGCCCACGCTCGATCTGGCCTGCGTGGACCATCGCCCAGCCGCCGAACGCGTCGGCGAGCACCAGGAACACGACGAACCCGTGCTCGCCGGCGACCTTCGCCATCGCCTCGGCGCAGCGCAGCGTCTCGGGCACCTCGCGGCGGAGGTGGTGCACCCACGCGCCGATCTGCAGCGCGATCGCGATCGCGAACGGGTGCGCCGTCTCCTCGGCGGCGGCGAGCGCGTCGCGATACATCTGCAAGGCGCGATCGGGCTCGCCGCGGATGCAAGTCGACGCCGCGTGCGACACCGACGCGACGACGCGCGGGTTCCACCCGTAGCGCGCCATGTGGAGCGGCAGCTGCGCCGGCTCGTAGAGCTCGATGACCCGCTGGTGGTGCGGCTCGCTCTCGTCGTGGTGCCCCAGCCACTTGGCCACGTTCGCCAGGATGACCGCCGCCTGGACCTGGCCGAGCACGTCGCCCGTGTCGTCGGCCAGCTTCCGGTAGCGGATCGCCAGCTCGTGCGCCGTCCGGCAGTCGCCCCGGAACAGCGACGCCATCGCCAGGCCGTGCAGCGCCGGGATCGTCCGCTCCTGCGTGCCGAGCTCGGCGGCGAGCGCGATCACGCGATCGTAGACGCGCCGCACCTCCGGGCTCGACCAGCTCTGGATCGCCTGCAGCACCGCGCCGTAGTGCAAGAGCAGATCGAGCTCCGCCGTCCGATCCGCCGCGGGGTGCGCCTCGTAGAGGGCCAGCGCCCGCTCGAGCAGGCGCGTGGCGTCGCCGTAGGCGCCCTGCTCGAGCGCCACCTGCCCCGCCAGCGCGCTCGCCGGCGCCTCGCGCTCCGGCAGCTCGGCCTCGCGGTAGTGATAGGCGAGCGCGGCGGCCCACGCCTTGCCGCCGCCGTGGATCCGCTCGATCGCGGCCGCGACCTCGGCGTGCAGCGCGCGGCGGCGCGCGGGGCCCAGCGCCTCGCGCACGCGCTCGCGGAACTTGTCGTGGGCGAACCGGAACCGGTCCTCGCTGACCTCGAGCACCGCCGTCTCGGCGCCGAGCGCGAGCGCCTCGGCGACGCGCGCGGCGCCGAAGACGCCCTCGAGCAGCGGCTGATCGAGGGTCCGCCCGACGACGGCGCAGAAGTCGAGCACCGGCCGCGCCGCCTCCGGCAGCTTCTCGAGGCGGCGCGCGACCACCGCCTCGATGCCGCTCGTCATGAGCCGCTCCGGCAGCGGGCCCTCGCCGATCTGCTCGAGCGAGCCGGCCTCCTCGGCGAGCGCGCGGACGGCCTCGACGAGGAAGAACACGTTCCCCTCGGTGTGCCGATCGAGGAAGTCGACCACCGGCGCCCGCGTGGCCCCGAGCATCGAGCCGGCCAGGGACGCGATGTCCGCGCGCGCGAGCGGCTCGAGCCGCAGGTGATGCGCGCCGGGGATCGTCTGCGCCAGGCCCGGCGCCTCCTCGCCGCGGAAGCTGCCGACGATCAGCACCGGCAGCCCCGGGAGCCGCAGCGCCAGCTCGCGCAAGACGTCGAGCGCCTCGCGGGCCCAGTGCAGATCCTCGAGGATCAAGAGGACCGGCGCGCGCTGGCGCCCGAAGATCGCGCCGATGGTGCCGAGCATCTGCGCGCGCGCGGTCTGCGGATCCGCCGGCTGCTGCGCCACCGGCCGGCCGATCAGCGCCCCGACGTCCGGCACCAGCGCCGCGAGCGTGCTGGCCTCCGCGTCCTCGATCGCGGTGCCGAGCAGGAGGTGGCGCAGCGGCTCGCGCCACAGCTCGAAGGCGCCGCGCGCGTCGCTGACGGCCTGCCCCCGGACGACCCGGGCCCCCTCGACCAGGGCGAGCGTGCGGATCTCGTCGAGCAGGCGGGTCTTGCCGAGCCCGCTCGCGCCCTCGATCAGCCACACGCCGCCCTCGCCCGCCATCACGCGGGAGACCGCGCCCGCGAGCGCGCGCTGCTCGTCGATCCGATCGACGAAGCTCGCCGCCGCGAGGAAGCTCTCGCGCGTGGCCCGGGTGTGGCGCGGCACGGCGAGCGCCGTGGCCTCGAGCAGCGCGTCGAGCGTCGCGTCGGCGCTCGGGTAGCGCGCGGCGGGATCCTTCGCGAGGAGGCGGCCGATGATCGGCGCGAGCGCGGGGTGGCCGGCGAGCGGCGCGAGCTCTGGCGGAAGCGCGATCACGGCCATGCGCAGCGCCTCGCCGACGAACCCGGGGAACGGGTGCTGGCCGGCGAACATCTTGTAGGCCATCACGCCCACGGCGTAGAGGTCCGCCGCCTCGGTGGCGGGCTCGCCGGAGAGCACCTCCGGCGCCATGTGGCTGAGCGTCCCGGCGATCGCGCCCTCGCCGCGGTGGGCGGCGATCCCGAAGTCGAGCACCCGCACGCGATCGTCGACCAGCACGTTGGACGACTTGAGGTCGCGGTGGATCACGCCGCGGCGATGCAGGTACGAGAGCGCCCGGAGGACCTGGACGAGCAGGTCGACCTGCTCGTGCGTCGCGAGCCCGCGCGCTGCCTCGAGGAGCGTCCGCGGGCGCTCGATCAGCTCCATCGTGAAGAACGGCTCGCCGCTGGTCGCGAAGCCGTAGTCGAGCACGCTGATGATGTTGGGATGGCGCAGGGCGGCGAGCGTGCGGAACTCGCGCGCGAGCGCGAGCCGGTGCCGGGTCTCCGTGATCCAGCCCGTCCTGCCGGCCGCAGACAGCGTGCCGGAGCCGGTGCCCTCCGCGGCCGCCGGCTCCGGCGTGGGCTCGGTCATCCGCTTGAGCGCCACGGTGTCGCCCTTGAGCCGATCGCGGGCGCGGAACACGACGCCCATGCCGCCGTGCCCGACGTAGGAGAGCAGCACGTAGCGATCGTCCACCGGCACGAGGAGGCCCGGATCGGACCGCGGCGGGCCGCCGCCAGGCTGCAAGGTCGGCAGGGTGTTCACGTTGCGCTGCCCAGGGCCTGAAGGTTGCCCAGGGTAACAGAGCCGGGGTGCCGTGGCGCACCGGCACCGGCACCGATCCCCGAGGACCTCGGGCCTGCGCGAACGCTTCGGCTCGGTTCGGCTCGGCGCCCGGCGACAGGCGCCGAAATCGCGCGAAACGCGGTGAAATCGCAGATCGAACGGTACAGCGGTAAGCACGTCTCTGGAGACCGCCGCGGCGGCGGAGTCTGGCCTGACCTGACCGCGACCAAGGCCCCGCGATGGACCTCGCTCGAGCGCGCGGCCGGAGCGCGGCCAGAGCGCGACCGGAGCGCGGCCGGAGCGCGGCCGGAGCCAGCGAAAGGAGAACGCCATGTCACACGAAGATCTTCACGTATCCAGGACTGGAAAGATGAAAAGCAAACTTCCAATGATCGCAGGCCTTGCCTGTGCGCTGGCGATGATCGCGATCATCGCATCATGTAAAAAGCCTGTGGACACTGCCACTTCCCTGTCAAACCCTGCGGGTCAAGGAGCGGCGTTTCCGGGGGGGGCACCCATCACCCCGGCAGACCTGACCGCCACGCCCGCCGCGCTCCCCTCCCCCCCACCGGCGTACGACCCCAATTTTTGTGGCAGTAACCAGCTCCTCTGTCGCCAGCAATATGCCTACTTTGCCTGGCGTCAGTTCATCTATTTGAACTCACCTGCCCAGAGGACTGGAGGCCTCCCTGGCACTCTCCCGGTGAAGCGGGGGATGGTCGATCCGCACGATAACTTTGTCACATCCGGCGATCCTAATTTCTACCAGAGCGGCAGGGTTCATAACGCGAACCTCAGCAATAATTTGCTGGTCTGGGAGACCTTCGCCCACCGCTCCGAGTTGTTCCCCGCCGGCGCGAGTCCGAAAGGTGACCTTACGACCCTGACCCCTCGGTACATCTTCAGCAATATCAGCGTCGATGACGATGACACACAGGTCCGGTTCAACAACCTCGATGAAGTCACTCAGATCGGCCAGAATCAGCTCTTCTTCCCGAGCGACGGCAAGCGGCCATCCGCCTATCCATATGATGATTGCATCGTATTGTTCCAAGCCAAGGTGAACAATGCAGAATATAATTATATCAGCAAAATATACAACGCCGGCAACCCTCCCAGGAACATTGAATTGCCCCCCAACACGGGGAACCCCAAGCTGGATCCACAAACCTGGAGTGATGATGAAACCATAGAAATCAAGTCGGCCTGGCGGGACATGACTTGCGGTTCGGTCGACCCCACCCGCTACCATACAGCCCACGCCGTTTACTACGAAAGTAACGCGAACCCCCCGTCGAGGGTGGGCAATTTCGGTCTGATCGGCCTGCACATCCTGCGCAAGATGAAGAACTACCCCGCCTTTATCTATACCACCTTTGAACATGTGGACAACCTGAACAGCGGGGCATATTTCATCACCCTCTACAACGACATGGAGTACTCACCAGCAATCGACAATCCGATGGCCATTGTCAACGATGGGACCAAGCGGTTCTCGGTGAAGCTGCCCGGCGCAGGCGCTGTGGGGCCCAAGGGGTATCCGTTCGTTCCCGGCGCCACCTTGCCGCCCCGCCTCGCCGACTTTGCAGGCCCCATCATGGCCGAGCCATCACCGGCATTGACCAAGGCCGTCACGGACGTCAATGCAGAGGTCGTCGCAGCCATGGCCCGCTTGCCCGAATTCAATAAATCGGTTTGGATGAACTATCGTCTCGCAGGAGTCCAGATCCTGCCTGTGAATGAGGACAGCTCCACCTCGGGTACGCCCGATCCGCTCACCGAGGACTTCTTCCTGGCAAATAATGTGATCGAGAGCAGCCGGCCTGGTGTTCAGCTGTTCAAGGGCGGAGTCAGTGACCCGAACATGCGCGGAGCTGGCCCGCATCAGCTCCTCAACCTGCGCTCCGAGGCTAACATTCAAAATGTATGGGAATTGCCAAATGCCAACCAGGTGGTGATGGGGGGGTGTATGGGTTGTCATGGCAACGCGCGCTACCCCACGGACAAGGAGGGCGTCGCGCTCGATCCGAGCGCGAGCTCGACCTTCAACTTCTTGATCAACTACAGCACCACGATGCAGGGCACGGGCTTTTCAGCCGACACGCGGAATGAACCCCCTGAGGAGTTGAAGGCCAAAGCTTCGAAGTATATGAGACGAATCAAATAGCGCGCGGGGGCCCGCGCGGGGGCAGCTCCGCGAGGCGCGCGCGGAGGCGGAGCGCGAGGAGCTCGACGTGGGGCTCGCGGACGAGCGTGAGGTGTGTGCCGGGGACGCGGAACGCCTCGACGGGGCTCGACGTGAACCGGCTCCAGCCGAGCGTGTCATCCGCGAGCAGCGCCCCGACCTCGGGGTGATCCGGATCGTGCTTCTCCTCGGATCCGTCCTCGGCACGGAAGACGGCCAGCGGCACGGGGTGCCCACGACGCGGCTGGTATCGGGTGCCGTCCTGAGCGCGCGCGATGTTCAGGATGCCCTGGAGATGGCACGGCAGCGCGCCTGGGGGCAGGACGCCCACGGCGATCAGGCGCGCCACGAACGCGGCCAGACGATCCTGCTCGTCCATGGCGCGAAGCACGTCCAGGTCGAGACCGAGCTCGACGCCGAAGAAGCCCTCCATGATACCGGCGATCTGGCAGAGCCACCGCGCGTTATCCCAGTCCTGGCCCATGGGCGCCGTCGCCTCCGGGAACGGCGCCACCGTATCGAGGAGCGCGACGAGGCCGATCTCGTGCCCCTGCTCCCGGAGCTGCTGCGCGATCTCGTAGGCGACGTGGCCGCCGATCGAGTGACCGCCGAGAAAGTACGGCCCCTGCCGCTGCACCGAGCGGATGGCGCTCGCGTACCACGCGGCCGCTTCCTCGACGGTCCCGTGCGGCGGGACGTCACCCTCGAGGCCGCGGGCCTGGAGGCCAAAGACCGCCATACCGTCCAGGCGCTGCGCGAGGGCCATCAGGTAGAACGGCGTGGCGCTGCCGCCCGGGACGAGGAAGAACGCCTTCGCCGCGCCGCTGCCGCCCGCCTCCGCCATGAGCTGCCGCGCGGCCACCGTGAGCGGGACGAGCGGCGATGACGGGGACGTGCCCGTGCCCAGGCGAAGGACCGCGCCGAGCAGCGCCGGGGTCGGATGCTGGAACAGCGCGACCAGCGGAAGAGCGCGCTCCATCCGCCGCTCGATCGCGAGCTTCAGCTTGAGGGCGAGGAGCGAGTGTCCGCCGAGGTCGAAGAAGTCGTCGTGGATCCCGACGTCGCGGACGCCGAGGATCTCCTCGTAGAGGCGCACCAGCTCGAGCTCGAGCGTGTCCCGCGGGATCCCGCCCGACGGCGGGGCGCGCTCCTCGGCGACCTCCAGCGCGGCGAGCGCGCGGTAGTCCGTCTTGCCGTTCGGCGTGCGAGGCAGGCCCGGGAGCACCACGATGTGGCCGGGCACCATGTGGGGCGCCAGCTCGCCCTCCAGGAATCGCCGGAGCTCCGCGGGCGTGGGCGGCTGGTCGGGATCCTTCGGCGCCGCGAACGCCACGAGGCGGGCGTCGCCCCCGGCGCCGCGCACCAGCGCGGCCACCTCGCACACGGCCGGATGGCGCGCGGCCACCGCCTCGATCTCGCCGAGCTCGATCCGGTAGCCGCGCAGCTTGACCTGCCGATCCGTGCGCCCGACGAACAGCAGCGTGCCGTCCGCGAGACGCCGCACGACATCGCCTGTCCTGTACATCCGGAGCCGGGGCCCGCCCGGGAACGCGTGCTCCAGGAAGCGTGAGGCCGTCAGCTCAGGCTGGTTCAGGTAGCCGCGCGCGAGGCAGGGGCCGGCCAGGTACAGCTCCCCGGGGGTCTGGTCGGCGACGGGGCGAAGCTTGCCGTCCAGAACGAGCGCCTCCATCCGGCGGATCGGGCGGCCGATCGGCTCGGTCGCGCCGTGGGCGCCGACATCGTCGCGGCGGCAGCGATACGCCGTGGCGTCGATCGTGCACTCGGTCGGGCCATAGAAGTTCCAGACCTCGGCCTTCGAGACGCGGAAGAGCTTCTGCACCGTGGCCGAGAGCAGCGGCTCACCGCCCGCGCACACGCGGCGCAGCGTGGGCACGCGAGCGAGCCCGGGCTCCTCCACCAGCGCGGACAGCAGCGACGGGACCATCTGGACCACGGTGACGCCGCGGTCGCCGATCACCCGCACGAGCCGCTCGGTGTCGGCGCCGAGGTCGGGCGGCGCGAGCACCAGGCGCGCCCCCACCATGAGCGGCGCGAACAGCTCCCAGACGGAGGCATCGAAGCTGAGCGACGTGCGCAACAGGACGCGGTCGTCGGGGCCGAGCGGCAGGTCCGCGTTCATCCAGTCCATGTGGCTCGCGAGGGCGGCGTGCTCGATGAGCACGCCCTTGGGCTGCCCGGTCGACCCCGACGTGTAGATGCAGTACGCGAGCGCGCCCTGCCGCGCCGCGAAGGGCGGCCCGTCGAGCACGTCCCCGTCCCCGTCCCCGTCCAAGACGAGCACGTCGGCGCCGAGGAGCGTCGCCGCGAGGTGCTGCCGGGTGAGCTCCTGGGTGAGGACGACCGCCGCGCCGCTGTCCTTCAACAGGAACGTCAGACGCTCCCGCGGGTATGCCGGGTCGAGCGGCACGTAGGCAGCCCCGGCCTTGAGGATGCCGAGCACGCCCACCACCATGTCGAGCGAGCGTGGGATGGCGAGCGCGACCAGCACCTCGGGCCCGACCCCCCGGGCGGCCAGGGCGCGCGCCACGCCGCTCGCGCGGTCCTCGAGGGCCGCGTACGTCAGGGTCCCCTCCTCGGCCTCCAGGGCGATCGCATCGGGCGTCCGGCGCGCCTGCGCGGCGATGACCTCGTGGACGGCGGGCAGGACCGGCGCCGCCACGGGGGCGCGCGGCACCAGCCGGGCCCGCTCCTCGGCGCCGAGCAGATCGAGGTCGGCGAGCTTCGCCTGCGGCTCCGCCGCGAGCCGCGCCACGAACCGCGCGAGCTCGCGGGCCATCGCCTCGACGTGCGCGGGCTCGAACAGCTCGAGGTCGTACTCGAGCCCGCCGACCACGCCCGTGGCGGTCTCCGCCAGCAGCAGCGAGAGATCGAACTTCGCGGCGCCGCTCTGCACCGGCAATGGCGCGATCTCGAGGCCGGGCAGCGCCAGCGCGCCCGGGTGCGGCGCTTGGAGCGCGAACATGACCTGGAAGATCGGGCTCGTGCCGAGCACCCGCTCGGGATCGAGCGCCTCGACCAGCTTCTCGAACGGCACGTCCTGGTTCTCGTGGGCGCCGAGGGCCCGCGCGCGGACGCGCAACAGCAGGTCGAGGAACGAGGGATCGCCGGAGAGATCGATGCGCAGCGGCAGCGTGTTGACGAAGAACCCGATGAGGGGCTCGGTCTCGAGCACGCGCCGCCCCGCGAAGGGCGAGCCGATCACCAGGTCGTCCTGGCCCGTGATGCGGCCGAGCCAGGCGCCGAAGGCGGCGAGCAGCGCCATGTACAGCGTGGCGCCAGCCTCGTGACCCAGGGCCTGGAGCGCGCGCATCGTCTCCTCGCCCAGGTCCACCCGCTGGGTCCCGCCGCGGTGGCTGCGGACGGCGGGCCGCGGCCGATCGGTGGGCAGATCCAGCACCGCCGGGGCGCCGGCGAGCGCGCCCCGCCAGTACGCGAGCTGTCGCTCGCGAACGTTGCCGTCCAGCCAGCTCCGCTGCCAGGCGGCGTAGTCGGTGTACTGGATCGCGAGCGCGGGGAGCGACACCTGCTCGCCCCGGACCTCGGCCGCGTAGCACGCGCCGAGCTCACGCATCAGGATGCCGATCGACCAGCCGTCGCACGCGATGTGGTGCATCACCACGAGCAACACCTGCTCCGCGTCGCCCACCCGGAACAGATGCGCCCGCACGACCGGGCCGATGGCGAGCGCGAACAGCCGGGCCGACTCCTCCGCCAGGCGCTGCTCGAGCGCGGGCGCGCCTGGGCCCCGGAGATCCTCGACGGTCACGGCGAGCTCGGCGGAGCGGACGCGGGCGACGGGCTGGTCGCCCGCGATCGGGTAGCACGTGCGCAGCACCTCGTGCCGCTCGACCACCGTGGCCAGGCTCCGCCGCAGCGCGCCCTCGTCCACGCGGCCCCGCAAAGAGAGCGCGATCGGGACGTTGTAGGCCGCGCTGCCGCCCTCGAGCTCCGCGAGGAAGCGCAGCCGCTCCTGCGCGAACGAGAGCGGGCGATCGGCGGACGCCGTGTCCGGGATCCGGACGATGGGCGGCAGCGCGGGCCCGCCCTCGGAGGCGGCGATCGCGGACGCGAGCGCCTCGAGCGTCGGATGCTCGAAGATCGCCGACAGCGGCACCTCCACGCCGAAGGCGCGGCGGACGCGGCTCATCACCTGCGCGGCGAGGAGCGAGTGCCCGCCGAGCCGGAAGAAGTCGTCCCGGGCGCCGATGGGCTGGCGCTCCAGGAGGCGGCTCCAGATCTCCGCCAGGACCTGCTCCGCCGGCGTGCGGGGGGCGACGAACACCTGATCCAGGGCGCCGTCCAGGGCGCCGTCCAGGGCGCCGTCCAGGGCTCCGTCCAGCCGCGGCGCGGGGAGCCGCCGCTTGTCCACCTTGCCGTTCGGCGTCAGCGGGAACGCGTCGAGCAGCACGATCTCGGCCGGCACCATGAACGCCGGGAGCCGCTGCTCGGCGTGCGCGCGGACGGCCGCGGCCTCCACCGCGCGCTGCGCGACCACGTACGCGACGAGCACCTGCGCGGTCCCCGAGCCGTGCACCATCACCTGCGCCTGTGCGACGTCCGGATGCGAGGTGAGGGCCGCCTCGATCTCGCCGAGCTCGATCCGGAAGCCACGGAGCTTGACCTGATCGTCGATGCGCCCGAGGTACTCCAGCCGGCCGTCCTGCCTCCACCGCGCGAGGTCGCCGCTGCGATAGAGGCGGCCGTCCGGACGGAACGGATGCGAGATGAAGCTCGCGCGCACGAGCGCCTCGCGGTTCAGGTAGCCGCGGGCGAGGCCCACGCCTCCGATGTGCAGCTCGCCCGGCACGCCGATCGGCTGGAGCCCGCCGCGCCGGTCGAGCACGTACGCCTCGAGGTTACAGACCGGGCGCCCGATGGGGGGCAGCCCGGGCTCGGCCGGATCGCACAGCCCGAGCGTCGTGCAGATGGTCGACTCCGTGGGCCCGTAGCCGTTGTAGAAGCGGACGCCCGGGCGCGACCACTGCTGCACGATCTCCGACGAGCAGACCTCGCCTGCCGCGATCACCTGGCGGAGCGCTGGATACGCGCGGTCCGCGGGGAGCGCCGCGAGCGACGTGGGCGGCAGCGCCGCGTGGGTGACGCGGCTCCCGATCAGCACGTCCGCGAGCTCGTCACCCGCGAGCAGCGTGTCGGCGGGGACCAGGATCAGCCGGCCGCCGCTGCCCAGCGCCATGACGATCTCCCAGACGGACGCATCGAACGAGATCGAGGCGAACTGGAGCACGACGCAGCTCGCGTCGACGCCGAGCTCGTGGCGCTGGATCTCGCACACGTTGGCGAGGCCGCGGTGCTCGAGGACGACCCCCTTCGGCCTGCCCGTCGAACCCGAGGTGTAGATGACGTAGGCGGCGTCCTCCATGCGTACGCCGGGCGGCGGGTCGTCCGCGCGGTCGCCGAGCTCCCCATCGAGCCAGAGCGTGCGGAGCTCCTCTGCGTGCCACCGCAGCTCGGCGGCGCGGGTGCTGACGAGGAGCGCCGCGCCGCAGTCGTCCCGGATGAGGTCGAGCCGCGCCTTCGGGTACGCGGGATCGAGCGGCACGTAAGCCGCGCCGGCCTTCCAGATCCCGAGGAGCGCGACGATCAGATCGAAGGACCGTGGCACGCACAGCGCCACGAGCTGCTCGCGGCCGACGCCCAGGGCGATCAGGCGATGGGCCACGCGGTTGGCGCGCCGGTTCAGCTCGCCGTACGACAGGGTCTGGCCCGCGCACTCGAGCGCGATGGCCTCGGGCGCTCGCCGCGCGTGCTCCTCGAAGATCTCGTGCACGGGGAGCGGGCGGTCGGGCGGCTGCAGCCGGCCCTGGGCGAAGGCGAGCACCTGCCCGCGCTCCGCCTCGGGGAGCAGCACCAGCTCCGAGAGCCGCCGGCCGGGGCTCGCCATCGCGTCCGTGATCAGCGTGCGGAGGTGGCCGATCATCCGCTCGATGCGATCGGGATCGAACAGGTCCGTGCTGTACTCGATCGCCCCGGCGAGGCCGCCGTCACCGGGCGCGAGGACGAGCGCGAGGTCGGACTTCGCGATCCCGATCTCCAGCTCGATCGGCTCGATGGTCAGCCCGGGGAGGCTCAGCCGACCCTCGGGCGTGTTCTGGAGCACGAGCATCGCCTGGAACAGCGGCGCGTGGCTCAGGTTCCGCTCGAGCGCGATCGCCTCCACGATCTTCTCGAGGGGGACGTCCTGGTGGGCGTACGCGTCGAGCGCGGCGGCGCGCACGCGGGCGAGGAGCTCCTCGAAGGTGGGGTCGGAGGAGAGGTCCACGCGGATCGGCAGCGTGCCCACGAAGAAGCCGATGAGCGGCTCGAGCTCGGCCCGCTCGCGGTTGGCCACGGGCGTCCCGACGACGAGATCGTCCTGTCCGGTGATCCGCGCCAGGTAGGCTGCGAAGCCGCTCAGCAGGATCATGAACGGGGTGACGCCCGCGCGTCGGGCCAGGACGTCGATCGCCCCGCTCAGCTCGGTGCCAAGGGCGAAGCGCCGGGTGGCACCGCGGAGGCTGGGCCTGGGCGGCCGCGGGCGATCCAGCGGCAGGTTCAGCGCCGCGGGGACGCCGCGGAGCGTCTCCCGCCAGTGATCGAGGCGGGCCTCGAGGACCGGCCCCTGGAGCTGGCGCCGCTGCTGGTACGCGTAATCGAGGTAGCCGATGGGCAGGTCGGGCAGCGCGACCGGCGCGCCGGCCACGCGCCCCGCATAGAGCAGGGAGAGCTCGCGCACGAAGATGTGGATCGACCAGCCGTCGCCGACGGCGTGGTGCATGGAGGCGACCACCACGTGCTCCTCGGGCCCGATCCGGAACAGGCGCGCGCGGAACAGCGGTCCGCGGGCCAGATCGAAGGGCCGGGCCGCTTCCTCCGCGATCCGCCGGTGCAGCTCCTCGGCCGAGGTGGGACCGAGCTCGACCCGCTCGAAGGGCGACGCCGCCTCCACCCGGGGCTCCTGCCAGACGCCTCCGTCGCGCTCGACGAAGCGCACGCGCAAGACCGGGTGCCGCTGGGCGATCGCGGCGAGGCACTCCTGCAGGGCCGCCACGTCGAGCGTGCCGGTCAGCCGGAGCGCGATGGGCAGGTTATAGGCGGCGGTGGGCCCGTGCAGCTGGTCGAGGAACCAGAGCCGCTCCTGCGCGAACGAGAGCGGGACGCGCGCGCCCGCCGGGGCCGGCTCGATGCGCGCGAGCGCGAGCGTCGTGCCTCCGCGGCGCGCGTCGATGACGCGGCTCAGCGCGCCGACGGTCGGGTGCTCGAACAGCTCCGCGATGCGCAGCTCGGCGTCGAGCTGGTCCTTGATGCGCGCGACGACCTGCATGGCGAGCAGCGAGTGGCCGCCGAGCGAGAAGAAGCTCTCGTCTCCGCCGACGGCCGGGCGAGCCAGCACCGCCTCGAAGGCCCGGGCCACGATCTCCTCGGTGGCGGTCCGTGGCCCGGGCGTGAGGCGCGCGCTCGCGGCGGCCGGCGGCGCGGGCAGCCGGCGGCGATCGACCTTCCCGCTGGGCGTCCGGGGCAACCCGGGCAGCGCCACGAACAGCGCGGGCACCATGTACTCCGGCAGCTGCTGCCCGAGGGCCGCGCGCAGCACGTCGAGCGGCGCCGTCTCGGGCACCACGTAGGCGACGAGCCGCCGCTCCCTGCCCTCCCCCTCGTCCACGATGACCGCCGCGTCCTGCACGTCGGGGTGGGCGCACAGCACGCACTCGATCTCGCCGGGCTCGACGCGGAAGCCGCGGAGCTTGACCTGGTCGTCCGCGCGCCCGAGGAACTCGATCGTCCCGTCCGACGAGAACCGACCGAGGTCGCCGGTGCGGTAGGCCCGGGTCGCCGCGCCGCCGCCCAGGTCCAGCTCCACGAACCGCTCGGCGGTCAGCTCCGGCTGGAACAGGTAGCCGTCGGCCAGGCAGGCCCCGGTCAGGTAGAGCTCGCCGGGCACGCCGACGGGGACCGGGTGCCGCCGCGCGTCCAGCAGGTGGACGCCCGCGTTGGCGATGGGCCGGCCGATCGGAGGGAGGCCCGGCCAGCTCCCGGGGTCGCCGGCCAGCGTGTGCGCGGTGACCACGTGCGACTCGGTGGGCCCGTAGTGGTTGTGGAGCGTCCGCCCGCCGGCGTGGAACCAGCGGCGGATGGGCTCGGTGACGCGGAGCTGATCGCCTGCGGTGATCACCTCCTTGAGGCTCGGCACGACGCTGCCCGTGCGCAGCGCGGCGTGCGCCAGGTGCTGGAGCGCCACCGAAGGAAGGAACAGGCGCTGGATCTGGAGCCGCTCGAGGAGCTCGACGAGCGCATCGGGATCGCGCCGGGTGGCCTCGTCCGCGAGGACCAGCGTGCCCCCGGCGCACCAGGTGGAGAACGTCTCCTGGAAGGAGACGTCGAAGCTGAGCGGCGCGAGCTGGAGCGTACGCGCGGGCCCCGCGTGCGCGGTCTGCCACTCGATCAGGTTGACCAGCGCCCGGTGCGGCATGGCGACCGCCTTGGGCCGCCCCGTGGATCCCGAGGTGTAGAGGACGTAGGCGAGGTGGCCCGGCTCGAGCTGCGGGCGCGCGCGCTGCGGCGCCGCGCGCACCTGGCCTTCGCCGACGAGATCGCCGACGAGATCGTCGACAATCAGGACCTCCGCGACCGCGGACGGGAGGAGGTCCTGGTACTTCCGCTGGGTGACGAGGACGCGAGCCCGCGCGCTCTCGAGCATGTAGCGAAGGCGGTCTGGAGGATACGAGGGGTCGAGCGGCACGTAGGCGCCGCCCGCCTTGAGGATGCCGAGCACGCAGACCAGGGCGGCGATCGAGCGATCGAGGCAGAGCGCCACGCGCTCGCCGGGGCCGACGCCGAGGGCCGCGAGCCGATCCGCGAGGAGCTCCGCCTCCTGATCGAGCTGGCGATAGGTCCGGTGCTGGCCGCCGTGCTCCAGCGCCACCGCATCGGGCGTCCGGCTCATCTGGCGCGCGAAGAGCCGAGGGAGCGTCAGGCCGGCCTCGGACGCCCGCGCGGTCCGGTTCAGGTCGGCGATCCGCCGCTCTTCGTCCTCGGACAGGAGCGGGAGCTCGGAGAGGCGCCGCTCGGGCGTGGCGGTGACGGCCTCGAGCAGCCGGACGAGGTGTGCGGCCATCCGCTCGATCCGGTCGTCGTCGAAGAGGTCCGTGCTGTACTCGAGCTGGCAGGCGAGCGCCCCGTCGCGCGGCTCCGCGAAGAGCGTCAGATCGAGCTTGGAGGTCTGGCTCTCGAACGCGGACAGCTCGGCGCGGATCCCGGGGAGCTGGACCTCCCCTCCACCCTGCCCCTGGATCGCGAGCATCACCTGGAAGATCGGGTTCTGGGCGAGGGTGCGCGGGACGCCGAGCGCCGCCACCACCTTGTCGAAGGGCACGTCCTGGTGGGCGTAGGCATCGAGCGCGAGCTGCCGGATCCGCAGCACGAGCTCGGCGAAGGTCGGATCGCCCGCCAGGTCCACGCGGAACGCCAGCGTGTCGAGGAAGTAGCCGACGACACCCTCGATCTCGCGCCGGTCGCGGTTCGCGGCCGGCGATCCGATCACGATGTCCTCCTGCCCGCTGATCCGGCCGAGGTACGCCGCGAAGGCGGCGAGCAGCGTCATGAAGAGCGACGCCCCCGACCGCGTGGCCAGCTCCGCGAGTCGCTCACCGGCCGGGGCCGGGACCACGAACGGCCGGGTCTTCCCCCGGAAGCTCGGTCGCGCGGGCCGGGGGCGATCGCCGGGGAGCGCGATCGTCTCGGGCGCGCCCGCGAGCACCCGCTGCCAGTACGCGAGGCGCTGCGCGAGGTGGCCGCCCTCGAGCTGCTGCTGCCGCCACGCGGCCCAGTCCGCGTAGCGGACCGGGAGGTCCGGCAGCAGCGGCGACGTCCCGGCCTGGAGGGCGGCGTAGGCGACGCACAGCTCGCGCAGGAGCACGCCGATCGACCACGCATCGACGATGATGTGGTGCTGGGTGATGACGAGCACGTGCTCGTCCGCGGCCGGCCGGAACAGGCGCGCGCGGAACAGCGGCCCCGTGGACAGCGAGAACGGCGCGGCGATCTCCTCGCCGACGCGGCGCTCGAGGGCCGCCGGCTCGACGTCCTCGATCGCGAGCACCTGTGCCAGCGGCGCCGGGGGCGGCCCGATCCGCTGGACGGGGCTGCCGGAGGCGCTCTGGTGGAACGTGGTGCGCAGCGCCTCGTGGCGCTCGATCAGGAGCCGGATTGCCCGCGCGAGCACGTCGGCGTCCAGCGCCCCTCGGAGCCGGAGCACGAGCGGCACACCGTACGCCGCGCTGCCGCCGCCCAGCGCGGCGATGAACCACAGGCTCTCCTGACCGGGCGCCAGCGGCAGGTCGCCGGCCGGATCGATGCGTGGCATGGGCGTGGCGGCGACGCCCTGCGTCCGGATGGCCTCGGCGAGCAAGGCGATCGTCCGCCGCTCGAAGATCACGCGGATCGGCAGCTCGATGGCAAAGGCCTCGCGGATGCGCGAGATGACCTGGGCTGCGCGCAGCGAGTGTCCGCCGAGCTCGAAGAAGTCCTCGGTGACGCCCGGCGGCCTGCCGCCCAGGACCTCGGCCCAGATGCCAGAGAGCACGACCTCCTCGGGTGTGCGTGGCGCGATGCGCGCGCCCTCGATCGACCCGGGCGCGCGGGCGGCGAGCGCGGCGTGGTCCACCTTTCCGTTCGGCGTCAGCGGCAGCTCGTCGACCACGACGATCAGGCTCGGGACCATCGCCGCCGGGAGCTTCGCGCCGAGGTGGCGCCCGAGGTCGCCGGCGCTCGGGGCCTCGCCCCCGGGGCGGACCGCGGCGAAGGCCACGAGCTGGAGGTCCACGCCCGCGCCCAGCGTCACGACCGCGGCCGCCTCGACGCCGGGATGCTTCGCGAGTGCCGCCTCGATCTCGGCTGGCTCGACGCGGACGCCGCGGAGCTTGATCTGGCGGTCGCGCCGGCCGTGGAACGCGATGGTGCCGTCGGCGTTGAAGCTGCCGAGATCGCCGCTCGCGTACATGCGCGCGCCCGGCCGGTCCGCGAACGGATCGGGGAGGAACCGCTCCTGCGTCAGGTCAGGGCGACCGAGATAGCCGCGGGCCACCCCGCTGCCGCCGATGAAGATCTCGCCCACGACGCCCGGCGGGACCGGGCGCCGCGCCGGATCGAGGAGGTAGACGGCCGCGGTCCCGATCGGCCGGCCGATCGAAGGGAGACCTTCGCCGCGCTCGGGGACCACGCCGGTCGTCGCGCAGACCGTGGTCTCGGTCGGGCCGTAGGCGTTCGACAGCACGAACGGCAGGCCGGGCGGGGCGAAGCTGTGGAGGCGGTCCCCGGCGACGTGCATCACGCGCAGCGATCCACCGGGCGGCCAGGGCCGGGCCAGCGCGGCCTCGGCGAGCGGCGTCGGCAGGAAGCACAGCGTGATGCCGTTCGCGACGAGCCAGTCGACGAGCGCCACGGGCTGCGTCACCAGCTCCGCCGGCACGACGTGGAGCGCGGCGCCGGCCACCAGCGGCGGCCAGATCTCCCAGACGGTGGCATCGAAGGCGACGCTCGCGAGCTGCGTGGCGCGGTCCCCGCCCGTCATCTGGAAGTGCTCGTTGTGCCAAAGGACCATGCCCAGCAGGTTGTCCTGCGAGATGAGCACGCCCTTCGGCACCCCCGTGGAGCCGGAGGTGTAGATGACGTAGGCGAGGTCGTCCGGCCGCGCGTCGTCGGGGGCGGGCGGCGCGTCGTCCGGGTCGAAGTGGCCCTGCACGTCGAGGCGCGGGATCGTCCGATCCGCGATCGGATCGACGGCGCCACGCGTGAGGATCACCCGCGGCGCGGCGTCGCCCACGATGAAAGGGAGCCGATCGCTTGGGTCCGCCGGATCGAGCGGCAGGTAGGCGCCCCCCGCTCTCCAGACGGCGAGCAGACCGACCACGAGCTCGACGGACCGCTCGATGCAGACGCCAACGATCGTGTTCCGCCCGACGCCCATCGCCCGGAGCCGCCGCGCGATCGCGCGAGCGCGCGCGTCGAGCTCGCGGTAGCTGAGCGTCCGCCCCTCCGGCCCCACCAGCGCCGGAGCGTCCGGCCGGACGCGGGCCCGCTCCGCGATCAGGGCGTGGATCGGCGCCCGGAACGGATACGTCTTCCGCGGGCCCCGGCTCCACGCCGCGACCTGGCGCTGCTCCTCCGGGGAGAGGATCGGGATGTCGAGCAGAGGAAGATCCGGATCGCGAGCCACCGCCGCGAGGACGTTCCCGAGGTGAACGGCCATCCGGGCCATCCGCGCGTCGTCGAAGAGGTCCGTGCTGTACTCGAACGTGCAGGCGAGGCCGTCGCCCTTCGGCTCCACGATCAGGGCCAGATCGAGCTTCGACGCGGTGGTCTCGAACGCGGGCATCTCCACCGCGAGGTCCCCGAGCTGCACTTCGCTCGATCGCTCCGGCTGGATGGTGAACAGCACCTGGAAGAGGGGGTTGTGCCCGAGGTCCCGCGGCGCCCCCACGGCCGCCACCACGCGCTCGAAGGGCACATCCTGATGAGCGTAGGCCGCGAGCGCGGAGCGGCGGACGCGCTGGACCAGCTCGGTGAAGGTGGGGTCGCCCGACAGGTCGATGCGGATGGCCAGCGTGTTGAGAAAGAAGCCGACGACGCCCTCGGTCTCGCGGCGATCGCGATTGGCCACGGGCACGCCGATCACGACGTCGTCCTGGCCGCTGATCCGGCCGAGGTAGGCCGCGAACGCGCCGAGGAGGGTCATGAACAGCGACGCGTTCGCGCTCCGGGCCAGCGCCTCCAGGCGGCGGCCGAGCGGGGCCGCGAGGGTGAACGACCGGGTCCGTCCGCGGAACGACTGCGCCCGGGGGCGCGGACGATCGGTCGGCAGCGTCAGGCCCGGGGGCGCGCCGCCGAGGGCCTCCCGCCAGAACGCGAGGCCGTCCTCGAGGTGGCCGGCGGAGAGCCGGCCGTGCTGCCAGACGGCCCAGTCCGCGTAGCGGATGGGGAGCTCGGGCAAGGCCGGCTCCCGTCCCGCCGTGAGCGCGGCGTAGGCGTGGCCGAGCTCGCGCAGGAGGATCGCCAGCGACCAGGCATCGGCCACGATGTGGTGCTGGTTGATGATGAGCACCTGCTCGGCCCGCCCCTGCAGCCGGAGGAGGCGGGCGCGGAAGAGCGGACCGTCGGCGAGCGAGAACGGCCGGTTGACCTCTTCCGCGACGAGCCGTTCGAGGTCCCCGGGCGCGATGTCCTCGACCGCCAGCACCTCGGCCGGCCGCTCGGAGATCCGCTGCATGGGGTGCCCCGCGCGCTCGACGAAGGTCGTGCGCAGCGCGTCGTGCCGGTCGATCAAGAGCTCCAGCGCCGAGCGAAGCGCGGCCACGTCGAGCGCGCCCGTGAGCCTCAGCACCAGCGGGACGTTGTAGGCGGGGCTCGCGCCGCCGAGCGCATCGAGGAACCACAAGCGCTCCTGGCCCGGCGCCGCCGGGACCTCGCAGGACCGATCGACGCGGGGGATCGGCTCGGGGCCCGCGGCGGCGCCGACGATCGCCTCGGCCAGCGTGGCGATCGTCCGCCGTTCGAAGATCTGGCGCAGCGGGAGGTCCACGCCGAAGACCTCGCGGGCGCGCGCGATCACCTGGGTGGCCGTGAGCGAGTGGCCCCCGATGGCAAAGAAGTCGTCGTGGACGCCGATCGGGCCCGAGCCCAGGACCGCGCTCCAGATCCCGGCGAGGATCTCCTCGTGAGGCGTCCGGGGCGCGACGGGGTCGAGCGCGGCCGGGACCTGCGTCGCGCGGACCACGAGCGCGGCGTGGTCGATCTTGCCGTTCGGCGTGAGCGGCAGCTCGTCCACGATCACGATGCGGCTCGGGAGCATCGCGGGCGGCAAGCGCTCCGCGAGGTGGCTCGCGAGCGCGGCGGCGGCGATCCCGCTCCCGGGCGCGCCAGCGACGAAGGCGACCAGCCGGACGTCCCCGTCCTGCTGGCCGTCCTCACTGATCACCGCGGCGGCGGCGACGCTCGCGTGCGCGACCAGCGCGGCCTCGATCTCTCCGGGCTCGACGCGGACTCCCCGGACCTGCACCTGCCGATCGGAGCGGCCGTGAAACGCGAGGGTGCCGTCTGGAAGAAAGGCCGCGAGGTCTCCGCTCGCGTACATCCACGCGCCGGAGACCTCCGAGAACGGATCGACGACGAAGCGGGCGGCCGTGAGCTCCGGCCGGTTCAGGTACCCGCGGGCCACGCCAGCGCCGCCGATGTACAGCTCCCCGACGGTGCCGGGCGGGACCTGCCGGCGCCGCCGATCGAGGACGTAGAGCCGCGCGTTCGCGATCGGACGCCCGATCGAGGGCGGGCCGCTGGCGCTCGCCTCCGGTCGGATCGTGCCGGAGCTGGCGACGACGGTGGTCTCGGTCGGGCCGTAGTTGTTGACGAGCTGGAACGGCAGCCCCGGCGGGGGGAACACGTGGAGCCGATCGCCGCCCGTGAGCAGGAACCGGAGCGCGGTCTCCGCGGGCCAGTCGAGCGCCAGCGCCGCCTCCGCCACCGGCGTGGGGAGGAAGCTGATCGTGATCCCCTGCTGGACGAGCCAGCGGATCAGCGCCGCGGGCGCCGCGGCGAGCTCGGGGGGGACGAGGTGGAGCGCGGCGCCCGCGGCGAGCGTCGGCCAGATCTCCCAGGCCGCGGCATCGAAGGCCACGCTGGCGAGCTGCGTGGTGCGGTCGTTCGCGGTGAGCCCGAACGCCTCCGTGTGCCAGGCGCTCAGGTTGGTGAGGCTCCGGTGCAGGGCGAGCACGCCCTTGGGCGGGCCCGTCGAGCCGGAGGTGTAGATGACGTAGGCGAGGTCGTCGGGCTGAACGGTCCGGGCAGGGAGCAGCGGCGGGTCCTCGCGCTCGCGCAGATCCATCGCACCAAGATCGAGCCGCGGGACGGTCCGGTCCGGAATCGGATCGGCGCCCGCGATCAGGATCGCGCGAGGCGCGGCGTCGCCGACGAGGAAGGCGAGCCGCTCCCCCGGGTAGCTCGGATCGAGCGGCAGGTAGGCGCCACCCGCCTTCAGGACGCCGAGCAGACCGACCACCAGCTCCACCGAGCGGCCGATCGCGACCCCGACGACCCCGACGGCCCCGCGCTCCCCGCAGAGCACGCGCAGGTGCTGCGCCACCCCCTCGGCCTGCCGATCGAGCTCGCGATAGCTGACCCGCCGGCCGTCGATCCCGACCACCGCCGTCGCCTCCGGCCGGGCGCGCGCCTGCGCCGCCACCTGCTCGTGCATGGGGACGGCGGTAGCGAACGCACGCCGGTTCTGGCTCCAGCCCGCGAGCACGGCGCGGGCAGCCTCGTCCAGGAGATCGATCTCGCCGAGGGGCCGATCGATCGGGCCGGCGGCGAAGGCCGCGAGGACCGTCTCGAGCAGGCTCGCGATCCGCGCGGCGGCCTCCCCGGTGAAGCGGCCAGCGTCGTACATCACGCGCAGCTCCAGGGCGTCGCCGGGAATCGCGACCAGCGTCAGCGGGTAGTTGGTGCGCTCGTAGGTCTTGATCGCGCTGATCTCGAGATCGCGCCGCCCGAGGAGCGCCGCGCGGTCGAGCGGATAGTTCTCGAAGACCATCAGGCTGTCGAACAACGGGCGATCGTGGGGGGCGGCCGACCGGGCCTGGATGTCCGCGAGCGACCAGTAGGCGTGGGGCTCGAGGGCGACCTGGCTCGCCTGCAGGCTCGCCAGGAACGCCGCGACCGGCGCCGCGTCGTCCAGCCGGGCCCGGAGCGGTACGGTGTTGATGAATAGCCCGACGATCGACTCGGAGCCCGCGAGCTCCGCGGGCCGCCCCACGACGGTCACGCCGAACACGACGTCGTCCCGGTCGGCCATTCTCCCCAGCACCAGCGCCCAGGCCCCCTGGACGAGCGTGTTGAGCGTCAGCCGCTGCTCCTGGGCGAGCGCGCCGAGCCGACGGGTCAGCTCGCGCGCCAGGCGCCGGATGACCTCGGGCTGGCGGTCCGGAGCCGACGGGTGCTGCGGCTGCCGGGGCGCGAACGGCAGCGGCGTCGGCTGATCGAAGCCCGCGAGCGTGGTCCGCCAGAACGCCTCGGCCTGGGCGGGATCCCGCTCCTGGAGCCACGCGATGTAGTCGCGGAAGGGGCGCGCCGGCGGCGGCAGCGCGTGGACGCCCGACTCGGCCACCTCCAGCACCTCGCGCAGGACGATCGGGAAGCTCCAGCCGTCGAGCAAGATGTGGTGATAGGTCCAGGTGAAGCGTTGGCGCACGTCGTCGAGCCGGAAGAGGGCGCAGCGAACGAGCGGCGGCGTGTCGAGCACGAAGCCCCGGAGCCGGTCCGCGCGCAGAAACTCGTCGATTCGCGCCTCCCGCGCGGCCGCGTCCAGCGGCCGCAGATCCTCGACGTGCCACTCGATCTCGGCCTCTCTCGAGACCACTTGCACCGCCTTCGCCAGGCCTTCCCACATGAACCCCGAGCGCAGGATCGCGTGCCGAGCGAGGACGCGCCGCCAGGCGTCCTTCCAGCGGGCCAGCGGCAGCTCGCCGCGCACGTCGCAGCTCATCTGCGCGATGTACATGCCCGCGCCGGGATCGAGCAGCGTGTGAAAGAGCATGCCCTGCTGCATGGGCGCGAGCTCGTAGATGTCCTCGATCGGGTCCGGGGCCGCGGTCATGGCCGCTTCCTGTCGAGCACGCGCGCGAGGTCCCGGGCGCTGATGCGAGCCATCGGGAAGTCGGCGGCCACGCGGACGGCGGCCCGGGGCTCTCGGCGATCCCGGATGAGCGCGCGGAGGTCGGCGATGAACGACGCGCTCAGGCGCTCGATCGTGGTCGCGCGCAGGACCCGCGCGCCGAAGGACCAGCGGACGCACAAGCGCTGCCCGGCCTCCACCACCGCGTCGACCTCGATGCGGTGGGGCCGGATCGCCAGCGGATCGTGCAGCGGGCCGACGCCTTCCGGCGCCGCGCCGCGCACGAGGCCGGTCGCGGGGATCACGCCACGCTGGCCGAAGTAGTTGAACACCAGCGGCGCCGGAGGACCGGCTCCCAGCCGCGCACGGATCGACGCATCTCCCGAGAGGTAGCGCAGGACGCCGTACCCGATCCCGCCGCGCGGGATACGGCGGACAGCGTCCTTCACGCGGGCCAGCGTCTCCCGCTCGCCCTCCCGGCTCCCCACGCGCAGCCGGAGCGGGTACAGCGCGGTGAACCAGCCCACCGTGCGGCTCAGGTCGATGTCCTCGAACAAGAACTCTCGCCCGTGCCCTTCGAGATCGATGCAAACCCCGCCGTGGCCGGTCCAGCTCGCCACGCTTCGCGCGAGCGCCGCGATCAAGACCTCGTGGACCTTGACGTCGTACGCGGCCGGCACCTCGGTGAGCAGCGCCTGGGTCTCCTCGATCTCCAGGTAGGTCACGAGGGTGGACGCCTCGCCGACCGTGTCGGGGGTGCCGGCATCGTGCAGCGGAAGCTCGTACGCGCCGTCACGGCCGTCGGCCACCAGCCAGGCATCGAGCTCGGCGCACGCGTCCGGCGTATCGGCGTACGCCGCGAGGCGCCTCGACCAGTGCTGGAACGACGTGGTCTTCGGCGGCAGGCGCACCGCTCCCCCGTCCACCAGCTGCTGGTATGCGGTCAGGAGATCCTCGATCAGGATCCCCCACGACACGGCGTCCATCACCAGGTGGTGAGCGACCAGGGCGAGCCGTGCCGCGGCGGGCCCCAGCCGGACGACCGCCGCTCGCACGAGCGGACCGCGCTCGAGGTCGAGCCCGCGGTGGAGCGCCGCGAGCGTCGCCTCCAGGCTCCCGCCCGCGCCGACCTCGGTGTCCGCAAGCGGGATCGACGCGGCCGTAGCGGCGTGGTGCTGCGTCCAGATCGAGCCGACCCGGTGGAAGCGGAGGCGCAGCGCGTCGTGGTGGGCCTCCACCGCGTCGAGGGCGCGGCGCAGCACGCCGAGGTCGAGGTCGGGGCTGACGTCGAGCAGCACCGCCATGTTGAAGTGCTGGGGCGCGGCGCGCTCCTGCTCGAAGAACCAGCGCTGGATCGGCGTGAGCGGCGCGCTCCCCGTGGCGGCGCCCTGCTCTGCCTGGATCGGCGGGACGCTGCTCGCGACCCTGGCCAGCTCCGCGATGGTCTGGTGCTGGAAGAGCTGGCGCGGCCGCAGCCGCAGGCCGGCCTGGGTCGCGCGGGCGATGATCTGGAGGCCCGTGATCGAGTCGCCGCCCAGCGAGAAGAAGTTGTCGTGGATCCCGATCGGCTCCCGTCTCAGCACCGCCGCCCAGATCCCGGCCAGGATCCGTTCTGCCTCGGACTTGGGGGCCGCGAAGGCCGTCCGCTCCGACGCGGGATCGGGATCGGGGAGCTTCGCGCGATCGATCTTGCCGCTCGGCGTGACCGGAAACGCGTCGAGGACCACGATCCAGAGCGGCACCATGTACGCGGGCAGCCGGGTCGCCGCGTGCTCCCGGAGCGCGTGGACCGTGGGGACGCCCGCCTCCCGTCCCGTCACGTACGCCACCAGCTGGTCCTTGTGCACCCGCGCGAGCGCCTGCCGAATGCCGGGATGCCCCTCGAGCACCGCCTCGATCTCACCGAGCTCGATCCGGTAGCCGCGGAGCTTGATCTGACAGTCGAGGCGGCCGAGGTAATCGATCTTGCCGTCCGCGCGCCAGCGGGCGAGATCGCCCGTGCGGTAGAGCCGCGCGCCCGGCGCGGCCGAGAGCGGGTCGGCCACGAAGCGCTCGCGCGTGAGCGCCTCGAGGCCATGGTACCCGCGCCCGACGCCGATGCCGCCCACGCACAGCTCGCCGGGGACACCGATCGGCGACAGGCGCTGATCCCGGTCGAGGATCCGGACGACGAGCCCCGGGAGCGGACGCCCGATCGAGAGCGGGCCGGACTCGGTCGAGCTGACCTCCTCGAGCGTGGCGCAGATCGTGGCCTCCGTGGGTCCGTAGGCGTTGAAGAAGCGCCGCGACTCCGTCACCCACCTCCGTGCCAGCTCCCGCGTGCAGACCTCTCCCCCGGAGATGATCACCCGGAGATCCGGATAAGCCCCCTCGCGCAGCGCCGCGAGGGTGGACGGAGGCAGGAGGACGTGGCTGATGCGCTTGTCGACGAGGATCGCCGCCAGGCCGTCCCCGGCCCGGACCAGCTCGTCCGCGGACAGCACCAGCCGGCCCCCGCTCCCGAGCGCCATCGCGATCTCCCAGACCGATGCGTCGAAGGAGAGCGACGCGAACTGGAGGACCGCGCTCCCTGGTCCCAGGCAGAACGCCTGCTGCTGGGCGGCGGCGAGGTTCGCCAGACCCCGGTGCTCGATCAGCACTCCCTTCGGGGTTCCCGTCGAGCCGGAGGTGTAGATGACGTAGGCGAGCGAGCCAGGCGCCGGCGCCGCCAGCGCGACCGGGTCGGGGTGCTCGGCGACCAGGTCGGCGACCAGGTCGGCGATCCAGACGGTGCGCGCTCCCAGCCGCCCCCGCATCTCGACGGTGGGCGCCGTGAGGAGGAGCGCGGCCTGCGAGTCCTCGAGCATGTGGGCGATCCGCGCCGCGGGGTACGCGGGGTCGATGGGGACATAGGCGCCCCCCGCCTTCCACACGCCGATCAGGGCCACGATCAGGTCGACGGAGCACGGCAGGGCGAGGGCCACCCGCTGCTCGGGCCCGATGCCGAGCGCCACGAGGCGCCGGGCCACCCGGCTGGCCCGGCGATCGAGCTCGCCGTAGCTCAGCGCGACACCGTCGCACTCGACGGCGATCGCGTCCGGATCCCGGACGACGTGCTCGGCGAACAGCTCCAGCACCGAGCCCGGCGCGGCCGGCGCGGCCAGGCCCGCGGAGCATCGGTCCAGCGCCTCGCGCTCGGCCGGATCGAGCATGGCGAGCGCAGACACGCGGCGCTCCGGGTGATCGGCCGCGTCGCAGAGGAGGACCCCGAGGTGGCGCGCCATCTGGTCGATGCGCTCTCGGTCGAAGAGCTCGGCGCTGTACTCGAGCTGCGCGGAGAGCCCGTCCGCGGTCTCCTGCATGGACAGGGTGAGATCGAGCTTGGCGGTGATGCTGTCCAGCTCGAGCAGCTCCACGCTCAGATCGTCGAGGACGGGCGGCGCGAAGGGCGCGTTCTGGAGCACGAACATCACCTGCACCAGGGGCTGCTTGTTGAGGCTGCGCTCGGGCCCGAGCGCTTCCACCAGCTTCTCGAAGGGCACGTCCTGATCGGTGTAGGCATCGAGCGTCGTGCGCCGGACGCGGCCGAGGAGCGCGAGGAAGCTCGGATCGCCGGCGAGATCCAGGCGCAGGGCGAGCGTGTTGACGAACAGGCCGATGAGCGGCTCGGTGGCGGCGCGGTTCCGGTTCGCCACCGGCGATCCGAGCACCAGGTCCTGTTGGCCGGAGACGCGCGAGAGGTAGGCCGAGAAGGCCGCCAGCAGCGTCATGTACAGGGTGACGCCCTCGCGGCGGCTCAGGGCCTTGAGGCGCGCCGTGAGCGCCCGATCGACGACGAACCGGACCAGGCCCCCCTGGAACGAGGGGGCCGGAGGTCGCGGTCGATCGGCGGGGAGATCGAGCGAGGGGGGCGCGCCAGCGAGGCGCTCGGTGCACGCCCGGATCGATCCAGCGAGGGCGCCCTCCGCCAGGAGCTGCCGCTGCCAGAGCGCGAAGTCCGCGTACTGGACCGGCAGCGCCGGCAGGACCGGCTCGCGCTGCAGGCGCGCGGCGTTGTAGCCCGCCGCGAGCTCGCGCGCGAGGATCCCCAGGGACCAGCCGTCGCTGACGATGTGGTGCATCGTCAGCACCAGCACGTGATCGCCGTCGGCGACGCGGAGCAGCCGCGCGCGCAGCAGCGGCCCGCGCGCGAGATCGAAGGGCCGGGAGACCTCGAGGCCCGCCTGCCGCTGGATGAGCGCGAGCAGGCCCTCCTCAGCGCCCCCCGCGGGCGGGACGAGGTCGTCCGGAGGCGGCAGATCGATCGACAGGTCGTCCGTGATCGACTGGAACGGCTGGTCGTCTCCGATCGGGAAGCTCGTGCGCAGGGCCTCGTGGCGCCGGACGACGAGGTTCAGGCTGGCCCGGAGCGCGTCCAGGTGGAGCGGTCCACGCAGCCGGAGGACCAGCGGGATCACGTAGAGCGGGGCGCGGGTCTCCTCGATGCGATCGAGGATCCACAAGCGCTCCTGCGCCGAGGACAGCGGGAGGGGCCCCGCGCGCGCCTGCGGCCCCGTCAGATCGCGGGTGGGGGCATCGGCGCGGGTACGGAGCCGCTGCACGGCCGCGCCGAGCGCCCCGATCGTCGGCGCCTCGAAGAACGTGCGCAGCGGGAGGGCGACGCCGAACACGGCCCGGATCCGGGACACCACCTGCGTGGCCAGGAGCGAGTGCCCGCCGAGGTCGAAGAAGTTGTCGTGGACGCCGACCCCCTCCGCGCCGAGCAGCTCGCCGAAGATGCTGGACAGGATCTCCTCTTCCCCCGTCCGCGGATCGACGTGGGTCCCATCGAGGTCGTGGGGAGCGGCCGGGATCGGGAGCGCGCGCCGATCGACCTTGCCGTTGGCGGTCAGCGGGATCCTGTCCACGATCATGATGCTGGCCGGCACCATGTAGTCGGGCAGATGCTCCTGCGCCCGGCGGCGGAGGTTGCTCACCAGCCTCCGCTCGAAGCGTCCGCGGAGGGGGATGTTCGCCTGCAGATGCGCGCGGGGCTCGGGCAGCGCACCGAACAGCGCAATCGGTGGCCCCCGGCCCCGCGGTGCGCCGTCCGCGCTGCGAGCCCCGTCCCGCCGGATCCACACCGCGTCGAAGGAGCCGTCGGCGCCGCCGCGCGACCAGTCCAGCGCGACGTCGTACGACAGCGCCTCGCCGAGCTCGTGGAGCGTTTCGGGGTCGAGCCCCGGCTCGGGATCGCCGGCCGGGGACGAGCGGTCGCGATCGAGGACGCGCCTGCGCAGCGCCTCGAGAGAGCCAGCGTGGGCCACGGATGGATCGCGGAGCCGCTCCGCCGCCTCGATCGCCGCCTGCACGCGGGCGTTGCGAACGCCGCGCAGCCCGAGCCGGCGGGTCGCCTCCTGGCCGAGCCGGGCCCGCAGCTCCGGCAGGCTCAGGTTGCCGGGCCCCCACTCGATGTCCGGCGCCGGCGCCGCGGCCGTGTCGAGGTGCAGGAGCACGTCGTAGCGAAAGCGCGTGAGCTCGTTCTTCGCGGCGCCCCGCTTGGGCCGGACCTCGACGTGCGAGATCCGCGGGATGCGCTGGCGCAGCGCCCAGAAGAAGTCGGGATCGAGCACCAGCTCCTCCTCGCCGGCCATGCGGCCCGCCACGCGCGCCTGGAGCGCCTTCGGCTCGAGGGTGCCGGTGTGCTGGGCGAGCACGACAGAGGCGTGGAAGGCCTCGAGCAGCCGCAGGTTCCGGATGTCGCCGACGAACAGGAAGCCGCCCGGGCTCACACGAGCCGCCGCCGCCGCCAGCACCTCGGCCAGGTAGTCCGCGCTCGGGAAGTACTGGGCGACCGAATTCAGGAGCACCGCGTCGAACCGCTCCTCGCCGAACGGGATGCGGTCGAGCTGATCGGCGGCGCCGTGGAAGATCCTGACGTGCCCGAGCCCCGCCGTCCGGGAGGCGAGCTTCTGGACCATGTCCACGGCCACGCCGGAGACGTCCGTACCCCAGTACGCGGTGGTGGACGGCGCGATGCGGGCGAGGAGCAGACCGGTGCCGCATCCGAGCTCGAGCACGCGCGACGGCGCGCGCTCGAGGACCTGCCGCACCGTCTGATCGACCCACTCCTGCATCACCTCCGCGCGCAGCGGGGCGCCCGCATAGCTGCTGTTCCATCCGGCGATGTTGAAGCCGGGCGCGGTCCCGGGCGCGTCCGCCGATCGCGCGTAGAGCTCGTCGTAGAGCTCCTGCCATTCGCCGACGCGGACCTCGCTGATGGATCCCGCCCCGGCACCCGCCGCCGCCGAGAGGTCGAGCTCCGACGCGCCTTGCCGGGGGACGACGTAGCCCACGATCCGCTTGTCGTCCTCGCCCCGCTCGTAGGTCGTGACGAACGCCTCGGCCACCGCCGGGTGCTCGGCGAGCAGCGCCCGGATCTCGCCGAGCTCGACGCGGAAGCCGCGGATCTTCACCTGATCGTCGATGCGGCCGAGGTAGCTGTACGTGCCGTCCGGATGCCGGAGGGCGAGATCGCCGGAGCGGTAGAGCGTCCGGTCGGGCGCCGCCGGATCGGGGAGGAAGCGCTGGGCCGTCAGCTCGGGACGATTCAGGTAACCCCGGGCCACACCGGCCCCCCCGACGAACACCTCGCCCGGGATCCCCACCGGCACCGGCTGGCCGCGCTCGTCGAGCAGCCGGAGGTCGAGATCGGGGAGCGGGCGGCCGATCGGGATGACGGACGCCGTCAGATCCGACTCCGTCACCCGGTGATACGTGACGTGGACGGTGGTCTCGGTGATGCCGTACATGTTGACGAGACGCGTGGGCGCGTCCGGGTAGCGCTCGAACCAGGGGCGGACGGTGGCCGCGTCCAGCGCTTCCCCGCCGAAGATGATCCACGCGAGGCTGCGCCCGCCCACCCCGTCCGCCATCGAGGGCGCGCGCATCAGCGCCCGGAACGCGGACGGCGTCTGGCTCAGGACCGTCACCCGTTCGCGGGCGATCAGGTCGCCGAAGGCGTCGGGCGATCGCGTCATCCAGTGGGGCACGACCACCAGGCGTCCGCCGTAGAAGAGCGAGCCCCAGAGCTCCCAGACCGAGAAGTCGAAGGCGGCGGAGTGAAACAGCGTCCAGACGTCGGTGGGCCCAAAGTCGTAGAGCGGCGCCTCGGTCGTGGTGAACAGGCGCGTGGCGTTGTGGTGCGTGACGATGACGCCCTTCGGACGGCCCGTGGAGCCGGAGGTGTAGATCACGTACGCGGCGCTGGCGGGCCCGATGTCGGGCGTGGGATTCGTCGCGCGCCGCGCGGCCGACCCGTCGAGCGCGTCGACGTACACCGTGTACACCGTGTACACCGTGGCCGCGGGCGCGGTCGGCAGCTCGCTCCTCCGCCGGGTCTCGGTCACCAGCGCAGAGACGCCGGCGTCCTCGAGGATCAGCGCGATCCGCTCGGGGGGGCTCGCCGGATCGAGAGGGACGTACGCTCCGCCGGCCTTGAGCACGCCCAGGATGGCGATCACCAGCTCCGCGCTGCGCTCGACGCAGACGCCCACCAGCGACTCGGGGCCCACGCCGCGGTCCAAGAGCTCGTGCGCCACGACGTTCGCGCGGGCGTTGAGCTCCGCGTAGCTGAGGTGCGCTTCGCCGCAGGTCAGCGCGATCGCATCGGGGCGCTGCGCGACCTGTCGCTCGAACCATGCGGGGATCGTGGTGCCGGCCGCCGCCGGCCCGGTCGCCGGCTCGGCACGCACGTGGGCCGGCTCCGCGCGCACGTGGGCCGGCTCCGCGAGCGCGAGGCTGCCGACCGCCTCGTCCGGCGCGCGGATCATCGCCGCGAGGAGCTGCTCGAAGTAGCCCCGCCACAGCCGGACCGTGGCCTCGTGGAAGACCTCGCGGTTGAAGCGGAGCGCGCCGGCGAAGGCGCCCCGCGCCTCCCACACCTCGAGGGTGAGATCGAACTGCCCCTCCTGATCCCGCAGCGGATACGGCTCCAGCTCCACGTGGCCCCACCGGAGCCGGGCGTCCTCCTCGGGCGTGGCCCACAGGTCCATGGCGCCACCGCCCTCGCCGGACGCCTGGAAGGTCATCGAGGCCTGAAAGATCGGCGAGACACCCGGCCGGCGCTGGACCTCCAGCCGCTCCACGATCGACGCGAACGGGAAGTCCTGGTGGGCGAGCGCCGCGAGGACCACGTCGCGGGTCCGCGCGACGAGCGCGCGCGTGGAGGGCGCGCCGGAGAGATCCACGCGCACGGCCATGGGGTTCGAGCAGTAGCCGACCACGTCGTGCATCGCAGCGCCCGATCGCCCGGTGGTGGGCGCGCCGATCAGCAGGTCGTCCTGCCGCGCGAGCCGCCCGAGCAACGCGGCGTAGGCCGAGAGGAGGACCACGAACGGCGTGGCTTGCTCGGCCTGGGCGAGTGCCTTGATCCCGCTCGTCAGCACCGCGTCGAGCCGGAGCGGCACCGCGCCGCTCCGGTGCTCGGCGAGCGACGAGCGGCTCCGATCGGCAGGCAGCGCGAGCGTCGGCAGATCGCCCGCGAGCTGCTTCTGCCAGTACTCCCAGTGCGCGCGCCCCGCGGAGCTCGACAGGAGCTCGTCCTCTTGCGCGACGAAGTCGGAGTAACTGCCGGTCACCGGCGACAGCGACGGCGTGACGTCCTTCGATAGCGCCAGGTAGATCTGGCTCAGCTCCCGCTGGACGATCCCCGCCGACCACCCGTCGTAGACGATGTGATGGACGGTGATGAGCAAGACGTGATCGCCTGGTCCCCCCGTGAACAGGTCCCCCCGGACGAGCGGGCCGCGCTCCAGCGAGAACGGCCGGCGGTAGGCCCGGATCACCGCCTCGTGGAGCTGTTCGGCGCTCCAGCCCCTCGCGTCGACCTGCGCGAAGTGCGGCGCGAGGATGGGGTGCACCGTCTGGAGGAGCTGACCGTCGGCCGTGGCGGAGAACGTGGTCCGCAGGCTCGGGTGGCGGGCTACCAGCGCCTCGAACGAGCGCGCGAGGGCCGCGGCGTCGACCTCGGAGCGGATCCGAAGGGCGAACGGCGTGTTGTACGCCGCCCCCTCCGGGCTCTGCTGGTGGAGCAGCCAGAGGGCCTTCTGCCCGGAGGTGAGCGGAAAGATCCGCGGCGCGTTCTTCCCCGGCCTGGCGAGGCGCTCCGCGAGGAGCTTGCGCTTCTGCTCGGCCGAGAGGGTGCCCAGATCGCGGAGGGAGGCGCTCACAACAACGCTCTCTCTGCTGCCCGCTCGGCCTCGAGCATCGCCTGCAGGATCGCTTCAACCTCGCCCTCGGACATGCGGTCGACCTGGCGCTCGCTCTGCCGCTCGCTCTGGCGCTCGCTTTGCTGCTCGCGCTGCTGCTCACGCTGGCTCCTCGCAGCGTCGGACGCCGAGGTGGCCGTCGGCGGTCCGCTCGCGAGCTTGCTCGACAGCGTGGCCGCGACCTGGACCAGGCTCCGGGCGCGGAGGAGATCCAGCGCGGGGATGTCGATCCCCAGCGCCTCGCGGATCGTCCCCTGGATCTGCATCGACAGCAGCGAGTCCACGCCGAGCGCGGAGAACGACTTCTGGGGATCCACGCGGCCGAGCGGAAGCTGGAGGATGTGCGCCAGGCGCTCCGCGAGGAAGCTCGCGAGCTCGTCCTGTCTCGCCTCGGGCGCGAGGCGCGCCAGGTGCTCGCGGCGCTGCTCCACCTCGCCCCGCGGTCCCGCGGCGTCGCCGATCAGGTGAGCGGTACGGGGAGACGCGGCGAGGTGAGGCGCCGCCCGGCCGAGGGTGGACCAGGACGCGTCGATGATCCCGATCTGCGGCGTGCGGAGCTGGAGCACGCGCTTCAGCGCTGCCAGCGCCGAAGCCAGCGGCATCGGGTGCAGGCCGAGGGATTCCAGGTACGCGCGCACCGACTCGTCCGCGGCCATCCCGATCTCGCCGAGCACGCCCCAGTGCAGGCTCGCTCCGGCGAGCCCCTGGGCGGCGCGGTGCTCCGCCAGGGCGTCGAGGAAGGCGTTCGCGGCGACGTAGTTTCCTTGCCGCGGGTTGCCGATCAGGGCGGACACGGACGAGAACAGGATGAAGTGATCGAGCGGCCGGTCCTCGGTGAGCTGGTGGAGAATCCAGGCGCCCCCGGCCTTGGGCGCCATCACCCGCCAGATCCGATCGCGGTCCAGGTCCGCCAGCGCCGCGTCGTCGAGCACCGCCGCGGTGTGGAACACGCCTCTGAGCGGAGGGAGCTCGCCGTCGATCCGCGCGAACAGCACGCGCATGGCGGTCTCGTCGCCGACGTCCGCGGCGACCGGGACGACGCGCGCGCCCGCCGCTCGCAGCTCCTCGACCCGCGCCCGGGCTTCCGGCGTGGAGGCGCCCTTCCGGCCCGTCAGGACCAGGGTCCGCGCGCCCTCGGCCACCATCCAGCGCGCGAGCGCGAGGCCGAAGCCGCCGAAGCCGCCGGTGATGAGGTAGGTCGCGTCGGGGTCGAAGCTCGGCTCGTCCGTCGCGGGTGCGAGCGCGCGCGGCGGATCGCCTCCGAACGCGAGCGTGAGCCGAGCGAACCCGTCCTGGCGCGCGCGCTCCGCCAGCCATCGCAGCCCGTCGGTGCCGCGCGCCGCCGGCAGCTCCTCCGTCGGAAGCTCCGGCAGGCGCTCGAACCGCCCGAGCACGGCCTGCAGCAGGGCGCGCGCCTCCGCGGCGCGCTGCTGCAGCAGCGCCGCGACGTCGACGCGGGAGCAGGACGCGCCCCGCGACCAGACAGAGGCGAGCAGCCCCTCGACCGGTGCCAGCGGGCCGGCATCGACGAAGCGGCTGAAGGGCCCGAGGACCGCGGCGACCGTGGGCTCCGGATCGAGCGCCGCGTTCACCAGCACGTCGACGCCCGTCCCGCCGGTCCATTCCATGATCTCGTCGGTGAGGCCGGCCGATCGCCAGTCGAACGTCCGGATCCCCGCCGGCGCCGCCTCCACCGTCGAATCCAGGACGATGGCGACCTGCGCTCCCGCCGCGCGGCCCAGCTCGGCGGTGGCGAGCCCGATCCCGCCGGCGCTCCCGAGCACGAGGAGCCGCTCCGTCGGCCCGATCCGGCCGTGGGCGTGGAGCGCGCACTCCGCGGCGAGGAACGGCAGCAGCCGGCCCGGCGCCGCGCCCGTCATGACCAGGTCGCGACCCGGACAGAGCGTCGCATGCGTCCCCACGGCCAGCGGCGCCTGCGCGAGGATCGCGTGCACGCGCTGGCCCGGCGCGAAGCCGGCCGCGTCCTCCCCCACCGCGGCGATCACGCCGCCCAGCTCGGCCGGCCAGGGACCGCCGGCGGAGCGCCCGCCCCGCGGCGCGGTGCCGCGGGTCAGCGTCACGCGGTCCACCTCGATCTCGATCTCCCCCCGACCGGGCGGACGCCGCGGCGCCCGGCGCACCGGCCGCTCGGAGCCGTCGAGGGCGATCTCGAAGTCCGGGCGGCGGACCGCCCTGCCCGGCGCACCGGACGTCGCGCCGGACTCCGTCTCCCACGCGCTGATCGGCTTGGCCCGGAGGCGGCGAACCAGCCGTTGCGCTCCGCGCAGCGCGACCTCGTCCTCCGCGCTCCCGGAGCACAGCTCGCGGACGAGGCGCTCGATCACCGCCGGGCTCGCCGCGGCGGCACCCCGGGGGAGATCGATGCTGCGCGTCCGGAGGTGCGGCAGCTCGGCGCGGATCACGCGCAGGAGGCCGATCAGGACCGCCCCCGACAGCGATGTCAGCGTGTCGCCAGCCGCGGCGCGCTGCGCGTCGCAGGTGACGATGTGGAGCGAGGCGTCGTCCCCCGGGGCCCAGGCCCGCACGACCTGCAGGAGGTCGAGCGCGGCGTCCGAGGCGGCGCCGACCGGGTCGCCGTCCGGGTCGCCGTCCGGGTCGCCGTCCGTACCGCCATGGAGGCCATGGAGGTACGCGACGTTCGTGAACCGCGAGCGATCGAGGCTGGCGAGCACGCGCGCCGCGTCGTCGGCGCGATCGTCGGCGCGATCGACGTGCGCCACGTCCACCCCCGAGCGCTCGAGCGCGCGCACCAGATCACCGCCGAGCCCGCCGGCGTCGGCGAGCACGATCCAGCCGCCACACGGGGCCGGCCGCGCCGGCTCCGGCGGCGCCTCCTCGAACACGTGCTCGTAGGTCCAGTCGTGGAAGGCGGGCCGCGGCCGCGTCTCCTCGTGGTCAGCGAGCGCGACGCACTCGACGCCCGCGAGCCGCGCGACGACCCGGCCGTCGGTGCCGAGGAGCGCGATCTCGCCCTCGATTGCATGATCCGTTCGCTTCCGGATCTGCGCGTGGCAGGAGAGCGCCTCGCGAGGGTCGAGCTCACCAGAGAACCAGACGCTGCGGCACCCCACCGGGAGATAGAGCCGCGGGTCGTGCTCCCCAAGCAGCGCCACCAGCGCCTGGAGGCACGGATCCAGCCAGACCGGATCCAGGATCGAGCTCCCGTCGGCGGCGATTCGCGCGGCTTCGGACGGCGGGAGCGCGATGCCCGCAAGCAGCTCGTGCTCGCCCCGGAGCAGCCACTGCACGCCGCGCAGCCGAGGCCCGTAGTCGAGGCCGCGGGCGCGGAGCATGCCGTATACCGCCTCCGCGTCGAGCCGGTGCGCGGCGCGCGCGTCGACGTCGCAGCGCCGGACGTGCTCCGGCGGAGCCGCGAGCAGGCTCCGGCGGAGCCGCGCGGTGGCGTGCCGGGTCCAGGCCGTCCGGCTGTCGCGCGGGCGGCTGTGGATCGCCACCGTCTGGGTCGCCTCGTCGTAGGTGGTGCGAACCCAAGGCTCGTCGCTGCCCACGATCACGAGCGCGCTCTCGAACCGCACGTCCTCGAGCCCGTGCGGCCCGGCGAGACCGAGCGCGCGGCGCACGGCGAGGGCCATCTCGATGAACGCGGCGCCGGGCACGACCACCGAGCCGCGGACACGGTGATCCGGGAGGCAGGGCATGAACTGCGCGTTCAGCCCACGCTCCCAGGTCGGCACGAGCGCGGAGATCCGCGGTCCGAGCAGCGCGTGCTCGTCCGTGCCGCAGCGATCGACGAGCGCCTCCTCGGACTCCTGCCAGTGCTTCTCGCGCTGCCACGGATAGCTCGGCAGCGGCGTGGAGCGGCAGCCTCCGGGAAGGACGTGGGGCCACGCGATCCGGACGCCGGCCACGTAGAGCTCGGCCAGGGCCCTGGCGAACGCCGCTCGCTCGGGCTCGCGCCGCCGGAGCGACGAGACGATCCGGACGTCGACGCGTGCCTCCGCGCCGCACTCACGGATCGAACCCGAAAGGACGGGGTGAGGACCGAGCTCCAGGAACAGGCGATGCCCGTCCTTCAGGAGCTGGCCCACCGCCGTCGCGAACAGCGTTGGCTCGCGGATGTTGTTGCACCAGTACTCCGCGTCGTACGACACACCCTCGACCCGTCCGCCGAGGATCGTGGAGTAGATCGGGAGGTTCCCCGCCGACGGACGGAGCGAGGCCAGGCACCGGCGCAGCTCGGGCTTGAGGGCGTCCATCACCGGGCTGTGGTACGGCACCTCGACCTTGAGGCCGCGGTTGAAGACGCCGCGTGCCTCGAGCTCGGCGGCGATGGCGTCGATCGCCTCCGCGGTCCCGGACAGCGTCAGGGAGCCCGGTCCGTTGATGGCGGCGATCGAGACCGCGGCTTCCCGTCCCCGCAGGACGGCGCGGGCCCCCTTCTCCGAGAGGCCCACCGCCAGCATCTTGCCCTGGCCCGCCGCCTTCGCCTGGATCCGGCTCCGCTCGTAGACCACGTACACGGCCTGCTCGAGCTCCAAGCGTCCCGCGGCGAAGGCCGCCGCCACCTCGCCGGCGCTGTGGCCGATCACCGCCGCCGGCTCGATCCCCGCGCGCCGCCACAGCGCGAGCAGGCCGAGCTGAAGGAACGTGTTCGCGGGCTGGGCGATGTCCGTCCGCGACATCCGTGAGGAGCCCTCGTCGGCCACGAACATCTGCGCGAGGAGCGACCAGCCCGCGTGCCGCTGAAACAGGGCGTCGCATCGATCGAGCGTCGAGCGAAACAGCGCATCCTGCTCGTACAGCTCGCGGCCCATCGCCCACCACTGGGGTCCCATCCCGGTGAACACGAAGACCGGCTGAGATCCGGCATCCGGCAGGGTGCGCCCCGCTGCGCCGCCCTCCACCGGGTCGCCAGCCGCGAAGGAGCTGAGCCGCGTGGCGAGGTCGGCCGCGTCATCGACCGCGACGAGGGCGAGGCGGTGCTCGTGATGGCTCCGCCGCGTGGCCGCGGCGAAGCAGATGTCCGCCACCGGGGGCCGGTGGGGCTCGCGGAGGAGATCGGCGTAGGACTGCGCGAGCGCCAGGAGCGCCCCCGGGCTCCGGGCCGAAAGGGGCAAGAGCGCCGGCGCCGTCAGCGCCGGGGGGCTCGTGCGATCCGGCACCGGCGGCGCCTGCTCGAGCAGGCAGTGAGCGTTGGTGCCTCCGTAGCCGAAGGAGTTGACGCCGATGCGGAGCGGCTCGCCCGCCCGCGGCTCGATCGCCTCGACCTGCCGCGGGATGCGGAGCCCGAGCGCGTCGAACGGAATGTTGGGGTTGACCTGCTGCAGGTTGGCCTGCGGCGGGAGCTGCCGGTGCTGCAGGCAGAGGCTCGCCTTGATGAGCCCCGCCACGCCGGCGGCCGCCTCGAGGTGTCCGATGTTGGCCTTGAGCGAGCCAACCCAGGGCCCGGGCCCGTCGGCTCGCTTCGAGACGCTGCCGAGCGCGTCCATCTCCGTCGGGTCGCCCACGGCGGTCCCCGTGCCGTGCGCTTCGAAGGCATGGATCTCCGTCGGATCCACGGAGGCGCTGGCGCACACGCGGCGGATCAGGGCCTCCTGCGCGCGCCCGCTCGGCGCCGTCATCGACTCGGTGCGCCCGTCCTGGTTGACACCGGTCCCGCGGATGAGCGCGTAGATGCGATCCCCATCGCGCACCGCCTCGCCGAGGCGCTTCAGCACGACGATCGCCGCGCCCTCGCCCCGCCCGTACCCGTCGGCGCGCGCGTCGAACCCCTTCGAGCATCCGTCGGCCGCCAGGAACTTGCCCTTGCTCATGGCCACGAAGATCTCGGGGCGGAACATGACGTTGACGCCGCCCGCCAGCGCGAGCGAGGTCTCGCCCTTCCACAGGTCCTGGCAGGCGAGATGAACCGCGACCAGCGACGACGAGCACGCGGTGTCGAGCGAGATGCTCGGGCCGCGGAGGTCGAGCAGGAAGGACAGCCGGTTCGAGAGGACCGTCATGGTGGCGCCGACCGCGGTGTGGGGGCCGATCAGGTCCCGGTTCATCGGGCCCATATGCGTGAGCATGCTGTCGAGCATGAACCCGCCGACGTACACGCCCGTCTGGCTCCCCGCGAGCCCGTCCGGTGGAACGCCCGCGTCCTCGAGGCCCTCCCAGGCCACCTCGGCGAGGAGCCGCTGCTGGGGATCGAGCACCGCGGCCTCGCGCGGCGAGATGCCGAAGA
Source organism: Kofleriaceae bacterium (assembly GCA_035558535.1). Lineage (GTDB taxonomy): Bacteria > Myxococcota_A > Polyangia > Haliangiales > Haliangiaceae > JABFXX01. The sequence goes on from DATMCI010000169.1 coordinate 50,040, forward strand.
ACGAGGCGTCGAAGGTGTCGATCGCCTCCTCCAGGAAGCCGGCGACCCGGACGTGCGTCTTGCCCGGCTTGCTCGGATCCGGATCGTAGAAGCGACGATAGTCCCAGCGCTCCCTAGGAACATCGATCATGGCGCAGCGCCCCTGCGTGAGGAGGGCCCAGAGGCGGCGGGGCGAGCTAGCGCCGCCCGGGAAGCGACAGCCGATGCCGATGACGGCGATGGGCTCGCGCGCGCTCATGACGGCGAGCTTCCACGCAGGCCCCTACCGAGGGCCTCGCCCCTTCGAGCCCTCTCCGGGGGGATCGGAATGGCGCCTATCCAACAAACAGACGCCCCACAATCGGCTTCACGCCGCGCCGCCAAACCGCCCACGGAGTCACCGTTCCATGGAACCTGCAGGTCGGCAAGCGACGATTCACGGCGCCTCCGACGAGGCTGATGCTCGGCGCGCGACGATCACGCAGCTGCCCGAGCGCGCCCGACGATCAGCTATCGTGCCTGCTCGGACTACGTACTTTCCCCAAGCTCTGGTCCGCCTAGAATGTAGCGAATGGGCATCGCAGAGCAGGTCGTGCCGGCCGACGCGTTCTCGCAGGGCGACGTGCTTCAAGGGAAGTACACGGTCGAGCAATTCTTGGCGTGGATGCGCATCCGGCCCGAGCGTTTCGAATTGCACGGCGATCGCATCGTCTGCACGAGTGGCACGAAGAAGGAGCACCGCGAGGCCGTGCGGACCCTCGATGAGGAGATCCAGAAACGGAAGCCGGCCGATTGTCACGTCGACATCGCGGACGCCATCAAGGCAACGACCGGAACCTCGCCCTATTACTTCCCGGACCTGGTCGTGGTTTGTGGCCCACAAGAATACGAAGACGTCGATGGGATCGATGTCCTCAAGAACCCTTGCGTCGTCGTCGAAGTGCTCTCGCGGACCACGCGAAAGGCCGACGAGAGCTTCAAGCTCGAAAGCCACCTTGGGCTTCCGAGTGTCAAGCTGGTCGTACTCATCGACACCGACGAGGTGACCGCCGCCATGCACGCTCGGGCTCGCGACGTGCGAATCGAGCAGCGTTCCACGATGCGTGAGCTGGCCGAGCAGGTGGCTGCTGTCATCGCGGCGCTCGGCTGCATGGGCTAGCGCACGCAAGCGCACGCAAGCTCGACGCGCACCGGCGCGCCGGCTCAGGCCAGGGCGTCGATGCCCTGGCGCAGGTACGCGACCGTGTCGACCAGCGTGAGCTGCGGATCGCGCGCGGAGAAGCCCAGCTCGCGCTCGGCCTTGGACGAGTCGATCCACCAGAAGTGCTCGGCCATCTCGACGGAGATCCGGTCGACCGGCGGCTCCTTGCCGCGGTGGCGGTACAGCTCCTCGACGAGCGAGGCGCCCCAGCGGTTGAGCTTCGCCGGCAGCCGGAGCCGCGGCGGCGCCACGTGGGCGATCCGGCCCACGCGCGCGAAGAAGTCCTTCATCGTCCAGTTCGCCGCGCCCATCAGGTAGCGCTCGCCGGGCCGGCCCCGCTCGAGCGCCGCGGCCGTCGCGACCGCCACGTCGCGCGCGTCGACGAAGCTGACGCCGCCGCCGGGCACGACCGGGACCTGCCGCTTCATGAGCTTGCGGATGTCGCCCGTCGAAGACAGCCGGCGGTCGCCGGGCCCGAGCAGCAGGGTCGGGTTCACCGCGACGACCTCGATCCCGAGCCGCGGCCCGTGCTCGAACGCGAGCCGCTCCTGGTAGATCTTCGACGCGTAGTACGGCCAGCCCGCCACGATCTGCTCGGCGTACGGCGCCGTCTCGTCGAGGATCGCCTCGTCCTTCGAGACGCCGATCGTGCCGCTCGTCGACGCGAGGATCATGCGCCGGACGCCCGCGGCCGCCATCCGCTCGAGCACGCGGCGCGTGCCGTCGACGTGCAGCCGCATCATCCGCTGCGCGTCGTCCGGATCGCGCGACACCGCGCCCGCCAGGTGGAACACGGCGGCCGCGCCCGCGAGCGCGCGATCGAGCTCCGGGCCATCGAGGACATCGCCGCGCACGTGCTCGACGCCGAGGTCGGCCAGGATCGCGGACCGCGAGCGCGCGAGGCCGCGCACCTGGCGCCCCTCTCCCACCAGCACGCGGCACAGGTGCTCGCCGAGGAAGCCGGTCGCGCCGGTGACCACCACGGCCGTCATTGCGCGCCCGCCTCGTCCTCGGCCACCGCCTGGCCGATCGACGCCAGGTACTCGGCCATCGGCGTCGTGCCCGCGTCGCCGAGCGTCCACGCGTGCTCGCGCGGCGCGAGCCGGCGGATGATGCCCTCGACGTGGTACGTGATCGCGCGGTACTGCTCCGACCGCGTGGGCTTGCGCTCGCCGTCTTTAGCCGCCGCCAGCGCGACGACGTCCTCGTACGACAGGTACGGCCCGAGATGCGCCGCGACGCGCTCGCCGCGCCGCGGCAGGTAGCGGCCCTTGGGCATCGCCTCGTGCGTGCCCGCCAGATACATCGGCAGGATCCCGCAGCGGTTCGTCATCGCGAGGTAGCCGAGCGACGGCTTGAAGTCCGCCATCACGCCCGTGTCGCTGCGCGTGCCCTCGGGGAAGATCAGCAAGATGTAGCCGTCGTGGATGACCTCGCCAGCGAGCCGCAAGGACTCGCGCAACGAGCCGTGGCGCTCCATCGGCACGAGGTTCGTGAAGTTCTCGAAGTACATCCGGCGCACCGGATCCTCGAAGAAGTAGTCCTTCGCCGCGAGCGCCACGAGCGCCTCGCCCTGATCGCCGAGCGCGTACTTGACGAGCCCCGTGTCGAGGTGGCTCGCGTGGTTCGCCGCGACGATGTACCCGCCGAACGGCGGCGGCCGGCCGTGGACGCGCGTCTCGAGCACTCGCTCGTAGAGCGCGCGCATGCCGCTCCGCAGCGCGCGCCGCCCGAGCGAGACCAGCGGCCCCGGCACATCGATGTCGTCGTCGGCCTTGCGCTCCTCGGCGTCCTTCTCGCGCCGCTCGCGGTCGCGCCGCGGCTTCTCGCTCCTGGCCTTCGCGCCGAGCCGCGCCACCAGCCGCTCGACGTCGGCCACCGTCTCGAGGCCGGCGAGCTCGCCCGGATCCGGCAGGTTCACGCCCGCCGCCTCGAGCGCGACCGCCAGCTCGGTGAACATCAGCGAGTCAAAGCCCAGCTCCTCGAGCCGCGTCTCGCTCGTGATGCCGCCGCGCTTCTTCTGCGAGACCTCGGCCAGCAGATCGTGGAGCCACGCACCGCCCGCCGCCTGCCCATCGCCGAGCTCACGTGCCGAAGCGCCGCCCTTGGCCGCCCGCTCGAGCCGCTGAAGCTCAGCCACCACGTCGCGGCGGCGCACCTTGCGCGACGCCGTCTTCGGCAGATCGTGATCCCAGAGGTGCACGACCTTGAGCCGCTTGTACAGCGGCAGGCCCTTGCTCACCTTGCGCACGTGCTCGCGGACCGCCTCGCGCACCTCCTCGCGCCCGAGACGATGCTCGCCCGCGCCCTGGTCGTAGTCCGGCACGATCAGCGCGGCGACCGTCTCGAGGTTCGCCTCGCCCGCCACCGGCAGCCCGACGACCGACAGCTCCTTGATGTACCTCGAGTCGCGGTACACCTCCTCGAGCTCGTCGGGGTAGACGTTCTCGCCCGACGCGCCGAGGATCATCTCCTTCTTGCGCCCGACGATGAAGACGTTGCCGTCCTCGTCGATCCGGCCGAGGTCGCCCGTGTGGAGCCAGCCGTTTTGCAACGTCTGCGCGGTCGCCTCCGGGTTCTCGAAGTAGCCGAGCATCACGTTCGGCCCCCGCGCGACGATCTCGCCGACGCCGCTCCCATCTGGCTGATCGATCCGGACATCGACGCCCGGCAGCGCGCGCCCCACCGAGCCCGGCACCGTCTTGTCGCCCGGCCGCGTCACGGTGAGCACCGGCGCCGACTCCGTCATGCCGTAGCCCTCGTAGAGGTTGAAGCCGAGACCGCGGAACGCCTTGAGCGTGTCGGGCGGCAGCGCCGAGCCGCCGGAGATGAGCAGGCGCATCCGGCCGCCGAGCCTTCGGTGCACCGGGAAGAACAGGAGCTTCCCCGCGCCCACGTCCCACGGCAGCTTGTCGCGCAGCGAGCGGTTGAGCTCGACGATCGAGTCGAACGCCTTCTCGACGAGCACGCCCGCGTCCGACACGTTCTTGTAGATCTTGCGCTCGAGCAGCTGCCACAGCGCCGGCACGCCGACCATGCCGGTGACGCCCTCGTCCTCGAGCGCGCGGGCGAGCGTGTCGGCCTCGAGCTCCTCGAGGTAGTCGATCGAGGCGCCGTGCATGAACGGCATGAGGAAGCCCGCCGAGAACTCGAGCGTGTGGTGCAGGGGCAAGACCGAGAGGAGCTTGTCGTGCTTGTAGAGCGTGAACAGCGACGACAGCTTGGCGACCATCGCGGTCAGGTTCTTGTGCGTCAGCATCACGCCCTTCGGCGTGCCGGTCGTGCCCGACGTGAAGATCAGCGAGGCGAGCACGTCGCCCTTGGTGTCCGGCCGGATCGCGCCGACCGCGACGTCGGGCTCGGCGAGCAGCTCGTCGAACGCGAGCACGCGGCTCGCCACGCCCGGCTGCTGCGCGAGCCAGCCGCCGAGCGCCGGGTGCGCCGGCGACCACAGCGGCGGCGGATCGCCGTCGTCGTCCCCGAGCGGCACCGCGAGCCCCGCCTCGCCGGCGAGCCGCTCGGCGACCTTGCGCGACAGGACGGCCGCCCGCGCGCGAGAGACCCGGGCCAGGTTCGCGACCTCGGCGACCGTGAGCTCCTTGTCGAGCGGCACTGCCGTCGCGCCCGCGAGCAGGATCGCGAAGTACGCGATGCCCCACTCCGGGCGGTTCTCGCTCATCAGGATCACGCGATCGCCCGCGCCGACGCCCAACTGCCGCAGGACGCCCGCGCCCTGCCACGCCATCTCGCCGACCTGGCCGTACGTGAACGCAATAGGATCGCCGCCCTCTTCCTTGCGGATCAGGCGCAGCGCCGGCCGGTTGCGGTGCAGCTTGACCGCGGCCTCGAGCAGCTCGATGACGGACTTGTACGTGTAGACGGACTTCGGCTTGGCGCCGAACTCCTCGTCGAGCTTGTCGAACGTCCACTTCTGCAGGCCCGGGAAGTGCGTGTCGATCCAGTACTTGCGCCAGTCGAGCAGGTGCGGCGCCCACAGGAGCCGATCCTGATCTGCCGGCGAGACGCGCGCCCACAGCGCGCGCATGTGATCGCAGCGGAACGCGATGTCGTGATCGATCGTGAACGGCTTGAACAGCTCGATCAGCTCGGTGACCTGGCCGGTGAACGTCGAGGCCTTCGCGAGCTCGTCGCGCGCGCGCTCGGCGAACGCCTCGAGGCGCGGCGCGCCCCAGCGCGGCAGCTGCTCGTCGATCACCTCGATCAGCTTGTCGGCGATCCGCTTGAGCATCGGCGCCGAGCGGCGCTCGAAGTGCTCGTAGGTGACCGCCATCGGCTCGAGCCGCGCGCGCAGCCGCGAGCGCAGCTTGTCCTCGCCGCGATCGGCCTTGTCGCGGTAGTACCGGCGCACCGCGAGCGCCGTCAGCTCGGCGAGCCGCTTGCTCGTGATGCGGTTCGAGTCCGACGAGCCGAGCTGATAGACCGGCTCGTGCTCGCCGGCGAGCACCGCCGCCGTCGCGAGCAGGATCCCCGCGGCGATGAAGTCGACCGGGATGATGTCGAGCGCCGTGTCCTGCCCGGTCGGCACGCTGCGGTGCCCCTTCAGCATCAGGTACATGAGCGGCGCCGTGGTGTTGAAGCCCTCGTTCCAGCCCGGGAACGGGTAGCGCGCGCTGCTCTCGACGATCGCCGGCCGCACGACCGTCGCCGCGACGGCCGGATCGGACAGGATGATCTGCTCGCCGAGCGACTTCGTGTACGTGTACGTGTTGGTCCAGCCCCAGTGCTCCGCGCGCTCCATGCCGAGCTTCGTGAGCACCTCGTTCATCCACAGCTTGCGCTCGCGCGCGACGGCGAGCTTGAGATCGCCCTCGTCGTCGGGATCGCGGCGCTGCGCGCGCAGCGCATCGGCGGCGCGCTCGCGGAACTCCGAGATGTGCTGGCGATCGTTCGAGCGCTCGCGCGCGTGATCGATGACCTTCTGGCAGTCCGCGATCTCGGCGGCCGCGTCGAAGTCGCGGTCGAGCAGCTCGCCCTGGCTCCGCGAGTCCGTGGCGATCGCGGAGGAGCGCGGGAAGTAGCCGACGACCGGCTCGTCCTCCCAGACGTCGCCGTCGCGCCGCCCCGCCACGTAGCACGTGGACACGTGCACGAGCCGCGCGCCCGCCCGGCGGGCCACATCGAGCACGTTCTTGGCGCCCATCGCGTTGATGCGCAGCGCGCTCTCGAGCGACGGCGCGAACGACACCAGGCCCGCGCTGTTGATGATGACGTGGAGGCCGCCGTCCTTGGCGAGCTCGGCGAACTGCTCGTCGGCGAAGTTGCACAGCGGCCGGCCGATGTCGCCCGGCACCGCCACGATCTTGGACCGCAGGAACGCCTCGAACTGATCGCCGTGCACCGCGCGCACCGGGTCGAACACCTCGGACGTGGCGACCTTCTTGTAGAACCGCTCGTCGGCGGTGTTGCCCGCGCCCGGCCGCACGAGGCAGTACACGCGGCCGACGTCCGGATAGCGGTGGAGCAGCATCGACAGGGCGACCTTGCCGACGAAGCCGGTCGTGCCGATGAGCAAGATGTTCTTGCCGCGCACGAGCTCGGTCACGTCGAGCCGCGGCTTGCCCGTCACCGGCTCGCGCAGAGGCGGCAGCGGCACCCGCCGCGCGTCGGGCCACGGCAGCTCGCGGGTGGTCGGGCCGTACGCGACCTCCGTGTCCAGGTGGTAGCCGCCGCGCGCCGCGCCCTGCCCCGCGTGGCCGTTCGTGCCGCCGCCGCTGCCGTTGCCGTTGCCGCGTCCGTGTCCGTGTCCGCCCGTCATCACATCACGTCGCTGATCATGTACGGCGGGTGGTGGAGCATCGTGATCTGCGCGCTCCGCCCCATCGTGCCGCGCGCCATCGCGATCGCCTCCGCGATCGAGCCCGCCGTCTCCCAGCCCATGATCGCGGGGACCGTCGCGTTGTCGGCCCCGACGACGATCACGCGGCTCGTCTTCTCGCGCCCGCGCTGGCCCCAGTACCACATGAAGCACGGGTGCGCGCCGTGGTACGCGTTGCCGCGGCGGTACATCTCGATGTAGCTCGGGTTGTACGCGAGCTCGTCCTGGTACTTCTTCTCGATCGTGTAGCTGTCGGTGGTCTCCGTCAGCACGCGGTTGAAGAACTCGATGTAGCTCGGGTGGTGCACCGGATCGAACCGGTCCGAGCACGGGTGCGTCAGGATGAGGACGCCGCCCTCGCGCAGGATCGGCTGGTTCCGGTACATGTGATAGAAGTAGCCGAGCGCCATCACCTGCACGAGCAGCGGGTTCAGCGCCTTGCTGTTCACGTTGTACGGCGAGATGTACGGGATGCCGAACAGGAGGATGTCGGCCGGGCCGTCCACCTGCACGCAGTTCTGCTCGTTCTGCTTGGCGACGGTGCGGTCGTGCGTCGGATCGCACGCGCCCGCGTAGCAGGCGATCAGCTCGTACGCGGCCGGCGTGCGCATGAAGATCTCGCGGCGCGCCGCGAACGGCAGCTTGTCGAGCGTCCACTTCATGGCCTGGAACTTCAGCCGGTCCGCCTCGGTGAAGTCGTCCTCGTTCTTCGTCAGGAATGCCAGCGGCCCGTCGAACGCCCGGTTATTGAGGACCGTCTCGATGTGGAAGACCTTGAGCGTCTTCTCGATCAGATCGCCCTGGCGCTTGAACGAGTGCGCCAGGTACGACCGAGGCGGATCCATGAACGAGCTCGACTCGACGATCGCCTTCGGCGTGTGGTGCGCCTTGAGGCTCTCGTAGCCGCACAGCCCGACGGCCATCGACTTGTTGCCGCCGTTCATCGGCACGAAGTTGAGGTTCACGTAGATCGTGAGGTCGCTCTCGGCGACGCGGCGGTTCATCTCGACCAACTCGCCGTGCGGCGTCTTGCCGAGGACCACCATGCCGTCCGGATCGCAGCCGTCGTGGTTGTACAGCCGATCCGGCCAGTACTCGTCCCACACCTTCTGCCCCACCATCCGCTTGATCTCCCAGTCATGCATGCGGCGGTGCAGCCCGAGCGCGATGACGATGTGGACGTCGTCGACGCCGTGGTCGGCGAGCATCTCGCACACGATCTCGAGCACGAGCTGGCGCACGTCGGGCGTGCGCATGATCGGCAGCGGCATCGAGATGTCGTCGACGGCGATCGTCACCTTCATGCCCGGCGCCAGCATCGCGTGGAGCGGCGGCGAGTCCTCGGGGTGGTTCAGCGCGTAGCGGATCGTCGCCCGGGGATTGGCGACCGGCGTCATCGGCCGCTTCGGATAGATCACGCGCGTGCCGACGGGGAGATCCTCGATCATGAGGTTCTCGCCGTAGAACATGATGCGCGGCGCCGAGTCGGTGTCGATCGTGACGATGTGCTCGCGCGAGCGAGCGCGGGTCTTGGGGCGGATCGCGCGCATCTTTCAGTCCTTTTCCCCGTCCCTGGGGGCAACGCGGAGCCTGCGGACCGGCGCGAGGCCCTGCGGGCGGCGCAGCGCGGAGCGGTCCGGCTCCTCGTCGAGATCGAGCACCGGCCAGTCGTACGACCGCGCCATCGAGCGCAGGCGGAAGTCCGGGTTGCACGCCGTCGGGTGGCCGACGACCGCGAGCATCGCGTAGTCGCTGAAGCTGTCGGAGTACGCCCACGACTCGGCGAGATCGATGCCGTGCTCGCGCGCGTACTGCCGCATGATCTCGGCCTTCGTGGCCCCGGCGACGAACGGCTTCTTCAGCTTGCCGGTCGCGTAGTTGTCGACGAACTCGAGCTGGTTCGCGATCAGATCGTCGGCGCCCAGGTAGCGCGCGAGCGGGCGCATCGTGAAGTCGAGCGCGCCCGAGAGCAGCACCTGGCGGCAGCCCGCGCGCCGGCTCTCCTCGATCAGATCCTTCGCGCGCGGGTAGATGTTCGGCTTGATGACGTCCTCGAACAGCTCCTCGGCGAGGACGACCAGCCGATCCTCGCTCGCGCCCTGGTACGAGCGATAGAAGATCTCGTTGAAGTACTTGCGCGAGAGCTTGTCGGCCGCCCAGAACACCGGGATCGAGAGCGCCGTCTTGATCGTGCGCCGCGCGCTCTCCGCCAGGGACGCGTGCCGCGATGCGTAGAACGCGAACGCGTGGACGATGTTGATCTTGATCAGCGTCCCGTCGACGTCATAGAACGCCGCGGAATTCTTGTACTTCGGCTGAGGATGCATCGGGAGCGGCGCAGGATTTCGGCGCACTCTGGCACACGCCCCCTGCGCGTGTAAATGGTACCTCTGGTACCTCTCTCCCATGCGAATCCCCGTCTGGCTGACGCTCGCCGTCGCGGTCCTCGTGGTCGTGTTCGGGGTCCACCGCATCCGCCTGTCGTTCCGGTCCGACGACGAGCAGGCCCGCGCGCAGCAGAAGAAGGGCCTCTACGCGATGGGCCGCCGCACGCACCTCTTGATCGGGATCGTCTATCTCCTGCTCGGCGCCGCCCTCGTCGCCACGACGTTCGGCTGGAACCCGTTCGGCGACCTGTTCGGGTCGGCGGAGAAGCCGCAGGAGAAGCCGACCAGCGTGAACGTGCCGATCGACCAGCTGCCGCCGCCGAAGAAGAATTAGAAGATCTGCAGCCGCCGGCTGTGCTCGGCCTGCTCGCCGACGTACTCGAGCACGTGCGGGTGGATCATGATGACCTCGCGGAACGTCGCCGCGGGCAGGCACAGCGCGAGCGCCTTGCCGCGCGCGACCACGTCGCTGCGGACCACGCCGCCGGACAGGAGCGCCGTCTCGCCGATCAGCTCGCCCGGCCCGAGCATCGTGATGAGGCGACTGCCGCGGTGGACCATGAACTGGCCGGCGAGCACGATGTAGAGCCCGTCGGGGCGCTGGCCCGCGGCGAGGAGCTGCGTGCCGGCGTCGATCTCGAGGAACGAGAACTGGCTCGCCAGCTCGGCGCGCTGCGCGTCGTCGAACGTGCGGAACAGCGGGCTCGCGAGCATCCAGCGCTCGACGAGCCGATCGCGCACGAAGCGCAGCACCGCGCGCAGCATGTCGCCGTGCTCGCCGAGCACGTCCGAGAGCGTGCCGCGATCGATGCGCAGGAGCTCCGCCGCGGTCACCGCGCTCACCGTCGCCTGCCGCGGCTGATCGGTGAGCAGCGCGACCTCGCCGAGGAACGAGCCCGGCCCGAGGAGCTGCGCCTCGCCGATCGGCGGCCCCTCCGCGCGCAGCGAGACCTCGCCCTCGACCACCACGTACAAGGCGTCGCCCAGATCGCCCGCGCGGAACAGCCGCTGACCCGGCTCGAGCACGATCAGCTCGAGGTTGCCGACGAGCGCCTCGAGCGCCTCGCTCGAGAGCCCCGCGAACAGCGGCGTCGCGGCGAGCGCCTGGCGCGCCGCCGCGCCGAGCGCGCGCGGCGCCGGCAGCGGGATCTCCTCGAGCTCGGAGAGCTCGACCTCGTGCGGCTCGTCGGCCGCGGCCGGATCCGGCGGCTCGACCTCGAGCAGCACGTTCGTCTCGCCGTCGAGCAGCACGTTCGTCTCGGCTTCGTCGTACCCGCCCTCCTCGGCGACCGCCTCGATCAGCGGCGGGGCCACCGGCTCGCCGACGAGCTCGAGATCCTCGGGCTCGAGCGGGATGATGTGGATGCCCGGGGCGCTGTAATCGCGCGGCCGCGCCTCGGGGACCTCCTTGCTGAGCGTCACCGTCTCGAGCGCCGCGCCGCGGGCCACCACGATCGGCCGGCTCCTCGTGCGCGAGTGCGCGAACGGCGGCGGCGTCGACTTGCTGCGCCCGGGCCCCGCCGGCGCCGCGGCGCTCGCGCGCCGGATCGCGGCGACGTTCGGATCCTCGTGCAGCGCCGGGTTGTTCTCGGCCATGCCACCGGCGCGCGTCGGCGCCTGCCCGACCTGCTCGTTCATCTGGGCCAGGCGGCGCAGCGTGTCGACGTGCTGCGGATCGATCTGCAGCACGAGCTTGCACACCGCGATCGCCTGCACGAGGAAGCCGTTCTGCGCGTAGCGCTCCGCCGCGCGGTTGAACGCCTCGATCGCGTGCTTGGGGTTGCCGAGCCGGCGGTACGTCTCGCCGGCGCGCTTGGGCCACTGCGCGTCGCGCGGCTCGAGGAGCTCGAGCTCGAGGTACGCCGCGAGCGCGCGCTTGTACTTGCCGGTCGCGGTCGCCTCCGCGGCCTCCTCCCGCAGCGCACGAGCGTCCTTGGGCATGAGCCTGCCGACTATACAGCGGGCGCATCCGGCGCGGCGCGCATCTCGGCCGCGTACGCCGCGGCGATCCGTTCGGTCACCGCGCCGCGCGCGAGCAGCGCTCGATCGACGCGTGTAACCGGGACCACACCCCGCAGCGAGCTCGTCACGAAGACCTCTTGTGCCGCGCAGAGCTCGGACAGCGATAGCTCGCGCTCACGTACCGCGAGGCCGGCGCGCGCGCAGATCGCGAGCACGCGGGCGCGCACGATCCCCGGGAGCGCGCCGTGATCCACCGGCGGCGTCACGACCTCGCTGGGGAGGACCGCGAACAGGTTGCACGTCGCGCCCTCGGCGACCCGGCCCGCGGCATCGAGCCGGATCGCCTCGTCCGCTCCCGCCGCCCGCGCCAGCTCGCGCGCGATCACCGCGTCCAGGTACGCGAGCGTCTTGTGGCCGCGCCCGCGCCGCGCCGGCAGCGGCCAGTCGACGACGGCGAGCGACAGCTCCGCCGGCTGCGGCGGCAACGGCTCGACGATCACGATCGCCCGCCCCGGGCCGAGCTCGCCGAGCCGGGCGGCGAGCGAGCCCGGGCCGCGCGTCAAGACGATGCGGATCCGGTGCTCGCCCGGGCCCGCCGCCGCGACGGCCGCGTGGACCGCCGCGGCGAGGCGCGGCCGCTCCAGGGTGCGGAGCTCGAGGGCGCGCGCCGTCTCGAGCAGCCGATCGAGGTGCGCCGGCAGCTCGCGCGCCGCGCCGCCCCAGGTGCGCAGGACCTCGAAGCAGCCGTCGCCGTAGAGCAGCCCGCGATCGAGCACCGAGATGCTCGCCTGCTCGGGCGGAACGAGCGCGCCGTCGATCGAGATGACGACCACGGCGCGAGCTTACTTGCCGGAGCCGCCGAGCACGTCGCGCGCGCGGCGCAGATCGGTCTCGGCCGCGAGCCGCCACAGCTCGGAGTCCGGCGCCTGCGATCCGCCCTGGCAGGCCACGTACTCGGCCACCGCCTTCTTCAGGTAGAACACGGCGCGCGTCCGCAAGATGTGGCGCAGGTCCACCGTCGACTGCCGCTCGAGCTCGGGCGGCAGCTCGAACTGCAGCGCGATCGCGAGGTCGTGGTAGAGGCTGCCCGCGCGGTAGTGGCCGGCGATCTCGGCGATCCCGCCGTGCTCGGCGACCGCGCGGTACTTCGCGACCACGCCCGCCGTCGCGTCCTCCTTGTAGCGGATCGTCGCGAACACCGCCTCGATGTTCGGGCGCACGCGGAGCTTGGTGACCGCCGCGAACGCGCGCTCGGCGGCCGCGAACTCCTCGGCGACGCGCGGCGGGACGCCCGGCAGCGGCGTGCCCAGGCGCGGGCCGCGGATGTCGTCCGCGCCGGCCGCCGCGACGATCGCGTCGCGGAGCTGCGCGACGCCGTCAGTGATCGCGGCGTGGCCCGGCGCGAGCCCCGCGGCGCGCGCGCCGAGATCGAGCGCGTGGCGGTTGTTGCCGGCGCGGTGCTCGAACCACGCGAGGTAGAGCGCCGCGCCCGCCGCGATCGCCGGCGGCGCGTCGGGCGCGGCGAGCACGCGCTCGTACGCGGCGCGCGCGGCCGCCTGATCGTGCGTGATCTCGGCGAGCACGCCGCCGCCGAACGCGATCGCCGGCGCGTCGACGTCGGCGCCGACGCCCTGCGACGGATCCGCCGCGGCGCGCTCGCCCGTCGGGACGGCGACCGGCGCGGGCGGGGGCTTCGGCTCGCCGCCGCAGCCTGCCGGGGGCAGCCCGAGCGCCAGCGCGCCGCCGAGGACGAGCGCGCCCACGCCCGCCGCGGCGAGGGCGATCCGCCGCCGCCGCTGCTGCTGCTGCCGCCGCGCCGCGCCCGGGGCCCTCACCGCGGCCCCGCCCAGCGCACAGCGTCCTTGGGGACGTCGAGCTTGTAGCCCGCGCCGTGGATCGTCACGAGGTAGCGCGGCTTGTCCGGCTCGTCCTCGAGCGCGCGGCGCAGCTTCACGAGGTGGTTGTCGACGGTGCGCATGTTCGGGTAGTCGTCCTCGCCCCAGGCCTCGTCGAGCAGGACGTCGCGGCTCACCACCTCGCCGGGACGGCGCGCGAACACCTTCAGGATCGCGAACGCGCGGCTCGGCAGGTCCACGCGGCGCCCGGCGCGCGTCGCCACCTGCCCCACGAGATCGATGTCGATGCCGCCGAAGACCAGGCCCGTCGGCTCGAGCTGCTCGCCCTTGGCGCGCCGCAGGACCGACGCCACGCGCGCGAGCAGCTCCATCAGCGAGAACGGCTTCGTGACGTAGTCGTCGGCGCCGAGCTCGAGGCCGCGCACGCGATCGAGCTCGGCCCCGCGCGCGCTCAGGATGATCACGGGCAGGGAGCGCGCCGGGCCGCGGCTCTGGCGGATCCGGCGGCAGACCTCGAAGCCGTCGATGTCGGGCAGCATCACGTCGAGGACGAGCAGGTCATAGCGCCCGCTGATCGCGCGCTCGGCGCCCTCGGCGCCGCGGCTGACCACGTCGACCTCGTAGCCCTTCGCGGTGAACGTGTCCTCGAGCCCCATGCGGATCGACGGATCGTCCTCGACGACCAGAATGCGCGTCATGGGCCCTCCTGCGCCGCGCGGGCGAGCCGGATCGTGAACGTGGCGCCCTGCCCGACGGCCGACGCGACCTCGACGGTGCCGCCGAGCGCCTCGATGTGCTGCTTGACGAGCGCGAGCCCCAGGCCCGTGCCCTCGACGTTCGAGCGGTACGCCTCCGGCGCGCGGTAGAACTCGCGGAAGATGCGCGCCTGCTCGGACGGCGGGATGCCCGGCCCGTGGTCGCGCACGGAGATCCACGCGGCCGCCTCGTCGGCGCCGACCGTGACCTCGATCGGGTGCTCGGTGCCGCCGTACTTCGCGGCGTTCGCGAGCAAGTTCAGGAGGGCCTGGACCACCACGTCGCGATCGACCTCGACCTCGGCGCTCGCCGCCCCGGGAGCCACCGTCACCTCGATCGAGTTGCGCACGCCCTCGGGGTGCCGCAGCGTCTCGAACGTCGCGACCGCGTGGCGCGCGAGCCCCGCGATGTCCTGGCGCGACGGCGTGTAGCGGCGCGTGCCCTTCTCGATCTGCGCGTAGTCGAGCAGGTTCGCGATGAGGAGCCCCAGGCGCTGGCTCTCCTGGACGATCACCCGCTGGTAGCGCGCCATCTTCTCGGTGTCGTTCCGCGCCACGCCGTGCTCGAGCATCTCGGCGAACATGCGGATCGACGTGAGCGGCGTCTTCAGCTCGTGCGAGACCGTCGAGACGAAGTCGCTCTTGAGCCGCGCCAGCTCCCGCGCGCGCGCCGCGCCGCGGATCGTGGCGAGCAGGCCCAGGCCCAGGAGCAGCGCGAGCCCCGACGTGTACGCCACGTGCTTGCGCGAGCGCTCGCGGATCACCTCGTCGAGCGGGTCCGGATCTCGGACCGGGTTCACGATCGCGAGCGAGAGGTGCGGCAGCGCCGCGCCGAGCGGCACCTGCGCGATCGTGCGCAGCTCGGCGCCCGGCACCGCGCCCGTCACCAGCACCACCGCCTGCGCATGCTGCGCGAGGTCTTCGGCCGGCGCGCCCGCCGCCGCCTCGAGCATCGGCCCGTCGACCGCGATCCCGACGACGCCGCCGTCGGCGCGCCGCCGGTACACGAGCGTGCGCTGCCGGTCGCGGGTGGCCGGCCGCCCGCGCCACGCCGGCGCCGCCGACCGCGCCAGCTCGTCGAGATCCTCGGCGAGCGCCACCGCCGCCCGCGCCTCGCGGCGAACCACGGCGACCTGCTCGTCGAGTACGGCGCGCCGCCGCGCGAGCTCCGGCGGCAGCGGATCGTCCAGCCGCTGGCGGATCCGCAGCACCGCGCCGAGCCGCAGGATCGGATCGAGCGCGTACTTGCCGGCGAGGATGCCCTCGGCCACGTCGAGCAGCGCCGCCGGCCCCGCCGGCCCCGCCACCTCCGCGCGCAGCACCGCCACGACGAGCTGGACCGGCACGAGATCGATCGTCCGATCGGAGAACCGGCGCTCGAGCTCGCCGAGGATCTGGCTCGCGCGCGCAGGCTCGCCCATCCGATCGACCACGCGCGCGAGGCCCAGCATCGCCGCCGGGCCCGTGTTGTCGAACTTCTCGAGCGAGGCGTACAGCCGGCGCGCCTCGGGCCAGCTCGCCTGCGCCTCGGCGCGCTGCGCCGCGCGCAGCCGCGTCATGTGGGCGCTCCGCTGCTCGGTCTCTCGCGCGCACTCGTCGACCGGCAGGCCCGGGCAGCCGCCGCGCGGCAGCCCACCAGACAGCTCCGGCGGCGGCGCTGCGCGCGGGACGCGGAGCCGGCGCTCGGCGTCGATCCAGAACCAGTAGCGGCCCAGCCCCTCGTCCGCCGGCCACGGCGCCCCGCCTACCGCGTCTACCTCGATCGAGCGCTCCGCCGCGGCGAGCGTCAGCTCGATCGCGCGATCGATCCGCGAGACCAGCGCCAGGGCCGCCTCGCGCTGGCGCGCGTTCTGCGCCGAGACCGCGCCGCGCTCGTCGCGATACGATACGGCGCCCAGGTACGCGATCCCCACCGCGGGCACCAGGAGCGCCGCGACCGAGAGCACGTAGATCCACGCGCGCCGAGACCGCACGCCCGCGAGCATAGCGCGGAGACACTCGAGGTTCCCGGACGTTGCGGGGCGCGCCCCGGGCCGCTATCGTCCGCGCCGCATGCCCCAGTCGCTGATCGTCGTACCCACGTACAACG
Source organism: Kofleriaceae bacterium (assembly GCA_035558535.1). Classification (GTDB taxonomy): domain Bacteria; phylum Myxococcota_A; class Polyangia; order Haliangiales; family Haliangiaceae; genus JABFXX01. Next base: position 66,105 of record DATMCI010000169.1, read on the forward strand.
AGCGCGACAACGTCGGGGGGATCGCCCAGCGGCTGCTCGCCGCCCTGCCCGGCACCGAGATCCTGTTCGTCGACGACAACTCACCGGACGGTACCGGCCCCCTCCTCGACGAGCTGGCCGCCGCCGAGCCGCGCATCCACGTGATGCACCGGGCCGGCAAGCTCGGGCTCGGCACCGCCTACGTGGAGGGGTTCGGCTGGGGGCTCGCCCGCGGCTACGAGTTTCTCTTCGAGATGGACGCCGACGGCAGCCACGATCCGCAGTACCTGCCCGCGATGCTCGCGCTCGCCGAGGACGGCGCCGACGTGGTGATCGGCTCGCGGTACGTCCCCGGCGGCGGCACCGCCAACTGGGGCCTGGGGCGGCGGCTCCTGTCGCGCGGCGGGAGCTTCTACGCGCGCACCATCCTGGGCATCGAGATCCGCGACGTTACCGCCGGGTTCATCTGCTGGCGGCGCGCCGCGCTCGAGGCCATCGACCTCGCGACCATCGGCTCGAACGGCTACAGCTTCCAGATCGAGATGAAGTACCGCGCCCTGAAGCAAGGGCTCCGGCTGGTGGAGACGCCGATCGTGTTCGTCGATCGGCGGGTCGGGCAGTCCAAGATGTCGCGCGCCATTTTTGCGGAAGCCCTGTTCAAGGTCTGGGCGCTGCGCTTCGGGTCGCGCTAGGAATCGGCACGATCCCGGGAGCCCACCCGTAGCCCGCGCCGAAGCGCTTTGATATGTTGGCCCTCGGCGGCGATGGTCATTCTGAAGTTACGAATTCGATCTGCAGAGGAGTGGCGCGAGCTAGCGCCGGGAGACTCCGTGCAAGATCCCGTCTTCGTGCCCACCACGGACGAGCTCGAGCCCGGCCAGCAGGTGATCATCGAGGTCTCGTCGCAGCTCCTCCCGAACAAGGTACTGGTCCGGGGTAGCGTCCAGACCTGGCGCCCCGCGCTGCCCCGCATGCGGGTCCGCGCCGGCGCGACGATCGATCTCGCGAGCAACGAGCAGATCAAGCTCACGTTCCTCCACGACGTCTTCTCTGGCCGGCGCACGGACGTGCCGCGCCGGCGCCACCACCGCCTCCCCGTCCAGGTCACGGTGCGCTACCGGCTCGTCAACAGCGCGAGCTGGGCCGAGCTCGGCATCTCGGAGATCGGCGTCGGCGGCGCGCTGCTCACCACCGCGGAGCCGCTGCCGCTCGGCACCGACTTGACGCTCGAGATCAAGCCGCCGGGCGCCGCCGCCCCGCTCGCGATCGCGAGCCGCGTCTCGTACCACACGCCGAACGGCGGCTCCGGGCTGCGCTTCATGAGCCGCGACGGCGACGGTGATCGCCGGCTCCGCGAGCTGATCCGCCGCCTCCGGGCGTCGTGAAGCGGCCGCCCCGCGCGCTCGCGGTCACCACCGCGGGCGACGCGGTCCGGGCGGCGCTCGAGTTTCGCGGCCTGGCGGACGACGTCCGCGGCGAGCGCGTCATCGCCGAGTGGACCGAGCTCGTCGGCCCGCGGATCGCGCAGCGCACGCGGCCGGACCGGATCGCCGAACGGGTGCTGTGGATCGAGGTCGCCACCGCCGCGTGGCTCCACGAGCTGAACCACCTGAGGCCGCAGCTCCTCCGCGGGCTCTCCGAGCGGCTCGGCGAGCCCGCCCTGTTCGACGATCTCCGGCTCCGGCTCGCGAGCGGCGGGCGCCGCGATCGCGCGATCGTGCCGCGCGGCCGCCGCGCCGCGCCCGCGCCGCCGCGCCCCGCGGTGCGGCCCGCCACCGGCGCCGCGCGCGAGGCGATCGTGCGCGAGGTCGCCGCCGTCGACGACGAGGAGCTGCGCGAGCTGATCGCGCGCGTCCGCATCACCAACGATCGCTGAACCGCACCTCGCGACCGGCTGCGGGCCGGCGCCTATTTCGCGACGCCGCCCAGCGCCGCGCCGCCGACGGTGAGCAGCGCGGCCAGGTCCTCGTCGTTGAACCGCAGCATCGCGCCCGCGAAGAAGTCGCGGCCGTAGCGGAACTCGTCGAACTGGATCGGCACGTCGGAGGTGCCCTTCACGATCGTCAGGGTCTGTGGCGTGTTCAGGAGCTCGTCGACGCCGCCGAGGATGTAGAGGTGGCGGAACAGCTCGAACGCCGCCGTCAGCTTCGTGCGCGGATAATCGTCGAACGAGGCGTCGAACACGTCGGCGGAGAGCCGCAGCGCGCGGCCGCCGAACGTCAGATCGGCGTCGGCGCCGACGCCGCCCGTCGACTCCTTGAGGCCGTAGCGCAGGGTCAGCCAGCCGAACCGCTTCGCGAACTGGAACGTGAAGCGGACCTTGTCCTCGATCACCGTCTTCCGGATCCAGTTGTTCGGGTCCACCGTCGGATCGAACGTCAGCGAGACGTCGGGGTAGTTGCCGCGCGGGCCCTTCTCGAGCTCGATCAGATAGTACTTGTCCGGCCGCGTGTGCAGCTCGACCGAGACGTAGTGGCGCGCGAGGCGCGAGAGGACGTTGTACTCGCTGCGCAGGCCCACGTACGCGCGCAGGCCGAACAGCGTGCCGAGGAAGCCCTTCGCGTCGTCGGTGATCTGCTCGACGTTGTCGGCGATCACCGGATCGTTGACGAGCCGGCCCAGCGTGCCCTTCTCGGTGTTGATCTTGTGCGTGATCGACTCGGTGTTCGTGATGACGCCGTCGAGCTTGTCGAGCTTGCCGCGCAGCGCGTTGCCCGTCTGCTCGAGCTCCTGCTTCGCGGTGGCGACCAGGTCCTTGGCCTCCTTGCTGGCCTCGTCGAGGTTCTTCAGGATGTTCTTGACCTGCGGATCGGCGCCCTGCGTGAGGTTCTTCAGATCGCCGGCGATCTGCTCGATCTTCTGCATCGTCCGATCCGCGCGCTGGATGATGCTCGAGACCGTGCCCGCCTCGCGCTGCACGAGCCCGTCGACGCGCACGGCCACCGACTGCAGCGGCCCGTTGACGATGCGGCGGACGTCCTCGGACAGGTCGCGCACGCTGGCGAGCACGCGATCCACGTTCGGGATCGTCTGCTCGATCCGGTGCATCAGCTGATCCGGCGTGGTCGCCTCGATCACGTTCGGCACCTGGCGGCAGGGATCCGACTTCCTGCGATCCGAGTCGCGGTACGACGCGCACTCGGGCCCGAGCAGCGTGAACTCGCGGCTCGAGCCATCCGGCATCTGCTTGGCGCGCTCGCCCGGATCGATCTCGAGGTAGTTGTCGCCGAGCAGCGACGTCGCCTTCTTCACGACGACGCCGCTCGTCCAGACCTTGATGTCGTCGCGCAGCTTGAACGTCACCTTCGCGTAGCGCCCCTCGACCTCGAGCCCGGTGACCTCACCCTGCGGCAGGCCGGCGACCACGACCTTGCTGCCCTTCGGTAGGCCCGAGGCATCGCGGAACTTCGCGAACAGCGTGTAGTTGTCCGCGCCCGCCGGATCCTGACCGAGGTTCTTCCAGACGAGGTAGGCGCCGACCACGAGCAGGAGGAACAGGATCGCGACGCGGACGCCGGAGGAGATAGTCTTCACCGCGTGCCTCCCGCGTAGCGCGGGCAGCAGGCTGGATCGTCCGCCGGGGCGTGCGAGCTCACCACCAGCGCCACTGTATCGCGCTCGATGGCGCCAAGGATCGCCACGTCGATGCTCATCGCTCGCGAGGATCTCGGTTGCGTGAGCCGCCGCACGTGCGCCTCTGCCACGCTCGGGCGCTGGCTCACCCGTCGCCTCGCGCGCCGAAGATCGAGAGCAGGATGTCGGTCAGGAAGTAATCGAGGATCAAGGTCGACACCGAGCCCATGACGACGGCGCGGGTCGTGCCCATACCGACGCCGCGGCCGCCGCCCGACGCGTTGTAGCCCTGGAAGCAGCCGATCAAGGTCACGAGGAACCCGAACAGGACGCCTTTGATCAGGCCCTGCACGACGTCGGTCGGCTCGACGAGATCGCGCAGCTTGGCGACCCACTGCCCCTGATCGACGCCCTCGAGGATGATCGCGACGACGTACGCGCCGCCCATCCCGACCACGAAGAACAGGAGCGTCAGGATCGGCGTGACGATCATCCCCGCGATCAGCCGCGGCAGGATGAGGAACTGCACCGGGTTGACCGCCATCGACTCGAGCGCGTCGATCTGCTCGGAGATCCGCATCGTGCCGAGCTCGGTGGCGATGCCCGCGCCCGCGCGCCCGGCGAGCATCAGCGACGTGAGGACCGGCGCCAGCTCGATCGAGAGCGCCTTGCCCGTCGCGGCCCCCGAGAACGACTCGAAGCCCAGCTGCCCGAGCGTGTACACCGACTGCAGCGACAGCACCATGCCCGTGAACGCGCCGACGAGCAGCACGATCGGCAGGCTCCCGAAGCCGATGTACTCGGCCGCCTCGAGGTAGTTCCGCCAGCGGAACGGCCGGCGCGGGAGCCACGACAGCGCGCGCCCCGTCAGGATCAGGTGGCCGCCGACCATCTCGAGGAAGCGCATGAGCGGCGCGCCCGTGTCCTTGAGCCCCTGGAGCACGGCGCCGCGCACTGTCATCTTGCGCGCGGGCTGCCCGCCCTCGGCGCGCGGCTCGCCCTCGGCGCCCGGCGGGCCCGCCCCCGGTTGGCCCGGCTCCGGTTGGCCCGCGTCAGGTTGACCCGCGCCAGGTTGGCCTGCGCCCGCGCCAGGTTGGCCTGCGCCCGCCCCCGGCTGCGCCGGGCTCGGCTGTCCGTTCCCCGGACGCCCGTCGCCGCCCGTCACGGCGGATCCCCCACGTAGGTGCGCGGGACGCGCTTGCTCATCCCGCAGGTGACCTCGTACTCGCTGAGCTCCGCCCACGCCGCGTACTCCGCCACGCTTATCGAAGTGCCGTCGCCCGCGCGCCCCAGGAGGACCGCCGCGTCACCCACGGTGACCTCCGGCATGTCCGTCACGTCGGCGATCGCGATGTCCATGCTGATGAGCCCCACCAGCGGGACGCGCCGGCCGCGGATCGCCGCCTCCGCGCGCCCGCTCGCGCGCCGCGGCAGCCCGTCGGCGTAGCCGACCGGCAAGACGGCGACACGGCTCCGGCGGGGTGCGCGCCACACTGCACCGTAACCCACCGAGCTGCCCTCGTCGATCGTCCGCACCTGGGCCACCTCGGTCACGAGGCGCATCGCCTGGATCGGGGCCGCGCCCGCTGGCCAGCGCCCGTTGCCGTAGATCGCGATCCCCGTGCGCACCAGATCGAACCGCGCGTCCGGGAACAGCAGCGCGGCGGAGCTGTTCGCCGCGTGGCGCACGCGCAAGGGCGCGCCCGCCGCGATCACCGCGCGCTCGGCCTCCGCGAAGCGCTGAAGCTGCAGGCGCGTCATCGAGTCCGGCTCTGCCGGATCGTCGCCGTCGGCGCACGCGAGGTGCGTCATCAGGCCGACGATCCGGATCCCCGCGCGCGCCGCGCCCTGCGTCAGCTCGCCCGCGCGCGGAAGCGGCACGCCGAGCCGGCCCATGCCCGTGTCGACCTTGAGGTGCGCCTCGATGACGCCGCGCTGGCGCACGACCCCGGCGAGATCGTCGATCTCCTCGGCGCTCGCGATCACCGGCGTCAGCTTCGCCGCCACCATCTCGTCCTCGCCGCCGTGCTGGCTCGGCCCCATGACGAGCACCGGCGCCGTGACATCCGCGTCGCGCAGCGCCACGCCCTCCTCGACCAGGCTCACCGCGAAGCCCGCCACCGCCCGCGCGCGCGAGAGCGCCTGCGCGACCACGATCGCGCCGTGGCCATAGCCGTCCGCCTTCACCACCGCGTAGACCTGCGCGCCCGTCAGGGCCCGCACCGCGCGCGCGTTCGCGACGATCGCAGCGAGATCGACCTCGACCCGCGTGCGCCGGATCATCGTCGACGCGTGCATGGCTGCGATCTGGGCCCGCCCGTCGCCGAGTGTCAAGGCGAGCAGGCGCTTTGCCGGACGCTCCGCACGCGCGCGCGCGTGTCGCTTTTCCGTACAAGCTCCAGGCACCGCCCCGCGCGAGATCTTCGTCCGAAACCGCGAGCCCCGCGCGCGCGGGGCGCGCTACGCGGCGGCCTTCTTCTTCTCGGCGCGCTCGATCAGCGCTGGCGTCACGACCAGCGAGCGGCCGCGCGGGATGATCAGCCCGTCGCGGGCGAGCTGGTTGAACGCGCGAGAGATCGTCTCGCGGCAGCTGCCGATCATGTTCGCGAGCTCCTGCTGCGTCGGCCGGCGGCGAACGACGAGGCCATCGGGGCCCGACGCGCCTTCCTCGCGCGCGAGGCCGACCAGGCGGTAGATGAGCCGCTCGTTGACGTCACACAGCGCGAGCTGCGCGATCGTCTCGTCTGCGCGGCGCAGGCGGCGCGCCATCTCGCCGAGCAGGTTCATCGCGGTGCGCGCGTGCGCCTGCATGTGGCGCATGAGGTCATCGCGCGAGAGCACGAGCAGCGTGGTCGGCTCGATCGCGAGGCAGTGCGCCGAGCGCGGCGCGTGATCGAACAGCGACATCTCGCCGAACGAATCACCTGAGCGGAGCAAGGACAGCGTCACCTCGCGGCCGCTCTCGCCGAAGATCACCACCTTCACCCGCCCCGACATGATCACGAACATGGCGTCGCCTGGCTCATCCTGCGCGACGACGGCCGAGCCGACTGCAACTTTTCGGACTGATACGCGCGCGGTCAGATCTTCGATCGCGCTGATCGGCAGCGCGGCGAAGAGCGGAGCGCGCGCGATCGTGGCCCGGATCCGAGCTGGATCTTCCCCGGCCACACGAGGGTCCGCCGGCCGGACAGGTGCAGCGGGTGAGATCATGGGGCGAGCGATTCCTAGCGTCATAAGCACGGGCTCCTGGTTGACGACCAGGTCGCTTCTCTGCGATTGGTGTGCCCGAGATCGAGATCACCCCGCCTGGACGTGGTTGCAGGCACTTGCCGCGCTGCGTGGCCCCCGGGAGCGTGACGCAACCTTCACAAGTCCGTTGAAGACCAAGGCATAGATGTCGTGGTCATCACATCCCACCCGAAGCGTCAAGGTGCATCATCCGCTGTTTCCCCTGGGGCTGGGCGTTCCGCTGGGGCGCGCCACCCCGGGGCGCGCCACCCCCGGCCTCGAATGGTAGGTTGCGCCCGATGTCGACGAGCATCGACGTGGTCATCAATGGCCAGCCCCGCACGGTGAACGCGGGCACCACCGTCACGGGCCTCATCGGCGAGCTCGGGCTCGGCGACCGAAAAGTTGCCGTCGAGCGCAACCGCGAGGTCGTCCCCAGGGCTCAGCACGCGACCACCGTGCTCGCGGATGGCGATCACCTCGAGGTCGTCACGTTCGTTGGAGGAGGCTAAGTGAACGACGACACCTGGAAGCTCGGCGCGCGCACGCTCCGCTCGCGCATCATCGTTGGCACCGGCAAGTACGCCTCGCTGGACGAGACGCGCGCCGCGCTCGCCGCCTCCGGCGCCGAGATCGTGACCGTCGCGCTCCGCCGCGTGGATCTCGCCAGCAAGGAGCCCACGGTCCTCGACGCGATCGATCGCCAGAGGTACCTGCTCCTGCCCAACACCGCCGGCTGCTACACCGCCGACGAGGCGATCCGCACGCTGCACCTCGCGCGCGAGCTCGGCATGGACGAGCTCGTGAAGCTCGAGGTGATCGGCGATCCAAAGACGCTGTTCCCCGACAACGCCGCGACCGTCGAGGCCGCGCGCCGGCTCGTCAAGGAGGGCTTCCAGGTCCTGCCCTACTGCTCCGACGACCTCATCACGTGCAAGCGCCTCGAGGAGGCCGGCTGCCTGGCGGTCATGCCGCTCGCCGCGCCGATCGGCTCCGGCCTCGGCATCCGGAACCCGCACAACATCCGCCTCATCATCGAGAACGTCGGCGTCCCGGTGATCGTCGACGCTGGCGTCGGCACCGCGTCCGATGCCGCGGTCGCGATGGAGCTCGGCTGCACCGCCGTGCTCATGAACACCGGCATCGCGGGCGCCAAGCGGCCCGTGCTGATGGCCGAGGCCATGCGCCTCGCCGTCGAGGCCGGCCGCAAGGCGTTCCTCGCCGGCCGCATGCCCCGCCGCGACTACGCGAACGCCTCCTCGCCGACGACGCAGCTGATCGAGTAGCCTCCGCGCACCGCCGTGCCGCCCGCGCCGATCCGCCTCGTGGCGATCACCGATCGCCGGCTCATGGTCGCGCCCGAGGTGCTCGCGCGCGGCGACTGGCCGGAGATCGCGCGCGCGTTCGCCGCGGCAATCGCGGCGATCCTCGCGCCCGGCGTGCTCATCCAGGTCCGCGAGAAGGACCTCGACGGCGGCCCGCTCCTCCTGCTCGTGCGCGCCGCGCTCGCCACCGGCGCAGAGGTCGCCGTCAACGATCGCCTCGACGTCGCGCTCGCCGCTGGCGCGCACGGCGTCCACCTGCCCGAGCACGGGCTGCCGATCCCGACCGCCCGCGCACTGCTCGCGGCTGTCCCTGCGCCGCCGCTCACGTCTCCTCCTGCGCCGCCGCTTCGCGTCGGCTTCACGCTCGGCGCATCCTGCCACTCGATCGAGGGCGCGCACGCCGCCGGCCGCACCGGCGCCGAGCTCGTCCAGCTCGGCCCGATCTGGGACACGCCCGGCAAGGGCCCGCCGCTCGGGCCCGCCGCGCTCACCGCCGCGCGCGCCGGCCTGTCCGACGCCGCGCGCCTCGTCGCCGTCGGCGGGATCGACGACCTCGATCGCGCCCGCCTCGCGCTGGCCTCCGGCGCGGATGCCGTCGCCGCGATCCGTGCCGTCTGGTCTCACCGGCTCGATCCGCGCGCGCTCGCCGGCGCCTGACGCGCCCTGCTTGCGTCGATAGTGTCAGCGTGACACCCTGCTCGGATGCTCGAGACCCGCCTCGATCGTTACCTCGGCCATGCCCGGCGCGTCTTGCTCGCCGGATGCGGCGGCGGCTACGACGTGCTCGGCGCGATCCCGCTCGCGCACCAGCTCCGCGCGCGGGGCGTCGCCGTGGAGCTCGCGAGCTTCTCGTTCTCGTACCTGAACGCGCTCGAGGCGCCGCGCGACGAGCAGCACCCGAACCTCTACGCCGTGGGGGCCGGGGCCGCGACCGAGCACGCCTACTGTCCCGAGGCGTGGCTCGCCCGCTGGCTCGACGAGGAGCTCGGCGGCGAGCACGTCGTCTGGAGCTTCGAGAAGACCGGCGTGCGCCCGCTCGAGCGCGCCTACCGGGCGCTCGTCGAGCGCCTCGCGATCGACGCCATCATCCTCGTCGATGGTGGCGTGGACGCCGTCCTGCGCGGCGACGAGACGTCGCTCGGCACGCCTGCCGAGGATCTGACGTCGCTCGCCGCCGTCACCGGCGTGCCCGATGTGCCGATCGTGCTCGCGTGCGTCGGCCTGTCCGCCGAGCTCCGCGACGGGATCGCGCACGCCCAGTTCTTCGAGCGGATCGCCGAGCTGACCCGCCTGGACGCGTACCTGGGCGCGTCCGCCATGGTCCCCGGCACCGCCGCCTCCGATGCGTACGTCCGGGGCGTCCAGTACGTCTTCGCCGGCCAGATGCACCAGAAGCGCAGCCACGTCCACAGCGTCGTGACCCGCTCGCTCAGCGGCGAGTTCGGCCCCAAGGCGCCGCACGTCTGGCTGTCCCCGCTCGCCAGCATGTACTGGTACTTCGACGCCCGGATGGTGGCCGGGACCCACGTCTTCCTCGACGACCTGCGCGGCACCGAGGGCATCTGGGACGTCGCCCAGCGAATCGCCGCGGTCCGCGCGCGGATGGACATCCGCGGCCACAGCGCCATCCCCCTCTGACGCCCCGGCCCGCTCCCGCCCGCGCACCGTTCGGCCACCATGACCTTGCGCCCGGCACCGTTGTCATGGAGTCATCTCTCCCTACCTCGCCGGTGTAGCTCAGGGGTAGAGCAACGGG
>DATMCI010000170.1:0-54805 GCA_035558535.1 Kofleriaceae bacterium
GAGGTCGTCTCGGTCCACGTGATCCCGCGGCCGCACGCGAACGTCGACGCGGTGCTGCCGCTCGGCCGGGCCGGCGGCGACACCAAGAAGTGACGCGATGGTCCTCGGCAAGGTCATCGGCACGCTCGTCGCCACCCGCAAGGAGCCGACGCTCGAGGGGCTGAAGCTCCTCGTCGTGCGCGCCTGCGACGTCGACGGCAACCCGACCGGCGGGATCGCCGTCGCGGTCGACGCGGTCGGCGCGGGCGTGGGCGAGGTCGTGCTCTACGCGGCCGGCTCGTCCGCGCGGCAGACGCAGGTGACGCAGAACCGGCCGGTCGACGCCACGATCATGGCGATCGTCGACGAGGTCGCTGTCGGCGGCGAGGTCCGCTACTCCACGAGCGCGGGGCACTAGGGATGGCCCTGCTCGACGAGCGCAAGATCGAAGAGATCGTCGCGCGCGTGCTCGAGCGCCTGGGCGGCGCTGGCGCCGGGGGCGGGGTGACCGCGGCGCCCGGGCGCGGCGCCGCGCCCGAGCCGCCGCGCCCGCGGGTGAACATCCCGCGCGGCACGAACGGCGTCTACGACGATCCCGACGAGGCCGTGCGCGCGGCGCGCCGCGCGTTCGAGCAGAACGAGCGCACGCCGGTCGCGACGCGCGTCGCGATGGTCGACGCCATGCGCAAGGCGGTGCTCGCGAACAACGAGGCGCTGGCGCGCCACGCCGTCGAGGAGACCGGGCTCGGCCGCTACGAGGACAAGATCGAGAAGAACAAGCTCGTCGCCGACAAGACGCCCGGCCCCGACATCCTGCGGACCGTCGCTTACACCGGCGATCACGGCCTCATGCTCACCGAGCGCGCGCCGTACGGCGTGATCCTCGCGGTCACGCCGACGACGAACCCGACCGAGACGATCCTGTGCAACGCGATCGGCATGGTCGCCGCCGGTAACGCGGTCGTGTTCAACGTCCACCCGTCCGCGGCGCAGACGTGCACCTGGTGCGTCCACCTCCTGAACGAGGCGATCCAGTCCGCGGGCGGCCCGCGCGACGTGGTCACGACGATCGCGCGGCCGACGATCGAGAGCGCGCAGGCGCTGATGAAGCACGCCATGGTACGGCTCGTCGTGGTCACCGGCGGCCCCGCCGTCGTGCGGCAAGCGATGGGCTCGGGCAAGAAGACGATCGGCGCCGGCCCGGGCAACCCGCCGGCCGTCGTCGACGAGACGGCGAACCTCGCCAAGGCCGCCGACGCGATCGTCCGCGGCGCCTCGCTCGACAACAACATCGTCTGCATCGCCGAGAAGGAGGTCATCGCGGTCGACTCGATCGCGAGCGAGCTCGTGCGCCAGCTCCAGAAGCAGCCGGTGCTCTTCCTCGATAGCCGGCAGACGCGCGAGCTCGAGAAGGTCGTGCTCGAGGGCGATCACGTGAACAAGGCGTGGATCGGCAAGGACGCGGGGCTGATCGCCAAGCAGATCGGCATCGGCGGGCACGGCCACGATCTCCGCCTCCTCATGTGCGAGGTCGACGAGCAGCACCCGTTCGTGCAGCACGAGCTGCTCATGCCGGTCCTGCCGCTGTTCCGCGTGCGCGACGCCGTCGAGTCGATCGCCGCCGCGATCCGCGTCGAGCACGGCTTCCACCACACCGCCACGATGCACTCGCTCAACATCGACCACATGGCGTCGATGGCGCGCCTCTGCAACTGCAGCATCTTCGTCAAGAACGAGGCCTCGTACGCGGGCCTGGGGCTCCGCGGCGAGGGCTACACCTCGTTCACGATCGCGAGCCCGACGGGCGAGGGTCTGACGACGGCGATGCACTTCACGCGCGAGCGCCGCTGCACGCTCAAAGAAGCGTTCCGGTTCGTCTAGGGCGATGGAGCGCGGCCCCGCCCTCGGTATCCTCGAGCTCGGCACGATCGCGCGCGGCGTGGTCGCGGCCGACGCGGCGCTCAAGCGCGCGCCCGCGGTGCTCCTGTCGTCGCGTGCCGTGTCCGGCGGCAAGCACCTCGTCATGCTCGAGGGCGGCGTCGCCGAGGTGGGCGAGGCGATGGCCGCGGGCGTCCTCGCCGCCGGCACGCTCCTCCTCGATCGCGTGGAGCTCGCCGCCGCCGACGATCAGGTCTGGCCGATGCTCGGCGCGCCGGTGACCCCGCCCGACTGGGCCGCCGATCCGGGCGCCGAGGCCGTCGCGATCGTCGAGACGCGCACCGTGTGCGCCGCGATCGCCGCAGCCGACGCCGCGTTCAAGGCCGCCGACGTCGTCCTCCAGGACGTCCGCCTCGCGATCGACCTCGCCGGCAAGGCGTACTTCACGCTCACCGGCGCGCTCTCCTCGATCGAGGCGTCCGCCGCCGCGGCGACCGAGGCCGCCGGCGATCGGCTCGTCGGGCTCGAGGTGATCGCGCAGCCGTCGCCGGACCTGCGCGGCCGCCTGTTTCGCTGACTGCTGCCTGCGCTGACGACGCGCGGGCTACGACTTCGAGATCGTCACCTTCATCGTGACCGGCGTCTGCGGCGTCTCCGCGCCGACCTTCGGGACACCCGTGATCGCCTTGACGATCTCGATCTCCTTGCACTTGCCGAAGATCGTGTGCTTGCCGTTGAGCCAGGACGGCGCGTTCTCGGTGATGAAGAACTGGCTGCCGTTCGTGCCCGGCCCCGCGTTCGCCATCGCGAGCGAGCCGATCTCCATCCGATCGTTCGGCGAGGTCTCGTCGACGAACTTGTAGCCCGGGCCGCCGCCGCCCGTGCCGAGCGGATCGCCGCCCTGGATCATGAAGTCCGGGATCACGCGGTGGAACGTGAGCCCGTCGAAGAACGGCTTGCCGATCTCGATGTTGCCGTTCGTCGGGTTTTTCCACGCCTTCTTGCCCGTCGCGAGCCCGATGAAGTTCGCCACCGTCATCGGGGCCCGATCCGGCCACAGCTCGCACGTGATCGTGCCCTGCGGCGTCTCGAACTTCGCGGTGAGCTTGTCCCCGCTGCCCGGCAGCTCGGCGACGTACTGGGAGAGGTGCGCCTTGTCCGGCGGGACCACCGTCCTCTTGTGATCCACCGTCACCGGCTCGGTCGTCTGCTTCCTCTCGCAACCCGCCGCCGCGCCGGCCACAGCCACGGCGAGGAGCGCGCAGATCTGGTTTCGCATGGTGCGGCGAAGATCGCGCAACCCTTCGGGCGCCGCAAGCGGCCGGGCCGCCGGGCCCGCCGGGGCGAGCCGGGGGGCTCGTAGGACGCCCGCCGCCTGGCTCGAAGTGGCTAGTAGGGCGCCGGGATCCGCCGCGGATCCGGCGCCGGCGGGCTTCGGCGCACGGGCGCGCGCACGGTCGGCGGCGCGGCCGGCCCGGTCGCCGCGGGAGGCGGCGCGGGCGCGGCGCGGCCTGCCGCGAGCGCCAGCTTGCCGTCGGCGCAGGTCACGACGAGGCCCGGCGTGCCGATGCCGCCCGTCGCCAGCTCGGCGCACACCGCGTCGTAGCTCGCCGTCGTCGGCGTGAGGAGCGGCCGCGGGCCGCCGCGCCCGGCGATGCCCTGCAGGAGGAACTGCGGCGAGCCGAGCAGCGCACCGCACACCCGCCGCAGCGCGTCGGCGGAGACGCCGCTCGCCGGTCCCGCCAGATCGCCGACGAGCGCGGCGAGCGCCGCCGCCTCGGGCCCGGGCTCGATCTCCGGCTCGCCGATCACGCGATCCTTCAAGGCCGCGACCGCGTCGCGCGCGGTGGCCGCCGGGGTCGCGGCGCCCGCCGCGGCGAGCCGATCGACGAAGTCCTGCGCGACCCAGCGCGGCCGCGTGCACGCGCCGTAGCGGTCCTCCCACGACAGCCGCGCCTGGAAGTCGAGGCCGCGGAAGCCGCGCTCGCTGTTGCGGAGGAACAGGCCGACGCCGCGCTCGAACGGCAGCTCCTCGGACGGCAGGAGGCCGTTCATCACGCACGCCGCCTGGTACGTCGTGCAGCACGAGCCCACGTTGCACTTCGACTGCAGCTGCGCGCACGTGTTGCTCGCGCAGCTCGGCTCGCCGTAGTCGGGGAACCGCGGCGCGAGCGGCGGGGCCGGCCACTCGAGCGCGCCCGCCGCGGCCGTGATCAGCGTGCGGCCGTCGACGGACGTGACCGCGTCGCCGGGCCCGTTCTTCCGGCGCGCCGGATCGGCGTCGGAGGTGACCCACGGATCGAAGACGTTCGGGTACGAGTACGGCGCCTCGCCGCAGCTGCCGTCGGGCGCGATCCGGTTCCAGTAGTCGCTCGACACGATCGCGACGAGCAGCGCCTTGAGCGAGAAGCCCGACGCGACGAAGCGCCGCGCGAGCGCGTGGAGCAGCTCGCTCGCCGCCTGGTTGCGCGGGAAGTAGTTCGCGATCGTGAGCTGCGTGCCGGTGGCCTGGCGCCACACGTCCTCGGTGATCTTGAGCGTCACGAGCCACGCGAGCGCCGCGTCCGGATCGGCGATGGCGGCGGTCGGCGCGCCGCTCGTGCGCAGCGCCCCGAAGCCGCGCTGGAGCGCGGCGTCGAGATCGAACACCGTCGCGCGCAGGCCGGAGATGCTCCCGAGCTTGGCGTCGATGCCGGCCGGATCGTCGGCGATGCCGCCCGGCGCGTTCCACGCGCCGCACTGCGCGGTCCACCCCCACGGCCGCGTGGCGCCGCTCGTGTTGTTGAGCAGGTCGCGGACGCGGAACACTGCGTGCGCGCGCTCGGCGACGACGCCCGTCGCCTGGCCGTACACCGCCTTCTCCGGGTTGCCCGGGACCGGCCAGTGGCGATCGAAGGTCGGATCGTCGGCGTCGGTCACCGCGCTCTCGCTGTTGTGGCAGCCGAGGCAGACCGTGTCGCGGTGGGTGTAGCTCGCGTCGAACGTGGCGCCGAAATCGGCGCGCCGCGCGAGCTCGGCCTCGACGATCCCGACGTTCGCCGCCGGGATCGGGTGCGAGGCGAGCGAGAACAGCTGGCCGCGGTAGATCGGCGTCAGGTCGTCGAGCGCGATCGCGCTGCGCGCCAGATCGAGCATCGTGAACGCCGCCCCGTCGGCGGACTGCAGCGCGGGCTTGTCGCGCACGCCCGCCGCGAGCGCGGGCGTCGCGGTGGTGCGCAGCGCCTCGCCCCAGCAGTCCACCTCGGTCTGGATGTCGAGCCGCTGCACGTGCAGCGCGTCCATGACGAAGTCGATCCAGCGCTCGGCGAACTCCGGCCGGTTCATGATCGCGCGCGCGACGAGGTCCGGCGCGTCGCGCCCCTGCAGGGCGGCCTGCCGGTACAGATCGGCGTACGCGTCGACCTCGGCCTGGCCCCGCGGCCGCCGGCCGGTGAGCGCGAGGAACGACTGCCGCGCGAACGACGCCGCGTCGCCGTCGCACTGGTCGAACGTGCGGCGATCGGTCGCGGCGTCGTCCGGCGCGTCCACGTTCGCGTCCGTCGGGGTTTCGGCGTCACCGCTGCACCCCGAGCAGCCGGCGAGCCCGACCGCGAGAACGAGCGTGAGAGCGAGCGTGAAAACGGGCGCGAGAACAGGCGCGGCCGCCGCGCGGGCGAGCCCGGCGGATCCCGGCCCGCGGCGCCTCACGGCATCCTCCCGAGGAACTTGGCCATCGCGCGCTGCGCGGCCTCGAGCTCCGAGGCCGCCCGCGGCGCGTCGGCGACGTTGAAGCCCTCGGCCGCGAACGGCCAGATGCCCAGCGCGAGCAGCGCGGCGATCCGGTTCTCGGACGGCGTCGCGAAGCTCTGCGCCTTGCCGTCGCGGCCGATCGCGCCGGACACGCCCTTCTGCTCGGCCGTGATCGGCCCGCCGATGAACGCCGTCGCGTAGCCGTACGGGTGGTGATTGCGGCCCGTCATGCCTTGCCGGTTCGGCGCGCGGCCGAACTCCGTGTTGAGGATGATCAGCGTGTCGTCGAGGGAGAGCTTCGCGGGATCGGTCTCGCCCGGGCCGTTGATGATCGCGAGCAGCGCCGACAGCATGTTGTCGAAGTTCGTCGCGGTGTCGCGCGCGTTCTCGGTGTGCGTGTCGTAGCCGCCGCCGCCGGACGCCTCGTAGAGCCCGACGTCGCTGACGCAGACGTACGAGGCCGGCTCGGTCGGGTGCGTGAGCAGGTGGCGCGCCACCTCGAGGCCCATGTGCGGCAGGCTGCGGCGCGACACGCCGCACGTCGTCGCGCTGCGGCTCGCGAAGATGCCGTCGGGGAGCACGCCGCGGATCGCGTCGGACTTCGTCGCCGTGAGGTGCGCCGCGATCATGTCGTCGGTGCGCGGGCTGCGCATCCGCGGCTGCCCCGGCCACGTCAGGCGGCCCTGGTACTGCAGGACGTACGCGTCGACGAGCGCGTCGTGGCGCGCGCGGTCCGTGCCGAGCTTGGGGCGCTGGAGCAGCGAGGTGAACGTCGCCGCGTTGTCCGTCTTGATGAGGAGCGGGCGCGCCGCGCCCGGGTGCGTGCCCGCCGACGCCGCGGCCGCCACGTTGTCCGACGAGAAGCCGCCCGTCGCGAGCACGTACGAGTGCGGCGCGGCCCGGCCCGGCGCGAGCCCGCTGGCCTGCCGCGCGCGCTGGATGTGCGCGCCGAGCCCGGCCGCGTTCGGCTGGCCCACCGGGCGCCCGGTGAGCGCCATCGGCACCGCCGCCTCGTGCGGCTCGAGGTCGTGGCGCTGCACGACGAGCCGCATCCGATCGGTCAGATCCGGCCGCGTGTCGAGGCGGCTCGCGAACGGACCGATCTCGACCATCGCGCCGTTTGCGTCCGTGGCGAACGGGCGGTCGACGTTCGTGCCGCCGCACGCGGTGAGCGCCGTCGCGTTCGCCGTCGCGTACGCGTAGTACTGCGTGTTCGGGAACTCTGGATCCGTCGCCGTGCCGTAGTCGCGGACGAAGTACAGGGTCTCCCACGTCGACAGGCCGCCGTAGAGGAAGATCTCGAGGATTCGCTTCGCGCGCGCGCTGGCCGGGAGCTCTACCGAGCTCGCCCCGCTCGGAAACTCGCCGAACGTGGCCGCGCGCGAGCGCCGGATCCAGGGGCCCACCAAAGCTGCGGCTCCTGCCGCGCCCCCCGCCGCCAGGAAGGTTCGCCGTCGCATCCCGCTACGGTAGCTGCGTCGCGGGCTCAGCCGGGAGCCTTTACGTGCGGGATCTCCTGACCGATGAGGCAAGGAAATATCGCACATCGTCGGGCCTTCTCTGGCGCGCCGAGGCTGACGGCTACGCCCTCGCGTGCGCCGACTCCCGGGCGCTAGAGCCGTTGAAGAAGCGTAAAGGCGATCCAGATTCCGCGGTTGCACGCGAACAGGTCAGGTCAGGCCGATGTCCGAGATCGGTCATTCGCAGAGCGACTGCCAGATCACGCTCGATGCTGACACCGGCGAGCTTTCGCGGGTAGTCTCGCCAGCAAGGGAGAGGCGTGACCGAACATAGCTTCGACTCTTGGTTCGCGAAGCTCGCCGGAGCTTCGGCAGTGCCGCACACCTGGCAACGGTCGCTTCCGCGGTGTGCGCGATGGTGACGTGCTCCCTGCCGTCGTGCTCGATTTGTCGGCTCCGCCCTTGCCTGCGTTGCGACTCTCGCTCGGACCCGCGACTCTTGGGCTGTCGGCATTGACGGGGCGGAGCTGGTGCGAGCGCTCGTCGAGCCTGGTCGAGCGCTTCGGCCCTGGCGCGCTGGCGTGGCTTGAGTCCCTGCTCATCGCGGCCGACCGGCGAGCCTTCCAGCTCACGACGATCGACCCGTTGCTCGATGCAGATTCATCGGAGGCGCTGTGAACTACGGCTTGCTCCTCGAGCAGATCACGTCGCTGCACGGCATGATCACCGGACGTGCTGCTGCCGCCGTCAATCAGGCCATGCTTGTTCGAAATTGGCTGATCGGGGCATGGATCGTCGAGTTCGAGCAGTTCGGATCCGAGCGCGCGAAGTATGGGAGCGGTCTGTTGAAGCGCCTGGCACAGGATCTCAGATCATCCGGCTTGCGGGGCGTGAGCCCTGATCTTCTCGAGAGGATGAGGGCGTTCTACAGGGGCTACCCGCAACTGTGGCCGTGATCTCCGCGACGGCGTCGCGGGATTCCTTATCGCTACCCGGCTCGACAGCGGCCGCCATCGCTTCGGCGATTTCCGCGACGGTGTCGCGGAAATCGGAAAGTCAGGAATTACAGCCGCTTCCAGCCGAAGCGGTGTTCCGCTTCAGCTGGTCGCACCTCATCGAGCTACTGCGCCTCGACGACCCATGGAAGCGCGCATTCTACGAGAACGAGACCCTGCGCGCGTCCTACTCGGTGCGCGAACTGCAGCGCCAGATCGGCTCGCTGCTCTACGAGCGAACCGGGCTGTCGACGGACAAGAAAGCCGTGATAGCCGCGGCCAGATCCGAGGCGGGTTCCAGCGAAGCCGCTCTTCGCAGACCTGCTTCGAGATCCCTACGTGCTTGAGTTCACGGGGCTCGCCGAGCGTCCGCACTATCGCGAGACCGACCTCGAAGCAGCGCTCCTCGATCACCTGCAAACCTTCTTGCTCGAGCTCGGTAGCGGCTTCTGTTTCGAGGCTCGCCAGAAGCGGATCACCGTTGGCAACGAGCATGACTGGATCGATCTCGTCTTCTACCATCGGATCCTACGATGCCACTTGCTCGTCGACCTGAAGGTCCGCGCCTTCACCCACGGCGACGCCGGGCAGATGAACTTCTATCTGAACTGGTGGCGCGAGCACATGTTCGTCGAGGGCGATCAACCACCCGTTGGGTTGGTGCTGTGCAGCGACAAGGACGAAACGAAGGTCCACTACGCGACCGCAGGACTCGATCACCAGCTGTTCGTATCTCGTTACCTCATCGCGCTGCCGTCTCCGGCAGATCTTCAGCGCCTCGTGGAAGCCGACCGCGCGCTCCTCGAGCGGGGCCGCGACGGCGGCGAGGAGCAGGGATGACGACATTGCACCTGCATCACCTTGTGGGCTGCGCTCCAGCACCGCTCGCGCGCTATCTGAAGGCGCTCGGTATCCTGCGCCTCGTCGCCGAGCAGAAGGATCCCGCCGTCCGCGGCTGGTGGCCTGGCCGAAGGGCCCATCGATCGCAAGGTGCTCGCTACAGTCTTGCTGCGTTATGACGTTGGGAGCTTGATCCACGGCTCAGGTGCTCAACGGGCGCTTCGCGGTCTCAAGCGCACGTGGACGAAGGGTGGTGTGGGTGAGCTTCAAATTGCCTTGGCGGGGCAGGGCGGCATCGACGACCTGCGGTTGCTTCCGGCTCCGCTGGACAGAGGAATCGCGGCGCTGTTCGGTTCTGGACAGGGTTTTCGTACATGGACGAGCTTCGAGTCACGCTCCGGTAATCGCCGGATCGCGTCGGCGCTCACTGCTGGTCGCGCCTGATCAGTGCCAGAAGCCGATCGATAGCGCGAGGTTGCGGTAGCGCGCCGCCAGATCGGCCGTCCCCGAGATCCGGCCGCGCCGCAGCCCGAACAGATGAAACTCGAAGACCCGCACGTCGAGGCCGATCGTGCCGTGGACGCGGCCGCCCACGCCCTCGAAGCGGGCCGGCTCCCAGTAGCTGCCGGCGCGCACGCGCAGCCGGCCCGGCAGCCACTCGAATTCGGCGCCGCCGCGGATCGAGATGACGGGCGTGCTGCCGGAGCGCTGCAGCTCCTGCATGCCGAACGCCTCGATGCCGTGGCCGTTCTCCGTCGCCCCCGTGAAGACCAGGTCGGTCGCGACCGTGAGCGCGCGCTCGTCGCGGAACTTCTGCGGCACGAGCTGGTTCCACGCCGTCGCTGCCCAGCGGTAGGCGACCCCGGCGATCACCCGCCCAGCCGCCTCCACCTGGCTCGGCAAGATGTAGCCCTGGCAGTTGCTCGGATCGCACGCCGACGTCGACACGGCGCCGCCGACGATCCCCGTCTCGAGCGACAGGCCGGCGCGGAAGCGCTCCATCCGCGGCAGCCACGTCACGCCCGCGAGCAGGCCGACGCCGGTGATCCCGAACAGGGGCTCGTCGTCCTCTGGCGTGAGCTGGAAGAGTACGCCCTGGAAGCCCCCGCCGACCGCCACGTCGCGCCGCGGCAGCCACCGCGCGACGACCAGCTTGGCGCGCAGCGCGTCGGCCCGCAGCGTCGAGCCCTCGAGCGGCGCCGTCTGGCCCGTCAGCGTGACCGCGCCGGCCCAGTCACCGACGCGGAGCCCGAGGCCGGCCGTGACCAGCGACGCGCCGCTCGCCTCGTCGGTGACGATGCCGTTGTTGTCGTAGTCCGACGAGTACGTCCCCGTCAGCGCGTCGAGGTGATAGTCCCAGCTCCACCGATCGTTGTCGGTCGTCCGGCGCACGGCTGGCGCCGACGCGTTCAGCAGCGTGCCCGCGGAGCCGGCGACGCTCGCGGCCCCCGCGCCGCCCATGCCGACCTGCGCGGTGTCGCCGATCGCCACGCCGTCGTAGAAGTCGATCGCGAAGTCGCGATCGACGATCGGATCCGCGGCGGCGGGCGCGGGCAGGGCGGCGGGCAGGGCGGCGGCGGCGGCGGCAGCGGCAGCAGCGCACGCCGCGACGCCGCCCCGCCGGGCGAGCCACCACCGAAGGGCAAAGGCCACGCCCCATGATACGCGGACCCTCTTCGGACCGCCCCAGGACGTGACCCAGTCCGGCTATCCTTGCGCTCGATGTCCGCCGGAGAAGACGGCCCGAGCACGGATGCGCCGGCGCCAGCGCCAGCGCCGGGTGGTAGTGCCGCGGCCGGCGGCGCGGCCGGTGCCGCGGCCGGCGGCGCGGCCGGTGGCGCGGCCAGCGGCGCGGCCGGTGGCGCGGCCGGTGGCGCGGCCGGCGGCGCGGCCGGTGGCGCGCTGTCGATCGCCGCGGTGCCGTTCAAGCGCCGCCTGCTCACGCCCGCCATCGTGCTCGCGCTCGCCGAGCTCGTGGTCGTCGGGTACCCCCTGTGGACCGCGTTCGACCTCGGCAACCTCCCCGCCGAGACGCTCCTGCGCACCGCGCTCCCCGTCGGGATCGGCGCGAGCCTCGTGTGGCTCGCCGCGATCACGGCGTGGCTCTTGCCGCTGTGGTCCGCGGTGGCGGCGCGGCGGCGCGGCGAGCGGGTCCCCAAGGAGCTCGCCGCGCGCGCGTACCGGATCACGCTCAAAGGGCCCGTCCGCGTGCTGCTCCTGCGGACCGGCCTGTGGGCCGCCGCCGCCGCGCTGACCGGCGCGTTCCTGCACACGTACGCGGACTGGTCGCGCCCGCGCGCCGCCGAGCTGACCGCGCTCGCGACGATCCACTCGTACCTGATCTCGTGCGTGCGCGCCGTCTGGTACGCGCAGATCTTCGGCGGGCTGCGCGCCCGGCTGTTCGCCGCCGGCTCGCCGCTCAAGCGGTTCGACGACAGCCACTTCCGGCGCTTCCTGCTCGTCTCGATGATCGTCGTCGGCGGCGTGCTCGCCGCGCAGGCGGCGTTCTCGTACTTCTTCGTCCCGATCAACCTCCGGCAGTACCTCCAGCTCGAGACGTTCTTCTCGATCGCCGCCCTGTGCGGCATCTCGGTGTGGGCGCTCTTCGCGCGGCTCATGACGCGCGACCTGCGGCGCTACCTCGCGGCGTCGCGCGGCGAGGACCTCGAGCACGCGCCCCCGGCCGCGGTGATCTACCGGCGCGCGCAGGCGCTGCCGTACCGGCTCGCGATGCTGACGATCGCGGTGTGGCTCGTGATCGTCGTCATCGGTGCCCTGACCGCGCGCCTCCGCCTCGGCTTCGATCTCGACGACACGATCATCGTCTTCGTCGCGACGCTGGTGCTCGCCGTGGCCGGCGCGATCTACGAGCAGCTGTGGCACCGCGACGTGCTGCGCCCGCTGCTCGCGCACCTCACGCAGCGCTACCGCGTCCCGGTGCGCGCGATCGCGCCGTCCTTGTCGCTGCGCAGCAAGCTGCTCCTGTCGTTCGGCGGCGTCGTCCTGCTCGCGTGCGGGATGGCGCTCCTGTGGGGGTTCGTGCAGTACAAGAACCTCGCGAACAACGCCGCGGGGCAGCAGTCGCGCCTCGGCCTCGCGTGGCTCACGTCCGAGCTCCAGAAGGAGATCGCCGGTGATCTCACGCCGCCGTTGCCGCCGCAGGTGCGGGCGGCCTTGCACAAGCTCGCGGCGTCGGCGCCCGAGGGGCCCGTCATGTACTACGTCGACCCCGACGGCGAGCCGTTCGCGGTCGGGGGCGGCCCGGCCGGCGCGCCGAAGCTGCCGTGGTACGTGCTCGCGCAGATCCGCAAGGACGGCAGCCTCATCTCGATCCAGGACGCGAAGCTGACCGGGCGCTCGGGCCGGCTGCGGCTCGCCTGGCAGGGCGTGCCGTTCGACCTCGGCTCGGTCGCCGTGTTCTACCCGAGCTACCGCGGCCGCGGCCAGACGATGGAGCGCCCGCTCAAGGAGCTGCTCGTCTTCTTCCTGATCCTGTTCGGCGCGTGCGCGGGCATCGTCGCGTTCACCGTCGCGCAGTTCATGGCGCCGATCCGGCGGCTCGAGCAGCGCGCGGACGCGATGGCGCGCGGCGAGCTGGCGGATCCGGTGGCGGCGGGCGGCGAGGGCGACGAGATCGGCCGGCTCACGCTCGCGCTCGAGGAGATGCGGCGCGCGCTGCGCGACAAGCTGCGCTCGACCGAGGAGGTCAACCTCGACCTCGAGCGCGCGGTGCAGATGCGCACCGCCGACCTCGCGCGCAAGAACCGCGAGCTCGCCGAGACGCTCGACAAGCTGACGCGCGCGCAGGAGCAGCTCGTGCGCTCCGAGAAGCTCGCCTCGATCGGCCAGCTCGTCGCGGGCATCGCGCACGAGATCAACAACCCCGTCAACGCGATCGTCAACACCGTCGGGCCGCTCGAGGAGGCGATCGGCGAGATCGACAGCGCGGATCCCGCCACGCGCAGCGAGGTGGCCAAGGACGTGCGCGACATGGTGCGGGTCGTCCAGCGCGGCGCGCAGCGCACGAAGGCGATCGTCACGGCCCTCCACAACTACTCGCGCACCGACGACGAGTCGGTCGTCGAGTTCGACGTCGACCGCTCCATCGACGACTCGCTCGAGCTGCTCCGCCACCTGCTCAAGCAGAACGTCACGGTCACCAAGCACTACAGCAACGCCGGCCGCGTCCGCGGCCACGCCGGCCAGATCAACCAGGTGTTCATGAACCTGCTCACGAACGCCGCGCAGGCGCTGAGCGGCCGCGAGGACTCGGTCATCACGATCGAGACCCGCGGCGATCCCGACGGCGTCGAGGTCAAGATCAAGGACAACGGCCCGGGCATCCCGGCCGAGGTGCTGCCGCGGATCTGGGACCCGTTCTTCACGACGAAGGACGTCGGCGAGGGCACCGGGCTCGGCCTGTCCATCGTGCACGAGCTCGTCGAGCGCCACGGCGGCACGATCGAGGTCGAGACCAAGGTCGGCGCGGGGACGACGTTCACGGTCAAGCTCCCGCGCCAGATCCCGACGGCGCTCCGCAAGTCGCGGACGGCCGACGTCAAGGCCGTCCGCGAGCCCCGGCCGGCGTAGCGCCGGCCACCGCCGGGCTGCTGGCAACCTTGCCACCTGGCAACCTTGCCACCTGGCAACCTTGCCACGTGGCAACCTTGCCAGTAGCCTCGGTCCTCGCCTTTGTTCCAGACCAACCACCCCGTCACCGGCACCGGCTTCCACGACCGGCAGGACGAGCTGCAAAAGCTCGACGCGTTCGCCGCGGCCGTGCGGGCGGGGGCGCCGCGCTGGCTGGCGATCATCGGCCCGCGCAAGGTCGGCAAGACCAGCCTCATCCTCGAGCTGTCGCGGCGCAACCCCGACCTCGACTTCATCATCGCCGACACGCTGGAGGGCTCCCCGCCGTCGGAGGAGACGTTCCGCACGGTCGCGCTCCGCGCCGTGGACGCGGCGCTCGCCGACGAGCTGCCGAGCTCGCTCGAGATCCTGGCGGCGACCCGCGGCGACTTCGATGCCGCGCTCCACGGCTGCCCCACGTTCCTCGCGCTCGCCCCGCCGCTCAAGGCCGCGATCCGCGCGCTCATGCTCCCGAAGCTCTCGCCCGACCTCCTGCGCGTGTTCCTCGATCTGCCCGAGCGGCTGGCCGAGGCGCTCGATCGCTGGATCGCCGTCGCGATCGACGAGTTCCAGGAGCTCGCGGTGGGCGCGCGGGGCGGCGATCTCGTCAAGATGGTCCGCGCCGCCTGGCAGCGGCACCGCCGCGTCGGCTACATCGTCTCGGGCTCCGGCCGCACGCTGCTCGAGGAGATGCTCACGCGCGAGCACTCGCCGTTCTTCCAGCACTTCGGGCTCATGTACATCGAGCCGTTCCGCTCGCCCGAGGCGGTCGCGCTGCTCGTCGACGAGAGCCGGCCGGATCGGCCGATCCCGCGCGCGCTCGCCGAGCGCGCCGTCGCCGCGCTCGGCGGGCACCCGTTCTACCTCCAGCTCGTCGGCGAGTCGCTGATCAGCGGCGAGCCGCCGTACGACGACGCGTCGCTCAAGGCCGCGCTGCAGACGGTGCTGTTCTCCGAGACCGGCCGGCTCTCGCTCTACCTCCAGCTCGCGTTCGATCGCGCGGTCGGCCGCTCGACGTACCTCGCGGCGACGCTCGACGCGCTGGCCGCGGGCCCGGCGCGCGTCACCGACGTGGCCGCCCACATCCACGCCGGCACCGGCGACACCTCGCGCTACCTCGAGCGGCTCGGCGACCTCGTGCGGCGGCGCGACGACGGCACCTACGCGATCGACGATCCGGTGTTCGCGCTGTGGCTGCGCTGGCGGCGGCCCGGCGGCACCGTGGTGCCGATGACCGTCATCGGCGACGAGGCCGAGCGCGAGGTCGCGATCCAGCTCGCGAGCCACGGCTTCGATCTCGTCTACCAGTCCCGCGCCTCGCGCGGCGCGTTCGATCTGCTCGCGCTGCGCGCCGCGGTCCAGCTCGCGATCCAGGTGCGGCGCAGCGCGCTGCCGATCGCGTTCAAGCTCGGCGAGTGGCAGCGCATGAGCGCCGACGCGGCGCGCCTCGGCTGGCGGTGGACGATCGCCGCGGTCGAGCCCGGCGGCGCGATCCGCTTCCTCGATCCCAACAAGGCGCGCCGTGGCAAGGAGGTGCGGCTCGGCGAGGCCGCCGTGATCGAGAACGTCGCCGCGTGGCTGGATCACGCGCCGCCCCCGGCGCCCACGGCCCGCCCGGCGCGGAGGGCCCGCGCGCCGCGCAAGCGCTGAGCCGCCCAGCGCCCGCGTCCGCGTCCGCGCTCCTTATTGCTGCCCGAACACCACGAGGTAGCGCAGCCGGTACGCTGCGTCCTCGGTGCGCAAGGCGATCGCGCCCGGCGCGAGCATGGTGGCCTGCGTGAAGTTCTTGGTCGCCGCGCCGCGCCCGTCGCTCGTCGTGCAGATGAACTGGTTCGTGATCGAGTCCGCGCTGATCCGGATCGTGAACGCGCCGGCGAGCCGCTGCGGCAGATCGTGGTTGCCGTCGATCTCGCGCCAGTTCTGGCCGTCGTAGTACTCGATGTAGCTGGTGTGGAAGTCGTTCGGCTGGCCGCAGTTGAGGCAGTCCCAGTAGCCGCAGCTGAGGTACCGGTTGTTCGCCTCGCCGGCGCTGAGCGCGATCCAGAGATCGGGGGTGTTGGTGTTCGGGTCCAGCGTGCCCGCGAGCTCGACGACGATCTTGTCGCGCACGCCGCTCACGACCAGCTCGCCGAAACCGCCCGCGAACCTGTACGCGTCGCCCTCCACGGCCCACGTGCCGTCCACCGTCGTGCCCGCCGGCGGGACGTGGAACGAGTAGAACTTCTGGATCGTGTCGCCCGGCGTCTGTGGCCGCGGATCGCACGCGTCGCCGACGCCGTCGGGCGTCGCGCCCTCGCCGGTGTTCGCCTGGTTGGCGTTCGCGATGTGCGGGCAGTTGTCACAGACGTCGCCGACGGCGTCGGCGTCCTCGTCGTGCTGATCGGGGTTGTGAATGTTCGGGCAGTTGTCGCTCGCGTTCGGGCGGCCGTCAGCATCGAGATCCGCCGGCGAGCCGTCGGGGATGAACGCGTCGACCTCGGGGATCACCGATCCGTCCGGCCCGCCGAGGCCATCGGGCGCGCGGCACGTGCCGCGGACGCAGGACTGGCCCGATGGGCACGAATCAGCCTCGGCGACGCTGCACGGCGCGCCCGCCGCCGGGAACGGCTCGTAGCAGCCCCAGAAGAGGAGCACGCTGGCGAGCCACGCATATCGGAAGAGCACCACGACTGGCCGGTAGGATAACCGCCTACGCTACGACTGCTTCTGACCATGCCTGACTATGTCTATCGTCCGGGGAGATCGTGTCACCCTGACAGGCCGTCGATACCGCCATGACAAAGTGGCAAGTGGATCGGGCGTGTCGCCCGCCGCGCTCGAGTAACTCCGCGAGCTTAGCGAAATCCAACCTGGCCTGGCCCTTGTTATGTCCGCCGATGGACCATGTGGAACCAGCCTGCGCAAAGCCCGTTTCGCCGCTTCGCCGCGGCCCAGGTCGAGGGCGGCGGCGCTTCCCGCGCTGACGAACCGAGCGAGCTCAACCGGGCCCCGGCGGACGCCGGCATCGTCCTCGTGGTGGATGACGAGCCCGCGATCGTCGAGTCGCTCACCAAGATCTTCCGCCGCGAGGGGATCACGGTCCTGTCGGCGACCGACGGCAACGCTGGCCTCGATCTGTTGCGCAAGCACCGCGTCCACGTGCTGCTCACCGATCTGATGATGCCGCAGACGAGCGGCATGGACCTCCTGCGCGCGAGCAAGACGATCGCGCCGGAGACCGAGGTCGTGCTGATGACGGCGTACGGCACCGTCGAGACCGCGGTCGACGCGATGAAGGAGGGCGCCTACGACTTCGTGACCAAGCCCCTCAAGCGCGCGCACGTCGTCCGCATCGTGCGCAACGCGCTCGAGAAGCAGTCGCTCGTCGTCGAGAACCGCAGCCTCAAGGCCCAGCTCGCCGAGAAGCGCCGGAAGGCGATCATCGGCACCTCGCTCGCGTGGCGGCGCACGATGGACATCGTGATGCAGGCGGCGCCGAGCGAGGCGACCGTGCTGCTCCTGGGCGAGAGCGGCACCGGCAAGGAGCTGCTCGCGCGCGCGCTCCACGACAACAGCGCCCGCGCCCTGGGAGCGCGCGCGGAGGAGTCGCAAGCGAGCGCGCGCGGGAAAGGCGGCCCGTTCGTCGCGGTCAACTGCGCCGCGATCCCCGAGTCGATCCTCGAGGCCGAGCTGTTCGGCTACGAGAAGGGCGCGTTCACCGGCGCCGCGCAGGCGCGCGACGGCCGGTTCGAGGCCGCGCACGGCGGCACGCTGTTCCTCGACGAGATCGGCGAGATCTCCCGCCACGTGCAGGTCAAGCTCCTGCGCGTCCTGCAGGAGGGCGAGATCGAGCGGCTCGGCGGCAGCGGCAAGACGCGCCGGATCGACGTCCGCGTGGTCGCCGCGACGAACGTGAACCTCGCCGAGGAGGTCAAGGCCGGCCGGTTCCGCGAGGACCTCTACTACCGGCTCAACGTCATCCCGGTCAACGTGCCGCCGCTGCGCGACCGCCGCGACGACATCTCGCTGCTCGCGCAGCACTTCGTGCAGGTCTACGCCGAGAAGAACGGCAAGGCCATTTCGGGCTGCGCGCCGGCCGCGATCGAGCGCCTCACCGAGTATGGTTGGCCGGGCAACGTGCGCGAGCTGGAGAACGCGATCGAGCGCGCCGTGGTGCTGACGCGCGCCGGCCACTCGATGATCGACGAGGACGCGCTGCCCCGCGAGGTCCGCGACGCGTCCGCCGCCGGCACCACAGGCACCGGCTCGGCGTTGACGTTCCCGATCGGGACGCCGCTCGCCGAGATCGAGATGCGCGTGATCCACGAGACGTTGCGCCACACGCGCGGCGACAAGCGGCTCACCGCGAAGCTGCTCGGCATCGCGACGCGCACGATCTATCGCCGGCTCGAGGCCACGGATCCCGAGTCGGCCGAGCCCGAGGACGAGGCCCCATCCAGCGGGGCGGAAAGCCGTGACGGAGGCTAGCGAATGCAGGACCTGATCAAGCGGTACTTCTGGGTCGTCACCGTCGTCGCGGTGATGCTGTGCGCGATGTTCGCGGCCAAGGCGACGGCGTCGCTCATCGAGGCATCGGTCCTCGCCGACGCCAAGCAGGGCCCCAAGATCACGCCGGTGGCGCGCGCCGAGCCGGTCGTCAAGCCGACCCGCACCAAGGACGGCGGCCAGCTCGCCACGCGCAACGTCTTCTGCTCGGAGTGCACGCCGCCGCCCACGGCGACGAACGTCGATCCGTCGGCGATCGCGATCACGGGCCTGCCGCTCGTCCTGCTCGCGACGAACGTCGGCTCCACCCCGGAGGAGTCGTACGCGACGATCGTCAACACCGAGAGCCAGAAGCAGGGCGCGTTCACCGTCGACGATCCGATGCCCGGCGCGAGCGGGAAGATCACGTCGATCCACTACAAGTTCGTCGACTTCGAGAACAACGGCCGCATGGAGCGGCTCGTGCTCCAGGGCGCGGTCGTGCCGACCACGCCGGTCGCCGCCGCCGAGCAGCCCGCGACGGGCGACGGCGAGAACAAGGACGAGCTCCAGGCCTCGATCGACAGCGGCATCAAGAAGCTCGACGAGACCACCTACGAGATCGAGAAGTCGCTCGTCGACAAGGTGCTCCTGAACCCGATGGCGATCGTGAAGGGCGCGCGCGTCGTGCCCGCGATGAAGAACGGCAAGCCGGAGGGCTTCAAGATGTACGCGATCCGTCCGACGTCGGCGTTCGCGAAGCTCGGCCTCTCGAACGGCGACACGCTGACGTCGATCAACGGCTTCGAGCTGACCTCGGCCGACAAGGCGCTCGAGGTCTACACCAAGCTCCGCGAGGCCACGTCGCTCGAGCTCGAGGTCACCCGCCGCGGCAAGCCCGTCACCCTGAAGTACTCCATCCGATGAACAAGCAATCCCACACCTCCTCGCTCCGCGGGTGCATCTCCGCGGTCCTCGTCGTCGCGCTCGTCGCCTCGCTCGCGCCGCCCGCCGCGTTCGCCCAGCCCGCGCCAGGCGCGCAGCCAGCCGACGACCCGACGTACAAGTGCGGCAAGCAGACCGGCCCGGTCGCGGTGAACTTCAAGCCCGAGACGGAGCTCAAGGAGATCATCGCCTGGGTGATGGGCTTCACCTGCAGGAACTACATCCTCGATCCGCGCATCGTCTCGACCGGCAAGAAGGTCACGATCATGGCCCCGCTCAAGATGAGCCAGGCCGATGCGTACGCGGTGTTCCTCGCGGCGCTGTCGACGATGGGCCTCACCGTCGTGCCGAAGGGCAACGTGTTCCGGATCGTCGAGTCCTCGACGGCCAAGAGCGAGACGGTCCCGATCTACAAGCAGGGTGTCCCGCCGAACCAGGATCAGATGATCCGCTACGTGCTGCGCCCGTCGAACACGTCGACCGAGACCTTGCGCGCGGCGCTCGACTCGATCCGCTCGCCGTCCGGCAGCATCGGCGTCGCCGGCAACCTGCTCATCATCACCGACTACGCCTCCCAGATCCGGGACATGATGTCGCTCGCGCGCTCGATCGACATCCCCGGCAACACCGACGGCATCTACACGATCCCGGTCAAGTACGCCGACGCCACGCAGCTCGCGCAGAGGCTGAACGAGATCCTCGGCATCGGCGGCGGCGGTGGCGGGCGAGCGGCGCCCGGCGGCGGACGGATGAACCCGGCCGGCGGCCCGCAGCCTCCGGGCGCGCCGGGCGGCGGCGGTGGCGACGACGTGGCCGGCGCCGTGCCGTCGAAGATCATGGTCGACGACCGCACGAACACGCTGATCGTCGTGTCGGGCGAGGCCGGCTACCAGCGCGTGAAGGCGCTCGTGGCGCGGCTCGACATCGCGCTCGACGCCGAGGGCGGCTCGTCGATCAACGTCTACCCGCTGCAGAACGCGCTCGCCGAGGAGCTGTCGACCACGCTCAACAACGCGCTCGGCCAGCAGCAGCAGCGCCCGGGCGGCGGCGGCCGCGGCAACGTGCCGGGCCAGCCGCCGATGCCGATCCCGCAGAGCGGCCCGCTCGGCGACGGCACCTCGCTCGAGGGCCAGGTGCGCATCATCGGTGACAAGGCGACCAACTCGCTGCTCGTGGTGGCGAGCGGCCGCGACTTCATCGCGATCAAGCGCGTGATCAAGGATCTCGATCTGCCGCGGCGCCAGATCTTCATCGAGGCGATGATCCTCGAGGTCCAGCTCTCCAAGGGCCTGAACCTCGGCTCGAGCTCGCACGGCGGCTACTCCGTCGGCGACGACGCGCTCGTGCTCGGCGGCGTGCAGACGCCCGATCTCAAGTCTCTGAGCCTCACGTCGCTCATCTCGGCCTCGGGCCTGATCGGCGGCCTGATCGGCAAGCCGCTCGCCAACTCGCAGACGTTCCTCGGCACGAGCATCCCGTCGTTCGGCCTCCTGTTCCAGGCGCTCGCGACGCAGGACAACACGAACATCCTGTCGACGCCGCACGTCATCGCGATCGACAACGAGAAGGCCGAGTTCTCCGTCGGTAACAACATCCCTTACAAGGCCGGGCTCTCGTTCGGCGGGTTCGGCCTGCCGACGCAGGGCGGCCAGCAGATCCCCGGCTCGATCGGTCAGAACATCCAGCGCGAGAAGCTGAACCTGACGCTCAACGTGACGCCGCACATCTCGGGCAACGATTCGGTGCGGCTCGAGATCGAGCAGGAGACCAAGGACATCGGCGGCTCGGACGCCGAGCTCGGGCCCACGTGGGCCGAGCGCAAGCTGAAGACGCAGGTCGTCGTCGCCGATCAGCAGAGCGTGGTGATCGGCGGCCTGATCCAGGAGCGCGACATCTACTCCGAGACGAAGGTGCCGCTCCTGGGCGACATCCCGATCCTGGGCTACCTCTTCAAGTACGCCAAGAAGACCAAGAAGAAGACGAACCTCTTGATCATCCTCACGCCGTACATCATCAAGGACCAGCTCGACCTCCAGGCGATCCGCGAGCGCAAGGTCCGCGAGCGCGAGGAGTTCGTCCGCTCGTTCGCGTCGCTGAACGAGATGAAGTACGCCCCGCGCACCGACTACCGCCGGAAGCGTGGCCTCCTCGAGGAGATCAACCGCTCGATCCAGTCGGTCGAGCGCGACGCCGAGGTGCTGCGCGGCCTCGGGACGCGGCAGCAGGTGATCGACGGCGCGATCGATTACGCGCCGTCGACGATCGATTCGCCGGACGCGCCCGCGCCCGCGCCCGCGCCGGGAGCCAAGTAGCCGTGGCGACCTCGGCCTCGGGCTTCCCGCTCCCGCACCCGGCGCGCGGCGCCGTCGGTGACGTCACGCCGGTGGGGCCGGTCTCGCCGCGGCTCGGCGAGCTCCTGGTCGGCCGCTGCGGCGTCGCGCCCGACTCGATCGAGCGCGCGCTGACCAAGCAGCGCGAGGAGGGCGGCCTCATCGGCGAGATCCTCCTCCGGCTCAAGCTCATCGACGAGGACCAGCTCGCGCTCGGGCTGTCCCTGCAGTCCGAGATGCCGTACCTGCGCGATCTGCCGCGCTCCGAGGACATCCCCGCCGGGCTGATCGACAAGCTGCCGATCAACTTCGCGCGCCAGCGCCTCGTCTTGCCGCTCGGCCGCGATGGCTCGGGCCGCGTGATGGTGGCGGTCGCCGACCCGACGGCGGTCGACGTGATCGACGCGGTCGGCGTCCTGCTCGGCGAGCCGGTGGAGCCGGTGGTCGCGTCGATCTCCAAGATCGTCGATCACATCAACAAGACGTACGCGCGGCTGCGCGGCGGCGCCGAGCTCGAGGAGGGGCACAAGAAGACGGACGAGGAGAGCGAGGAGTTCCAGTCCGAAGAGCTCGTCGACATGCTCGACGCCAACGACGAGGCGCCGATCATCCGGTGGGTGAACTCGCTCATGTTCCAGGCGGCGAAGGACCGCGCCTCGGATATCCACATCGAGCCCGGCGAGAAGGACGTCGTCGTCCGCTACCGGATCGACGGCGTTCTGCGCGAGGCCAAGCGCGCGCCGAAGAAGTTCATCGCCTCGATCGTGGCCCGCGTGAAGATCATGGCCGGCCTCAACATCGCCGAGAAGCGCCTGCCGCAGGACGGCCGCATCCGCCGCAAGATGGCCGGCAAGGACATCGACATGCGCGTCGCGACGGCGCCCACCGCGGGCGGCGAGCGGATCACGATCCGCCTCCTCGATCGCAGCTCGGTCCTGCTCGGCCTGGCCGACATCGGCTTCGCCGCCGATCACCTCGAGCTGATCCGCGCGATCATCAAGCGGCCGCACGGCATCCTGCTCGTCACTGGCCCGACGGGCTCCGGCAAGACGACCACGCTGTACGCGTGCCTGTCCGAGATCAACGCGCCCGACATCAACATCCTCACCGTCGAGGATCCGGTCGAGTACCAGCTCGAGGGCATCTCGCAGACGCAGGTCAACTCGAAGATCGATCTGACGTTCGCGTCGGGGCTGCGCTCGTTCCTCCGCCACGACCCCGACGTCATCATGGTCGGCGAGATCCGCGACCGCGAGACCGCCGAGGTCGCGATCACCGCGTCGCTCACCGGCCACTTCGTGTTCTCGACGGTCCACACGAACGACGCGGCCGGCGGCATCACGCGCCTCATCGACATGGGCATCGAGCCGTTCCTCGTCGCGTCGTCGCTCGTCGGCCTGCTCGCGCAGCGCCTCGTGCGCCGCCCGTGCTACGAGTGCGCGCGCCCGGTGCGGCCCTCGGAGGAGATGCTCCGCGAGCTCGGCCTCGATTCGCACAAGTTCTTCACCGGCACGTACGAGCTGCCGACGGTGAAGGGCCTGCGGCCGCCGCCGATCGGCACGGTGTTCGAGCCGGTCGGCTGCGCGGCGTGCAACCAGCTCGGCTACCGCGGCCGGACCGCCATCTACGAGCTCCTGATGATCAGCGATCAGGTGCGCCGGCTCTGCCTCGACAAGGCCGACGCCGGGTCGATCCGCAACGCCGCCGTCGAGGCCGGCATGGTCACGCTCCGGTTCGACGGTGCGCGCAAGGTGATGCAGGGCATGACCACGCCCGAGGAGGTCATGCTGATGACCGCGGAGTCGGGAGACTAGCGCGATGCCGATGTACGCATACAAGGGCATCGCGCCGAGCGGCAAGACCGTCTCGGGCACGCGCGACGCCGAGTCGCCGAAGGTGCTGCGCCAGATCCTGCGCAAGGACGGCGTCCACGTCACGAGCTTCGATCTGTCGAAGGGCGGCAAGGCGGCCCAGGCGCAGAACGCCAAGAAGGGCGGCCTGTCGCGCGACGTCGACCTCGGCGGCCTGTTCGGCGGCGTCAAGAAGACCGAGATCGCCGCGTTCACGCGCCAGCTCGCCACGCTCCTGCGCAGCGGCATCCCGCTCGCCGAGTCGCTCGGCGCGCTCGTCGATCAGACGACGAACCAGCGGTTCAAGGCGCAGCTCGCCGAGGTGCGCACCGCGGTCAACGAGGGCACGTCGTTCGCCGACGCGCTCGCCAAGCACAAGAAGCTGTTCGACGACCTGTTCATCTCGATGGTCCGCGCCGGTGAGCTCGCCGGCAACCTCGACGAGGTCTTGACCCGGCTCGCGGACTTCCTCGAGTCGTCGCAGAAGCTCAAGTCGAAGGTGCAGGGCGCGATGATCTATCCGGCGCTGATGGTCGTGATCGGCACCGGCATCATCGCGATCCTGATGATCAAGGTGATCCCGGAGATCACGAAGACGTTCACGCAGCAGGGCCGGACGCTGCCGATCAACACGCGGTTCCTGGTCGGGATGTCCGGCTTCGTCGGCCGCAACTGGCTCGCGATCGCTGGCACCCTCGCGGTGGGCGGCTTCGCCTTCACGAAGTGGAAGGCGTCGGCGGCGGGCAAGACGATCTGGGACCGCTTCGTGCTCCGCCTGCCTGGGATCGGCCCGCTCGTGCGGACGATCAACGTCAGCCGGTTCGCGCGCACGCTTGGCACGATGCTGCAGTCCGGCGTGCCAATGTTGCGCTCGCTCGACGCCGCCAAGGAGACGATGGGCAACGTCCTCCTGCAGCGCGCGATCGACGATGCCAAGAAGGCGGTCACCGAGGGCGAATCGCTCGCCCAGACGCTCAAGAAGTCCGGGCAGTTCCCCCCGACGATGATCCACATGACCGCCGTCGGCGAGAAGGCCGGCCAGCTCGAGCAGATGCTCGGGCGCGTCGCCGATGCCTACGAGGCAGAGATCGAGACCAAGCTGGCCCGCTTCATCGCGCTCCTCGAGCCGCTGATGCTGCTCGGGATGGGCATCGTCGTTGCATTCATCGTCATCTCGATCCTGCAGCCCATCATGGACCTCGGATCGCTCGGCCCGAAGTAACGCGAAGAGAACGCGAAGAGAACGCCAAGAGAACGCGAGAGAACGCGAAGAAGAAGAGAGGAAGATATGAAGCGCTTCATTGATTTGCTCCGCCGCCGCCCCGCTCACCGTCGAGCGTCGTTCGCGCTCCGCGCCGCCCAGCGCGGCCTGACCCTGCTCGAGATCATGATCGTCATCGCGATCCTCGGGCTCGTCATGGGCCTCGTGGTCGTGCCGAAGGTCATGGACATGTTCTCCTCGTCGAAGGAGAAGGTTGCCAAGCTGGCAGTCGACCAGTTCGCGTTCAAGGACGCGCCGCAGTGGCAGGTCTCGACCGGCAAGACGTGCCCCGAGAACCTGCTCGTCGTCGCGCAGTTCATCGGCAAGGGCCAGGCCGACGTGGTCGACCCGTGGGACACGCCGTTCGAGATGTTCTGCGGCAAGGACAACATGCCGCCGGGCGCCACCGGCGCGGCGTTCGCCGTGATGTCGTACGGCCCCGACAAGAAGAAGGGCACCGAGGACGACATCAAGTCCTGGGAGAAGAAGTAGCAAAGCCTTCACCTCGTGCCTCGTGTCATGACGCATCCACGCCGACCCACCGCAGGGCTCACGATCCTCGAGCTCATGATCGTCATCGCGATCATCGGCGCGGGCGCGTTCCTCCTGCGCGCGGGGCTGCGCGCGATCACGAAGGCCGACCTCGTCGAGGACGCGACCGAGCTGGCGGCGATCCTCAAGCGGGCGAGCCAGCTCTCGATCGAGCACGGCGAGCTGCACCGCGTGGTGCTCGATCTGGACGCGCTGCACCCGGAGGCCGAGCAGCGCTACGACTACATCGTCGAGCAGTGCCAGGGCGACGCGGCGATCGCGCGCAACGAGGAGGTGCGCACCGACGAGGAGACGGTCAAGAAGGCGGCCGACCGCGGCCGGCAGAAGATGAACCAGCTCCCGGAGGACGCGCTCGCCGTCGGCGACGCCGACGCGGCGATGAAGCGCACGCTCGCGGTCGCGGGGCACCACGTCGCGGATCGCAAGTGCGCGCCCGCGTCGGACGGCTTCACGGGCGACGTCCACGGCAAGACGTGGGGGCGGGCGCTGCGCGTCCGGCAGGGCATCAAGTTCAAGCAGGTCTGGGTGCAGCACCGCGACGAGCGCGTCCTGAAGGGCCAGGTCGCGATCTACTTCTTCCCGACCGGCAGCGCGACGAAGTCGATCGTCGAGCTCTCCGACGGCAGCGAGACGTACACGATCCTCGTGCACGGCCTCACCGGCCGCGTCGAGCTGCGCGACGGCGCGGTGCGCGACCCCGAGGACCACATGCTGCGCAACGTGATGGGTGACAAGGACGCCAAGCGGGAGACCGACAAATGAGGGCCGCGGCGAGGGGCATGACGCGAGCGAGCCGGGCGGCCGGCTTCACGCTGCTCGAGGTGATGATCGGCCTGGCCTTGCTGGGCTTCGGGCTGGTCGTGCTCATCAAGAGCACGACCAGCAGCATCACGGGAGCCAAGCGCGCCCAGATGATGGGCGTGGTGACCGACCTCTCGCGCGCCAAGATGTACGACATCGAGGAGAAGCTCTTGAAAGAGGGCTTCACCGAGACCGATCAGTCCGAGGAGGGCAAGACCTTCGACGAGGAGGGCTGGCCGGAGATCAAGTACTCGTACAAGATCGAGCCGGTCGAGCTGCCGAGCTTCGATCAGCTGCAGGCGATGGCGCAGGGGCAGGGCTCGGCGGCGGCGGCGAAGGAGCGCGGCTCGGCGGGCCGCGGCGGATCGGGCAGCGGCGATGACGAGCCGAGCGGCTCGTTCGAGGACAGCGCGCTCGGCGGCGTGATCTCGATGCTCGGCGGCGGCTTCGCGGGCGGCAGCACCCAGAGCAAGGACATCGACTCCAAGGCCGGCGCGTCCTTCATCCAGGGTTACTACCAGCTCGTCCAGGAGGCGCTGAAGGCATCGATCCGCAAGGTCACGCTGACCGTCAAGTACGACGTCCTCGGCGAGGAGAACGAGCTCGTCACGGTCGCGTTCTTCACCGAGCCGTCCGGGCTGACCAAGGGGACGTTCGGCATGGCGGGCGCGCTCCCCGACGAGGCCGCCGGCTCCGGCTCCGGCTCCGGCTCCAAGAACCCCACGACACCGCCGAAACAAGGACCACCTAAATGAGGCGGCGCGAAGCAGGCATGACGCTGCTCGAGATCCTGATCGCGATGGCGATCATGGTCACGATGATGTCGCTCGCGTGGCGGACGATCGCGAACACCAGCGACGTCAAGCGCAAGTTCGAGGCATTCGAAGAGCGCAACCACGAGCTGCGGATGGCGATGGGCCGGATCGCCGCTGACCTCGAGGCCGCGTACCTGTCGAAGAACGAGGACCAGAACGCGACCTACCCGCGCACGATGTTCATCGCGAAGTCCGGCTCGAAGTTCCCCGACATCCGGTTCTCCACGCTCGGCCACCGCGTGCTGTGGGCCGACGCGAACGAGTCCGAGCAGACCGTGATCTCGTACCTCACGCGCAGCGACCCCGAGCGCCGCAACACCACCGACCTGGTCCGCCGCGAGCAGCGCCGGCTCTCGAACGAGCCGCCCGACGAGGTCCCCGCCGAGTACGACATCCTCCTGCGCGACATCCAGTCGCTCAAGCTCGAGTTCTGGAACTGGAAGACGCTCGAGTGGCAGGACACGTGGGACACGACGCAGACCGACGGCCAGCGCGGCTGGCTGCCGAGCCGCGTGCGGATCACCGTCACGGTCAAGGACCACAACGACAAGGACTACAAGCTCACCACCCAGGCTCGGCTCCTCATGCAGGAGCCGGTACAGGCCAAGCTGCCATGACCCGAGCGCTCTCCCTCTGCTGGACGTTCCTCACGCGCGAGCGCTCGCTGCGCCGCGGCGGCGCGCCCGCACCCGCGGCGCCGCCCGCGCAGCGCAAACGGCGCAAGCAGCGTGGCGTCGCGATCATCACCGTGCTGATCGCGCTCTCGCTGACGCTCATCCTGACGACCCAGTTCGGCACCGCGACGAACATCGATCTGATCGCCGCCGCCAACTACCGCGATCAGATGCGCGCGCACTTCCTGTCGCGCTCGGCCCTGAACTTCACCGAGTTCGTGGTCCGGCTGCAGCAGATCCTCGACAAGCCGGCGGTCCAGCAGCAGATCGGGCCGGTTCAGGTCACGGAGTTCGCGAACCAGCTCATGCTCGCGTTCTGCGGCACCTCCCAGGAGGTGCGGGCCGCCGTCGGCGACGCGGCGACCCTGTCGAAGGGGCTCGGCGCGGACATCGGCACGTGCGGCGTGGTCGGCGCGATCACGACCGACGACGACAAGATCAACATGAACTGCGCGAACGAGCCGACCATCGCGGCGGTCACGGAGAGCGAGCTCAAGGGGCTCATGTTCTTCAACGCCTACGATCCGGTGTTCGAGGAGGCCGATGCCGAGAACTGGCGGCGCGACCGCGAGCTTCAGGCGAGCGCGCTCCTCGACTATGTCGACCGCGATGCCTCGCGCGGCGTCGCCAACACGAAGAGCGCCGGCACCACCGAGGACTACGGGTACGAGAGCCTCAAGGACCACTACAAGCAGAAGAACACCTACCTCGACACGGTCGGCGAGCTGAAGCTCGCGCGCGGCGTCGACGATCGGTTCTGGACGCTGTTTGGCTCCGCGTTCACCGTCTACGGCGGCTGCAAGATCAACCTGTCGGCGGTGACCAACGTGCAGCTCATCGCCGCGGTCCTCTTCCTGACGGCGAAGAACCAGTCCGACCCGGTGCTCCTGAATCCGCAGAAGCTGTTCATGCTCGCCGGGCTCGTCGCGAAGGCCAAGCAGTTCGGGATGCAGTTCACCAAGGCTGACGAGTTCGTCGACTTCGTGAAGGACCCCGGCGCGAAGATCGGCGCGCTCGCCGGGCAGACCAGCATGGCGGGCAGCGCCGCGGCGGCCGCGATGGGCGCTAGCATCCCCGGCCTCACCGGCAGCGATAAGGTCAGCCTGGAGCTCGACTCGACCCGCGTCGGGCAGATCGCCAAGTTCGGCGCGCGGCGCACCTACCGCGTGCAGGCGTGGGGCGAGATCGAGCGAGGCTCGACGAGCTTCCCGCCGATCCGCAGCACCATCACCGGCGTGTGGGACACGGGCGCGCCCACCCTCCAGAACGTCCGCAAGTCCGCCACGACCCCGCCCACGTACAATCCCAAGGGCACTTGGGTCTTCTTGAGGGAAGACTGAATATGTCGAGTCGCGTCTTTACCGTCGATCTCGGTGCCTGGAGCGTGAAGCTGGCGATCGCCAGCCCCGGCCTCCGCGGCGCCACGTTGCTCAGCGTCGTCGAGCGGCTGGTCCCGCCCGGGGACGAGCCGGCCGAGGTCCGGGCCAAGGCGGTGCTGGCGTCGCTCGTCGACGAGCTGCGGCTCCGCAACGAGCTCGGCTACATCGGCGTGCCCGGCGACCAGGTGTTCACGCAGGTGCTCGAGTTCGGCTTCAAGAACCTGCGCCGCGCCGAGCTCGACAAGGCGGTCGGCGGCGAGCTCGAGGGCGTGGTGCCGCTCGATCTCGAGGACATGGTCTACACGTTCGAGCCGATGCCGCCCGCGCCTGCGTCGGCCCCGCTGCCCGGCGCCGAGGCGGCGCGCGGCCGCGTGGCCCCGCCCGTCGACGGCATGCGCGTCCTCACGTACGCCATGAAGCGCGAGCGCACCGAGCAGCTGATCGCGCTCGGCAAGGAGTGCGGCTACGACCCGCGCGGCGTGCTCGCCGCTGGCGGCGCCGCGGTGCGGCTCGTCGAGCGCGTGCCGTCCCTCCTGCGCGCGCGCACCGAGGGCGCCGTCGCCGTGATCGACATCGGCCACGAGCGCACCGACGTCGTCATCGTCGCGAGCAACAAGGCCGTGTTCAGCCGCACCATCGCGCGCGCCGGCAAGCAGGTCACCGACGCCATCTCGCGGACCTGGCGGCTGCCGTTCGAGGACGCCGAGCGCGCGAAGCACAGCGACGGCTTCATCGCGTCGCAGGCCGAGCCCGCCACCTCCGAGGCGTGGTCGAAGATCCACCAGGCGCTGGTCGGCGAGCTGCAGCCGTTCGCCCGCGATCTCCGGCAGACGCTCGCCGCCTGCCGCGCGCGCACCGGCTTCACCGCGGGCGCCGCGCTCCTCGTCGGCGGCGGCTCGCGCCTCCGCGGGATCGGCTCGTTCCTGACCGAGCAGCTCGGGATCCCGGCGTGGCGCCTCGGCGCCGACGACACCGCCGCGCTCGCCGGCCCGCGCCTCGCGCCGGCCGTGAGCACCGCGGCCGCGCCGACCGCTGCCATCGAGGGCGCGCTGCCGGTCCCCATCGGGCCCCCGATCGACGCGGCGGCGATGGCGATCGGCATGGCGTACGACGCCGCCGGCGGCCACCCGCACTTCGATCTCCGCTCCGGCGCGCTCGCCGTGAAGATGGACCTCTCGTTCCTGCGCCAGAAGGCCGTCCCGCTCGGCGCGGCCGTGCTCGCGATCGCGGCGTTCGCGGTGGTCAGCGCGTTCGCGGACCTGCACCGGCTGCGCAAGGCCGAGAAGGTCCTGACGGCGCGGCTCACGGCCGAGAGCACCGAGTACTTCAAGGCGCCGAAGACCTACCAGGAGATCCTCTCGCTGACGGCGGCGAGCGCTGGCGTCGCGGTCTCGCCGATGCCGAAGATGACGGCCTACGACGTCCTGCTCGAGATCTCGAGCAAGGCGCCGCCGAAGGAGAAGATCACGCTCGACATCGACAAGATCGACATCACCGACCAGAAGGTCGACATCGAAGGCACCGTCAAGACCTCGGAGGAGCTGGATCTCTTGCAGAGCGAGCTGAAGAGCATCAAGTGCTTCAAGGAGGTCAACCGCGGCCCGACCTCGACCGAGAAGGAAGGCGCCAAGCGGTTCAAGTTCAACATCGTCGCTCAGTGCATGTGAGGTAGCCATGGCCTTCGCTGACCGCGCCCAAGATTTCTGGGATCGCATCTCCCCCCGCGAACGCACGCTCGTCGTGCTGCTCGCCGTCGCCACGCCGATCGTGCTCGCGATCTGGCTCGGCTCCTCGATCAAGGACGGGCTCGCCGAGCGCGAGGCGCGCATCGAGAAGATGCGGCGCGCGCTCGTCGTCATCGCCGATCTGAAGAGCCGCGGCCCGCGCGAGGCGCAGGCGGACGATCCGCTGAAGGACATCGGGCCCGAGCCGCTCTCGCTCGACACGTACCTCGACAACGCGGCGAAGAAGGCCGGCTTCACGATCAAGAACACCACGCCGCACACGCCGGTCACCCGCAACGGCTTCGTCACCACGTCGATCTCGTTCAGCATCGACGACCTCGAGATCGACAAGCTGAAGACGTTCCTCCAGGAGGTCGAGACGACGTCGAAGGCCGTCGCGATCACCACGCTCGAGACGAGCCGCGATCGGCGCGATCGCACGAAGGTCGACGCCAAGCTCATCGTCAGCACGTACTCGCGCGAGAAGACCGAGGCGAGCGGCGGCGCGGGCGGCGGCACCGGCGGCAGCGCGGCCGCGCCCAAGAAAGGCGGCTAGGCGTGGCCTCCCGCGTCCGGATCCCGCAGCTCTCCGTCAACCTGGGCCCGCGCACGCGCAAGGTGCTGCGGATCGTGGCCTACGTCTTCCTCGCGCTGTTCACGTTCGTGTTCGCGCTCCAGATGACGTTCCCGTACGACCGCGTCAAGGCCAAGATCGAGGAGTCGCTCGCCGAGAAGTACCAGGTCACGATCGCCGACGTCGAGCGCGGCTGGGTGCCCGGCCGCGTGTTCTTCAACTCGGTCACGCTGCAGACGCGGCCGGCCAAGGTCGACGATCCGGTGACCACGGTGTTCATCGAGCGGCTCGAGGTCGACGTCGACTTCCTGCCGTTCTTGGCCGGCGCGGCCTCGGTCAGCATCGACGCCAAGATCGGCCCCGGCCATCTCCGCGGCGACGTCCGGATCTCGAAGGGCGGGACGGTGGTCTCGGCCTCGGGCTCGAACCTCCAGTCGCAGATGCTGCCGATGCGCGATGCGATCGGCCTGCCGATGTCGGGCACCGTCGAGTTCGAATTCGACCTCGATCTCCCGAACGAGAAGCAGAAGTCCGGAAAGACCATCCCGAACTGGCAGAAGGCCGAGGGCGGCGCGCGGCTCGCGTGCCCCACCGGCTGCACGTTCGGCGACGGCAAGACGAAGCTCAAGACGAAGCTCAAGAACGCGCGCAGCGCGGCGTTCGCCGCCGACGGCATCGACTTCGGCAAGGTCACCCTGAAGTCGCTGCTCGCCAAGGTCGAGATCAAGACCGGCCAGCTCACGGTCACGCAGTTCGAGGCCCCGTCCGACGACGGCACGCTCCAGGTCGACTACACGATGGAGCTGCAGCCGGTGTTCGGCGAGTCCAACGTCACCGGCTGCCTGCGCTTCAACGGCAGCCCGTCGCTGCTCCAGCGCGAGCCGAAGACGTTCAGCGCGATCACCGCGACCGGCGCCCCGCTCGGGCCCGACAACCTGTTCCACATCCGGCTCACCGACAAGTTCAAGGACATGAAGCGGCTCGGCCAGCAGTGCAGCGGCGGGGTCGCCAACAAGGGCGCGGACAGCTCCGGCGGCGGCTCGCGGCCGGTCCTGCCGACGCAGCCCGTCGATCCGGTGAAGCCGGCCGAGGTCGGCGCCCCGACCGTCACGCCGCCGCCGCCGCCACCCCCGCCGTCGCCCGAAGGAGGCTCGGCGGCCGGCTCGGCGACCGTCCCGGTCCCGGGGCCTGACTCGCCGGGCTCGGCCGCCCCGCCGCCCGCGCCTGGCTCGGGGAGCGCGCCCCCGCCGGTCCCCGAGATCATTCACTGAGCTCTGCGCGGAGCGCTGCGCCTACGGCCCGAGCCCGACCCACTCGGCGCCGTCCTCGCCGACCTCCTTCTTCCAGATCGGCACCCGATCCTTCAGCCGATCGATCATCGCGCGGCACGCGGTGAACGCCTCGGCGCGGTGCGGCGCCGCCGCGGCGATCACGACCGCGACGTCGCCGACCTCGAGCCGCCCGACGCGGTGCTCGACGGCGAGCCGCGTGCCGGCGATCTCGGCCTCGATCTCGTCGCACAGCCGCACGATCTCGC
The DNA here is from genome assembly GCA_035558535.1 of Kofleriaceae bacterium. Lineage (GTDB taxonomy): Bacteria > Myxococcota_A > Polyangia > Haliangiales > Haliangiaceae > JABFXX01. Next base: position 32,417 of record DATMCI010000170.1, read on the forward strand.
GCAGCGCCATCGCGCCGTACGCCTCGTACTCGAGGTGATCGACGGTCGTGCCGCGGCTGTGGCGCCGGACCATGCCGGTGAACGTGACGATGCCGCCCATCCCCGGCCCGGCGACCGCGGCGATGCAGCGATCGAGCGACAGCGGCTCGCCGAGGAGCCGCGCGTGGCGCGCGGCCGCCTCGGTCCCGCCCGCGACCGGCGGGATCAGCGCGAGCTCGTCGCCGTCGGCGAGCGCGTGGTCGTCGCCCGTGAAGTCCTGGTTGACCGCCACGCGGAACCTGCCGCGCAGCGCGCCGATCGCCGGGTGGCGGGCCGCGAGCGCCTCGATCGCGTCGGCGACGCGCGCGCCCGCCGGCAGCTCGAGCGGCTCCTCGTCGCGGCCGATCCGCTCCCGGAACACGGCGAAGTAGAGGACAGAGACCTTCATGGACCGGTGGTAGCGTGCGGCCCGCGATGCCGTCCAGCGAAGCCGATCACGTCCGTCGCCTGTACCGCGCGATCTACAGCGTCGTCCGCCGCATCCCCGTCGGCCGCGTCGCCACGTACGGTCAGGTCGCCGAGCTGGCCGGCATCCCCGGCGGCGCGCGCGTCGCCGGGGCGGCGATGAAGACGTCCTCGCAGGCCGACGCGCTGCCGTGGCAGCGCGTCATCGGCAAGGCCGGCAAGACGCGCGGCCGGATCGCGATCCACGATCCGGTCGGGGCGGCCGTCCAGCGGCAGCTGCTCGAGGACGAGGGCGTCGACGTCGGCGACAGCGGCCTCGTCGCGCTGGATCGCTTCGGCTGGCTCCCGGGCGAGCGCGGCCCGCGGGGCGCGCGGGGCGCGCGAGTGCCGGGCGGCGCTACAGCCGGATCAGGCCGCGGCGCATCGCCTCGACGACCGCCTCGGTCCGGGTCGAAGCGCCGAGCTTCATCATCACGCCGTTGACGTGGAACTTCGCCGTGTGATCGCTGATGCCGAGGCGATCCGCGATCAGCTTGTTCGAGAGCCCCTCGGTGAGGAGCTGCACGACCTGGCGCTCGCGCTCGGTGAGCTCGCCGCGACTCTTGGCGGGCGCTGCGCCCGCCGTGGATGCCGCGGCCGGCCGGGCCGGCGCGGTCGGGACCAGGCTCTCGGCGAGCGCCGTGTCCATCACGGTGAGCCCGCTCCTGACGGCGGCGAGGGCGGCGTGGATGCCGGGGCCGACCTGATCGCGGAGCACGACGCCGCGCGCGCCGGCGGCGAGGGCAGGGGCGACGTGCGCCGGCTCGCCGACGACGGCGACGGTCGGGACCGGGAGGGACCGGAGCTCGGGTAGCCGCGCGAGCGTCTTGCTCGCGTCGACGCCCGCGTCCCAGAGGGCGACCTCCGCCGCGTCCTGCGCCACGACCTCGATCGAGCCCAGCTCGCCGAGCAGGCTCGACAGGCCCGTGCGGAGCAGCGGGTCATCCGTGAGGAGCGCGACCTTGATCGGCTCCGCGACCGACATGATGGGAAGGTTTGGATTGCGGGTCATGGTCTTTGGTCTTCTGCCTCGGTGGAGGTCGAAGCTGGCTCGGCGGTAGGCCGAAGCTGACGTTAGGGCTCGGCTAGAGGCCGAAGCTGACGTTAGGGTCAGAGATGCAAGCTGACCATGAAGAGGGACCCGGTCAACCCTGCCAATCTGGGTAGGGCCAGCCATTTTCCCGTCGAAAATCCAGGCAGTCCCAGCCTCCGGGATTGTCGGAATCTCGACAGGCTCCCCGTTTTTCCGCCCGCAGCCTCGCCGAACGTCGGATGTCCGCGCTTCTCCGAGGAGAGCACGATGCGCGGAAAGGAGAATTCCCCATGGCGCTTCCTGCCCAAGACGTCTTCCGTTCCCTCGATCAGGCCCTGGCCGCCGCCGTCGCTGCCGCGGCCCCGTCGGTCGTCTCCGTCTCCCGCGGCTCTCGCGGGGGGACCGGCGGCACCGGCATCGCCTGGTCCGACGACCTCGTCATCAGCTCGAGCTTCCACACGCCCGACCGCACTCGCGTCGGCATCCCCGCCCAGGAGGGCGCCGACCTCGACGAGCGCGACGCCGAGGTCATCGGCCGCGATTCCGGCTCCGACCTCGCGCTCCTGCGCGTGACCGGCGGCGGCCTCACCCCGGCGAAGCTCCGCGAGCTCGACGGCCTCGCGGTCGGCAACCTCGCGCTCGCGATCGGCCGGCCCGGCCGGACCGCGCGGGCCTCGCTGCGCGCGATCGGCGTGCTCGGCCCCGAGCTCCGCACGCCGTGGGGCGGCCGCCTCGAGCGCTACGTCGAGTCGGATCGCCAGATCCCGCGCGGCTTCGCGGGCGGCCCGCTGATCGACGCCGACGGCGCGGTGATCGGCATGAACACGCGCACGCTCATGCGCGGCGCGGACCTCGCGGTCCCGACGGTGACGCTCCGCCGCGTCGTCGCCGAGCTGCAGAGTCACGGCGGCGTGCGGCGCGGCTACCTCGGCGTCGGCGCGTACCCGGCGCAGCTCCCGGCGCAGCTCGCGCAGCTCGCGGGCGGCGCGGGGCGCGGCGCGCTGATCGCCAGCGTCGAGGAGGGCGGCCCGGCGGCCGCGGCGGGCCTGGTGGTCGGCGACATCCTCGTCGAGCTCGACGGCGAGGCGATCACCGGCCCGGACAGCCTGCGCGCCGCGCTCGGCGATCGCCCCGGCAAGGCCGTGAAGCTCGTCGTGCTCCGCGGCGGCGCGCGGCTCGAGCTCGACGCGACGATCGGGAGCAAGCCGTGATCGCAGCGGCGCGCGCGCTCGCCGAGCCCGAGCCCGAGCCCGAGCCCGGCCCCTCCGACGCCGAGCTGCTCGACGCGTACTCGAGCGCGGTCGTCGGCGTGGTCGAGCGCGCCGCGCCCGCTGTCGTCAGCCTCGAGATCGCGGCGCGCGCGCGCCCGCGCGGCGGTGCCCGACCCGACGGTGCCGGCTCCGGCTTCGTCGTCACGCCCGACGGCTACGTCATGACGAACAGCCACGTCGTCGCGGGGGCGCGCGCGATCCGCGTGCGCACCTCGAGCGGCGAGATCGCCGAGGGGCAGGTGATGGGCGACGATCCGGCCACCGATCTGGCGCTCGTCCGTGTCGATCCGGCCGCGCTCGCGGCCGTGCCGCAGGCCGCGCCGTACCTGCCGATCGACGGGGCGCGGGCGCCGCGCGTCGGCCAGCTCGCCGTCGCGATCGGCAACCCGCTCGGCTTCGAGTCCACGGTGTCGACCGGCGTCGTGTCGGCGCTCGGCCGCAGCCTGCGCGGCCGCACCGGCCGTCTGATCGACGGCGTCATCCAGCACACGGCGCCGCTCAACCCCGGCAACTCCGGCGGGCCGCTGCTCGACGGGCGCGGCCGCGTCCTCGGCGTCAACACCGCGATCATCGCGCGCTCGCAGGGCATCGGCTTCGCGATCGCCGTCGAGACCGCGGCGTGGGTGCTCGGCCAGCTGCTCCAGCACGGCCGCGTGCGGCGCGCGTGGCTCGGCGTCGGCGCGATCCGCCGCCCGCTCGATCGCCGGCTCGCCTACCACCACGGCCTGGGCGCGTCCGCCGTCGAGGTGTCGTCCGTCGAGGCCGGCAGCCCCGCCGCGCGCGCGGGCCTCGCCGACGGCGACCTGATCGTCCGCTTCGGCGACGCGCCGATCGGCGGCATCGACGACCTGCACCGCGTGCTGCGCGGCGCGGCCGCGGGTCAGCCGGTGCAGCTCGGCATCCTGCGCCGCGGCGTGCCGATGACCGTCGAGCTGACGCCGACCTGGGCGGCCTGACCCGGCCTGACCCGGCGCGACCCCGCGGCCCCGCTCACTTCGGCAGGTCGGGCCTCACCTGGATGAACAGCTCGTCGAGCTGGCGCTTGGAGACCGGGGTCGGGCAGTCGGTCATGAGGTCCGAGCCCTTCTGCGTCTTGGGGAACGCGATCACGTCGCGCATGAACTCGGCGCCTGTCATCAGCATCGACAGCCGGTCGAGGCCGAACGCGATGCCGCCGTGCGGCGGCGGGCCGAACTTGAACGCGTCCAGTAGGAATCCGAACTTCGCGCGCTGCTCCTCGTCGGAGATCCGCAGCGCCTTGAAGCACCGCGCCTGCAGGTCGCTCTGGTGGATACGGATCGAGCCGCCGCCGATCTCGACGCCGTTCAGCACGAGGTCGTAGGCGCGCGCCAGGACGCGCTCCGGCGCCTCCTCGAGCAGCGGCTCGTCCTCGATGCGCGGCGACGTGAACGGGTGGTGCGCCGCCGCGATCTCCTTGGTCGCGTCGTCGACCTCGAACAGCGGCGGGTCGGTCAGCCACATGAACTGCCACTCGTCCTTGCGCACGAGCCCGAGCTTGTCGCCGATGTGGAGCCGGATCGCGCCGAGCGACGTGTTCGCCACCTTGTACTTGTCGGCGACGAAGATCAGCGCGTCGCCGGGCGCGGCGCCGGTGATCCGGTGGATCTCCTCGCGCGTCTTGTCTGCCACGCCCTTGACGCCCTGCCACGCGCCGCCCTCCTGGATCTTCACCCAGGTGACGCCCTTGACGCCGAACGACTTCGCGAAGTCATTGAGCCCGTCGAGCACCGCGCGCGTCAGCTTCTCGTTCTTGGGCACGTGCAGGACCTTCACGATCCCGCCGCCCGCGACCACGTCCTCGAAGATGCGGAAGCCGCTGCCCTTCCACGCGTCGGTGACCGTGTAGAGGAGCAGATCGAGCCGGAGGTCCGGCTTGTCGACGCCGTACTTCTCCATCGCCTCGGCGAACGTCATCCGGCGGAGCGGGAGCGTGAGCTCGATGCCGAGCACCTCGCGCCACAGCGTGGCCATGAGGCCCTCCATCGTCGACTGCAGGATCTGCTCGTTGACGAACGACATCTCGAGGTCGATCTGCGTGAACTCCGGCTGGCGCTCGTTGCGCAGGTCCTCGTCGCGGAAGCAGCGCACGATCTGGAAGTAGCGCTCGTAGCCGGCCACCATGAGCAGCTGCTTGAAGATCTGCGGCGACTCGGCGAGCGCGTAGAAGCTGCCGGGGTTGAGCCGCGACGGCACGAGGAAGTTGCGCGCGCCGCCCGGCGTGTACTTCACCATGAACGGCGTCTCGATCTCGAGGAAGCCGCTCCTGCCGAGGTAGTCCCGCGTGGCGCGCGTGATCTGCGAGCGCATCATGAGGTTCTTCTGCAGCCGGGGCCGCCGCAGATCGAGGTAGCGGTACTTGAGGCGGAGCGAGTCGTTGGTCTCGACGTTGTCCTCGATGGCGAACGGCGGCGTCTCGGAGCGCGAGAACACCTCGAGCTCGTCGATCCAGACCTCGACCTCGCCCGTCGGGAGCTTCTCGTTCGTCATCTTCTTCAGCTTGCGCTCCTCGCCGGCCGCCGCCTTGGCGAGCTGCTCGCCGCGCAGCCGCACCTCGCCGACGATGCCGATGCACCACTCGGCGCGCACCGTGTCCGCGAGCGCGTGCACGTCCGGCAGGCGGGTGCGATCGGCGACGACCTGCGTCACGCCCTCGCGGTCGCGCAGATCGATGAAGATGCGCTCGCCGTGGTCCCGGTACGACTGGACCCACCCGGTCAGGACCACCCGCTGGCCCGCGTCGCCGGCGCGCAGGGCGCCGCAGCTATGAGTCCTCGTGTGTGTGGAGAGAAACGCGCTCATCGGACGCGCACGATATCCGATCGCGTGGAGGCCCGGTGCGATCCCGCCACCCGGCGGGGGGGCGGACGAATTTCCCAGTAGTTGCGATCGGATCCGATCCCGGCAGATCCCCCGAACGGGGGAGAAATTTGATCCTCGGCGAAGCCCCGCGATACGCTTTTTTTCGTCGGTGGCGGGGAGCTTCTTCGACGGATCCAAGGGGGGTCCGACGGGATACGTCCGTCCAGCGGACGTGATCGCTCTTGCGCACCCAACTTCTTGATGTGCTTCAATAACAGGAGTCTGCGTTGAGTGAAGCGTTGCCCGCGTCCCAGGCCCCCCGCGTCGAGCCCTGCACCGGTGGATCGTCCACCAGTGTCGGTGGCCTCGGCGTCAGCGGCGCCGACGACGAGTCCGACGGGAGCCGCGCGGCGGCCCTGGTCGAGGTGATGCGGCGCGCCGCCAAGGCGCGGGCCGCCAAGGAGCCGCCACCCGAGGTCGTCGCCGCGCAGGACAGCCTCGAGCGCCGCATCCGCGCGCACCTGCCGCGCGGCCGCCTCCAGGTGACGCTCACCGACAACCGCTACACGATGATCTCGGTGCGCCGCATCCCGAAGGAGGCGCGCTACGAGGTCCGGCTGCACCACATGTTCGCGGACGCCGATCCGGTGATCACGCGCGCGCTCGCCCGGTACATCGTCGACAACGATCCGGACGCCTCCCGCGTGCTCGGCGACTTCATCGACGAGAACTCCGGCCACGTCCGCGGCCGCGCGCGGCGCGCGCCGGCGACGGTGATCTTCACCGCCGGCGAGCACCACGACCTGCGCCAGATCTTCGACGAGCTGAACGCCCGCTACTTCGCGAGCCGGATCGAGGCCGCGATCACGTGGGGCGCGCGCACCGGGCGGCCGCGCCGGCGGAACTCGATCAAGATGGGGAGCTACTCCGTCGAGGATCGGCTGATCCGCATCCACCGCTCGCTCGATCGCGCGTTCGTGCCGCGGTTCTTCGTCGCGTGGATCGTGTTCCACGAGATGCTGCACCAGGTGCACGACATCCGCGTGAAGAACGGCCGCCGCGAGTTCCACTCGAAGGAGTTCCTCGCCGACGAGGCGCAGTTCGAGCACTACCACGAGGCGCGCCAGTGGGAGCGCCGCCACCTCGACGCCATCCTGACGTACTGACGAGCCACCGGCGGCGCACGCTTCGCGGCTACGCTCCGCGGCTACGCTCCCGCCGCGCCTGATCTTCCCTGCCTCGGCCCTGGCTCGGCCCTGGGGCGGAGCTAGCCGCCCGGCGGCTCCGTGATCTTTTCGGCGAACGGTGATCCACCCATCAGATGATGGACGAGCCGCGGCGCGTCGTCCGGCGCGAGCCCTCCGTACCAGATGCCGTCGGGATAGACGACCGCGTTCGGGCCATCGAAGCACGGGCCCAGACAACCACAAGGCGTGACGAGCACATCCGTCGCGCCGCGCGCGACGAGGAGCGTCTGCACCGCGGCGATGATCGCATCACCGCCGCCGGGACCGCATGCCGGCTTACCGCTCGCGCGCGTGCTGGTGCAAACGAACAGATGGCGGCGGCTCACGAGGTCAACCTAGTCGGAGCGCTGAGCGAAGTCGACCGACGATCTTTTCAAGCTTTGGTGCTTGAGCGCGCGGCCGTTCTCGATAACATCTCGCGCCTGCAATCCGCGTGGTGGCGGATGGGTGGGCAACGCGGACGGGTTCGTAGTCGATGACGCCTCAGCATCACATCATCAAGGAGACGTCGGAGACCTTGTCTCGTCTGCTGCAGGACGAGTTCAAGCGCAACGGCTACAAGCGCGTGCACATCGTCGAGCAGGCGCCGAAGCCGGATGCCATCGAGGGCAAGCTGCCCGCGGTCTCGGTCTACCTCTACCAGCTCTCGATCGATCCCGAGGGCCACGACTCCACGCCGCACTCCGAGCTCGTCGAGGTCCCGCAGGAGGACGGCACGATCAAGGAGTTCTTCCGGCGGCGCCGCCTCTGGGTGCGGCTCGACTACCTCATGTCGGCGTGGGCGCAGACGCCCGAGGACGAGCAGCTCCTGCTCGGCCTCATCATCCGGACCGTCATGGAGAATCCGGAGCTCGCCCGCGACCGGCTGAAGGGCCAGTCGTTCGAGGAGGACTTCAAGCTCAACGTGCTGCTCTCGGCGCGGCTCGACGAGGGCACCCTCGCGCGCTTCTGGGGCAGCCTCAACCAGCCGGTGCGCCCGGCGGTGCAGGCGTGGACCGCCATCCCGATCCTCCCCGAGAAGCTCGAGGAGTTCCGGCGCGTCCAGACGCGGCAGCTCGAGTACAAGTCCATCACCGATCCGCGCATCTCCGAGACGGGCCCGAACGGCACCCCGTTCCTCGGAGCGCGCCGGCTCGATCTAGGCGGAGGCGGGACGCCCGCGAAGAAGTAGCGGGGAGCGAGCGACTCGCCCGCTCCGTGCATGGGGCACGGAGCGGACACCCGATAGGCGGACGAAGACCACCGTCATCGGTAACGACAAGGAGAGAACGCGAATGGCTACGAGTTACCTGTCACCTGGCGTTTATGTCGAAGAGGTTGATCGCGGAAGCAAGCCCATCGAGGCGGTGGGCACCAACACCGTCGGGTTCCTCGGCGAGTCCTCGAAGGGCCCGCTGAACGAGGCCGTCCTCATCACGAACTGGTCGCAGTTCGTGAAGACCTTCGGCGACTTCAAGGACTGCAGCGAGCACCTCGCGCACGCGGTCTACGGGTTCTTCAACAACGGCGGCTCGCGCTGCTTCGTCGTCAACGTCGGCGCGCCCGAGCAGGCCGCGCCGCCAAAGACGGTCGCGGCGACCGGCGACAAGAAGGACGAGAAGGCCCCGGCCGTCGTGGCGACGCCCGGCGGCGGTCGCGACGCGCTGTACATCGGCCGCGACGGCGGCCCCGGCGCGCGCACCGGCCTCAAGTGCTTCGACGAGGTCGACGAGATCGCGATCCTCGCGGCGCCCGGCCAGACGTCGCCGGCGGTGCAGGACGCGCTCCTGTCGCACGCCGAGACCCGCAAGGACCGCTTCGCGGTGCTCGACTCGCCGGAGACCATCAGCGGCGGCGTCGACAAGCTGCCCAAGCCGCGCGACTCGAAGTACGGCGCGTACTACTTCCCCTGGATCCAGGTCTACGACCCGGACAAGGGCAACATCTTCGTCCCGCCCTCCGGCCACATCTGCGGCGTCTACTCGCGCACCGACAGCGAGCGCGGCGTCCACAAGGCCCCGGCGAACGAGATCGTGCGCGGCGCGCTCGGCCTCAAGTACAACGTCAGCAAGGGTGAGCAGGACCTGCTCAACCCGAAGGGTATCAACGCCATTCGCTTCATGAACGGCGGCATCCGCATCTGGGGTGCCCGCACGCTGTCGAGCGATCCGTCGTGGCGCTACATCAACGTCCGCCGCCTGTTCATCATGGTGGAGGCGTCGATCGAGCGCGCGACCCAGTGGGTGGTCTTCGAGCCGAACGACCATCGCCTCTGGAAGCGCGTCACGCGGACGATCTCGTCGTTCCTCACGCTCCTGTGGCGCAACGGTGCGCTCATGGGCGTCTCGCCGGAGCAGGCCTTCTACGTCAAGTGCGACGAGGAGACCAACCCGCCCGAGGTCATCGACGCCGGCCAGCTGGTCGTCGAGATCGGCCTCGCGCCGGTGAAGCCCGCGGAATTCGTCATCTTCCGCATCGGCCAGATGGCGAGCGGCGGCGGCGTCGAGGAGTAGTCAGGTAGGTAGGCTCCCGCGATCTTTTTGGGATCGCGGCGCCTCTTGTGCGGGCCTGCAGGAAGGAAGCGGCGCAGGCCCGCGTAAGAGACGGTCGAAAAGAGGGCGTCCACGGCAATACGGCGCGCGGACGGACCCGACGGCTAGACGAAGGGTGACTTTCAGAAACGTCAAGGGGATCTTCGGTGACCACAAGGAAGGCGGGACGGGACAGCGGTCCCGTGGTGGGAAGGCCAGCGTTGTGGCCGCCGATGCTCTCCATGCCGGGCCGGCGATAGAGATGCAGAGAAGGAACGGAGCAAACGAGAATGGCTGAGCAACGTACGTATACCGGTGGCCGGTTCGCGCTCGACATCAACGGTGAGAACGCGGGCTTCCTCAAGAAGTTCAGCGGCCTCGCCATGGAGGCCGACATCGTCTCGAACGACCTCGGTCCCGACAACGTGCAGAAGAAGCACGTGTCGAACATCAAGTGGACGCCCGGCAAGGCCACGATCGGCATCGGCATGGGCAACGAGTGCTACCAGTGGATCAAGGCGGCGTTCGACAAGGGGTACGTGACCAAGAGCGGGTCGCTCACCTCGGCCGACTTCAACTACAAGGCGATGTCGGTCCAGACGTTCCAGAACGCGCTCATCACGAGCCTCACGGTGCCCAAGCTCGACGGCTCGAGCAAGGACGCGGCGTACTTCGACCTCGAGTTCGAGGCGGAGCAGGTCCGCTGGTCCAAGGGCGGCGGTGAGGACATCCGCGGCAAGATCGGCCCGAAGCAGAAGGCGTGGCTGTGCTCGAACTTCCGCGTCGAGATGGGCGGTCTGCCGTGCGAGCGCATCGCCTCGGTCGACTCGTTCACCTGGAAGTGCGCGGTCGCCTCGGACCAGGTCGGCATCTTCCGCGAGCCGACGAAGCACCCCGCCAAGGTGACGGTGCCCGACGTCAAGCTGTCGATCAGCATGGCGGACTACCAGGCCTGGGCGGACGCGGCGAAGAAGTGGTTCGTCGACGGCCAGCACCTCGAGGAGAACGAGATGCAGGGCCGCATCGTCTTCCTGAACCCGAACATGAAGGACGAGGTCGGCGAGATCGAGCTCATGAACTGCGGCTTCAAGAAGTTCTCGAAGGACGACCTCGAGGCGAACAGCGAGAAGATCGCCCGCTTCAACGTCGAGCTCTACGTCGAGAAGATGACGTTCAAGCTGAACTACTTCGACGCTCCGAAGTGAGCTGAGCCCCGGAAAGCTTTGATACGATGCGGCCTGCTTGGGGAACCGAGCAGGCCGCACTGGTTTTCGGCCTGCCGGCAGCACATCCACAGGAAGAGCAGATGGCGTTCAAGACTCAATACCAGTTTCGCCTCCCCCGCGGATATGTGGACGAGGACGGCAACATCCACCGCGACGGCGTGATGAGGCTCGCGACGGCGCGCGACGAGATCCTGCCCCTGCAGGACTACCGCGTGCAGAGCAACCGCGCGTACCTCGTCATCGTGCTCCTGTCGCGCGTGGTGACGAAGCTCGGCGAGCACAACCACGTCACCGTGGACATGATCGAGAACCTGTTCTCGACCGACCTCGCGTACCTCCAGGAGTTCTATCGGAAGATCAACGAGGAGGGCGGGGCGCCGAAGCACCACATCACGTGTCCGAAGTGCCAGCACGAGATGGACGTCGACATGGTCACCGGTGCGCTGATCACCGAGCAAGGAGGTAGTGGCCAGTCTGGCCCGGGGTAACCTGGGCGGCGGTCGCGACCTATCCGCGCGAGCAGCTCTACCAAGAGATCGCTTACATCGCGTATCACTTCCATTGGTCGCTCGACGACATCCTCGATATGGAGCACGAAGAACGCCATGTCTGGCTGCGTGAGATCGCGCGCGTGAACCGCGAGATCAACGAGGCCCGCCGGCGTTAGTCCGTCGACGACGAGAGAGAGCCACCTCCATGCGCATGCGACCGTCCGCAGATCCCAGGGCCCCCGGCATCTACCAGAGCTTCGACACGCTGGCGCCGCCGCCGCTGTCGATCTCGAACACCCGCATCACCGGCTTCGTCGGCATCACCCAGAAGGGGCCGATGAACGAGCCGACGCGGATCTCGAACTGGGACGAGTTCGTCGAGATCTTCGGTCCCACCGCGGACTCGTACACGCCCGACTCCGTCCACGGCTTCTTCATGAACGGCGGATCCGACTGCTGGATCGTCCGCGTCGCCCACTGCGCGCCCAGGGGCGAGCTGCCGCAGATCGAGCACGCGGCGTGCGCCGAGCACGTCCAGATCGACGACTGGAACAAGCCCTCGCTCAAGATCCGCGCGCTCAACGAGGGCACGTGGGGCAACACGGTGTGGTTCCGCTGCGTCCACGCCCCGGGCGCCACCGCGCTCCTCACGCGCGACCTCGACATCGGCGCCGGCGAGGCCCACGTCAACACGACGCGCGGCTTCGAGGTCGGCTCCGCCGTGCGGATCTACGACCGCGAGAACTCCGACTTCGTCGTGATCACCGAGGTCGCCGACAAGCTGATCCGCTGGAGCACCGAGACGCCCGTCAACCGGCGCCACCGCGCGGCGGCGCCGACGCACCTGGAGGTGCTGACGTTCGAGATCCACGTGGCGATGAAGGATCGCCGCGAGGTCTTCAAGGGGCTGCAGATGCACCCCACGTCGCGGAACTACGCGCCGCGCGTGGTCTCGCAGCGCTCGCGGCTGGTCCGGCTCGAGGACGTCGGCACGAAGTCCCCGGTGCCGCACAACATGCCCGAGCCGCTCGCGATGACGCGCCTGTCGGGCGGCCGCGACGGCATCGAGGCGATCACGCCGGAGGACTTCATCGGCTACGACATGGGGCCCAGCGAGCGCTCGGGCCTGCTCGCGCTGGCCGCCAACGACGAGGTCGCGCTGCTCTCGATCCCCGACGCGATGCGCTTCTACGATCGCGAGCCCGGTCCGGCGGGCGAGCTCAAGGCGCAGCGCGTGCAGGACCAGATGATCTCGGTCTGCGAGCTCCAGAAGGACCGCTTCGCGATCCTCGACATCCCGCAGAGCAAGGACATCGAGTGGGTCCGGCGCTGGCGGCGGCGCACGGACTCCTCGTACTGCGCGTACTACTGGCCGTGGCTGCGGACCAGCGTCGAGGGCGAGCGGCCCCGCATCCTGCCGCCGTCCGGCTACCTGGCCGGCTGCTACGCGCGCAACGATTTCGAGCAGGGCGTCCACCAGGCGCCGGCGAACCAGGAGATCCACGGCGCGACCGACGTCTCGCTCCGCGTGACGGAGGACCACATCGGCCTCCTGAACGCCGAGTCAGTCAACACCTTCCGGATCCAGCGCGGCGTTCGGGCCTGGGGCACCCGCACGGCTTCCTCGAATCCGGAGTGGCGGTACATCCCAGTCCGCCGTCTTTTCATCATGTTACGCCGATCTCTCGAGAGCGGCTTCGCGTGGATCTCCTTCGAGCCCAACAACCACGCCACCTGGGATCTAGTACAGCGTAGGACCGCGGATTTCTTGGGCATGCTCTACACGAAGGGAATGCTCGCCGGAGGGAATCAGGACCAGGCGTACTTCGTAAAATGCGATGCTGAAACGAACCCACCCGAGCAAGTCGATAGCGGGATGCTGATCTGCGAGGTGGGTGTGGCCCCCGTGATCCCCGCCGAGTTCATCATCATCTCGCTCGTGCAAACAATGAACACCCCCATCACCTCGTAGGAACCGACCCATGGCGAGCAATGCGAACCCCGGCAACCGTAAAGATCCGCTGCCAGTTTTCTGCTTCTCGATCGAGCTTCCGGGCGTCACCGCGTTCTTCAAGAGCGTGAGCGGGCTGAAGTTCGAGACCGAGGCGATCCCCGTGCGCGAGGGCGGCGCGAACGACACGACGTTCATGCTCGTCGGCGCCACGAAGTGGTCGCCGATCGTGCTGAAGAACGGCTTCACGGGCGGCTCGGACCTGCTCAAGTGGCGCAACGAGTGGCTGGGCGGCCAGATGACCCGCCGGAACGGCATCATCACGCAGTTCAACACCGCCCGCCAGGAGATGGCGAAGTGGGAGTTCGTTCGCGGCTGGCCGACCAAGTGGGAGATGGCCGAGTTCGACGCGTCGAAGAGCGAGCTCGCGATCGAGACGCTCGAGATCACCCACGAAGGCATCAAGGTCACCAAGTAGCCGCGGCGCAGCCCCGGCTTCCGAGGAGAACGTAGATGGCGGAGACCAACGAACCACGTGCTCTCAGCGCAGCGCTGGCCGCACCGGCGTTCGCCACGCGTGGCGCGGGTCTCGCGATGCACGCCGCGAACCGCCACGTCGAGCGCTGGGCGCCGGAGGCCGGCGCGAACCGAGTGCGCCCGATGCGCTCGCTCGGCTTCGTGGACCAGCTGATCGCGCCGTGGATCGAGACGGCGCAGCGCTCGGCGTCGATGCGCGTGTTCGATCAGTACGCGCAGGCCGGTTTCGGTGAGCGCCCGCCAGGCGCGGTCTCGTGGGTGTTCCCGCGCCCCTGGTATCAGGACGAGCTCGACTGGATGGCGGCCGCGCGCCGCGCCCCGCAGCAGGAGGCGGCGCTGCTCACGACGCGCGGCACGTACGTCGCGGCGCAGCAGGCGCAGCAGGCCGGCTCGGTCCGCTCCGCGGCGATGGCGATGCCGGCCGCGCTCTACGAGTACGTGGCGCCGTCGATGTCGATCGCGCAGCCGTCGGTGGTCGCCGGCGTCGGGTATGGCGCCGAGGCGGTGCACGCCGATGCGTACTCTCCGTTGATCCCGCTGGCCGCCGTGCAGGCGGCCCACCTGATGGCGCGCACGGTCGCGCCCGCGCTCGCGCCGGCCACGTCCGGTGCTCGCATGAGCCCGGCGCTCCGCAGCGTGCTGTCGGCGATGATCGAGCGCGCGGCGGTCGCGCGCGCCGATGAGCCGAGCCGGCTCGCGATGGCGGCGCCGGAGCTCGTCACGCCGCCCGCGCCGCGCCCATCGGAGGCCGCCGATGCGGCGGCGCAGCCGGTGCAGACGCGCGAGGCCGCGGCGGAGCGGGTCGCCGAGCACTACGCCGCGCAGCGCGCGCAGATCGTCGAGCTGCAGCGGATCGCGCAGCGGACGGCCGAGCGCGAGCTCGCGGCGCGCGCCGCGGATGCAGCGGCGAAGAGCGCCGCGGCTGCCGCGTCGAGCGCGCCGGCCGCGGGCGCGGCTGCCGCGACGGCAGCTGCCGCCGCGGGGACCACGGCCGTGGGCGCCGAGCGCGCCGCCGAGGTCCGCGAGGCCGCGCGCCGCGCCGAGGCGCAGCTCCGCGAGACGGCGGGCGCGAGCGCCGAGGCGCAGCTCCGCGAGGCGGCGCGCACGAGCGCCGAGGCGCAGCTCCGCGAGACGACGAGCACGAGCGCCGAGGCGCAGCTCCGCGAGACGGCGGCTGCGCGCGCGAGCGCCGAGACGCAGCTCCGCGAGACGGCCGCGCGCGCGAGCGCCGAGGAGCAGCGCGTGCGGATCGAGGCCGAGCGCGCCGCGGCGGTCTCCGCCGAGCGGTCGCGGCTCGAGGAGCGCGTCGCGCAGCGGACCGCCGAGCGCACCTCTGCGCAGCGGCTCCACGAGCAAGCGCGCACCGCGGCGGCCGAGCACGCGCGCGCCGCGATCGCGGCCCCGCTGGCTCCCGCCCCGGTGACCGCGGCCACGCCCGCGCCGGCGGCGGTGCGCCGTCCTCCGCCGGAGGTCGCGTCCGCGATCGCCGCGCTGCCGCCCGAGCTGGCGGCGTTCATCGGCCAGCGCCCCGACCGCGCGATGCAGGCGATCGAGGAGCTCGATGTCGCGCTCCGTACGATCGAGCTGATCGCGCGCGGCGCGGCCACCGGCGCCTCGTTCGAGGCCACGCGCGGGCCGCGGCTCGTCATGCCCGCCGGCCTCGGCGGGCTCGTCGCGGCGGTCGATCGCACGACCGCGTCGCCGTGGCTCGGCGGCGCGCGCGCGGCCGGCGAGCAAGCCGGCAGCTCCGCCGTCGCTGCTGCGGCGCTCTCCGCTGAGCTCGACGCTGTCACCGCGTCTGGCACCGCGCCGACCGGCGCGGCTCCAGGCGCGCGCGCGCCGGTCGCCCGTCCGTTCGTCGCGCCGGCGCTCGCCGCGGCGACGCGCGTGCCGGCGCTGCCGTGGCTCGCGTCGGCCGCCACGCGCCCGATCGGAGCGGCGGCTGCGGCTCCTGATGCGGCGACTCCGGTCGCGACCTCGGCGCTCGCCGCCACCGCGGCGGCCGCGCCTGCCGCGCTCGCGCACGTCGCGTGGGCGGATCGCTGGCTCGCCCGGTTCGCCGGCGCCTCGAAGGCGTCGCTCGAGACGCTCACGGCGCCCGCGCGGATGGAGGCCCTCGCCGCCGCCGCGCCCACCGGCGTGCTCGTCTCGCCGACGTTCGACGTCGAGCGCGACGCCGCGCCGGCCCGCAACGTCGATCGCCTCCTCGCGATGGCGGAGCGCCGCCCGACGCTGATCCCGCCGCCCGCGCCGGTCGTCCGCTACGCCGACGATGCCGAGACGCCCGACGACGTCTTCGCGGATATCGCGGCGGCTGCGTCGCGCCAGCGCGTGCAGCCGGCTGCGCCGTCGGCAGGGAGCGCGCCGCGCGCGGCTGCTGGTGTCGCTGCGAGCGCGGGCACGTCCTCGGCTGCGAGCGCGGGCGCGGGCTACGCCGCGGGCGCGAGCTACGCCGCGAGCGCGAGCTACGCCGCAGGCGCGAGCCCAAGCAGGGCCGGGGCTGCGGCTGCAGCTCTGGGCGCGGGCGCACCGCCCGCCGCCGTGATGGTCGCCATCCCGGATCTCACGCCCGCCGACATGATCGCCGTGAGCGCGCCGGCCGCGCCGACCGCCGGCCTGTCGGCGCAGCTCGCTGCGTCGCCGTTCGCGTCGGCGCTGCGCCACATCCTGCCGATGCCCTCCGCGACGAGCTTCGACGTCCGCTCGCTGCTTGGCGGCGGGCTGTCCGCGACGTACCTGGCGGGGCTCCTGTCCGACGCGTCGCGCGAGCGCGAGCTCGTGACGAGCAAGCTGCCGAGCTGGTCGTCGCCAGCGCTCGAGGGCTTCACCGGCGATCGCGGCGAGCGCGCCGTGCCCGAGTGGGACGCGGCCTACGTCGCGCCGAGCGAGCCGGACGCCGAGGCGATCGCGGCGCGCATGAGCGATGAGGGGATCGCGGCGCGCCTGGGCGACGAGGTCGCGGCGCGTCTTGGCGCCGATGCCGCGTCGATCTATCAGCCGTCATATCAGCCGTCTCGCGGCGACACGGTCGCGGCGGATCTGCCGGTGGCTCGCTCCGGCGAGGCGTCGATCGACCCGTCCTACCCGTCCTACCCGTCGCTTCGCGGCGATGCGGCCGCGGCAGATCTGCCGGCGGCTCGCTCCGGCGAGGCGTCCTTCGAGCCGGCGGCCGCGACCGCGGCTGTTGCTGCGGCCGAGCGTGCCGCGCAGGCGACGGCCGCCTCGCTCACCCAGATCATGACCCTCCGGACGGCGCTCCTGTCCTGGAGCGGAGACGCCGCGCCTGGCGCGGCCGGTGTGCCGGGTGTCCTTGGCTGGCTTGGCATCGAGACCGCCGAGTCGGGGGCGATGACCACGACGGGCGCTGCCGCGCTCTCCAGCACCGGCGCGCCGGTGTCGGCGGCGCGCGAGATCCTCGAGTCGATGAGCCTGCCGCTGCTCGGTGACGAGGTCGGCACCCGCGAGCACGGCGCCTGGATGGCGCCAGGCATGATCGCGAGCCGCGCCCACAGCTGGTCGGTCGCGCAGGAGCGCTCCACGTCGGATCTCGCGCTCGACTTCGTGACGCCGGAGCTCGTGCTCGCCGCGCGGGTCTACGGCCTCGGTCCGGCGGAGGCCGCGCAGGCCGCGCGCCTCGCGATCGCCGGCTCGGGCCACCTCACGGCGATGGCCGGCACCGTCGATCGGGCGTTCCTTCAGGCGATGGCGATGGACTCGGATCGCCGCGAGCGGCTCGCGACGCTGATGACCGCGTACCCGGTGGCGGCGCTCGAAGCCGGCGCCGCGCCGTCGGGCGAAGCGCGCGTGTCGCGCGGCGACATCGCCGCGCCGGCCTGGGTCGCGCCGACTGGCGTCGCGCCGACTGGCGTCGCGCCGACCGGCGTCGCGCCGACCGGCGCGGAGCTGACCGCCGCCGCGTCGACCGTCGCTGAGCTGATCGGCGCCGCGCCGAGTGGCGCCGCGCCGAGTGGCGCCGCGCCGTCACCGGCAGAGCTGACTCGCGTGGCGCCCGCGTTCGCGCTGGCCGAGCAGATGTCCGGCGGGACCGCGTTCGGCGTCGATCGCCGGCCGCCGCGTGGCGCGTTCCTGTGGCCGTCGGCGAGCGTGGCCGCGCTCGGCCTCAACGCGGCCGTGCCCGACGGGCAGATCGCGATGTCGGTGGCCGCCCTCGAGCTGCTCGCGGCGCGTGCCGTCGCCGAGCTCGGGACGTTCGCCGCGCTCGAGGTGCCGAGCCTCGGCGAGGTCGGCCGTCCCGGTGGCACGCTCGGTGCTGCCGCGGGCGGCGCGCTCGGTGCCACCGCCGCGGGCGGTGCCCTCGGTGTTGCCGCGGGCGGCGCGCTCGGTGCCGCGCGGCTCGGCGGTGTCCTCGGCTTCGGTGCTGTGCCCGGCGCGGCCGACGAGGCCGGCGTGGCTGGCTTCGATCCGGTCTTCGTCGAGGCCGCCGCTGCGGCAGGTGCCGATGGCGCCGCCGCAGCTGCCGCTCTTGCCGGCGGTGCTGCTGCCGACGTCGCCTCCGGTACCGCTGGACAGGCCGGCGCCGCGGTCGGCGAGGGCCTCGCCGTCGGCGGCCCCGCGCGCCAGTACCCGTTCATGCCCGCTGGTCGTCGCCTCGACGGTGGCGCCGCGCTCGCTGGTGCTGCGCCCGGATCGCTCGGCGAGCCGGGCGAGCGCGACGTGCTGGCCGCCGCTGGCGAGCTGGTTCCGTCGACGCGGCGGGCGCGCTTCGAGGCGCTGTACCTCGCGCTCGGCCAGTCCACCGCGGGTCGGAGCTGGTCGCCCGCGGCGCGGGCGGCTCGTGCGCTCGCGCTCGCCGGCCAGACCGAGGACGTCCCGATCTCGGCGCGCGCACGCGCGGCCGCGGCGTGGGACGTGCTGCCGATCGTGTTCGCGAGCGAGGGCCTGTTCGACGACGCGACGAGCATCTCCGCCGCGGGTGCCCTGGCCGCGGGGGCGGCCGCGGAGAGCGCTGCCGCCGCGTTCGGGGCGGGCGCTCGCTCGCTGCCCGCCGCGCTCGGTGGGCGCTCGCTCGCCGCTGCCGGCGCGTCGACCGACGAGTGGGTCGGCGGCTACGCTGGCCCTGGGCTCGGCGCGCTCTCGGCGCGCGCGGGCGAAGCGCTCGGCGCGTACGTGACTCCGGTCGCGACGCCCGCCGCGGCGCCGGTCTCCTCGTCGATGTCGTCCGCGGAGCCGAGCTCGTCGTCGCGCGACCGCGAGGTGGGTGCCGTGCTCCGCGCGCCGACGGCGATGCAGGAGCTGGTGCGCACCGGGCGTCCCGCGGGCCGCCATGGCGGTGGCGAGAGCGAGATTCCGCCGTGGTTCGAGGCCGCGGCGCGCAAGATGTTCGAGAGCCAGGGCACGATCGCCGACGGCATCACGCCCGCCGATCTGACGCTCGTCATGGCCGCGCCGTCGACGCAGCTCGCGGCATCGACCCGCGCGCAGCCCAGCGCTGCGCCGCAGGCGCCGTCCGCGGGGGCCGCGGCCGAGAAGGCGGCGGGGGGCGGCGGCGCCAACAACATCGACGTCGAAGCGACCGCCCAAGAGATCTACCAATACATCCTGACCTTGATGGATGCCGCACGCGCACGTAACGGGGAGCCATACCTATGAACAATGCTTTCAGCCCGGCTTCAATGAAGCTGACGATCGCCAGCTCCGACGAACCAGGGGTCCAGGTCCAGGCGCAGTACAATCCGAAAGAGCTCCAGGTGGACCAGACCGTCCCCTGGAAGAAGCCAGACTCGGCCAACCAGACGGGCGCGAGCGGCGGCGGCGGCGGCAGCAGCCAGCCGATGACGCTCGAGTTCACTGGTGCCGAGGGGCGCACGATGACCGTCGAGTTCCTGTTCGACGGCTACGAGAAGAACCAGAGCATCGCGGGCCAGGTCGGGGTGCTCGAGAAGCTCGCGAGCGTGCGCAACCCCGGAGAGAAGGACGAGACGAAGCGCCGGCCACACCAGTGCGTCATCTCGTGGGGCGCCAGTGGCTTGCCGAAGTTCGAGTGCGTGATCGAGTCGCTATCGACGAAGTACACGATGTTCTCGAGCATCGGCACCCCGCTTCGCGCGACGTGCACCGTCAAGCTCAAGGAGGCGCAGGCCGTCGACAAGAAGCCGCCGGCCGCCAGCGGCGGCAGCGGCGGCGGCAGCCCCAGCGCCAGCGGGAGCAAGTAACCCGTGCGCGCGGCGGCACCCAACGTCAACATCAAGCTGAACGGGGCAGACGTTCCCAAGGCCGACTTCATCTCCTATGTCGTCGAGCGCGACATGTTCCAGCCGGACATGGCCTCGATCGTGCTCACGAACCAGAACGACATCTACAGCCCGAAGATCCAGATCGGCGGGCCGATCGAGATCAGAGTCGGTGACGGCAACGGCGAGCAGGTCTTCATCGGCGAGCTGATCGGCGCGGAGGGATCCTACAAGGGCGGCCAGACGACGCGCCTGACGCTCCGGGCGATGAACAAGATGCACCGCCTGTTGCGGAAGCGGAAGTCGCTCACCTTCACCGAGAAGACCGATCAGCAGATCCTCTCGCAGGTGGCGCAGGACGCCCAGCTCAGCCTCGACTGGAAGCACGAGAAGTCGATCACGTACAAGCACGTCTACCAGCACAACCTCACGGCCCTCGAGTTCATCCGCACTCGCGCGGCGCGGATGGGCTGCCACGTGTGGTGCGTGGACACGAAGCTCTTCGTCAAGGAGCCCCAGCTCGACCAGACGAGCGGCATCAAGCTCAGCGTCGATCAGGGCGGCAACCTCCGCGCGTTCACGCCCCGGATCAACTCCGCGGCGGTGGTCAACAAGGTCACCGTCAAGGGGTGGAACCCGGAGACCAAGGAGCTGATCACGGGCAATGCCCAGGCGCAGAACTCTCCGCTCGGCAGCCAGAACGCCGTCGCGGCGTGCGGCAACCTCGGCAAAGAAGAGACGTTCACCGTCGACCATCCGATCTGGAGCGCGGAGGAGGCGAGCGCTCTCGCCAAGGCGCGGCTCCGCGACCTGAACCTCACGTTCATCACCGGCGAGGCGGAGATGGAGGGCGACCCGAAGGTCGAGATGGGGAAGTCGGTCGAGATCGAGGCGAACGCGATGGACGGGAGCGATCCGTTCAACGGCAAGTACTACGTCGCCGGCATCACGCACCGCCACACCATGCCGAAGGCGAAGGACGGCGGGTACGTCACGATCCTCAAGCTCATGCGCGACGCGTGGAAGAAGTAGGGAGCAGACGATGCGCGCAGGCGGACCACGGATCGAGTCGCTCGACAACCTGCAGTTCGGGCTGCACTACGGGATCGTCTGCCAGAACAAGGATCCGGACAACCTCGACCGCATCAAGATCCGGCTGCCGGAGCTCGATGGCGGCGACGTCGATCAGACCCACTGGGCACAGCTCCTCACGCCGATGGAGGGCAAGAAGTTCGGCTGGTACACGCTGCCGGACGTCGACGACGTCGTCGTGGTGATGTTCATCGGCGGCGACATGTCCCAGCCGGTCATCGTCGGCGGCGTGTGGAGCACGCCCGACAACTCGCCCGAGCCCAACCAGGACGGCGCGAACAACTTCCGCGGCTACCGCAGCCGTAGCGGCCACCGCCTGATCCTCGACGACACCAACAAGACCAAGGTCGTGATCGCCGACAAGACCACGAAGAACATGTTCGGCATCGGCGAGTTCGATCAGGCCGGGGCGGGGCCGAACGTCTGCGCGCCGTACAAGCCGCCGATGTCGGGGACGAGCGGCGTCTCGTTCTCGACGATGGAAGGCAAGATGGAGATCACCTGCAAGAACGGGAAGCTCTCCATCGAGGCGCAGCAGAACATCAAGATGAACGCGAAGACCACCATCGACATGAAGGCCGGTGGTGATCTGACCATGGAGGCTTCGTCGGCGGCGAAGCTCACCTCTGGATCGCCGAGTAACCTCGACGCTCCGACCATCGAGATCGCCTGAACCTGGGGGTCCCGTGACGTTCCTGCCGATCGACCGCGTGATGCCGCAGGCGCTCCGCGCCAGCAAAATTCGAGGGGTCCACCTCGCGATCGTCGTCGAGAACAAGGACGGCCAGGACAACCCTGGCTACCGCGTCAAGGTCAAGTTCCCCTGGCTGAGCGAGCAGGAGAAGACGTTCTGGGCGCGCATCGCCGTCCCGATGGGCGGCGCGCAGCGGGGCACGTACTTTCTGCCGGAGAACGACGATCAGCTGCTCGTCGTGTTCGAGCAAGGCGACATCAACCGGCCGCTCGTCATCGGGGCGCTGTGGAGCAAGAAGCAGGAGCCCGTCGAGGTCAACGCGTCGGGGCAGAACAACACGAAGCTGATCAAGTCACGCTGCGGTCACCGCATCATCTTCGACGACAAGAAGGGCGCCGAGAAGATCACGATCGTCGACAAGACGAAGAAGAACAAGATCGTCCTCGACTCGGTCAACAAGATCGTCAAGATCGAATCCGACGGTGACATCGTCATCAAGTCGGCCGCGAACGTCATCGTCCACAGCAACGCGCTCAAGATCGGCACGTCCGCGAAGCTGAGCGGCAAGGGCCAGCAGGTGCTGAGCCACGCGAGCTCGACGCTCGGGATCAAGGCGAGCTCGTCGATCGTCATCGACGGCAGCTCCGTCACGACGAACGTCAACAACAGCCCGGCCACGCAGGTCTCCGGATCGGGCGCCGGGTCCCTCGGCGCTCCGGGCGAGGAGGCCGCGAAGGCTCAGGTCACCGAGCAGACGCGCGGCGGCGGCGGTGGCGGCGGCGGCGGTGGCGGCGGTGGCGGCGGCGGCGCTGGTGGCGCTGGCGGCGGTGGCGCTGGTGGCGG
>DATMCI010000171.1:0-134610 GCA_035558535.1 Kofleriaceae bacterium
CACCGCCACCGCCACCGCTACCGCCGACAAGAACGCAGCCGCAGCAGCTGGCGGCAACGGCCTCAAGTCGATCATCGCCAGCGAGCCCGCCGGCCACGCGCCCGGCACGTTCATCGGCGCGGCGCTGCCCGTCTGCGGCATCGACGTGCTGATCGTCGTCGTGTACCCGTGGGTGCTCGCCGACATCCACGAGGCCAACCTCTACGTCGTCGCGTTCGGCGAGCGCTTCCGCCGCCGGATCGTCCTCACCGCGCAGGGCCCCGACGCCACGCCCTGCTTCTACGGGCCCTCCGACGTCATCCGCGTCCTGCGCGGGCTGCCGTTCGAGATGCTCCCGTGGCGCCGCTACCTGTTCCGCACCGCCACGCCGTCCGCGTGGCGCCTGCCCATCCCCGCGCCGCGCGGCGCCGAGCGCGCCGACGCGATCGACGCCCCCCTCGGCGAGGGCCGCACCGCGCCCCACCACCTCGCCGGCGCCCGCCGCGCCGCTCCCACCGACGCCACCACCCCCCATCGCCGCGCCCGCCGCGTCGATCACACCCCGGAGCACTGACATGCTGACCATCCACATCGATCCCCTCGCCATCCAGCCGCCTGATCTCCCGCTCGATCTGCCGCGCGAGCTCCCGCAGCCTGCGATCCGTCTCCCGCCGCCGCCGTGGCGCATGGGCCACCGATCGCAGATAACCGGCTCGATGCAGCTCGTGCTCTCCCCCGAGGTCGCCACCGCCCGCCGGCCGATCGTCGCGCTCGAGTCCACGCTCGTCGCGCACGGCCTGCCGTGGCCCGACAACCTCGACGTGGCGCGCGAGCTCGAGGACACCGTGCGCGCCGGCGGCGCCGTCCCCGCGACGATCGCCGTCGTCGACGGCCTCGTCCGCATCGGCCTCCCCGACGAGCTCCTCGAGCAGCTCGCGCAGGGCGGTAGCCGCTTCGCCAAGGCCGGCGCGACGGATCTCGCCGTCCACCTCGCGCGCGGCACGTCCGCGGCCACCACCGTGAGCGCCACCGCCATGCTCGCCGCCAAGGCCGGCATCCGCGTGTTCGCCACCGGCGGCATCGGCGGCGTCCACCGCGGCGACGCCGACGACGTCTCGCACGACCTGCCCGTCCTCGCGCGGACCCCGATCGCCGTCGTCTCTGCCGGTGCCAAGGCGATCCTCGATCTGCCGCGCACGCTCGAGCACCTCGAGACGCTCGGCGTCCTCGTCATCGGCTACCGCACGAGCGAGCTGCCCGCGTTCTACGCGCAGCGCTCCGGCCTCGTCCTCGACCACCGCGTCAACAACGCCGTCGAGCTCGCCGCGATCGCGCGCTGTCGCTGGGACGAGCTCGGCGGCGGCGGCATCCTCGTCGCCAACCCGATCCCCGAGGCCGCCGCCATCGCCGGCCTGGACGCTGCGATCGACGCCGCCCTCGCCGAGGCCGCCGCCGCCGGCATCACCGGCAAGCGCCTGACGCCGTTTCTGCTCGCGCGCCTCGCCGTCGCCACCGGCGGCGCCTCGATCCGCGCCAACCGCGCGCTCGCCGTCCACAACGCCGAGGTCGCCGCCGCCCTCGCCGTCGCGCTCGCCGCGTAAGCCGCGCCGTTGAAACCAACCACCAGGTGCGGTGCGCTGGACGCACTTCGAGCCTGTACGTCATCTCGTTCCACGAGCGCTTCCGGCGCACCCTCGGGTCGCGCGCTGTTCGTGCGATCGCTTCCCGGACTATCCGCGCGTGGCGACCTTGAACCAGCTCCCACCTCGCGATGAGCGCCGGTAGCCAAGTGCCCGATAGGTCGCGTCGACGAGCGATTGCCCGCGTTGATCGAGGCAGACCGACGTGCCCTGGCGGTTCATCGTGTAGCCGAACGACATCCGCGCGCGTGGATCGGCAAAGCCGATCGAGCCGCCCCTGCCCGGGTGCCCGAACGCGTCCTCGGAGAGCACCACGCTGTCTTGCTCGCCGGGTCCAAGCGCGGAGTTGTCAATCGACTTCATGAAGCCAAGCGCCCAGCGCGCCGGCATGAGCAGCGTGGCGTCGACCGAGCTGGCCGATGCAACCGCGCCCATGGCCGCGAGTCCTGCGTCGTCGACGAGCTGGACGCCGTCGATCGTGCCACCGACCGCGAGCGCGCGATACATGCCCGCGAGCGCCCGCGCGTTGCCGATACCACCGGCCGCAGGGAGCTCCGCCGCGTGAGCGGCGCGGGAGTCGCACCAGCCCGGTGCGAACATGAGCCCAGAGTTCATGAGCACGCCAGCAGCGATCGACGCAGGATCGGTCAGCCCGGCGCGGTAAAAGGCCGGGATGAGCTGTCCCGGCTGAAACGGCGGCGCCGGAATGGTGGGCGAGACTCGCGACTCATACTCTTCCGGGAGCCCGATCCATAGATCGAGATTGAGCGGCCGTGCGACCTCGTCGCGGAAGAACGTGCCAAGCGACTTGCCGGAGATCCGGCGCACGAGCTCGCCGACGAGGTGTCCGTACGTGAGCGCGTGATAACCATGCCGCGTGCCCGGCTGCCACAGCGGCGCCTGGCTGGCGAGGCGAGCGACAATCGAGTCCCAATCAAGATAGCCATTTTCGGGAATCGGCTCCGTGAACGCCGCGAGCCCAGCCTGATGCGCGAGCAGCATCCGGACGGTGATCTCTTGCTTGCCGTTGCGGGCGAACTCCGGCCAGTACGACGCGACCGGCGCATCGAGGTCGAGCTGACCCCGCGCGACGAGGATATGGGCACACAGCGCGGTGGCGCCCTTGGTGCACGACCAGACCACGCAGATCGTGTCGCGTTCCCACGCGCGTCCCGTCACGGGATCGGCGATCCCGCCCCAGAGGTCCACCACGATCTCGCCGTCGAGGGTCACGCAGACCGCTGCGCCGACCTCGCCGCGCTCGATGAAGTTACGCTCAAATTCCGCGCGGACCTCTTCGAAACCAGGCGCGCAGGTTCCACCATCGTTCATCAGCCGAATGAACCACGTTTCCCGAGGGCAGACCAACCGGCCGGATCGAGCCCCCAGCGCGGGATCGAGTACACGATCGTCGATGATATCCTGGTGGACCGGCCGTCGGATCTTCAAGGCAAAGGGTTGTACTTGTCGGAGACCTGTCAGCGGGTCTTGCCGAGTGACACGTAGGCCTGATTCTTCATGATCACGTAGGGGCGATCGTCGAACGAGAAGGCCTTGCCGTCGAAGCGCACGATCTGGAGCAGGCCCATGCCGTAGCCCATCGCGCCCTGCGCGTAGTAATGCACGCCGAGGTCGTAGGGCCCGGCGGTCGGCGCGCCCTGGATCTCGAAGCACTCGGGGCCAAAGCCGGTGGTCACGTCGGCGTAGAGCTCGCCGCCCGACTCGAGCGTCTTGTGCGAGTACCACGCGTGGCCGCCGGCCGCATCGCGCACGTGCAGGTCGACGTCGTTGGCGTCGGTCTCCCAGTACAAGAGGAAACGCGTCGACGGCTCGGTGACGAGCGCGAGCTGGCGCTTGGTCAGCGCCTCCTCGATGCGCGCGCGGTTGCCGCCGCGCGCGATGTACGCGGCCGCGATCATGCCGGCGTCGCGCGCGAACACGCGCGGGGCACCGGCGAAGCGATCCGACGGCGCGTGCTGATCGACGCCGACGAGGATCGCCGCGAACGCGCCCCCGACGTCGCCGCTGCGCAGGAGCGCGTAGGCGAGCAGGCGGTGGCCGGTGATCTGCTCCGGGCGATCGGCGACGGCGCGGCGGTAGGTGTCGACCGCGAGGGCGCGCGCCGCGGGCCCGAGGCGCTCGAGGCGCTCGCCAGCGAAGCGGCGGAAGTCGGCCCGCGTGGGGTAGAGATCGATGATCGAGCCGTAGGCGCGCGCGGCGGCCGCGCGATCCCCGGTCGCCTCGAACGCCTCGCCGAGGCCGATGAGCGCGAGCACGTCGGTGGGCTGCTCGTCACGCCAGGTCTTCGCGAGCGCGAGCGCACCCGGCGCGTCCCGCTTCGCGATCGCCGTCATCACGCGCGCGAGCTTGCCGTGGAGCGCGCTCGCCGGCGGTCCGAACGCGGGCGTGTCCTGTGCCTGTGCCGGGGACGCCGTTTCGGCCGAGGGCGCCGAGGGCGGCGACGGCGCGGCAGGCACGGCAGGCGCGGCGGGCGCGGCAGGCACGGCGGCCGCGGCAGGCGCGGCAGGCGCGGCGGCCGCGGCAGACACGGCAGGCGCGGCAGGCGCGGCAGGCACGTCGGCCGCGGCAGACACGGCAGGTACGGCGGGCGACGGCGAGCTCGCGGCGGCCGGCTGCGAGGGCTCGGCGGTAGCGGTGGCCGGGGCAGCGGCAGCGGCAGTGGCAGGAGCAGGCTGCGAGAGGCTCGGCGACGCCTCGCCGTCGGCGGGCGAATTGGGCGTGCGGAACGTGAACGGATAGTTGACGACGATGGTCGCGTCGCTGGCGCCACTGACCGGCGGGAACGCGATCTCCTTGATCACGTCGGCGACGCAGGTCGCGACCGTCGCGTCGACACCGGTCGCGGTGGCCGTGAGGACCCGGCCGGTCGATCCGATCGCGAACTGCGTCTGCAGCGTGCCCTGCAGGTGGGGACGCGCGATGAGCTCGCGCTCGTAGCAATAGGAGATCTGCGCGATGTACCGCCGGATGTACCGCCGGATGATGGCCTTATCGAGCGAGCCCGACGCCACCGAGGGCATGGCCATGCGGACCGTCGGCACCGCCGCGACGCGCGAGCGCATCACCATCGCGTGGCCGCCGCTGGCGCTCCAGCTGGCACCGGCCGCGGAGCCGTGACCGATGGTCCCGAACCGCCCCGCGGCGGCCATCGCGCCGAGGGGCGCGGTGTCGGAGGTCTCGGCGCCAGCCGCCCCGGCGCCGCGCGCCTGCTCGATCAGCTCCTCGCGCGTGGGCTGCGCCCGCGGCTTTGGGCGCGGCGGCTCCTTCGCAGCGACAAACGTACGATGCGACTGCTCGAGGCCGCGCGGGCCGATCACGAGGATGTCGGCGAGCGCCTTGCGATCGATGCCGTAGCGCGCGTAGTCGCTGTCGGTGTCGAGCACGAGCATCGTGGCCTGCGACGACACCACGCGCGCCGCGACGGAGCGCTCCTCGATCTGCTTGCGCAGCTTGGCGCTCGCCGCCTCGGCGGTCGTCGCCGCGAGCGTGGCCTCGAGCTCCTCGATCTCGGCTCGCGCCGCCGCGCGCTCGACGAGCGCTGGCGGCGCCTGCTTGACCTCGGCGGTCCGCTGGCTTTGGCCGATCGTCACCGCGAGCGAGCGGGCCGGCGCCGCCATGCGCGCGAACACCGTGACCTGCGTGCCGGGTCGCGCCGACGGCAGGGTGCGGGGATAAAACCAGGTCGCGCCCGCGACGGCGATCGGCACATCGACGCGCACCACCTCGCCGAGCCCGCTCGCGATCGAGCCGAGCTCGCCGTCGAGATCGAACACGTCGCCGGGGCGGGCACCGGCGCGCGATAGCGCCGTCGCGACCTGCTCGTCGCGGATGCCTCCGGCGAGGATCACGTCGACGCGCTCGGCGCCGAGCTTGCGGAGCGCCGCCGTGAGGCGCGCGCCCTCGAGCCCCGCCGTGACGACGCCGTCGGTGACGATCGCGAGCCGCGGCGCGCCCGGTGCGCTCGGCGCGGCCGGCGCGGTCGCCGTGGCCTGCGCGAGATCCGACGCGCCCGCGGCGCCGCGCTCGGCGAGCGCCGCGAGCTGGGCGTCACCGAAATCGCGCGCGGGACCGCGGTACATGGAGCGCGTCTCCTGATCGAACGCCACGACCTCGACGGTGAGCGGGTCGTAGCGATCCGCGAGCCCCTGAACGAGCGCGCGCACCCGGCCCAGGTAGCGCCCGAATCCGGGCGCGCGCGACGCGCTGGTGTCGACGAGCAGCGTGAGCGCCGCCGGGTGATCCGCGGCCGCGGCTGCAGTCGCGGCCGCGGCCGGATCGGCCTCGAACGTCGCCGCGACGAGGTCCCCCGCGGCGACCGCGGCCGGGCTCACGACATCGGCGACGAAGTCGCGGTCGGGCTGCCAGCTGTGCTCGCGCAGCGCCTGCGTCTGGCGCGAGCCGTCGGGCCGCGCGGCGTCGAGCGTGACCGAGACGTCGTCGATCTTCGGCAGGCCCGCCAGCGGCAAGACGTAGCCGCCCGCGGCCAGCTCCTGGCTGTAGGAGATCACGATCTCCTTGGAGTCACGCGCCGGGATCGGGAACACGCGCGCCGTGAACTGGTTGCCGGCCCCCTTCTCGAGGATGGCGGGATCGATGTTGCGGTGCAGGAAGTCGTCGTACGCGCGGCGGGCGAGCGCCTTCGGGACGACCTCCGCCTCCTTGAAGCGCCCGTCCTCGAGCATCGCGAAGCGCGAGACCGCGGCGCGCGACGGGAGCGTGATCGCGAACGTCCCTTCGCGGACGCGATCCTCGGGGTTGTGGAAGCGCAGGTGCAGCTCGGTGAACGCGAGCGGGCCCTCGATCACGGCCTTGGCCTCGATGGAGACGAGCCGGAGGCCGCTGCCGTCCGAGGCGGTCAGGGACCACGCCGCGATCGGCTCGCGCTCCGGCGCCGCGCGGCGCGCCCGCGGCGCCGCGGCAGGAGCGGCCGGCGACGGCAACGGCGACGGCGACGCGATCACAGCGGGCGCGGGCTCCAGCTCGGTCAGAGATTGCGGCGCGGGCGACGAGCAGCCGACGACCACCAGCGTGAGGACCAGGCGCCTGTTCAGCATCGCCCGTCCGACACGCGCGCTCCGCGCGAAGTTCCACGGACCTTATCGCGCCGCGCGCTGTCTCAGGCGGAGGCGGAGGCAGAGGCGTGGACGCGGTGAGGAGCCATCGCGCGGCTTCGCGCGGCTAGCCGATCGTCACGCGGTCGATCCCGCGAGCCTCGAGCACCGCGCCGATCCGCGTGCGCAGATCGCCCTGCAGCACGATCTCCGCGCCGTCGACGGTGCCGCCGCAGCCGAGCGCCTGCTTGAGATCCCGGCACCAGCGCTCGAGCTCGGCCGGCGGCAGCGCGAGCTTGTCGTTGCCAGATCCGCCGGATTTGCCAGATCCGCCGCGGCCCGGCGGCGCGGGCCGCGTCAGCACGACGACAGTCACCTCCTTGCCGCCGCGGCCCTTGCGCTCCATGCGCACGACCGCGCGCGGCGCCGCGGGCTGCTTCGCGGGCGTCACAGGCGTCACAGGCGCGGCAGGCGCGGGCTCCGGACCGCGAGGCAGCGACGCGCGCAGCTTCTCGAGCTCGGCGAACGGGTCCTTGCCCTTGGCCATCGCGCCGCAGGATACATCGGCTCCCCGCCGCGCGACCTGAGCTAGAGTCGATGGCGATGTCGATGCGGACACTCGCGCCTGCGCTCGCGCTCGCGCTCGTGCTCCTCGGCGCGGCGGCGTGCGGCGACGAGCCCGCCGCGCCGATCCTGCCGGAGGTGACCGATCCGATCGCGCTCGTCGATCCGCGGATCGGCACCGGCGGCCTGGGCTTTGGCCACGGCAGCTGCTTCGTCGGCGCCGCCGTCCCGCACGGCCTCGTCAAGGTCGGCCCCGACACGGCCGGGCCGTTCGGCACCGTCAACTTCCTGCACTACTCCGGCTACTGGGACGGCGACGACAAGATCCGCGGCTTCTCGCACGTCCACCTCCACGGCGCGGGCGCCACCGACTACGGCGTGCTCTCGCTCATGCCGGTGCCGGCGTTCGATCCTGCGAAGCGGCGCGTCGCCGACTACGAGGCGCGGTTCGCCAAGGCGGACGAGCGCGCCGCGGCCGGCCGCTACGAGGTCTCGCTCGCGACCGGCATCGGCGTCGCGCTGACGGCGACGCAGCGCGCGGCGGTGCACCGCTACACGGGCGCGGGCGCCGTCGTGATCGATCTCGCCAAGACGCTCGAGGGCGGCCAGGTCACCGCGGCCTCGATCACCGTCGACGCCGCGGCGCGCGAGGTGACGGGCGAGCTCCACCACCGCGGCGGCATGTCCGGCGGCTTCGGCGGCTACACGATCTACTTCGTGCTGCGCGCGCGCGCGCCGTGGACGTCGCACGCGGTGTGGTCCGACACGAGCGCGCCGTCTGCCGCGCCCGCGGCGAGCGGCACCGGCGTCGGCGCCGCGATTACCGTCGCGGGCGGTGCGGGCGGTGCGGGCGGCGCGAGCGATGCCGAGTTCGCCGTCGGGATCTCGCTGGTCTCGGCGACCGGCGCGCGCAAGAACCTCGACGGAGACATCGGCATGGCCGGCTTCGAGCAGGTCGCGGCGAAGGCGCGCGAGGCTTGGGAGCAGCGGCTCCTGGCGGTGCGGCTCACCGGCGGCACCGTGGCCGAGCGCCGCATCTTCTATACGAGCCTCTACCACGCGTTCCTGATGCCCAGCATGATCACCGACGTCGACGGCACGTACCGGCTCGCCGGCGGCGTGATCCGGGCGGCCACCGGCTGGGAGCAGATGTCCGATCTGTCCTTGTGGGACACGTACCGGACGGTGCACCCGCTCTACGCGTGGCTCGCGCCGGACAGCGCGCGCCACGCGGCGCGCTCGCTGATCGCGTTCGGCGAGGACCTCGGCATCCACCCGCGGTGGCCGCTCGCGATCGGCGAGACCGGCACGATGCTGGGCGCGAGCGCCGAGATCGCGATCGCCGACGCGGTCCTGCGCGGCGTCCCGGGCGTCGAGGCCGAGCGCGCGTGGCCGCTCCTGCGCGCGATCGCGATGGACGCGGCGTACCCCGGACCGCGCGGCGGCCGCGACGACGTCGTCCCGTACATGCAGCTCGGCTACGTGCCGCGCACGCGCGGCCGCTCGGTGTCGGTGACGACCGAGTACGCGCACGACGACTTCGCGCTCGCGCAGCTCGCGGGCGCGCTCGGCCACGCCGCCGACCAGGGCGCGCTCCTCGCCCGCAGCCGCTCGTGGCGCGCGCTGTTCGATCCGGCGGTCGGCTTCCTGCGCGGGCGCAACCCCGACGGCACGTTCCCGGCGGGCGCGTTCGATCCGCTCGCGCTGTCCGATGACTACGCCGAGGCGAACGCGTGGCACTCGCTGTGGATGACCGGCGCGCACGATCCGGACGGGCTCGCCGAGCTGTTCGGCGGCGCGGATGCCGCGATCGACCAGCTCGCGACGTTCTTCGAGCGGGCGAAGCGCGACTGGGACACCGCCGACGAGTCGGCCGCGAGCTTCCCGCGCCCGTACTACTGGCACGGCAACGAGCCGGACTTGAACGCGGCCTTCGTGTTCGCGCAGCTCGGCCGGCCGGATCTGACGCACCGCTGGGCGCGCTGGATCGAGGACACGATGTACGGCGACGGGCCGGACGGCGTGGCGGGCAACGACGACGGCGGCACGCTCGGCGCCTGGTACGTGCTCGCGACGCTCGGCGTGTACCCGGTCCCGGGCAGTGATCGCTGGATCCTCGGCGCGCCGCGCTTCCCCGAGGCTCGCGTCCAGGTGGCGGGCCGGGAGCTCCGGATCCTGGCCGACGGCCTGTCCGACAAGGCCATCTACGTGAAGGCGGTCGAGCTCGACGGGGCGCCGGTCGACGCACCCGAGCTTACCCACGCGCAGCTCGCGGGCGCCCAGACGCTGCGCTTCGTTATGAGCGAGTCGCCGTCGTCCTGGGGGCGGCGTTGACGCTCCCGCCCGCCCGGGCAGCCGGGACGCGGGGGCGGCGGCGGTGTCAACCGTGTCAACCGGTCGGCCCGCTCGTGGCTCCTGCGCGCATGCCCAAGCTCGGCCTCTTGCTCCTCCTGTGCTTCGTCGCCGCATGTGCCCGCAGCCACGCGGCCGCGCCGCCGGCCTACGCCGGTGTGGAGATCGAGGGCGAAGGTGAGCTCGGCGTCATCCCCGCGCACGCGCAGATCTGCGAGGAGGGCGGCACGTGCTCGTGGGAGTGCCCCGAGGGCAACTGCGCGTACGTGTGCGCGGGCGGCGCGACCTGCAACGTCGAGTGCAGCGGCGGCAACTGCACGCTGCAGGCCGCCGAGGGCGCGACCAGCAACTTCGAGTGCAGCGGCGGCAGCTGCCGCTCCGCCTGCGCGGCCGGCTCGACGTGCAACGTCGAGTGCAGCGGCGGCCGCTGCGCCCACGCCTGCCTGGCGGGCGCGACGTGCAACTTCGAGTGCAGCGGCGGCGGCTGCAGCGAGGGTGGCGGCGCGGTCGCCGTCCACGTCGAGGCCGACGCCGACGCCGACGCCGACCGTGACGACGATGACCGCGGCTCCGGCGCTCGCGACGACGACGACGACGACGACGACGACGACGATCACGACTGCCACTGATCGGCCGGTGCCGCTTGCCGTGACGTCATGGCGAGCGATCCGCGGCGAGGGCCGAGCCGGTCGCGCCGCGGAGTACGAGCCCACTGCGTGGTGGTGGTGCGAGCCCTCGTGCTGTCCGGGGTGCTCGCCGCGCTGATCGGCGATGTCTGGCAGTGGTGGCCCGCGAGCCTGCCGTGACTCGCGGTTGCGGTGCGGTTGCGGCGCGGTGCCGCAGGCTCCGGGGAGGATGCGACGGCAGACCGCAGGCCACCCGCCCGGCTGCGACACCGGGCCGCATCCCGCCAGGCCGGGGGGGCCGCATCAGAATCCGTATGCCCCGTTCGGCAGCGCAGAGTGACTTCGTGGTGCAGGCGAGCCCGCCGGAGGCCGAGCCCCCGGCAGGCCCGATCGGCGAAGGGACCAGCCCCGTCGAGCTACCGTTCGCCAAGCTCCGCTCGCCGTTCGCGAGCGCGCGCGCGACGCGCCTCGTCATGGCGTTCACGTTCATCGTGCTCGGCGCGCTCGCGCTCCTGACGATGATCGGCCCGCACGTCCCGACCGGCGAGTAGCGCCGCCTACGCGGGCGCGGCCGCGGCGCGGTCCTGGGCGCGGTGCTCGACGGGCGTCATGCCGGTCCACCGCTTGAAGGCGCGGAAGAACGCGCTCGGCTCGGCGAACCCGAGCAGGAACGAGATCTCGACGACCGCCAGCCCCGCGTCGAGGTAGCGCTGCGCGAGCGCGCGGCGGACCTCCTCGCGTACCCCCTGGAACGACGTGCCCTCGTCCTTGAGCCTCCGCTGCAAGCTGCGCACGGTGAGCCCGAGCTGCTTGGCGACCGACTCGACCTGCGCGTCGTCGCTGCGCAGCGCATCGAGCAGCACGCGCTTCACCTGCTGCGTCATCGGCGGATCGGCCGCCGCGCGCTTGCCGAGCTCCTCGCCGATCTGGAGCAGGAGCGCGAGCGGCGC
Source organism: Kofleriaceae bacterium (assembly GCA_035558535.1). Classification (GTDB taxonomy): domain Bacteria; phylum Myxococcota_A; class Polyangia; order Haliangiales; family Haliangiaceae; genus JABFXX01. The sequence continues at coordinate 11,184 of DATMCI010000171.1, forward strand.
CGGATCCGCCGGCACGAGGCGCGCCGCGAGCGCGGACCGCGGCAGCACGAGCTGCGGCGCCGCGGCGTCGAACGTGACCGGCGCCGCGAACCACGCGCGGTACGGCTCGACGTCGTCGGGCTCGCGGTGCGGGAGCTCCACGGCGAGCGGCTGGACTGGCGCCTCGCACAGCTCGCGCGCGTACCGCGCGACGATCGCCCAGGACAGCGCGCGCGCGGCGGGAGCGGACGCCTCGCGCTCGCGCACGACGCGGACCAGCGCGCGATCGTCCTCGACGTCGAGGCCGACAGTCGCGGTGTCGTCGAGCAAGTTCAGGTAGCGCACCCACTGGCGGAGCGCCTCGCCGAACGTCGGCGCCGCGCGGCACACGTGCTCGGCGATGCCGAACGCGCCGGGGCGCAGCGCCGCAGCGGCGCGGAGCGGCAGCTGCTGGTCGCCGGTCAGGCGGATCGCCTCGTCCCACGCGGCCGCGAGCTGCGGCGCCATGATCCGCGCGTCGTCGTCCGCGATGAGCTGCGGCGTCAGCTCGGTGGCGCGCCAGAACGCCTCGAGGCCCGGTCCGACCGCCGCATCGATCGCCGCCACGAGCGGACGAACGAAGAGGACGCTGACGGAGCCCATGACGCAATGGTCGCGCAGACCGCCCCGCTCGCGCCAGCAAACGCCAAGGCGGCCGCCGAGAGGGCCAGCGAACGCGCGGCGTGATGGCCCGCCTGCGGCGCGGCCAGGCTGCCGAGATCGCAAGCGAATCTCCCTGATCAGGTCAGATGGCCCGGACCGCGAAGGAATCGGTCCGGGTCTCCGGATGCCGCAGCGCGTAGAGCCCGCGCGGATCCTTCAGGGAGGCGGCAGGGCGTCCAGGAAGCGGTCGGTCTCGGCGAGCAGCACCGGCAGGGAGGCGACGAGCTCGTGGCCGTCGTCGAGCTCGACGAGGCGGACGTGCGGGCAGCCGGCGGCGAGCTCGCGCGAGCGATCGATCGGGACGACGTCGTCGGCGCGGCCGTGCAGGATCAGCGTGGGCACGGTGACGGCGGGGAGGCCGACGTCGACACGCTCGACGTCCTCGAGGAAGCCGAAGTCGACGCGGGCCGTGCCGCCAGTCGTGTAGTCGGTGACCTCGCGCCAGCCGGTGCGGCGCCAGACCTCGAAGTCGTCGCCGAGCGACTCGCGCCAGCGCCGCGCGAGCTGGAAGGCGGGCGCGAGCAGGACGAGCGCGCGGACGCGCGGATCCCGCTCGGCGAGCCGCGCCGCGGTGAGGCCGCCGAGCGAGCTGCCGATCACGACGGCGCGGTCGCCGGGACCGCCGATCGCGGCGCCGGTCGCCTCGATCATCGCGGACAGCCGCAGGTGCTCGAAGGACGGGACGCGCAGATCGAGCCGCTGGAGCGTTACGCCGCGCGCGGCGAAGTGCGCGTCGAACGCCAGGCCCTTCTTCGAGCGGGGGCCAGACCCAAAGCCGTGCAGGTACAGGGTACGCATGCGCGAGCGAGGGTAGCGCCCCGGCGGGCTGTCTGATAGTGTGTGCGATACACCATGGATGCCACCGCCATCGCCACTGCCCGCGCCCGCCTGTCACTCGAGGGACTCTCCGTCGCCGACGCGTTCGGCGAGCAGCTCCTGCACATCGGGCCGCACGCCCGCGTCCGCGCGCTGACCGACCGGGCCGCGCCGACGGAGCGGCGCTGGGTGTGGACCGACGACACGGCGATGGCGCTCTCGATCTTCGAGCAGCTGGCGGCGCGCGGCGGGATCGAGCCAGGCGCGCTCGCGGCGGCGTTCGCGCGGCGGTACCAGGCCGAGCCGGCGCGCGGCTACGGGCGCGGCGCGCACGCGGTGCTGGCGGAGATCGGGGCCGGCGTCCCGTACGAGGCAGCGGCGCGCGCGCTGTTTGACGGGCAGGGCTCGCGCGGCAACGGCGGCGGCATGCGCGCGGCGCCGATCGGCGCGTACTTCGCGGGCGATCTGGCGGCGGCGGCCGAGCACGCGGCGCGCTCGGCGGTGCCGACGCACGCCCACCCCGACGGGATCGCGGGCGCGGTGGCGGTGGCGGTGGCGGCCGCGGCGGTGTTCGCCGGCGAGCGCGAGCCGGGCGCGGTGCTCGAGGCGGCCTGCGCGCACACGCCGCCGGGCCCGACGCTGGACGGGCTGCGCCGCGCCGGCAAGCTGCTCGGCGCCGAGCCGACCACCGCCGCGACCGAGCTCGGCAACGGCAGCGCCGTGCTGGCGTCGGACACGATCCCGTTCGCCGTGTGGTGCGCGGCGACGCACCTCGGCGATTACGCCGGCGCGCTGTGGTCGTGCGCGTGGGTGGGCGGCGACATCGACACGACGTGCGCGATGGCGGGCGGCATCATCGCTGGCGCCGTGGGAGAAGGCGGGATCCCGGCCGCGTGGCGCGCAGCGCGCGAGCCGCTGCCGATATGATCGGCGCGTGCAGGGCGATCCTTCGAAGCCAGCGGCCCCGGCCGTGTCCCCGGCCGCGTTCACGCCCGCTCTCCGGGCCGCGCTGGCTCTCCTGGCCGCGCTGGCCGCGTGCGGCGGCAAGCCCGCGCCAGCGCCGACCCCCAAGGGACCGGCGCCGTGCGAGCGCGTCGGCGATCACCTCGTCGGCCGCCTGATCACCGGCATCGAAGGCGCGCCGGCCGAGGAGCGGCCGACCGAGGTGATCGACAAGCTGACGCGGATCATCGTCGAGCTGTGCACGCGCGGCGGCTGGTCGGCCGACGCGCAGCAGTGCTTCCTGACGGTGGGCCCGCCGGCCGAGGACGTCGCGACCTGGGATCGGTGCGCCGGCTACCTGACGGCCGAGCAGCGCGACGAGCTGCCGAAGGCGATCGACGCGGCGTTCGGCGCGCGCGGCAGCGGCGGCAGCGGCGGCAGCAGCAGCGGCGGCGCGCCCCCCGGCGAGGGCAGCGGCGGGGTACGATGACGGCCATGCGCAGATCCGGGGTGCTCGCGTCGCTCGCGTTGCTCGTGCCTTTGCTCCTCGCGTGCGGCGGCAAGCCGGCGCCGAAGGCGGCGACCGGAACGGGCGCGGCGGGAGCGGGGACCGAGGCCGAGCCGGCCGCGGAGCCGCCGGCCCAGGAGCCGCCGGCCGCGCCCGCGATGGATCGCGCCGCCGAGCCATCGGGCGGTGGGGGCGGCGCGATGCCACCGCCACCGCCGGCCGCCACGATGGCGGCGCCGGCCGCCGAGGCGGAGGCCGCGCCCGCGCCCGCCTCCGTGAATCGCGCGAGGAGCCCTGCCCCTGCGAAAAAGCAGCGGGCCGCGCCCAAGGGCAGTAAGCCCCCCGCCCCCGATCCGTGCGAGGGCGGCGAGTAGCCCATGACCGAGCTGGCCACCAGGCGCGGCGAGCCGCGGAAGCTGTGCTAACCGTTGGCCCATGACCGAGCCGGCTAGCAGGAGCGGGGAGCGCAAGGGCGCGCGCGCCGGTCTGTTCTCGCACCGGCCGTACTGGGCGCACCGGTTCGGCACAGCGCCGTTCCTCCCGACGTCGCGCGCCGAGCTGGACGAGCTCGGCTGGGATAGCTGCGACGTCATCCTCGTCACCGGCGACGCGTACATCGATCACCCGAGCTTCGGGATGGCGCTCGTCGGGCGGCTGCTCGAGCGGCACGGGTTCCGCGTCGGCATCCTCGATCAGCCGGACTGGCGGAGCGCCGAGCCGTTCCGCGCGCTGGGCCGGCCGAACCTCATGTGGGGCGTGACCGCCGGGAACATGGACTCGATGGTCAACCGCTACACGAGCGATCGGAAGATCCGCCGCGACGACGCGTACACGCCGGCCGGCGAGGCCGGCAAGCGGCCGGATCGCTCGGTGCTGGTCTACGCGCAGCGCTGCCGCGAGGCGTTCGGCGACGTGCCGGTCGTGATCGGCGGGATCGAGGCGAGCCTGCGCCGGATCGCGCACTACGACTACTGGTCCGACAAGGTCCGCCGCTCGGTCCTCGTCGACAGCAAGGCGGACCTGCTCGTGTACGGCAACGCCGAGCGCGCGATCGTCGAGCTCGCGCACCGGCTCGCCGCGGGGACGCCGATCGCGCAGATCCGCGACCTGCGCGGCACGGCGCACACGCGCCCGCTCGAGGACTTCGCCGAGATGGACTCGACGTCGATCGATCGGCCGGGCCGGATCGAGCCGCACCCCGATCCGTACGCGATGGAGAGCGAGCGCGCCGCGGCGCCGTGCGCGACGGGGGATCCGTCCGGTGCGGGCGACGCCGCCGCGCCCGCGCCCGCGCCGCCCACGCCTCTCGTCCAGCTCACGCGGCGCCGCGTCGATCGCGCGCGCACGGTGCTGCGCCTGCCGAGCTTCGAGCAGGTGACGGCCGATCCGGCGCTCTACGCGCACGCCTCCCGCGTCCTGCACCTCGAGTCGAACCCGGGGAACGCGCGCGCGCTCGTGCAGCGGCACGGCGCGCAGGACGTCTGGATCAACCCGCCGCCGGTGCCGCTCACCACGCCGGAGATGGACGAGCTCTACGAGCTGCCGTTCCAGCGCGTGCCGCACCCGCGCCACCAGGGCGCGAAGATCCCGGCGTACGAGATGATCAAGCACTCGGTGACGATCCTGCGCGGCTGCTTCGGCGGCTGCAGCTTCTGCTCGATCACCGAGCACGAGGGCCGCGTGATCCAGAGCCGCTCGGAGGGCTCGATCCTGCGCGAGATCGAGCGCATCCGCGATCAGACGCCGGGCTTCCACGGCATCATCTCGGACCTCGGCGGCCCGACGGCGAACATGTACCGGATGGCGTGCAAGAGCCGCGAGATCGAGGCGGCGTGCCGGAAGCCCTCGTGCGTGTTCCCGGACATCTGCAACAACCTCGGCACGGATCACGCGCCGCTCGTGTCGCTGTACCGCAAGGCGCGCGCGATCCCGGGCGTCAAGCGCATCTTCATCGCGTCGGGCGTGCGCTACGACCTCGCGGTGCGCTCGCCGGAGTGGATCCGCGAGCTGGCGCAGCACCATACCGGCGGCTACCTGAAGATCGCGCCGGAGCACACCGAGGAGGGCCCGCTCCGCCACATGATGAAGCCGGGGATCGGCGCGTACGATCGCTTCAAGGAGCTGTTCGATCGCTACTCGGCCGAGGCGGGCAAGGAGCAGTACCTGATCCCGTACTTCATCGCGGCGCACCCGGGCACCACCGACGAGGACATGCTGAACCTCGCGCTGTGGCTCAAGCGCAACGGCTTCCGCCCCGATCAGGTGCAGGCGTTCCTGCCGTCGCCGATGGCGAGCGCGACGGCGATGTATCACACCGGGTACAACCCGCTGCGCTCGCTCCGCGCGCGCGAGCGCGTCCACACCGTGAAGGGGATCGCGCAGCGCCGGCTCCACAAGGCGTTCCTGCGCTACCACGATCCGGAGAACTGGCCGATGCTGCGCGAGGCGCTGCGGCGCATGGGCCGCGCCGATCTGATCGGCGGCGGCAAGCATCAGCTCGTGCCGTCGTGGCAGCCGGCCGGCACGGGGCAGGGCGGCGAGGGTCGGCGCGGCGAGGCCGGCGCGGGGCGCGGCGATCGCGGCCGGCGCGGCGGCAGCGGCGCGCGCGGCAGCGGCAGCGGCAGCGGCAGCGGCAGCGGTGGGCAAGCGCGCATCCAGCCCGGCGTCGCGCTCACGCAGCACACGGGGCTACCGCCGCGGAAGCGGCGCTGACGCGCACGCCGGAAGCGGCGCTGACGCGCACACCGGAAGCGGCGCTGACGCGGACACCGCAAGCGGCGCTGACGCGCATGCCGTGCGCGGTGCCGCAACGCGCGGCAGCCCGCGCGCGCGCGCGCAGACGCCGCCTCGCAAAGCGCCGCGGCGCGCTCCCGGCGCACACAGGAGCCTTTCGTCGGCCACAGGCGGCGCGGTAATCTCCGGCGAACCTGATGGCGGCGTCGTCCTCTTCCTCTCCCGGCAGCGATGCTGCCGCCGACGACGACGAGGGGCGCCTCGGCATCGGCTCCGTGCTGGACAGCCGCTACCGCATCGACGCGCTGATCGGCACCGGCGGCATGGGCCGCGTCTACCGCGGCGAGCACACGGGCATCGGGCGCGCCGTCGCGATCAAGGTCCTGCACCAGGACCTGAACCGCAACCGCGAGGCGGCGCAGCGCTTCCAGCGCGAGGCGATCGCGTATGGCCGCCTCGATCACCCGAACATCGTCAACATCTACGACTTCGGCGTGCTCCCCGACGGCGCGTGCTACCTCGTGATGGAGCTGCTCGAGGGCGAGACGCTCGGCGCGCGGCTCGAGCGCGACGTGCGCCTGCCGTGGCGCGAGGCGCTCGACATCCTGCGCGGCGTGCTCCTCGGGCTCCGCCACGCGCACGACCGCGGCGTCGTCCACCGCGACATCAAGCCCGACAACATCTACCTCGCCGTCAAGGACGGCGATCTCATCATCAAGCTCCTCGACTTCGGGATCGCGAAGCTGCGCGCGGGCACCACCGACGATCCGGCCTCGACGCGGGCCGGGCTCACCGTCGGCACGCCGACGTACCTCTCGCCGGAGCAGGCGGTCGGCGGCGAGATCACCCCGGCGTCGGACCTCTACTCGGCGACGGTCCTCCTGTTCGAGATGCTCGCCGGCCGCAGCCCGTTCGAGGAGCTCGCCAAGGATCCGCTCGCGATGCTCGGCGCCCACGTCAGCCGGCCGCCGCCGTCGCTCTCGGCGGTCGCGCCCGACGTCGAGCTGCCGGCGGGCCTCGAGTCGGTGATCGCGGCCGGGCTCGTGAAGGTCGCCGCCGAGCGGATCCGCTCGGCGAAGGAGTACATCGGCCAGATCGATTCCGTGCTCACGGCGGCGCGGCGCTACCGCACCGGTCCGGTCGTGACCCCGTCGGTGCCGGCGCTCGCCGCGCCGGGGGCCGAGCTGGACGGAAGCGGCGCGAGCGCCGGCGAGCCGACGCCGGGCTCCGCGACGCAGGCGTTGCCGGTGACCGGCACCCTGAGCGAGCTGCCGCAGGCGGCGCGCGCGGTCTCGATCGCCGAGGCCGGCGAGATGATCCCGCGCCGCTGGCTCGTGATCGGCGGCATCGTGATCGTCCTCCTCATCATCGGCGCGGTCCTCCTGACCGTCCTGTCGGACGGCAACTACAAGCCCGCGACGAGCGCGGGGACGGGCGACGCGACCGCCGAGCGCGACCTCAAGCTGAAGGCGCTGCTCGACAAGCTGCAGAACGGCAAGACGTGCGCGGCGCGCAAGGCGGCGATCGCGCCGCTCATCGAGCTGGGCGATCCGCGCGCGATCGAGCCGCTGCGGGCCGCGCGCTACCGGACGGCGGGCGGCAGCGGCGGCGGCGGCGGCGGCAGCGGCGCGGACAACATCAATGCCTGCCTCGTGCCCGACGCCGAGGCCGCGATCAAGGCGCTCTCCTCGTAGCCCGGCTCGCCCGGTGGATCGGAGAGGCTGCCAGGTGCGCCGGCCGGCGCTATGGTCTCTGGGATCCCATGCTGCGCACGTGCCCCGAGTGCAAGGCCACCAACCGGATCCCGGCTCGCCACCTCGCGGACACCGGCAAGTGCGGCCGGTGTCGCGCCGCCCTCCCGCCGCACACCACGCCGATCGAGATCACGTCGGCGGCGCAGTTCGACGAGATCATCGCAGGCGCGCGCGTGCCCGTGCTGGTCGACTTCTGGGCGGCGTGGTGCGGTCCCTGCCGCATCGTGGCGCCGGAGGTGAAGCAGGCGGCGGAGAACCTCGCCGGCAAGGCGCTCGTGCTCAAGGTCGACACCGAGGCGCTCGGCGAGCTCGCGCAGCGCTACCAGATCCAGAGCATCCCGAACTTCGTCCTGTTCAGCGGCGGGCGGCCGCTGCGCCAGCGCGCCGGCGCGACCGATCATCGCCAGCTCGAGCGCTGGGCTATCGCCCCTCAGTAATCCCCTAATCCCCTCCCGCGCGGGGGAGACTCATCCTCTCCGTCGGAAGATTCGCCTCACGAGGGTCGGGTTTCCTAAAAGCTGTTCCGCCCTGAATGGAAAATTTACGAGATAGCGTGCGAATCTGATTCGGGGATGGATACTGCTGCAGCTCGAGTGGAGGTGAGGGCCGAGGTGGAAGACACCACCGACGACGTGCTCGTCGGCACCTCGGCCGGAATGCGCCGGCTTCGCGCGGCGATCGCGCGGCTCGCGAGTCAGGACGTACCGATCCTGATCCGGGGCGAGCGCGGCACCGGCAAGGCGCTCGCGGCGCGCGCGCTCCACGAGCGCGGCGAGCGGCGCGCCCGCCGGTTCGTCGCGCTCGACTGCGGCGCGATCCCCGAGGCGCTGATCGACAGCGAGCTGCTCGGGCACGTCCGGGGCGCGTTCCCCGGCGCCACCGCGGATCGGCCGGGCGTGTTCGTCGAGGCCGACGGCGGCACGCTGTTCCTCGACGAGATCGGCGATCTGCCGCTCGCCGCGCAGGCGCACCTCTTGCGCGTGCTCGAAGACGGCGAGGTCCGGCCGGTCGGCGGCGCCGCGGCCCGCAAGGTCGACGTCCGCGTGATCGCCGCGACGCACATCGATCTCGAGGCCGCCGTCCTGCAGGACCGGTTTCACCGCGAGCTGCGGGCCCTGCTCGGCGCGGTCGTGCTGCCGGTGCCGCCGCTGCGCGACCGTACGGTCGATCTGCCGCTCCTCGCCGCGCACTTCGTGCGCAAGCACGGCCGGGGCGCGCCGCCGGGGCTGTCGGTCGGCGCGCTCGACGCGCTGCTCGGCTACAGCTGGCCCGGCAACATACGCGAGCTCGAGGACGCGATCATGCACGCGATCTCGATCCACCACGGCGGCGTGATCGGCCCGGAGTCGCTGCCGCCGCAGATCGTGCCCCGCGCGCGGAGCTCGGTGCTGTACGAGCGGGTCCCCGACGACGACGCGCTCCTGCCGCTGACCGAGGCGAAGCGCCGCGCCAACGCCGCGTACGAGCGCGCGTACCTGCACAAGGTGATGGAGCAGGCGCGCGGCTCGGTGTCGGAGGCGGCGCGGCTCGCTGGCCTCGATCGCACGAACTTCCGCCGGCTGCTCCAGCGGCACAGCATCGATCCGGCCGGCTACAAATAGCCGTCGGCGCACGCCGGGCGGCGAGATCGCTCCTAGCTCCGACCGGGGAGCCGGACGCAGAACACCGGGCCGTCGTCGGCGGCGCGGTACGAGATCGTGCCGCCGTGCGCCTCGCACGCGAGGCGGCAGAAGTAGAGCCCGAAGCCGCGCTTGCCGTTGCCGCCCTTGGCGTACTTGTCGAACAGGCGCTCGCGCAGCGCCTCGGTCACGAGCGGGCCGCTGTTGTAGACGGTGAGCTCGAGGCTCGACGGCGCGAGCGCGTCCCACGTCCGCGCCGTCACCTTGACCACGCCCCCGGGGTGGCAGTAGCGGACGGCGTTGCCGATCAGGTTGTGGAGCACGCGCTCGATCAGCGCCGGATCGAACGTCCCGGTGAGCGCCGCATCGCAGTCGATCTCGAAGCGGACGCTGGACACCGGCGCCGCGGCGTGGACCTCGATCACGTCGCGGAGCAGCGCGCGGACGCTGGTCGGGGCGGTCTGCGGCTTGACGGCGGCGTCCTCGAAGCGTGCGATGTCGACGAAGTTCGCGACGAGGCCCGACATCCGGCGCAGCGCCGAGACCGTCGCGGTGAGCGCCTGCGCCTCGAGCTCGCCGAGCCGCAGCGCGCCGTGCAGGTACGACATGTTCGTGAGCGCGACGGAGAGCCCGTTGTTGAGATCGTGCGCGAGCATCGCGGCCGCCTCGGCCCCGTACGCGAGCAGGCGATCCGCGCGCTCGCGGGCGAGGCGCGACTCGACGTACGCCTGCTGCATGCGCGCCGCGGCCACCATGCGGCGGCGGAGCTCCATCATGTTCGCCGGCTTGGAGAGGACCTGATCGGCGCCGGCGTCGAAGCAGGCCGCGCGCGTCTCCTCGTCGTCCTCGCCCGACAGCACGGCGATGTGGATCGCGGGGCCGTGAACGGCCTTGAGCCGCTCGACGACCGTCAGGCCCGGCGTCGGCATGTTGAAGTCGACGAGCACGATGTCGGGCAGCGCCTGCGCCGCGAGCTCGAGCGCGGGCGTGCCATCTCCGGCGGTGAACACGTGGAACCCGACCCGCGACATCGCGTTCGCGATCGATCGGCACACGTGCGGATCATCGTCGACCACGAGGATCCGCACACCGGACGGCGCGGTGAGCTGGCCCTCGACGGCCTCGCCTGGCCCCGGCACGGGTCCGTTCGCCACTGCGGCTCATTGTGCCAGCGACGTGCCGGCTGGTGCGGCCCGTTTGTATCGTCTCATCGGAGGAAGCGGCGCGTCGTCGACGGGCCCGGACGGTCCCGCTCCTCGGGGAGCCGCCCGCGCCACGGCTAGCCCCCGGCGAGCCGGGCACCGTCCCGCGCGCCAGCAGCGGTCGGGTGGCCCCCGTCCGGGTGGCAGCTGCACACGGTCATGGGCTCGAACCGGACCAGCCGGCTGCGGACGAAGGCGCGCGCGAGCTGCGTCTGCCTCTTCGGGGTCACCTGCGGGGAACATGGCGTCTCGTGCATCGCTCCGCAGCACAACAGCAACCCGCGTACCGGCTCGCATCTATGCGAAATCTCTGCAGCGCCCTCCTCCCGGTGGTCGAGCACCTGCGTGCTCGCGCGAGCCCACCGCGCTCGTTGATGAGCCCGCGCACGCCGGCGCCCCTGGGCAACGCCGTTGGCCAGGGCGTGCGGAGCCCGGGCGAGTCGGCTCGCCGGGGGCCCGGGTAGCACCTCGCCGGGCGGGCTCGTCTTCAGTAGTTGCCGTCGCAGACGGTGCCGTTGCCCTCGGCCGCCTGCATGACGCCGTCGCCGCAGCAGTACCGCTGGCTCGTCGGCCCGGTCGTGACGCTCGCGCAGTCCGCGGGGCAGTTCGTGCAGCTCTCGCCAGCCTCGCAGGTGCCATCGCCGTCGCACGCGGGCGGAGCGCACGCCGGGACGGTCGCGCAGTTGGTGTCGGCGCAGTCGAGCGCGCCGTCGCAGTCGTTGTCGAGCCCGTCGGCGCAGACGGTCTCCGCGGTCGGCGGGACGCCACAGTCGGCCGGGCACGAGCACCGCGTCTCGCCGCCGCTACAGGTGCCGTCGCCGCACGCCGGCCCCATCGCGCCGAGGCTGTACTTCTCCGCGTACGGCGTGGCCAGGCTACCGTCGGCGGGGAACGTGGGCGGCGGGCGGCCGCCCACGACGTCCATCCAGCCCATGGCGCCCTGATCTTCGTGCTCGAGGATGTGGCAGTGCATGATCGTGCGGCCCTCGTAGACGCTGCTCGTCGCGGCATTCAGATCGAACCGGACCGAGCACGGCTGCGTGATGACGTCGTAGTACTCGCCCGGCTCGAAGCTGCCGGTGCAGTCCACGGACTGCACGTGATAGATGTGGAGGTGGAACGGGTGCTGGGTGTTGCCGGACAGGCCCCAGTGCTGGATCTGGTTGGCGGGCAGCGTGAGGTTCGGGACGTCCATGTCGAACGACATGCCGTTGAGCGCGCGCGCCCCCATGCGGATCACTTCGTTGTGCACGGACGCCGCGCCGCGCAGGTCGCGCAGGTACACCGGCCGGATCGCCGACCACGTCCCGCCGGTGCTGCCGCCGCTGTACGGCCCGACCGCCGTGTTGCCCGCGGGGCCGACGAGCACGCTCGCGACCGTGCTGCCGTTGATCGTGATCGTCGAATCGCTCGTGCAGCGCACCGCGAGGTCGGCGCGCGAGGCGCCGGTGAGGCTGATCGCGCGGGTCGGCAGCGCCTTGGGCGCGGTCGTGCGCCACACGCCGTCGCGCGCGAGCAGCTCGACCTCGCAGCCCGCGCCGATCCCGAGCGTCTTCTCCGTCGCGCTGCGATCGGCGAGCAGGACCCGCCAGTGCTGCCACTCGTTCGCGCTGGTGCACAGGCTGCCCTGTCGGGTGCCGTTGACGGTCCACCCGGCCGCGAGGTTGCCCCCCACGATCGTGTCGCCGCCCGTCCCGGCGACGCTCGGATCGAGGTAGGCGATCACGAGCTGGCGCTCGGTCATCGCGGCGACGTTCGGCGGCAGCCCGTCGTTGCCGTCGTCGATGATGATCTGGCCGAACGCGCCGCCCGAAACCTGGAGGTACGTCGAGCCGTGGTGGTGCGCGTGGTACCAGTACGTGCCGCCCATGTGGTCGGCCGGAATGTCGTAGACGAAGTCGCCGCCGTAGCCGCCCTCGAAGAACCGCATCACGTCGTCGCTCGGGGACTCCGCCGAGATGTGGAGCCCGTGCGTATGGAGGTTCGAGACGTTGGGATCCTTGAAGACGTTGTGCGCGGTGCTGGCCGGCTGGTACGGCAGCGTGTTGTGGAACCGCAGCACGTACTTGTTGCCCGGCGTCATCTTGAGCGTCGGCCCGGGGATCGTGTACGCGGTGCCTGCCTGGCGGTACGCGCGCGTGGTGAGCGTCTGGCCGCCGATCGTGAACGTCGCCTGGCCGAGCTCCAGCGTGCCGCTGTAGTACGGCTGCGGGTTCCCCGCCGACACCGGGTGATACGTCCACTGGAGCTGCGGCGGCTCCCCGATCACGTTGGTCGTGGGACACACCGTCACGCCGCCGGCCCCGGCCGACAGCTCGTCGCGGTCACAGGCAACAGCGGTGGCAGCAGCGGCGGCGGCGCACAGCACGAGCGCGGTCTGCGCCGGTCGCGTCGGTCGAAGCACTTGCGTCGTCCTCGTCATGGCTTGCCTCCTCGCTACCAGCACGGTCCCGGGTCTCCGGACGGGCACGTCGTCGTGGCGTCCGTCCGCGCGCCGTCGAGCTTGGCGCCCGCCAGGTCCGCGTTCGTGAGCACCGCGCCGATCAGCGACGCGCCCGTCAGATCGGCGCCGCCGAGCCTGGCATTCGTCAGCTTCGCGCCGTCGAGGTTCGCCCGCACGAGGACGGCCCCCGTCAGCGCCGCCTTGAACAGATCCGCGCGCGCGAGGCTCGCGCCCACGAGGCTCGCGTCGCAGAGGTTCGCGCGCCGGAGCCGCTCGCCGTCGAGGCCCACCGCGCCGAGCTTGCACTCGCGCAGATCGGGCGCGAGCGCGCGCCAGTTGGTCGCGTCGCACGGCTCGGTCGCCGGATCGCGGACCTGATGGACGTCGCCGCCGCGATCGTGAGCGTGCTCCGCTGCGCAGGCGGCGAGCGCAACGAGCGCGGCTGGGACCCCCGAGCCAAGTCGGAGTTGGTGCATGATCGATCATGCATCCGACGTGCCTCGCGGCGCTACGCCAAAAATGCCGCGCGTGCGCAGTCACGTCATCTGTTCGGCGCCGCACCCGACAGCTACCCGAGGCTACGGTAGGCTCGGGAGCGCATGTCCGGCATGTCGAAGGTCGGGGAGCTGTCGGGGCAGACCCTCGCCGGTCGCTACGAGGTGCTCGATCTGATCGCCAGCGGCGGCATGGGCGACGTCTACCGCGCGCGCGACCGCGAGCTCGACGATCTGATCGCGCTCAAGGTCGTGCGGCCCGAGCTGCTCGTGTGGCCCGACGTGCTCGAGCGGTTCCGGCGTGAGGTGAAGCTCGCGCGGCGCGTGACGCACGCGAACGTCGCGCGCGCGTTCGAGCTCGGGATCGCGGACGGCGTGACGTTCTACACGATGGAGCTGGTCGAAGGGATGCCGCTGTCGCGGCGGATCGCGCTCGGGCGGCGGCTCGCCGTGGGCGAGGCGACCGCGATCGCGGTGGCGCTGTGCGACGCGCTCGCGGCGGCGCACGACGTGGGCGTCGTGCACCGCGACGTCAAGCCCGGGAACGTGCTGATCGGCGAGGACGGGCGGATCGTGCTCACCGACTTCGGGATCGCGGAGGTGAACCTGGCTGAGCTCGGCCGGCTCGAGGGGACGCCGCGGTTCATGGCCCCGGAGCAGGCGCTCGGCGAGCCGGCGACGCCCGCCGCGGACATCTACGCGCTCGGCGTCGTGCTCTACGAGATGCTGACCGGGCGCCCCGCGTTCGCGGGCAACATGGCCGAGATCCTCGACGCCAAGCAGCGGATCCCGCACCTCGTCCTCGAGGACGTCGACCCGCGGCTCGCCGAGATCGTCGCCGCCGCGACGCGGCGCGAGCCGGCGCTCCGGCCGCGCTCGGCGCACGAGCTGCGGCGCTCGCTCGCGCCGTTCGCGCGCGGCTCGATGCGCGAGCTGCCGCGGCACCCCGAGCCCTCCATCCGGCGCGCCTCGCCGCTGCCGATGGTGGTCGTCCACGCGCCCGCCGTGCCGGAGAGCATCGAGCACCTCGCCCGCGGCTTCCACCAGGCGTTCATCGATCGGCTCGTGCAGTGGCCGCGGCTCCGCGTCGTGCCGCGCTCCGACGGCGGCAAGGCGAGCGCGGTGCTCGTCGACATCGCGGTGAACGAGGGCCAGGACGAGGTCGAGCTCGACGCGAGCGCGCGGTCCGCAAGGCTCCTGCTCCGGCTGCCGTTCGACGTCGAGAGCTTCGCGTCCTCGACCGAGCAGGCGGCGCGCATGATCGCGGTCCTGGCCGGCAGCGACGCCGCGCCGCCCCACGGGCCGATCCGCGTCCCGCCGCCCGCGGCGCACGATCTGATCCTGCGGGCCCGCCACGATGCGCGGCGCGATCGCCTGACGCTCGCCGCCGGCGTCGCGCGCTGCGAGCAGGCGCTCGCGCTCGCGCCCGGCGATCCGCACGTCCTCGCGGCGCTCGCGGCGTGCCAGGCCCAGCTCGCGTTCTACGCCGCGCCCGAGGCCGAGCGGCTGCTCGAGGCCGCCACCGAGCACGCGCTCGCCGCGCTGGCGGCCGCGCCCGAGCTGGCGGAGGCGCACTTCGCGCGCGCGCAGGTCGAGCTGCACAGCGGGCGGCCGGTGATCGCGGCGGTGTGCTTCCGCGCGGCGATCGCGCGCGCGCCGCTCATGGTCGAGGCGCACGAGTGGCTCGGGCGGATGCTGCTCGAGGCCGGGTTCCTCGTCGACGCGCTCGCGCGCCTCGAGGACGCGTTCGCGACCGACCGGCCGCCGATGCTGCGCTGGGAGATCGCGCTCGCGCAGGCGCTCGCCGGCAAGTGGTACGAGGTCGACCGCGAGGTCACCGAGCTCCGCGGGCTCGGGATCGATCGCGGCGCCTCGTTCCGCATGCGGCTCGCGTCGTGGCGCGGCGATCTCGCCGGCGAGGCCGAGGCCACCGCGGTGATCGCGCGGCTCGGCGGGCAGATGTCGTTCGATCGCGAGCTCACGATCTACGACCAGGGCCGGCCGTGGTCCGAGCGGCGCGCCACCGTCCTCGAGGTGGCGAGCGACCGCAAGCTCGGCAGCGCCCGCCGCCGCTCCTACTTCGCCCAGCTCGCGGCCGAGGCCGCCGCCCGCGCCGGCGATCTCGAGACGTGCCTCATGATGCTCCTGCGCGCCAACGCCGAGGGGCTGTTCGATCTGCACTGGCTCGATCGCTGCCCGCTGCTCGATCCGGTGCGCAAGGAGCCGCGCTACGCCGTGATCCGCACGGACGTCGCCACGCGCGCCGAGGCGATCCACGACGCGCTCTACAGCGACCACCGCGACCAGGCCACCGTGGCGACCGCCGTCGTGACGAGCCCCTGACACATTCGTCCGGTGCGACCTTCGCGGGCAGGCGGTACCATATCCGGGGGAGCTGTGGACGTGACGTTAGCCGAGCCGCTCTACGCATACGTGGGTCGCCAGGCGATCTTCGACCGAGGGCTCGACGTGGTGGCCTACGAGCTTTTGTACCGCGACAGCGAGGAGAACCGCGCCCAGTTCTCCGACCCAAACCACGCCACCGCGGCGACGATGCTGAACGCGTTCGTCGAGCTCGGCCTCGAGAACATCGCCGGCGACCTGCCGATCTACATCAACCTGCCGGCCGACTTCTTGCTCGGCCGCTACCCGCTGCCGCTGCCGCCGCACCGCACGTACATCGAGGTGCTCGAGGACGTCCCCGTGACGCCCGCCGTGATCGACGCGTTGCGCGCGTTCCGGCGGCGCGGCTTCCGCATCGCGCTCGACGACTTCTTGCTCACCGAGGAGACCCGCCCGCTGGTCGCGCTCGCCGACGTCATCAAGATCTCGGTGCTCGGCGTCTCGCCCCAGGACGTCGCCGCGCAGTACGCGACGCTCCGCGGTCACTGCGACGCGCTGCTCGCCGAGAAGATCTCCACGAACGAGGAGATGGAGCACCTGCGCGCGCTCGGCTTCGACCTGTTCCAGGGCCACTTCCTGCAGCTGCCGATCATCTCGCGCACCCGCCGCCTGCCCTACAACCGCGCCGTGCTGCTCCCGATCCTCGTGAAGCTGTGCGATCCGGGCGGCGATCCGCGCGTCGTCGAGGCGCTGATCTCGGCGGACGTCGGCCTGTCCGTGCGCCTGCTCCGGCTCGCCAGCTCCGTCGTGGCGCGCGGCGCCGCGCCGATCGGCAGCCTCGGCGAGGCGATCGCCCGGCTCGGCGCGGAGCAGATCGCGGCCCTCGTCCTCGTCGTGCTCGCCTCCGGCTTCGACGACAAGCCGATCGAGCTGACGCGCCAGGCGCTCGTGCGCGCCCGGATGTGCGAGGCGCTCGCGCGGTGCGCCGAGCTGCCGCCCGACCAGCTGTTCACGGCGGGCCTGCTCTCGCTCGTCGACGCGATGCTCGACCGGCCGCTCGCCGACGTCCTCGACCAGCTGCCCGTCACGCCGCTCATCCGCGGCGCGCTCGCGGGCGATCTCGCGAGCGGCCCCGCCGCGCGGATCCTCGCGGCCGCGCGCGGTCAGGATCGCGGCGACCTCGCGAGCGTCGCCGCCTCCGGCCTGCCGCCCAGCGCCGTGCTCGCGGCCTGGTTCGAGGCGATCTGCTGGGCGGACGATCTGATCGCGACGCTCTGACGCCGAGGCGGTGTCAGTCCTCGTCGGGCTCCTCGTCGGGCTCGTCCTCGTCGGGCTCGTCCTCGTCGGGCTCGTCCTCGCGGGCGCCTGGGGGCGCCTGGGCGTCGGCGGGCTGGGGCGAGCGCTCGAGGTCGGTGGTGGTGGTGCTGCTGCTGCGCAGCGCCTCTGGCGAGGCGGCCACCTTGCGCAGTTGCTCCTTGAGGTGCTCGCGGCCGTCGCGGAGCCGGGTCTTGACGGTGGCGGTCGGGATCCCCAGCAGGTCGCCGACCTCGGCGGCGGTGAGATCGTCCCAGTAGTAGAGCTCGAGCACGATGCGGTGGATCCGTGGGATGCGGCTCAGGGCCGTCATCAGGACCTGTTGCTCCTCGTGCTGCACGACGTTGTCGATCGGCGACGTGTCCGGGGAGTCATCTGGGGTGTCGTCGACATCCGTCTCCGAGTCCAGGCGGGCCGCGGGGAGCTTGAGCCGCCGGATGTGATCCACCAGGACGTTGCGGGCGATCGCGAACAGGAACGTCCTGAAGTTCGCCTGCCCTCGGAACCTCGGCATGCTCCGCAGGCAGGCCAGGAACGTCTCGTTGGTGAGATCGTCCTGGGCCGACTCGCTCACCTTGTTGTGGAAGAACCGCGCGACGTTCCGGTAGTGCAGCGCGAACAGCTCGGCCCCTGCCGCTCGGTCGCCCTGGAGCCACGCCTCCACGAGCTTCTGTTCGTGGGCATCTTTCGCGGCCCGCTGACCGCCGCGCTCGTCGGCTTCTCGATCGCCACGCCGTCCGCCGCCGCGCTGGTCGGTTCCTCGGTCGCCACGCCGCCTGCCTCCCGGCACTCCAGAAGCGACTATAAACATCCCGTAGGATGAGTCAAAGAATAAATCTAATTCATATCAGGGGGCGCGTTACGAGCGCTGCGCGGAGTGAGAATCGAGCCCGCGCGCGCTCCGCGCTCTGGCTTGCCATCGAAACAATTGGCCAATTCTCGAGAGAGCGCGCGACCTCGCATCGAGAGGCGCGCCTCATCGAATGGTTGGACCAATTCGAGATGGATGGTAAAAAACTGCCTTTCCGCACTGCTCATCTGTTCTGCAAGCACAGGCGTCGAGGACTCCGATATTGGAGTCTGGAGTCCCCATTCACTCGCAATTCGTGCGGGCGAAGCACGCGCTGACCTCCGAGAGAGATCATCAACGCTGCGCAGCGCCTCGATGGACCTCGATGGACCTCGATGGACCTCGATGCGCTCGATGTACAGCGGTCCGCTCACCGGAAGTGATCGCGTTAGCACGCCGCGATCACGCCCCGATCTCCCGCGACACTCGCGCAGCGCCGCTCGATTCTCACCAGAGACACCTCACCGAGCACGTGAACCGGCGCATCGAGTACGAGATTAATTTTCCGTAAACCCGCCTCCCTGGTTCGTTCACGATCACGTCCTCGAGCACGATCAATGTGCCGAGGTGCAACGGCGCGAGTCAAACCCCAAACGGCTCTTTCTGAGGCGGGGCGTGAAGCAAAACGAGGCACCGTGAGCTGCGATCATCGATCGAGGACACGCACCGCACGCGACGAACGAGGAGCTCGCGCATACGGAGCACGCAGCCTGAGGGCGATCGGCGCCACCTGGGTTCTCTGAGTACGAACCGGACTGGCACGGCGGGCGTATTTTTCGAGTCCGGCGCGAATACGACGCGGATCGAATGAAAATGCATTTTGTAGCAATCCATCGAGCCCCGTCCGACGACTACCTGCCTGCCACGGCGTGAGTCGAGTCATGGGGGATCCAAGGGCGAACTGGGGGATCCAAAAATGGGGGATCCAGGGCGGGTGCGTGATCGTGGACTCGCCACGCCGTGGCATTGTATTCGTGTGCAGCCGGGGGGAGGCAGTATGGGCAGCGATCGTTCGCATCCGACGAGAGTTCTGAGGAGGCGAGCGGCGCAGCCGTCCACGGAGCCTCGCGCCTCGGGCGCGCAGCTCCTGGCGCTACAACTCTCGCAGGCGATGAAGGTCGGGCAGCCAGAGGTGCCGCGGCGGCGGGCCCGCATCACTGTGCTCCCGCCGCTCGATCCGATCCGACGCCCGCTCGGGACCCGCGAGCTCAGCGAGCCGCGGCCCCGCAGCGAGGAGCCCACGCACACGGGCTTCAGCGAGCTCGGGCCGGCGGTCTCGCTCGGCGCGTGGGATCTGACCTGCGATCTCCCGTCGCCGATCGCGGTGGGCGCGGAGCCGCACTACCGGCTCGGGATGCCCGGCGGCGCGCACGCGTCCGGATCCGCGGCGCCAGGATCCGCGGCGCCAGGATCCGCGGCGCCGGGATCCGCAGGCTCGCTCCCGGCATCGCCCGCGCGCCGCGTCAGCTACCGATGGACGGTGCGCGATCGCTCCGATGGCCACCCGATCTGGCGGACCGTGACCGCCGATCCCGAGCTGCGCATCGCCGCGGCCGCGCCCGGCCGCTACGTCGTGGACGTGGTCGTCCTCGGGAACGGGTCGCCGTCGGGCGTGTGCCTGTCGCTCGATCACGTCGTCGAGCTCGAGCCCGAGATCCTCACCGTCGGGCTCGAGGGCTCGAACGTCGCGGTCGCCCAGGCGATGCGCGAGCTGGTCAACGATCTCCGCCCGTACGTCATCGAGGCCGCGGCCGCGACCGGACCGTGCGGGATCCCGGCGCGGTGCCTCGCCGCGGTGCTGTTCATCGAGATCCTGAGCCGGCCCAAGGCCGCGCGCGAGGTCGAGCTCGACGATCCCGACGCGCACGATCGCCCGCTGGGCGTCGGGCAGATCCGGCCGATGACCGCGGCGATGGTGATGGGCGCGGCGCCGTGGATCGATCAGGATCGCAGCGATCGTCGGCCCGCGCGCGATCTCATCAAGGCCGGCTACGACGCGCTCACGCCCGAGACGAAGCGGGCGATCCTCACGCGGCTCCGCTGGCCGAAGTCGAACATCGCGCTGGCCGCGAAGCTGCTCGCCACGCTGAAGAACCGCCCGAACCGCTACCCGGGGCTGGCCCGCGCGCAGCTCGGCAACGATCCAGGCGCCGTCGGGATCCTCGCGACCGAGTACGTCAGCGGCGCGACCCACACGCCCGCCGCGGACGCCCGCCCCTCCGGCTACGGGAGCTGGGTCTGGCACCAGATGCAAGAATCTCTGATGCAGCGCTTCTTTCCCAACGACTGATGCACCGTGACGATCGTCCCTCGCTTTAGCGCCGCCGACGCGCCGGCTTGGAAAGCTGGCGCATCCCCCAGAGGCGGTGCACGCGCGTCGACGCGTCGGCCCTGAAAGCCGACGCGTCGACGCGTGATCTTGTGTCGGTGCGTCCCAGCGTGGCGCTGATGCCACGCACGGGCTGCGTGATACGCACTCGGCCCTCGCGATGAGGACGCGAAACCGAAATTGAGCGCCCTCTCGCGACGAGCGCGATCCTCCCACCTGTGGCATTGATAGCGGACACGACACGCGCCCCTCATCGAAGCGGGGCGACGAGAAGTCGGTCGATGCCGCACCTATGACCTCAAGTGCCCGAACCTCCGCGAGGAGATGGTGAGAATGCTGGCGCCTACCAGCTCGCGCTTGAGATCGAATCAACTGGCAGCGCGTTCGAGGTAAGAGCTGCGCCCACGACTCCCCCGGTCGTCGTCGAGAGCAACGATGAGTCCCATCCCGCCTGGGGGATCACGTGCTCGACACAGAAGCCGTCTGGCATCGCGAGTGCAAAAGTAGACGCCCATGGATCGCCGCTGCACGACTCAGAGCGCCGCGTTCGTCGCGGACGCCGGCCTCCCGCCGGACGAGCGCTGCATCGGCAGCTATCACGTGATCGCGGCCCTCGCGCAGGGCGGCACCGCCGGCGTGTTCCTCGCCGAGCACGGCGTCACCCGCGAGCGAGTCGCGCTCAAAGTGCTCGATCCGTACTTCCGCGACAACATCGAGCTCGCGCGGCGGCTGCTCGCCGAGCGCGTGATCTCCGAGCGCGTCTCCCACGCGGGGCTGCTCGAGGTCCACCGCGCCGAGCGGGGCACCGACGGCGTCCCCTACGTCGTGATGGAGTACCTCGACGGTGATAGCGTCGCCGAGCTCGCCGCCCGCGGCGCGCTCGATCTGGACGCGATCCTCCAGATCGCCGCCCAGGTCGCCGCCGCGCTCGTCGCGCTGCACGCCGCAGGTTTTGCGCACTGCGACGTCAAGCCGGCGAACGTGTTCGTGCTGGATCGGCCGGGGCGCGGCGCCTGGCCGCGCGTCAAGCTCATCGACTTCGGCGTCGCGCGCCGGCTCGACGCCGTGCCGTCGGGCGACGCGTCGATCGCCGGGACGCCGGCGTACATGGCGCCGGAGCAGTGGCGCCGCGCGCCCCGCGCCGCCTCCGACGTCTACTCGCTCGGCTGCCTCCTCTACGAGCTCTGCACCGGCCGGCCGGTGTTCTCGGGCGCGCTGCCCCAGCTCATGGCGTCGCACCGCTATCGCCAGCCGGTGCGCCCGTCGGAGCTGCGCCCGGATCTGCCGCCGGCGCTCGAGCAGCTGATCCTGCGCGCGCTCGGCAAGGATCCGGCGCAGCGGCCGACTGCGGCCGAGCTCGAGGCCGAGCTCTGCCGGATCCTCGACGACGTCGCGCCGCTCGCGGCCGCGAGCTAGTCGCCGCGCCGCTCGCGCCGCCGCCGCCGTCCGGGCCGCCCGCGCCCGAGCCCGAGCGCGATCAGGCACGCCGCCAGGGCGGTGCCCGGCGCGCCGCCCGTGCCAGCGCCGCACCCGCACCCGCCGCCGGTCACGCCGTGGACGTAGATGTGGCTCGTCACGACGAGCCGCCGGTTGCCGCCGTCGATCAGCTCGATCCGGTAGCGGCGATCGGCGGCGCCGGGGCGGTCCTCGAACCGGTGCGTGAAGTCGTCGCGCACAACCTCGACCTGCGCGAGCTTCGCGCCGTCGCGCCAGAGCTGGACGAACGTGCCGGCGCCCCCGCGCACCGAGACGTCGAGCTCCGCCACTTCGACGCCGTCGACGTCGTCGCCGATCTCGGCCGCGCCGATCCGCAGATCGACGCGCGGATCGTCCGGCCCGCGCAGCTGCACGATCGTGCGGCCGCGGCGGATCCCCTCGAGGATCGCGGCCTCGGTCAGCTCGTCGGCGAGCACGAGCGTCGTCGGGCTGCCGATCGCCGAGTCGTTCGCGCCCGTGCCGGCGCCGGCGCGGTGATCGTCGCTGCCGCCGACCGCCGCGATCCGGAAGCCCTGGGCGGCGAGGTCGTCCCACAGCGCCACGGCCCGCGGCACGAACAGCCGCTCGACGACGTCCCACGTGCCGGTGATGATCTCGAGGCCGGCGATCTGCTCCCACGGCGTCGCCGCGTGGCTCCACGCGCAGCCGATGCAGTTGTCGCCCAGATCGAGCGACGGGTGGTTGACGAGGAACAGCGCGCCCTGCGCGGCCACGTCGCCCAGCACCTGGCCGATCGTGCGGCCGCCAAAGCCGATCCGGTGATCGACGTACGCGGCGAGCCCGACGGCGTTGCCGTGCCCGGCGTAGGTCGTGATCTCGGCGCCGCGCAGGAAGAGCACGTCCGGCGTGGCCGCCTGCGCCGCGGCGGCGAGCGGCAGGTGCGAGTCGGTGTTGTGATCGCTCAGGTTGACGAAGTCGAGGCCGCGCGTGCGCGCGAGCGCGGCGATCTGGGCGAACGTCGCGTTCGCGTCGCCGCTCTCCGAGGAGTGGACGTGGAAGTCGCCCCGGTACCAGCGGCGCCCGCTGGCGAGCGTGGCCGGCGCGGCCGGCGCCCGCGGGCGCACCGGCAGCGTGGCGTCGTCGCGGCACACGACGTCGACGACGTAGTGGGCGCCCGCCGGCGGAAGCTGGGCCTTGCCGATCACGAGCTGCCAGGTGCCGGGCGTGATCGGCCCGATGCGGTAGCTGCGCGACGACTCATCGACGCCGATGATCGCGTCCTCGGTGTTGCCGCCGCCCCAGCCGCGGAAGCCGTCCGGGCCCCACACGCCCCAGTCGAGGATCACGGCGTCCGATCCGTCGGTGTGCGCGATCCGGATCTCCCGGGTGCCCGCGGGGACGACGAGCTCGACGACGGCGAAGTCACCGCCCGCCGGCAGGACGTCGCCTTCGAGGTGCATCATCGAGAGGACGGCCCCGAGCGCGAGCGGCAGCATGCCGCATCCTGGCACAGGATCTGGCGCCCTGTGGCCCTGTGGCCCTGTGGCCCTGTGACGCCTGGACCGGCCCTAGGCCGGCAGCCCGGTCCACTCGGCGCTGCGCCGCCACAGCTCCTCGGCGAGCGCGGCGTCCTCGGCGAGCCGCGACGGCCGGCGCTCCACGCCGCCCACGTCGTAGTAGCGGCCGGTCTGGCCGGCGAGCTCGGGCGCGGTGGCGCACACGAGGCTCGCGCGCGCGCCCTCCTCGGGCGTGATCATGAACTGCTTCATCAGCCAGCGCACCGGCGCCGGGACGCGGCGCCACACGTCTGTTGCGACGACGCCCGGGTGCAGGGCGTACGCGGTCACCCGCGAGGCGTCGAGCCGCCGCGCGAGCGCCTTCGTGAACAGCACGTTCGCCAGCTTCGAGACCGCGTACTCGCGCATCGCGGTGACGGTGCGCGTCTTCTGCCGCAGCGCGTCCCAGTCGATCCGCGGCGCGTTGTAGTGCGAGGCGCTCGAGACGTTGACGATGCGCGCGGGGCCGCTCGCGGTGATGCGCTCGAGGAGCAGGCGCGTGAAGAGGTAGTGCCCGAGGTGGTTTGTGCCGAACTGGACCTCGAACCCGTCCTGCGTCAGGCCGCGCTGGCCGGCGAGGCCGGCGTTGTTGATGAGCCCGTGGATCGGGAGCTCCCGGGCGAGCAGCGCGGCGGCGCACGCGCGCACCGACGCGAGGTCGCCGAGATCGAGCGCGACGTGCTCGATCCGATCGTGGCCCGCCTCGCGCCGGAGCTCGGCGACGACGGGCTCCGTCTTCTCCCGCGAGCGACACGCCAGGACGACGTGCGCGCCCTGCCGCAAGAGCTCGCGCGCGGTGATCTTGCCGATGCCGGTGTTCGCCCCGGTGATGAGGAAGGTCTTGCCGGCCAGCTCGGTCACAGGCGCATCATGCGGGGCCGACCGGCGGGGTCAAGCTCCCCGGGCTTCTTGCTCGCGATACCCAACCTCTGGTACCCATCCGCTACGGGGGCGGGGGCCCGCAGGGGAGCGGGCGCACTGGCCCCTGGCTCATGCATCGGGGAGGAATCATGTACATCCGTCAGATTGGTCTCGTGCTCGTGCTCATGCTTGCCGTCGCGTGCGGCGGTGGATCGAAGAAGGAAGACACGACGGCAAGCGGCGGCGGCAAGTCGCTGTACGACCGCCTCGGCGGCAAGGACGCGATCACCGCCGTCGTCGACGACTTCGTCAACAACGCGGCGACCGACGAGAAGATCAAGCACTTCTTCGCGAACACCGACGCCAAGGCCCTCAAGGAGAAGCTCGTCGACCAGATCTGCGAGGCGACCGGCGGTCCCTGCAAGTACACGGGCAAGGACATGAAGACGGCGCACACCGGGATGAAGGTCACCGAGGACGACTTCAACGCGCTCGTCGGTGATCTCGTGAAGTCGCTCGACAAGTTCAAGGTGCCCGAGAAGGAGAAGAACGAGCTCCTCGGCGCGCTCGGCGGCATGAAGGGTGACATCGTAGGGCAGTAGCCCGCCGTCGGGCAGTAGCCCGCGGTCGGGCAGTAGCCCTCCGTCGCGCGTCGCTCAGTACGGGCGCTGGCCGCTGATGTTCCCGCCCGGGCCGTAGTCGCAGACGAGCGACGTCCGGTACCTGAGGCTCGGGCAATCGCCCAGCGCGCAGCCGATCTTGGTCGTCGAGCGCCAGACGATCTGCGTGTAGTGGCCGCAGACGCTGCCGGCCGCGCACGTGTTCGTCGCGTAGTTGTAGTTCACGGCCTCCGACGCCCACGAATTCACGGCCTGCTGCGCGGTGCTCGAGCTGGGCAAGGCGGTCGTGCCATACACGTTCTCGCCGACGTAGTACGGCTGGCCCACCGAGCGGTTCGGGTTGTGATCGATGAGGCCCGTGGGCGCCTGCTGATCGCGGCACATGGCCACCCACGCGGCGGCGGTCGCCGCGAGCGTCGGATCCCACACGAGCGGGGGGAGCGGCGTGCTCGTCGCGACCATCGCGCGCACCTGGTTGTGCGCGGCCGTGATCCCGGCCAGCGCCGCCGGCTCGCCCGTGGCGCTGGGCGGGAGCTCGGCGCTGGGCCCGTTGTCTGGGTCACCGGTGCCGTCGTCGGACGCGGGGGTGCCGTCGCCGTCGCCGTCGCCGCCGACACACGATGTGAGCGCGATTCCCAGAAGGGCGCAGCAGATCCTCATGCATCGAGGATCGTCTTCGCGGCGCGCGTCGTTCAAGCCGTTTCGATTGACTCGGCCATCATCCTCGGCTTACGAAGACATCCCATCGGAGGACGATCGAAGCACGAAGGACGCGACCACAGCCCGACGGATGCAGGGAAGCCCGTGTGAAGCGAGCACAGCCCCCGCTACTGTGACCGGGGACGAAGCGGCACGATGCCACTGGGAAACTGGGAAGGCGCCGCCTAGGACGAACCGGAAGTCAGGACACCTCTTCGTCGGCACTTCGGGGTGAAGAACGGCGGTGCCGTGCCTCATCCCGCGTCACGTGGGGTGACATGAACCAAGCCGCCGCAGCTCTCCTGATCTCGTGCGCCTCGTGCGCGCTGGCCGTGACCGGCGCGGCTGCGGCGTGGGCGGACGACGCGCCCGCGACCGGTGACGGCGACGCGCCCGCGCCCGGCGAGATCATCGTCATCGAAGGCCGCGCCCCCGGCGCGGCGCGCGACCGCGAGCGCGCGCTCGGCGAGGCGCCGTTCCTGACGGTCCTGCACCCCGACGAGCACCCGGCGACCGCGTCGGTCGCGGACGCGCTCGGCACGGCGGCCGGCGCGCAGACGCGCAGCCTCGGCGGCCTCGGCGCGTACGCGTCGGTGAGCGTGCGCGGCCAGGCGCCCGGCCACACCGCGGTCCTCATCGACGGCGTGCCGCTCGCGCGGCTCGCCGAGGTCACGACCGATCTCGGCCGCTACGCGCTCGACGCGTTCGGCGAGGTCGAGCTCTACCGCGGCGCGGTGCCCATCGAGCTCGGCGGCGCGGGCGCGGGTGGCGCCGTGAACCTCGTGACGCGGCTCGGGCGCGGCGAGCGCGGCGAGCGGCTGCGCGCCTCGATCGGCGCCGGCTCGTACGGCGCGCGCCACGCGCGGCTGCGCTACGGCGACGATCACGGCGGCGTCCTGTCGTCGGTGATGCTCGGCTACCAGGGCGCGTCCGGCGACTACACGTACTTCACCGACAGCGGCACGCCGCTGAACCCCGACGACGACGACACCCTCGTCCGCGCGAACAACCACTTCGATCAGCTCGAGCTCGCCGCGCGCGCCGGCTCGCCCGATCGCGCGCGCGGCGGCGGCCTCCGGCTCACGTGGAAGCGGCAGGGGCTGCCCGGCAGCATCGCGCAGCCGGCGCAGGACGCGTCGCTCGCGACGGCCGGCGCGCTCGCGGACGCGCGCGCCACGAGCCGGCTCGGCGCCGCGGCGGCGCGCCACCAGGGCTACGCGCTCGTCGAGCGGCAGGTGCTCCGCGATCCGGCCGGTGAGCTCGGCCTCGGCGCGCAAGACCGCGGCTACCTGACGCTGGCGGCCGGCGCGTCGACGGTCTGGGCGATCGCGCGCGGCTGCCACCGCGGCACCGCCGGGCTCGAGCTGCGCGGCGAGCGGTTCCGCGACGCCGACCGCGGCGGCGCGCGCGCCACGCTCGTCGGGACGCGGGCGGCCGGCGCGGCCTCGCTCGCCGCCGAGCTCGCCCTCGGCGCCGCGATCGTCGTCTCGCCCGCGGTGCGGCTCGAGGTCGTGCGCACCGCGCCGACGCCGGTGGCCGAGGGACCCGACGCGCTCGCCGCGGTGCCGCCGCGGTGGGACGCGCTCGGGAGCCCGCGGCTCACGGCGCGCGCGCGGCTCGCCGCGGATCTCGCCGTGAAGGGCTCGGCCGGCCGCTACGTGCGGCTGCCCACGCTGCTCGAGCTGTTCGGCGATCGCGGCACGATCCACGGCTCGCCCGGCCTCTTGCCCGAGCGCGGCACGTCGGCGGACACCGGCCTCGTGTGGGCGCCGGCGCGGGCGCGCCGCACCGCGGCCGGCGAGCTCGACCAGATCCTCGTCGAGGCCGCCGCGTTCGCGACGCGCGCCGCGGACACGATCGCGCTGATCTCGACGGCCGGATTCGCCGCGCGCGCCGAGAACATCGGCGGGACGCAGACGTACGGCGGCGAGCTCGTGCTCGCGGCGCGGCTGTGGCGCACGCTGGCGGTGACCGCGAGCTACACGCGGCTCGTCACCGAGCAGCGCGCGCTCGACGCCAACTTCGCGGGCAAGGCGCTGCCGCGCACGCCCGGCCACCTCGCCTACGCGCGCGCCGAGCTCGCGCGCCGCCGGTTCGCGCTGTGGGCCGACGCCGCGCTGCAGTCGACGGCGTACCTCGATCCGGCCAACTTCCAGCGCGTCCCCGCGCGCGCGCTCGTCGGGGCCGGCGCGCGCGTCCCGCTCGCCGCGGGGTTCGCCGCGGCGCTCGCGGTGTCGAACCTCACCGGCGTGCGCGTCGTGACGATCCCGCCGGATCGGCCGATCGACGCGCCGACCCCGACCGCCCTCGCCGATCTCGCCGGGTTCCCGCTGCCCGGCCGCAGCTTCTACCTCTCGCTCGACTGGACTCACTGAAAGGCCCCCATGATCCGCGCACTGCCCGGCCGCTCCGCCCCACCGCTCGTGCTCACCGCAGGGCTCGCCGCGCTCGCCGCCGCGTGCGGCGACAACCTCGCCGGCCCCGACGGCCCCGTCGCTGACGCCGCCCCGCCGGAGGTGCGCGCGGTGATCGCGGCGGGCACGTTCATGCAGGGCCAGGCCGGCGTCCTGTCCGCGCTCGAGCTCGATCCGCTGAGGGTCAGCCGGCGCGTCGCGTCGAGCGGCGCCGTCGGCAGCGATCCGGTGCTCCGCCGCGCCGGCCGCGAGCTCTTCGTGGTCAACCGCACCGAGAACAACGTCACGATCCTCGACGCCGCCACGTTCGCCGTGAAGGAGCAGCTCGCGACCGGCGCCGGCTCGAACCCGCAGGACGTGGCCGCCTTCGGCGACGAGCTGTTCGTGCCCGCGCTCGCCTCGGCGGGCGTCATCGTGCTCACGCGCGGCAGCGGCGCGCGCCAGGTGATCGATCTCTCGGCGCTCGATCCCGACGGGCAGCCGAACTGCGTCTCGGCGTACGCCGTCGGCGGCGCGATCTACGTCGCGTGCGGGCTGCTCGATCCGATGTTCGTGCCGCACGGGCCCGGCCAGATCGCCGTGATCGACGCCGCCACGCACGCCGTCACGACGACGTTCCCGCTCGAGAACAAGAACCCGTTCGGCCTCTTCGAGCAGCTGCCCGCCCAGCTTTCGGACAACGCGTTCGGCGGCGACCTCGTCATCCCCACCGTGCCGAGCTTCTCCGACCTCTCCACCGGCTGCGTCGAGCGCGTGCAGACCGGCGCCGCCCCCAAGGCCGCCGGCTGCGTCGTGTCGAACCAGGCGCTCGGCGGCTTCGCGGCGCGCCTCGACGTGCAGGTGCAGGGCTCGCTGCTCCTGTGGCTCGTCGTCAGCTGGTACGACGCCGCGCCGCGCGGCAACCTCCAGGGCTTCGACCTCCTGACGCAGAAGCTGTGGCCCGCCCCGGTGTCGCCGCCGAGCCAGCTCCTCGTCGATCTAGCCGTCTGCCCGAACAACCTGGTCGTCGTGGCCGACCAGACGATGGCGGCGAACGGCCTCCGCGTCTACGACGACCTCATCGAGCAGACCACGGCGGCGATGGCGATCGGCCTGCGGCCCGGCTCGTCGCACGGCCTGGCCTGCTATCAATAGCGCCGCGCGGCTCGCGCCGCGCTACTCGCGCCGCGCTACTCGCGCGGGCGCACGCAGTAGACCTCGGCCACGACCTCGATCGTCGTCGACGGCGACGTGTTGCGGTAGTCGCAGCGCCAGCTCGCGGGCGCCGCGCCGTCGGACATCGCGACCGGCCGCGCGGCCACGAGCTGCGCCATCCACTGCGGATCGGCGTAGCAGCCGCCCGTGACGAGCAGATCGACGGCGCGCTCGCAGCTCGCGACGGCGGTAGCGACGAGCCCCGGCCCGACGGAGATCCGTGCCTCCTTGCGGATGATGTCGTGCTTCTGCGAGTAGGTCGACGCCGGGCCCGGCGGCCCCTTGGGGCCGGCCACGCCCGCCGGGCCCTGGATGCCCTGCGCGCCCTGCAGGCCCTGCACGCCCTGCGGGCCCTCGGGGCCGGGCGGGCCCGGATCGCCCTTGGCGCCGCGCGGGCCCTCAGGGCCGGGCGGGCCGACGCCGGCCGGCCCCGCCGCCCCTTGCGGACCGTCCGGACCGCGCGGGCCCGGCGGCCCCGGCGGGCCGGACAGCCCCGCCTCCTTGCCGCGCGCGAGCAGCTCGTCGGCGACGCGCTTCGTGTCGACGGCGCGGCCCTGCTCGAGCTTGCCGAGCCGCTCGAGGGCCTGGTCGACGCGTTTGCGCTCGCCTGCGAGCTGCTGCTCGGTGTCGCTTCCGCAGCACGCCAAGAGCGCGATCAGCAGCACGCACCTGCGCATGGGCCGATCCTACTATCGCCGAGAACCGCGCCCTTGCCCGGAAGGCGCTGCCGGTTTTTTGCCCCGCTCCTGTGACTCGCGTAGAGGGAGAACATGATCGAGCTGGTCGATGCAGCCCTCGATCACCCTCGAGGTGGAGCCCCGCTGTTCGCGGGCGCCAACCTGAAGGTGGTCCGTGGAGAAGTGGTGCTGATCGTCGGGGCCGCCGACGTGGGGACCTCCCGCCTGGCCGCCGCGGCGATGGGCGACGCGCCGCTCACCCGGGGCCGGCTCGAGATCCTCGGCCACGACGTCAGCAAGCTGCGCCGCTCGTCGCTCCGGCTCCTGCGCCGGCGCATCGGCATCGTGCCGCAGGCGCTGTGCCTGCTCGAGGATCGCAGCGCGCAGCTCAACGTCGTGCTGCCGCTCGAGATCGACGGCGTGCCCCGCTCGATCTCCGTGCTGCGCGCGGCCGAGGTCCTGACCTTCCTCGACCTCGAGTCGGAGGCGTCCTTGCCCGTCGACTGCCTGTCGGCGGCGGCGCGCCAGCGCGTCGCGGTCGCGCGCGCGCTCGTCCGGGATCCGGACCTCGTGATCGCCGATCACCCGACGACGGCGCAGGACGCGCTGGGCACCGACCTCGTGTGCACCGCGCTCCAGGCCGCGGCGACCCGCGGCGCGGCGTGCGTCGTGCTCGGCCGCGAGCCGGCGCTGCGCCGGATCGCCGACCTCTACGGCTGGCGGCAGCTCGGCCTCGTCGGCGGCCAGCTCGTGCCGGTCGAGGAGCTCGAGCGGGGCGGCCGCACGCTCGAGGAGGTGCTCGACGGCGTGCCGGCCGCGCCCGCCGCGGCGGCGCGCGCCCCGGTGCTCCCGAACGTGGTGCCGTTCCCGCTCGGCGCCCGCGCGGCCGCCGGAGGCATCCGGTGACCGAGCCGGTCCGGAGGAGCGGTATGCGGAGGACCGAGCGAGGTCTGACCATGACCGAGCCGGTCCGGAGGAGCGGTATGCGGAGGACCGAGCGAGGTCGGAAATGAAAATGCGGGTGCTGCGGGCGCAGCGGGTGCTGCGGGCGCAGCGCACGCAGGCCCCCCGCCGCGTGCGCCGAGCCGCGCGCGCCACCGACGCGACGATCGAGCCCGAGCCGGCTCCCGGCCCCGAGGCGGTGTTCGATCGCGTCACCGGGCCGTACGGCGCGCCCCGCGCGTACGCGTACGACGAGGAGACGTGATCCCGCCGAGCCTCGCCTCGGCGCTCCGGCGGACGGCCCGCATCGCCGTCGAGCGGCCGCGTGCCGGCCTGTGGACGCTGCTCGCGCTGACCTGCGCGCTCCTCGCCGCGTCGGTCGCCGCGATCGCCGCGGCGAGCATCGAGCGCTGGGCGCGCGCCCGCCCGGCGCCGCCGGCCCGCATGGTCGTCTACCTCGGCGAGGGCGTCTCCGAGGCGCGGGCCGAAGGGCTCGCCCGCGAGCTGCGCGGGCTGCGCGGCGTCCTCGGCGCCCAGGTCGTGCCCGCCGCCGAGTCGGCGCGCCGGCTCACCGCGGCGCTCGGCGCCGAGCCCGCGCTGCTCGAGGGCGTCGACGTCGCGGCGCTGCCCGCCTCCGTCGAGGTCACGCTCGCGCCCGGCGTGCGCGACGTGATCGCGATGAGCCCGACCGTGCGCGCGCTGCGCGGGGCCGATGGCGTCGCCGATGTCGTGCTCGATGGCGTGCTCGATGACGTCTTCGATGACGCTGCCGCGCCCGCGGCCCGCGGCCCCGGCGCTGACCCCGGGCAGGCGCTCGGCGCCGCGCGCGCGCTCGCGTGGAGCGGCGCCGCGCTGCTCGCCGGCCTCGCGCTCATCGTCGTGCTCGCGGCGATCCGCGTCCGGCTCGATCGCGGCCCGCGCGAGCTCGCCGTCATGCACCTGCTCGGCGCCGGGCCCGGCTTCGTCGCCGGGCCGACGGCGCTCGCCGGCGCGCTGTCGGGCCTCCTCGCCGCAAGCCTCGCCGCGCTCGGCATCGTACTCGGCATCGCGCTCGGCGTGCCCCGCTACGGCGCCGCGCTCGGCCCGCACCTCGCCGTGCCTGGCCTGGCCGAGCTCGCCGCGCTGCTCGGCGCCGGCGCGCTCCTCGGCGGCATCGGCGGCGCGCTCGCGGGAGCCTCGCGTGCGGCGCGCTAGCGGCGCCCTGCTCCTGCTCGCCGTCGCGCTCGCGGCCCTGCCCGCGCGCGCCGGCTCGCCGCCCGGCTCCCCCGGCCCCCCCGCCGGCGCGCCGCCCGGCCCGCTCGCCCGAAAGCTCGCCGACGAGCGCGCGGCGCTCGAGCGCGCCCGCGTCGCCGTCGGCGCGAAGCTCGGCGAGGCCGACGCCGCGCGCGCCCGCCGGATCGCCGCCGCCGCACGCCTCCTGCGCGCGCCCGCGCTGCCGGCCCCTGGCGAGCCCGATCCACGCATGGCCGAGGCCCGCCGCCGCGCCGCCGTGCGGCTCCTCCTCGAGCGAGACCGCGCCGAGCGCCGCCTGCTCGCCGGCGAAGACGCCCAGCTCCGCCGCGCCGCCGCCGCGCAGGAGGCGCAAGCCGCGCGCCTGCCCGAGATCGAGCTCCCCACCGAGATCGGCCGCCCCGCGCGCGGCGCGGTCGTGCGCCGGTTCGGCGCCGCCGTGCACGAGGCGTCGCAGGCCACGCTGTCCCGGCGCGGGATCGAGCTCGAGGTGGACGCCCAGGCCGCCGCCGTCGCGCCCGCCGCTGGCGTGGTCCGCTACGCCGGCCCGATCCGCGGGCTCGACGTGGGCGTGATCATCGATCACGGCAGCTTCCTCACCGTGATCGCCAAGCTCGGCGCGGCCTCGGTACCCGCCGGGGCGCCCGTGCAGCGCGGCGACCGCCTCGGCCGCGCCGCGCGGCGCCGCGTCTACCTCGAGGTCCGCGCCAAGCTCGGCCCGGGCGGGCTCCCGATCGATCCGGAGCCGCTGCTCTCCCGGCGGGACCAGCGGGATCGGCCGGATCGGCCGGATCGGCCGGATCGGCGCGACCGGCGGCACAAGCGACACCGGCCGGATCGCGCCGACCATCGCGCCGACCATCGCGCCGATCATCGCGCCGATCATCGCGCCGATCATCGCGCCGACCCGAGGTAAGCTCTCCGCCGTGTCGCGCGCCTCGCATGTCGCAGCGTTCGCCGCGGGCGCCGTGATCGCCGGCGCGCTCGGCGCCCACGCCGTGCCGCGGGACGTCGCGCGCTTCCGCGCCCTCGACGCGTTCGCGCAGGCGCTCGCCACGGTGCAGACGAGCTACGTCGATCCCGCCGACGAGAAGAAGCTCCTCTACGACGCCGCCCGCGGCATGCTCCACAACCTCGATCAGTACTCGACGTTCCTGCCGCCCGCGCGCTACCAGCACATGCGCCAGGACACCGAGGGCGAGTTCGGCGGCACCGGCCTGACGCTCGCGCCCGGCGCCGTCGACGACGCCCGGCCCGGCGTGCCGCCGCACCCGACGATCGACGCGATCGTGCCGCGCTCGCCGGCCGACCTCGCCGGCCTCCAGCTCGACGACCGGCTCGTCGCCGTCGACGGCGCGCCCACCGCCGAGCCCGGCCGCGAGCTCGCCAACGCCTCGGCGTGGGAGGCCCGGCTGCGCGGCCCGTCGGGCACGCGCGTCACCGTCTCCGTGCTGCGCGCCGGCTGGAAGGAGCCGCGGGCGTTCACGCTCGTCCGCGCGCAGGTCAAGCAGCCCACGGTGCGCCACCGCGTGATCGAGCGCGGCATCGGCTACCTCGCGATCTCGCGCTTCGCCGAGGCCACCTCGACCGACGCCGGGAGCGCGCTCGCCCAGCTCCGCGCCCAGCACGGGCTCGACGCCCTGGTCCTCGATCTGCGCAACGACCCCGGCGGCCTCGTCGATCAGGCGATCGCGGTGGCCGATCTGTTCCTCGACGGCGGCACGATCGTCACGATCCGCGGCCGCCAGGGCTCCGTCGAGACCCAGACCGCCCACAAGGGCGGCGCCGCGACCGCCGTACCGATCATCGCGATCGTCGATCAGGGCACCGCGTCGGCGGCCGAGATCCTCGCGGGCGCGCTGCGCGACCACGGCCGCGCCAAGCTCGTCGGCCTGCCGACCTACGGCAAGGGCACCGTCCAGACGTTCTTCGATCTGGTGGATGGATCCGGCCTCAAGCTCACGACCGCGCGCTTCTATACGCCCAAAGGCAACTCGCTGGAATCAAAGGGCCTGGTCCCCGACGTGCGCGTGGAGGCGTTCGCGCCGATGGAGATCGTCGGGGTCCCGCAAGCCGGTAGTGGCGCCGGGCCCGGCAGTGGTGCAACAATCGCCGAGTCAGACGAGGACGATCCACAGCTCGCCGCCGCTGTAAAGCTTGCGCGACAAGCTCTGCGAAGCGGTAACAAGTAGTCGACCCACCGTTGTTTTGCCAAAGCTTGGGCTGGTACAACCAAAGAAACGTGGACGTTGGAGCTGGGTTTAACGTCGACGAACCGCGGGGACGCAACCGATGTTCAAGCTGGTGATCCAGGATGACGAGGGGAAGACCACGGTCGTCCCTCTGATCCGCGACGAGATCACGATCGGCCGCAAAGAAGGCAACACGATCCGGCTCACCGAGCGGAACGTGTCGCGCCGTCACGCTCGGATCCTGCGCAACAACGGCGAGGTCCAGATCGAGGATCTCGGCAGCTACAACGGCATCCGCGTCAACAACGCGCGGATCGCCGAGCGCGTGTCGCTGCGCGTCAGCGACCAGGTCCAGATCGGCGACTACAAGCTCTACCTCAAGGCCGAGGGCGTCGAGCAGATCGATGACGCGCGCACCCAGCCGGTCGAGCGCGTGGACAACGCGCCGACCGACGTGATGGCCGCGGTGGCCACGCAGGCGACGCAGCCGATCAGCGTGGCGCCGACGCCGGCGCCGGGCACGCCAGGCAAGCTGGTCGGTAACCCGAACCAGACGATGGTCTCGCTCCCGGACCCCGACCCGGGCGGCCGGCCGGTCGCGACGCCCGCGGTGCTCAACGCGCTCGCCACGCCCGTCGGGTACGGCAAGCTCGTCGTCCTGTCGTCGAACTTCGCCGGCAAGGAGTTCGAGCTCTCGCGGCCGCAGATGATCATCGGCCGCACCGACGAGAACGACATCGTCGTCAACCACCGCTCGATCAGCCGCAACCACGCCAAGCTGGTGCGCGAGCCCGAGACCGGCCGCTACACGATCAGCGACCTGCAGTCGTCGAACGGCGTGCGGGTCAACGGCCAGGACTACGGCAAGGTCGAGCTGCGGCGCGGCGACGTGATCGATCTCGGCCACGTGCGGCTGCGCTTCGTCGAGCCGGGCGAGGACTTCGTGTTCGCGCGCGACGCGGTCATCACCGACGTCCCGGAGGCCGGCGGCCGCGGCCGCCTCATCCTCGCGATCGTGCTCGGCGTGATCGTGCTCGGCGTGATCGGCGCGATCGTCGTGATGCGCAGCAACAGCGGCACCGGCGGCGGCAGCGGCAGCGGCAAGGAGCTGGGCGGCGGCGCCGGCACGGCGAGCGGCGGCGTCGAGCCGGCGGACGCGCCGCAGATGGCGAGCACCACGCCGGACGCCACCGAGGAGACGCCGCTGCCGGCCGTCCCCGACGCGCAGATCCCCACCCCGCAGGTCGGGGCGAGCGAGATCGAGGTCGAGTGCCTCCGCTACCAGTCCGATCAGAAGTGGGATGACCTCGACGCCTGCGCGGATCGGCTGAAGGCGGTCAGCCCGGCCGCCGCGAGGAAGCTGAAGGAGCGCGCCGTCCTCGAGACGAAGGCGGTGCCGAGGATCAACGCGTTCGAGGCCGCGCTCCGGGACAAGAACCTCAAGAAGGCCGAGGCCGAGATCCGGCAGCTGGCGAACGTCACGAGCTACAGCAAGCTCAAGCAGCGGTACGAGGCGGCCGAGGACGCCGCGGTCCGCGAGCTGGTCGAGAAGCTCAAGGCCGCGAGGGACGCCGACTGCAGGCAGTACAACCAGCTCCTCGCACAGGAGCGGACGTCGAAGCCGTCGAGCGTGGCGGCCGAGGCCGCCCGCCAGGTCCGGTGCACGGAGCGGGTCACGACGCCGACGCCGCCCACGCCGCCCGCGGGCTGTGACCCCGACGCGTTCGTCGAGAAGGGGCGTGAGTTCAACGCCAATGGACAGGCGCTCGCCGCGCTCGATGCCTTCGACAAGGCGTGGGCCTGCAAGCCGGATCCGTCGATCGCCGAGAAGGCGTTCATCCCTGCGTGCAACCTGGGGAACGCCGCCAAGGCGAAGCTGTACTGGAAGCGGATGAGCGCCCTCATGAGGCAGCGCGCCATCGGGATCTGCGTGCGCAACGGCATCAGCGAAGAGACCCTGAACGGCCAGTGATTTCGGGCGCGGCCCCTTGTTTGACCGGGGTGCGCCGTCTGGTGTAACGAGGGAACGGGCCCGATGCACTATCCGGTCCCGGAGGCCCCATGTTCCTGCGCACTGCCCGGCTTTTGTCCCCAGTGGTCGCGGTCCTCGGTGTCGCGCTCGCAGCAGCGCCGGCCCGAGCCCAGGTCGGCGGTAACGTCGACCTCGGCATCTTCCGGCCCGCGATCGACTCCCGCGGCTACCTGACGATCAATGCGTCGCAGGTCCTCGGCCACAACGAGCTCTCGTTCGGCCTGGGTTCCCTCGACTGGGGCCACGGCCTCCTGCGCCTCGAGGGCGCGGGCGCCGGCAACCCCGTCTACACGATCGACAACATGATCACCGCGACCCTGATCGCGGCGTACGGCCTGAAGCTCGGGCCCATCGAGCTCGAGGTCGGCGCGTCGGTGCCGCTGCGGCTCATGAACGGCGACCGCGACCCCGACGATCCCGGCGATCCGATGGACCCCAACGACGACCAGATCTACAAGATCGACGGCCAGGGCCTCGGCAGCGTCGGGCTGCACCTGAAGACGCGGTTCCTCAAGACGAGCCGCGCGCCGTACATCGGCCTCGGCGTCATCGCGAGCATCTTCCTCCCGTCGACAGACCCCAAGGACCGCTTCCTCGGGGAGTCGGCGGCCGTGCCGCAGGTGATCGGCATCCTCGACAAGGAGTTCGGCCGCTCCGCCCGGCTGCGCGTCGCGCTGAACGGCGGCATCCGCGTCCGCAAGACGACGACGTTCACCGACAGCGACACCACCGACGGCGTCACGCCGACCGGCCAGACCGTCACCGTCGGCGCCGAGGTCCCGTACGGCATCGGCATCGCGTACGCGCTCTCGAAGCAGAAGTTCGACATCGTGGCCGAGGCCTACGGCACGCTGCCGCTCGGCGACAAGGAGAACTACCAGCCGCTCGAGGCGCTCGGCGGCGTGAAGCTCTACCTCGCGCGGAACTCGTTCCTCTCGCTCGGCGTCGGGCGCGGCCTCTTGCCCGACAAGGGCGCGAACCCCGACCTGCGCGCCATGATCGGCATCGTCTTCGAGCCGAACATCGGCGACCGCGACGGCGACGGCCTCAAGGACGACGTCGACAAGTGCCCCGACGAGCCGGAGGACTTCGACCGGTTCGAGGACGAGGACGGCTGCCCCGAGCCCGACAACGACCGCGACGGCATCCTCGACGAGGACGACAGCTGCCCGGAGGTCCCGGAGGACAAGGACGGGTTCGAGGACGAGGACGGCTGCCCCGAGGGCAACAAGGGCGACCGCGACGGCGACGGCATCCTCGACAACGTCGACAAGTGCCCGGACGACCCCGAGGACTTCGACGGGTTCCAGGACGAGGACGGCTGCCCGGACCCCGACAACGACGGGGACGGCATCCTCGACGGCGACGACCTGTGCCCGATGGTCGCCGAGGACAAGGACGGGTTCGAGGACGAGGACGGCTGCCCCGAGCCCGACAACGACAAGGACCGCATCCTCGACAAGGACGACAAGTGCCCGAACGAGCCGGAGACGTACAACGGCCTCGAGGACGCGGACGGCTGTCCGGATCGCGGACGCGTCGTCGTGACCGACACGGCGATCGAGATCCTCGACATGGTCTACTTCGAGTACAACAAGGCGATCATCCAGCCGCGGTCGTACGACATCCTGGACGCCGTCGCGGCGACCCTGCAGGGCAACCCGAGCATCCAGCTGATCGAGATCCAGGGCCACACCGACGAGCGCGGAGACGACACGTACAACCTCGAGCTGTCCGACAAGCGCGCGAAGTCGGTCGAGAAGTACCTCGCCGACAAGGGCGTCGAGGCGAACCGGCTCACCGCGCACGGCTACGGCGAGACGCAGCCGCTCGACCGGCGCAGCAACGAGGCGGCGTGGGCCAAGAACCGCCGCGTCGCGTTCCTGATCCTGAAGCGGGCCTCGGACTAGCGGCCGCGCAGCCGGTGGCGCCGCCCGGTGGCGCCGCCCGGCCCGGCTGGTAGGTTTGGGGAGATGATCCGGTTCCTCGTGTATCTGGCGATCGCGGCAGGGCTCACCTACTGCGGCGCCACCGTCCCGCTTGGCAAGCGCACGTTCTTCGGCCACGTGAAGGCGATCTGGGCGACCGGCGAGGCCCAGGAGCTCAAGCAGGGCGTGAAGGAGAAGGCCGGCCCGGCCGCCGATCGCGTCAAGCGCGGGATCGAGAAGGGCTACGAGGCCGCGACGCAGGACGAACCGGCCGCGGGCTCCGGATCGGCCGCCCGCAAGCGGGCGCCACAGCCCGCCCCGGCGTCGCCGTGAAGTTCCCGCTCACCGAGGAGCTGCTCGCGGAGGCGCGCCGGTTCGAGCTGCGCTCGGCGTGCCGCGACTGCTTCTTCTGGAGCGAGCCGCGCGGCGAGTGCTGGCACGGCTGGCCCGACGAGGGCCAGCGCCGCTGGCCGCTCGACGCGCCCGGCCCAGACGGCGAGCGGCCGGCCACCGTCGCGTTCTGCAAAGAGTTCGAGCTGCGCTGAGCGCCCGTCTCAGCCCCCGATGTGCGGCGCGGCCTGCCGCTGCACGAGCCGCCGAACGGCCAAACGAAAAGAGCGCCCGTCCCCCAAGCTTCGGGGCGGGCGCTCGAGCGCTCGGCGCGTGGGCGGCCGGGCGTCCGCCGCCGGCTCACCGGCGGCGGACCTTCGGCTCTTTAGTAGCTGCCGATCAGGGTCGTGCCGCTGTACGCCGAGAAGGCGCGCAGCATCACGTACCAGTCACCCGCGTTCGTGGCCGTGATGGTGTGCGTGCACGTCTCGTTGTTGCCGCTCAGGTACGGGCGGCAGAGGTACGCCGACGTCGTCGGGCGCGCGTTGAACTGCGTGTAGAGGTCCGCGTCGCCGGTGCCGCCGCTGATCTTGAGCGTCAGCGTCTTGCCGGCCGGGACGGCCTTGATGCAGCGGTACGTGGTGCTGCTCGCCGCGCCCGAGACCGTCTGGCCGACGCCGTTGGTGATGACCGGGTCGCCCGTCGCGCAGCCCGACGAGGAGCCGTACGTGGCCGTCAGCGAGATGCCCGTGTACGCCGCGTACGTGCGGAGCCCGATGAAGTACGTGCCCGCCGAGGGCGGCGAGAACGTGCACGTCTCGTTGTTGCCGGAGAGGTACGGGCGGCACTGGTAGACCGTGTCCGACGGCTGCGCGCCGAAGTTGACGTACATGTCCGCGTCACCCGTGCCGCCGCTCATCGTGATCGTCAGCGTCGACTGACCCGCCGGGACGGCGATCGTGTAGAACTTGAAGTTGCCGGCCGTGCTGTCCGCGAGGCCGGTGACCGGGACGCCGTTCGAGAGCGGGGTCGCCGAGCTCCCGATGGTGACCGAGATCGTCGCCGTCGAGCTGAGGTTGCCCGAGTCGGTGGCGCGGGCCGTGATCGTGTGCGAGCCGGACGAGAGCGTGCGCACGACCGAGGCGCCGGTGCCGAGCGAGCCGTCGATGCTCGACGTCCACACGATCGCGTTCGAGAGCGGGCCGTCCTGCGTGTCGTTGGCCGAGCCCGTCATCGTGACGGAGGTGCCCGCCGGGTACGACGAGCCGTTCGCCGGCGCGGAGATCGAGACGCTCGGCGCCGTGTTCCCCGACGTGTCGATCGTGCCCTTCGCGAGCTCGGCGACGTACGCCGTGGCGAGCTTGGAGAACTTGATCGCGTGCGCCGCGCTGTTGCCGCTCTGCGCCAGCGTGTCGTTCGCCGTGTGGATGGTCGGGTTGTACTGGGCCATCTTCGACTCGAACGGCATCGAGGCCGCGTAGCCCGCGTTGTGCCACGACGCGTGGTCCGAGCAGCCGTAGCCGCACACGTCGGTGGTGCGCGTGATGCCGGTGAGGTACGTGTCGACGAGGCTGCCGGCGAACGTGTTCTGCGCCGCGTTCGTGTAGTCCGTCATGAAGACGATGTCGTTCGTCGAGCCCTTGTAGTTCGTCATGTCGAGCTGCATGACGCCGACGACGTTCGTGGCGGCGGCCTTGTAGGTGTTGACGATCTGCTTGGAGCCCAGCAGGCCGACCTCCTCGCCCGCGTACGCCATGAAGTGGACCGTGCGCTGCGGGCGGTAGTTCATCGCCATCAGCACGCGGAACACCTCGGAGAGGCTCGCGATGCCCGAGGCGTCGTCATCGGCGCCCGGCGCGTTGCCGCCGCTCTGGTTGATCGAGTCGAGGTGGCCGCCGAGCACGACGACCTCGCTCGCGAGCGAGGTGCCCGGGATCTTCGCGATCACCGACTTCTGCGCCCAGCCCGTCTCGTACAGCTCGACCGTCACCTCGGGGCGGCTCGCCGCGTACCCCGCCCACAGGTTCTTGAGCCACGTCGAGGACTGGCCGCCGCCCGTCGAGGTGTAGTAGCGCGTCGTGAAGCCCGCACCGCCCGAGAGCTGCTGGATGGTGGTGAGGACGTTGGCCTGGCTCAGCTGCGGCAAGAGCGTGTTGACCGTGGTGGCGTTGTCGATCGTGTACGTGATGAGCGACGCGATGCCCTCCATGTCCTTCGCGCGGAGCGCGGCCCGCGCGTCGTCGAGCGTGTCGTGCACGATGAAGCCGCCGCAGCGGTTGTGGTTCACGTGCATGAGCTGGGACAGCGCCTTCAGGTCCTGGCCCTCGACCTTGACGAGCGCGACGTCGTTCCACATGTCGACCAGCTCGAGCTGCGCGCTGGGATCGCGCTGCGCCAGCGCCTCCTGCGCGGTCGCGAGCGCGTCGCGATCGATCGAGACGTAGTGCGGTTTGGTCTCGGCCGACGGATCCTGATCCGGATCGGTTTTGACGGTCGGTGCCTCGGTCGTCGAGCACGCGGTGATCGTCAGAGCAGCGAACATCGAGAGCGACAGCAGTCTCATCTCAGCCTCCTGGGGGCGTGCGCCATTCGCGCGCACGAACCGTAGAGCACTCGGGATCGAATGCGCCAGCCTCGTTTGTCACGACGCGGCGTGAGGCGGCGTGCACTGAGATGCGACCTCCGCACGAGACTCATCACGCAACTCCGTCGAAGATCGCGCGCGTGTCCTCCCGTGCTGCGAAGCCGAGCGGCCCTCGGCTGGAAAGCACAAGTCAGCGCGGCCCCGTCCTCCCGGACGACGAGAGCGCGCTGGCAACTCGTATTGCCACGCCTTATTACACGTATTCGCACATACGTTCGGGCCAGGCCGACTCGCGCTGAAACGTCCGCGTCGCGTCGCGACGGCGAGGCCGAGCACCGCGAGCAGCGCCGACGCGACGAGCCCGACGAGGAGCTGCGCGTCGCCGAGATCGCCGCGGAGCGCGGCGCGGGCGCCCTCGACGACGTGGCTGAACGGGTTCACCGCGGCGAGCCGCTGCAGCCACCGCGCGGCCGGCATCCCCGGCGCGGCGATCTTTGCCGTGGTCGATGCCCGGCAGCGTCCTGATGCGCCGGTCGCCGAGGTCGGCGCGATCGGGCGTCTCACGCGGCGCGCGCGCCCGCGCCTCGGTCGCCTCGCGCGTCCTCCCGTAGCGCTGCGCTTGGATGACGCAGCGTTCTCGCGCAGCGTTCCGCGCAGCGTTCCCGCGCAGCGTTCCCGCGCAGCGTTCCTGCGCGTCGCCCCGATGCCGCCGGGGCCCGCCACATGCGCGAATCTCCGATTCCACGCCTGCCGCGCATTGCGGCA
Source organism: Kofleriaceae bacterium (assembly GCA_035558535.1). Taxonomy (GTDB): domain Bacteria; phylum Myxococcota_A; class Polyangia; order Haliangiales; family Haliangiaceae; genus JABFXX01. The sequence goes on from DATMCI010000171.1 coordinate 52,673, forward strand.
CTGCTCATCTCGTGATGAGCATGAGTGCAACATTTAGCTGCACTCATGATCATAGATCTCGAGACAGTGATCCAATATCGTCGCATCCGGCGGGGGCATTCGCTGGTGCTACAGGTATGCCCGAGATGGGAAATTCGGCACGTCAGATAGCCGAGTGGAGGGAAGCATCGATTGAGACAACCGTAGAGACATAGAGAAGACGAGGTAGCGGATGGGGTTTCAGAGCCGGCACCGAAGCGACGAGCCCGCGCGTGAGGATCTGGCCGAGACCCTCGCCCGGAGCCATCACCTGGATCTCGCGCGGGCGCGCGAGGTCCTCGGGCGAGCAGAGCAGGCCGCCGCGGAGGATCCAGAGCTGCGCTCGGTCCGGCAGTGGTTCGAGCTGATCGTGGCCGATGCCCGCGCGAACGCGGTGGGCAAGCACACGCGCCTCGAGGCGCCGACGGCCGGCCACGCCGCTCGGCCACGCGCCCCGGCGAGGGGCGTGCCCGGCCGGCAGAGCCTCGTGTCGTACGAGGGGCGGTACGAGGAGGAGGCCGCGCCAGCGCGCCGGGCAGACCGCGCCGCCGGCAGGCCCGCGGCCCAGCCGCTCGACACCGTGACGCAGTGGCGGATGAGCAAGGCCCTGGGGTTCGACCTCAACGGGGTCTCGATCCGTCCCGATAGCCCCGAGGCGACCGGTCGTACGCGCGCCGTCGTCAAGGACGGCGAGATCCACTTCCGCGAAGGCGCGTATCGCCCGGGCACGCCCGATGGCGACTGGCTGATCGCGCACGAGCTCGCGCACGTGGTGCAGCAGCGCGGCGGCCGCGGCGAGCGAGAGGGGACATTGCGCCAGCTCGAGCGCGAGGCGGATCGCGCCGCGACCCTGGCGATGCAGGGCCGCCCCGCGCCGATCGCGCTGCGCGCGCAGCCGTCTGTGGCGTACGCCTTCGACGAGGGCGAGGCGCACCACGAGGCGCACCACGGGGCGCATCACGAGGCGCATCACGACGGGCTCGACGCGCCGACGGGCGCCGACGTGATCGCGACGGGGCTCCGCGGCGTGGACGCCGTCCTGGCCGGCGGCACGAGACGCGCGAGCACCGCGGCGGGCGCGAACGGGAGCAGGAAGGCGCCTGGCGCCGCAGCCCAGGCGGACTCGCCCGCTGCCCCCGGCGCGGCGGCGCCACCCACGCTGCGCGAGCAGCTGCTGGCCGCGGCCGCGAGCGGGCACGGTGCCGCCGCCGCGCTGGCGGCGGCCGATCCAGCGGTCGCGGGCGCGGCGCTGCGCGAGCTGCGAAGCGAGCGGGTGCCGGGGCACGCCGCGCCGGCGCTCCAGCTCGTCGCGCGCGCCGATGGCGGCGACGCGGCGCGCGTGATGGGGCGCGGCTCGTCCGGCGCGCCGCTGCCCGGCGAGCTCGCGGCGCAGCTCGGGCCGCACGTCGGCGAGGCTGCCGCTGGCGCCGCGCGCGTGCACACCGACGACACCGCCGATCTGGTCGCCGCCGCGCACCACGCGCGCGCGGTCGCGGTCGGCGACGACATCTACTTCGCGCGCGGCGAGTACGCGCCCGGCACCGAGCGCGGCGACGAGCTTTTGGCCCACGAGCTGGAGCACGTGGCGCAGGCGCGGCGCGGCGAGCTCGCGCGCGCGGCGGCCAAGGGGCTCGAGTCCGGGACCGCGCTCGATCCGGCCGAGGCGCAGGCCGATCTGCAGGCCAAGCTCGCCGTCATCAAGCTGCACGCACCCGATGGCGCGCCGACGCCGCTGGCCGCGCCGAGGGGCCAGCCCACGTCGCCCGGCGCCCGCTCGGCCCAGCTCGCGGCGCAACAGCAGCGGCTCGCCATGGCCGGCAAGCCCGCGCTGCCCGGCGGCCCGGCGGCGCCGCCGGCCCCGTCGAAGCCCGCGGCACCGGTCAAGCACCCAGGGCCGCAGCTCGTCGCCCCGCCGAAACACGCATCGACCGGCAACCCGTACGTCGACGCGTTCGAGGCGCTGCCGTCGAAGCAGGCGACCGAGCTGTGGGCGCAGGCCGGCGCGCAGGCCACGACGAAGGCGGCCACCGATCAGGCCCAGTTCGACGCCGGGCTGGCGCCGCTGCCCGCCCAGCTCGACGGCCGCGCCGTGACCGGCGGCAAGGGCGGAGGCGCCAGCGGCGGCGGGCACAACCCGTCGTCGTCAGCCTCGGGCGCGCGGCCGCCGTCGGCGAAGCCCACGCCGACCCCGGCGGCGCCGCGGGTGAACGCCGCCGCGACGGTGGCCAAGCCGGTCAAGCCGGCCCCCGGCACCGCACCCGGCACGGCCCCCGGCACGGCCCCCGGCACCGCCCCCGGCACCGCACCCGGCAAGCCCGCCGCCGACCCGGCGCAGGTGAAGGCGGCCGCGCAGCGGACGCTCGCCGCGCTGCCGACGAGCGCGCCCGACGTCAAGACCGATCCCGGGCCGGCGCCGGTGACTGATCTCGCGGGCCAGGCAGACCCGGTCCGCTCGCTCGCCGATCACCAGCACGCGATCGGCGACGGCGCGCGGGCGCTCGAGGCGCAGAAGAAGCAGATCCTGGCCGGGCCGGGCGCGGCGCAGGTGCAGCCCGCCAAGCTCGACGAGAAGCTGGCCGTGCCCAAGGCGCAGGCGACCGGACCGATGCCCGCGCTGCCGAGCGTCGAGGGCATGGCGAAGCTCAAGAAGTGGGGCCTGCCCGCCGACGCGCAGGCGGCGTTCGACGACGTCGCCAAGCCGAAAATGGACGCCAGCCTCGCCGAGGCCAAGGCGAAGATGGCGCAGGCCGAGGCCAAGCGCGACGCCGATCGCGCCAAGGCGGTGGACGACGCGCACGCGAAGGTCGTGCAGGTGCACGCCGACGCCGACCAGCAGCAGCAGGCGAAGGTGGCGGAGTCGCGGACGCAGATCGCCAATCGCCAGGCCGACACGCTGGTCAAGCAGGAGGGCGAGATCAAGAAGCTCGACCAGCAGGCGAGCGCGAAGAAGCAGAGCACGCTCGGCAAGATCTCCACGCGCATCCAGACCGATCAGGCCAAGGTCGAGGGCGACTTCCAGGGCGCGCAGAAGAAGGCTGACGCGGAGAAGCAGAAGGGCGAGGCCGCGGCCGCCCGCAAGAAGCAGGAGGCGCAGCAGAAGTCGGAGCGGGACAAGAGCTGGCTCGAGCAGGCGGCCGACGTCGTCGCCAACGGGATCCAGGCGGTCGCCGACGAGATCGATCGGGCGCTCGAGGAGGTCGGCAAGGCGATCGGGCAGATCCTGGACGCCGTCAAGAACGCGGCGTGCCTGGTCATCGACGCGGCGCGCGACTTCGTCTGCCAGGCGCTGACCGAGCTCGGCGACTGGCTCAAGTCGGCGGTGACGACGCTGATCGGCGCGGTGTTCCCGGAGCTGGCGGCGGCGCTGAACCAGGCGATCGACGCCGCCGTGAACGCCGCCAAGACCGCGGTGAACGCGATCGCCGACAAGCTGAAGCAGAGCGTGACGGCGCTGTGCGACGGGCTGAAAGCCTCGCTCTCGGCCGTGCTCCAAGCGTTCAAGGCGGCCGTCCAGGCCGCCGCGACCTTCGCCAAGGCGGTCGTCACGGGCGACTGGGCGAAGGTCGGCAAGATGGTCCTCGAGGGCATCCTGCGGGTGCTCGGGATCGATCCGGCCGCGTTCTACGCGCTGATCGGCAAGGCCGAGGACTCGATCGAGAAGATCATCGAGAACCCCGGCGCGTTCGTCGGCCACCTCGTCGATGCCGTCAAGCTCGGCTTCAAGCAGTTCGGCGCGAACTTCTGGACGCACCTGCAGAGCGGCCTCGTGCAGTGGCTGTTCGGCACGTTCGCCGAGGCCGGGATCCGCATGCCGGCGAGCTTCGACATCGCCGGCATCTTCGATCTCGTGGCGCAGGTCCTGGGCCTCACCGGGCCGAAGATGCGCGGCAAGGTCGTCAAGGTCATCGGCGAGAAGAACACCGAGCGGCTCGAGTTCGTCTGGCAGTACATCGAGGCGCTGATCACCGGCGGCTTCGCCGGGCTCTGGGAGAAGATCCAGCAGGACCTGTCCAACCTCTGGGACATGGTCGTGGGCGGGATCAAGCAGTGGCTGATCGAGAAGGTGGTGCAACAGGCGATCATCAAGATCGCCACGATGTGGAATCCCGTCGGGGCGATCATCCAGCTGATCCAGACCGCCTGGAACGTCTATCAGTGGGTCAAGGAGAACGCCCAGCGCATCTTCGGCCTCGTGCAGGCCGTCGTCGACTCGATCTCGAACATCGTCGCCGGCAACATCAGCGGCGCGGCCAACTTCATCGAGGCGTCGCTGGCCAAGCTCGTCCCGGTGGCGATCAGCCTGCTCGCCAACCTGCTCGGCCTCGGCGGCATCGCCGACAAGATCCGCGAGATCATCGGGAAGATCCAGGCGACGGTGGACAGCGCCATCGACAAGCTGATCAGCCGCGTCCTGGGGATGTTCAAGGGCAAGGGCGGAGACCAAGGCGACCAGGCCAGCGACTCCAAAGATGGCAAAGCGGCCGGCGATGACATTCCGCTCGGGGAAGAAATTCCGTTCAGCGCGGCGGGTGAAAGTCACCGGATCTGGGTCGAGTTGCAAGGCACTCACGCTCGCGTGATGGTCGCGAGCAATCCTTTACCGGTGGCCGAGCGATTCGCGATCATCACGGATCGTATCAACCAGAGCTCGGAGGAGACCAAGAAGAAAGCCGCACCGCTGATTGAGAAGGGCAAGGCGCTGCTGGCCGCTGTGACGCCGAAGGCAGAGGCGCTCGCACAAGCCAAAGAAAAACGGCGCGCTGGCGGTGACGTCGACAAGGACACGCTCCTCGCCAACGAGCACGATGTCGTCAGCGCAGAGAAAGCTCTCGTTCCCATCCTGACCCAGCTGTTCGAGTTGATGGGAGTCGGCGAAGATGAGACGCTCGTGGACGTCCCCGCGCCGACGGGTGGCACGGTTCGATGCGTGAAACGTGGGGGCTCTATTGTCCCGATCGGCAAGGTCGTGATTTACCCTATGGGACTGATCGCACAAGGGCACGAAGAGGAGCTTCGCGACATCAATGCCAAGTTGCAAGCAGGTGAGAAAAATCAAGAAGTACGAAAGAAGCTAGAGGAAAGAAAAAAGGAGATTCGTGACAAGGAGATCCACAACCATGAACGCTCTCAGCAGATGTGGGAGATGGTGCAAGCCGCTGGTCTCGACGACTCGGTCGAAAGCCTCAATCGCATCATGGCGGCTCTCCTCCAGGCTGGAGCTGCTCCCCAGCTCGAACAGGAGATCTCGATCTCCGGCTCCAGTGGGCACTTGATGGTGCAGCCGATCTGGAAGACATTGCCAGGAGGTGAGCGCTATCTGAGCAGCATGATCGTGAAGGGCGTTGCGCCTCACTCACGGTAGATATTTTATGGATGAAGAAGTTGATTACAGCACCCTAAATGACGATGAGCTGGAGCACATCGCGCGCGGCGATGATGTGTTCTCCATCGGCCCCGCCCTCAACGCGTTGTACATGCGAGCACCTCAAAGAGCGCTCCCGATCGCCGAGGGGTTGTTACGAGGCGATGACGAGTGGTTACGAGCGACGGCCCTCGATATTGTATTTCACGAAAATCAGCCGCTCGCGCTGGATTATATGAGAGATCACGCGATCTCGTGCGGTATTCCAGTGTTGCGTGTCATCGTCGAGATGTTGGCAGTGGATCATCAAGCGCCCGAACGGTCATGCATCGAAGATCTGCTCGTTCGTGTTGGAGATCGGCTGCTGCGCGATCCTGAAGATAGAGCTATAGAGGACCCGAGAGACCTGTTTTTCAGAAGGTACCCTGACCTTCGCCCACAGTGAATGGTCGCGTATCGGGCACCAGCCAGACATGGGTGCTTCGGCAGATCGGCCGTTGGGTAGCCCGTACGAATATCGGAAACCGCGCGCGGGGGCGGCCGATAGCCGGCCGCATGTCGCAACCCAGCGTCTGCAAAGACTTTCCGATCCTCGTTCTGCCATTTGGCCGCTCCATCCCGCAGCTCGCCGGAGCTGCCGGAGCAGCGGCGCCAGCCGAAGTCGGCGTGGCGCCAACCGAAATGGCCGCCAGTGCCGCCGCCGCCGCCACCGCGGACCGCCATGCCGCGGAGGCGGCCGAGCGCTACGCCGCGGCGACGTTCGAGGGCTACCGGCGCGCGCTCGTCGCGCAGGTCCCGGCGCTCGCCGAGCCGCGGGGCGCCGACCCAGACCGCGCGCGTCGGTGGCTGCCCCTGCTCGTCGAGACGCTGGCCGGCTTCGCCCTCGGCAAAGCGGTCGGCGCGGTCGCGGCCGCCGTGCGATACGGCTTCGGCGACGACGTGCGCGACGGCGTCGGCCGCGTGCTCGGCCAGATCACGCGCGACCGCGCGCCGCGCGCCGCCGTGACCGCGCTCCTGCCGCCGGCGCCGTTCCTCCGCGACCCGGCCCGGCCGCTGCTCGATGCGCTCGGCTCCCAGCTGCACGCGCGGCTGTGCACCGACGCCGCGGAGGCGCGTGCCCACCTCGCGCGCCTCCACGCCGAGGTCGCGCGCGCGGCGCCCGCCCGGCTCGGCGCGCTCGCCGCCCTGCTGGATCGGCTCGCCACCGACGACGGCCCAGCCCTCGCGTTCGCCGATCAGCTCGCCGCCGGCTGGCAGTGCTACGCGGCCGCCACCACTGGCACCGGCGCGACCGACGCCACCGGCCCGTGGAAGGTGTGGACGCGCCGCCTCGCGGGCCCCGCTCTGGCGCCCGAGCCGACGCCAGATCAGCTCGCCGCCCACGGCTACCTGATCCGCATCGGCTGACCCGCGCGCCGATCGCCGCTCACGGCTACCTGATCCGCATCGGCTGACCCGCGCGCCGCTCCCCCACCCGGTGCCCACGATTGTTTGCGTGGCCAGCGGACTTGCCGCTCCTGGGGCCGCCGCGCCCCGCACTGGCAGGTTCACTTGCGCCGGCCATGGCTCTGACGCGCCGCGTCGCTGGCGGCCGATCGGCTAACCCCCGCGATCTCCTGGCGCCCTCCTCGCGCCCATTCGCCGCCACTCCCGACCTACAGCGGATCCTGCCTGGCCCTGCCCTTGCTGGCTATGGCGGTCAGCTATGCCGAGACTCCTCACCTCCGTCCTCGCCCTGAGCACCCTGGGTCTGATCGGGTCGGCCTGCACGGCCCCGGACAACCTGCCCGAGCCCCCGGTCCTCAAGGTCACGTCGCCGCAGCGCAGCCTGCAGCAGGCGGGCGCCGGCCAGGTCAAGGTCACCGGCACGGTGGAGCCGAACATCGACGGGACGCCCGTCGAGAAGGTCCTCGTCAACAACGTCCAGGCGACGCTCGAGGCCGACGGCAGTTTCCACGCGCTGATCGATATCCCCGCGGGCGCGACGCTGATCCACACCATCGCGCGCGACACGGCCGGCACCGAGGCGTCCGACACGCGCGCCGTGCACGCCGGCGAGCTGCGGACCGCGGGCGCGAACATCGATCGCGCCCTCGCCGCGGCGATCTCGACCGAGGCGTTCGCGAAGATCTCCGCCGCGGCGGGCCCGCTCATCGAGGGCATGGACATCGGCGCGATGATCAAGCCGCTGCAGCCGATGATCCGCTCCGGCGATCCGGCCGACCTCAATAGTGAGGACGACTGCCTGTTCGTGCGCGGCTACATCGACGACGTCGACTTCACCAACATCGAGCTGTCGCTCGTCCCGAAGCAGGGCGGCATCGCGTTCTCCGCGCAGATCGACGGCCTCAACGTCCCCGGCCACGCGCGCTTCGCGGCCGGACCGCCGTTCGTCTGCCCCAAGTTCACCCAGAGCTTCCGCGTCGCCGCCACGAAGGTCGTCGTCGCGGGCACGCTGCTCGTGAAGCCGAACGGCACCGCCGGCTTCAAGACCGACCTCCAGAGCCCGCAGGTCACGCTGACCGGCCTCGACATCTCGGCGTCGGGCATCCCGGGCGAGATCCTGGACCTGCTCGATCTCGACACGCGCATCCAGGGCATCATCGCGCTCGGCGCGCAGCTCGCGATGGAGCCGCTCATGAACCAGGCGCTCGGCGCGCTCGCCGGCCCCAAGCAGCTCGACGTCCTCGGCAAGACCGTCAACATGGAGATGGCGCCCGCCACCATCGCGTTCGATCCCACCGGCGGCGTGGTCGAGCTCGGCATGAAGATGCTGATCGGCGGCGCCGAGAGCGCGAAGTTCATCTACACGCCGAACGGCCGGCCCACGCTCGAGCCCGGCACCGGCTTCCAGATCGGCCTCGCCGACGACCTCGCGAACGAGCTCCTCGCCGAGGCGACCGCGGTCGGCCTGCTCAACCTGTCCTTGCCCAAGGCGGCCGGGACGTTCGACACGATCGCCCTGTCGATGACGCTGCCCCCGATGGTCAACGCCGACCCGGCCGACGGCTCGATGAAGGTCATCCTCGGCGACACCGTCGCGACGTTCACGAACAAGGGCAAGCCCGTCGGCAAGGCCGCGATCAACGCGACGATCGGCCTCAAGATCAACCCCGCGGCGAACGGCTACGGCGTCGGCCTCGAGCTCGGCGAGCCCGTCCTCCACGTCACGACGCTCGACGACATCGCGAACGACACGCGCTTCTCGGACGCCGACCTCGCGCGGACCATCGAGGCCGGCCTGCGCGGCCAGATCGAATCGATCTCGAAGCTGCTCGTCAGCATCCCGCTGCCGCAGGTCGCGGGGCTGCAGATGCGCAACCTCTCGGTCGGCTCGGACGCCGGCTACGTGATGGTCAAGGGCGCGTTCGAGTAGGACCGCCGACGCCGGTCCGCCGCTTGAGGATCACGAACTCGACGCGGCGGTTCTTGACGTACGCCGCCGCGTTGTGGCCCGGGTCGACCGGCCGCGTCTCGCCGTAGCCCTGCGACTCGAGCCGCTTGGCTTCGACGCCCTTGCCCGTCAGGTAGCGCAGCACCGAGGCGGCGCGCCGGTTCGAGAGATCCAGGTTGTAGGCGTCGTTGCCCTGCTCGTCGGTGTGGCCGGCGATCTCGATCAGCTCGATGTCGAGGTTGCCCTGCATCGCGGCGACGACGGCGTCGAGGATGTAGTACGAGTCCCGCTTGATGACGTCGCTGTTGTACTCGAAGCCGATCGGCTTCAGGATCTCGAGGACGCCCTCCGTCTCGACGACGACGCCCTTGTCCGGGCAGCCGTCCTTGTCGTCGACGTTGTTATAGGTCTCCGGCTCGTTCGGGCAGCGATCGTCCTTGTCGGCGATCCGGTCCCGGTCGTTGTCGGCGTCGGGGCAGCCGTCCTCGTCCTCGAACCTGTCCCGGTCCTCGGGGGCGAGCGGGCACAGGTCGTCGGCGTCGATGATGCCGTCGCGGTCGTTGTCCGTGTCGGGGCAGCCGTCCTCGTCCTCGAACCCGTCGAAGTCCTCCGGATCGTCGGGGCACTTGTCGAGGTGATCGAGGAGGCCGTCGTTGTCGCGGTCGTTCGCGTTGCCCTCGGGGCAGCCGTCCTCGTCCTGGACGCCGTCGTAGTCCTCGGGGATGTTGCGGCAGCGATCGTCCTCGTCGAGGATCTTGTCCTTGTCGTTGTCGGGATCGGGGCAGCCGTCCTCGTCCTCGAAGCGATCGCGGTCCTCCGGCTCGTTCACGCACTGATCGACGTCGTCCTTGATGCCGTCGCCGTCGCGGTCGCCGATGTTCGGCTCGAACACGATGCCGATGAACGCGCGCGCGTCGGGGCTCCCGCCCTTGGACGGCACGAGGCCGCGGCCCGCGCCGAGCGAGAGGAACGAGTTCTTCGCGAGGTAGAGCTTCACGCCGGCCAGCGCCTCGAGCGGCAGGTAGTTGTCGCTGTCGCCGAGCGGCACCGCGCCGAACACCTCGCCGACGAGATCGAACCGGCCCGGCGCGAGCCCCCACGCGACGCCGAACCCGAGCGGCAGCTCCGCCGTCGCGGCGATGGTCCGGTTCGTCGCGGGCGCGCCCATGTCGCCCGTGTCGGTGAACGACGTGCGCGAGCGGATCCGGATGCCGCCGTTGACCGCGAGGCGCAGCCGGCCGCCGACCAGCTCCTGATCGATGACGCCGACGAGCTGCGGCACCGCCTTCTTGTCGCCCAGGAACGCATCCGCCGGGCTCGCCGTCGGCAAGAACACGCTCGCGATCAGCGAGACCCCCGTGTGCGGCGGCCGGACTGTGCGGAGGATCCGCGTCTTCAGGTGCAGGCCGATGTTGCCGACGCCCTGCCCGTCGAGCTTGTAGTTCTTGTCGTCGTTGGCGTTCCCCGGATCGCCGATGTCGTCGGGGCCGCGATCGCCGGCGAGGATCGTGAGCGGCAGCGCGGCGCCGAGCTCGAGCTCGAGCGGGCCCAGGCGGAGCCCGAGCGCGGCCCCGAGCGTCGCGGTGACGACGTCGTTGACCCGGTAGAACGCGGGATCGCTCTCGAAGTCGAGCAGGCCGTGCCCCCACGACAGCGCGCCGAGGCCGAACGACAGCTCGCCGTGCCCGAGCGGCTGCGAGGCGTTGATCGTCAGGTACCCGCGCGAGTCGATCGCGGGCCGGAACGTGTCGATCGGCAGGTTGCCTGCCGGCTGCGCGACCGCGGCCGCGGGCCAAAGCGCGAGCGCGAGCCCAAGGCCGAGGCCAAGGCCCAGCGAGGCGATCGACAGTCGAATCCCAGAAGCCATCCCAGAAGCCGAGCGATGCATAGGCAGTCCCTCTTACGATCAGGCCGGTCAGGCCGCGCCGGGGTTGGCGAGACCCGGCCGAACACAGGTCCAGGCCCCCTCACTGTGCACCGCCCCGGCGGGGCGGTTACATCGGCCCGGGCCCGAAAAAAGCAGGACGCGGCGCGAGGTTGGTCTCATCTTCATTGTCAGGGATGGCGGTGCGGACCGTTGCGGGAATGTCGGCGCGGAGCCGATAGTGACGGGGCTCATGCAGAAGCGCGGCGTCCTGATCGTGCTCGCGGCCGTCTGGCTCGTGGCGCTCGCGGGCGCGGCGCGCCCGGCGGCGGCGCAGATCGTGAATGTGCAGGGCCAGCTCGCGAAGCCGCCGGCGCAGGACGGCGTGACCGGCCAGCTCGAGCTGAAGCTCGACTGGCGCGAGGGCAACAGCCCGTTCTTCGACATCGGCGGCGCCGGCAGCCTGCTCCTGCGGCGCGGCCGGCTGCTCGGGCTCGCGCTCGTCCGCGGCGAGTACGGCAACGCGCGCGACGGGATCGCGATCGCCCGCAAGACGTTCGAGCACGTGCGCTCGCGCGTGACGATCGACTGCCGGTGGCGGTGGGAGGCGTTCGTGCAGCACGAGTACGACGCGTTCCGCCGGCTGTCCGTGCGGGCGCTCGCCGGCACCGGGCCGGCGCTGCAGCTCGTGAACGAGGCGCGCGTGGGGCTGATCGCGGGGGCGGCGTACATGCTCGAGTACGAGCGGCTCGACACGCGCGCCGGCACGATCGACGCGGGCGCCCGCTCGCTCGCGAGTCGCGCGTCGGTGTACGTGACCGGCACCGAGACGCTCGGCGCGGGCGTGTCGATCGCGCAGACCGTCTACGTCCAGCCGCGGCTCGACGATCCGGGCGACGTGCGCGTGCTCGGCGAGCTCTCGCTGACGACGAAGCTGTCGAAGCGGTTCGCGCTCACCGACGGCTTCACGGTGGCGTACGACCGCACGCCGCCCGACGGCATCCGCCGCTACGACACGCAGCTCAAGGTCGGCCTGCTCGTGACGTTCTAGCGAGCGAGCCTGGCCGTGAGGAGGCGGCCGTCGGGGTCCCAGATCTTGAGTGTCCGATCTCCGGACGCCGAGGTCACGCATCGGCCATCGGGAGTCACCGCGCATGCGGTCACCCTTTTCGCATGACCTTCGAAGGTGGCAACGGCGCCGCCGCCATCCACATCCCAGGCGTTGCGCGTGAAATCCGCGGACGCCGAGATCACGCGTCGGCTGTCGGGGGCTGCGGCGCACGCGGTCACCGCATCCGCGTGGCCCGAGGGGCGGCCTGTCATGCATCGCCCGACGGGGAAGGGCGGATCAGCAGGGCCTCACTCTTGCGTTACCTGTCCTCGGATGACCATGCAGGTGCAACCATGAAGACGCTCCCTTATCTGATCGTCGTTCTCGCATTCGCGGTGCCACTCGCCGAGGAGGCGCGCGCGCAGTCGCCGAAACCGCTCGCAGAGGAGGCACAGGCCAAGGTCGCCCGCGAAGGGTCGGCCGTCGCCAAGCGCGTGTTCTCGTCGCAGGACCCCAACGCCGCCTTCGCGCGCCTCAGCCCGCGCGAACAGGAGAGATTCCGCGCTGCGATGACCCCGGGGGACTACCTGCCGGTCCAGGAGAAGGCCGACCATCCGTCGGTCGCCGCGGCGAAGAAGTACCGCGGCTGCTGGGCCGTGCACGCGACCGGAGGCCGCAAGGCGCTGGCCGGCAACACGCTCTACACGTACTGGCAGACGACCGAGGTCTGCGTACGCAACGGCCGCGTCTACAAGGTAGAAGTCTACGACGTGGGCGGAGAGACCAGCACGCCCGGCTGGAGCCGGGGGAAGCCCGTGACGTATCGCAAGAACGTGGGCTGGGAGGGCCGCGGCATCTCGGAGAACCACTTCGTGCTGAGCGCCGGCCCCTGGGACATCCAGAAGCCGATCGATTGCCTCCAGCTGCGGCTCAACGCCGATGGCTATCACCGCCGGCTGACGAAGTCGTGCGATCCCGCGAGTCGCTGAGCCCGAGTCCCAAGCACCTCCGTACCCTCGCCGAGGCGGGGATCGTGCGCAGCACGCGCGAGGGCCGCGAGCAGATCTGGAGATCGAGCCGCAGCGCCTGGCCGCCGCCAACCGCTACCTCGAGCAGATCTCGAAGCGCTGGGACGAGACGGACGAGACGAGCGAGCGACTGCGCGCTCGTCGAGGCCGATGATGGACGGGTCCACTCCGGCGCGAGCTCGCTCAGCGGATCTCGACGACGTTGACCTTGGCGGTCGGTTCGTCTTTGCACGCGAGCGGATGCTCGAGGTCGATGTACATCGCCTCCGACGAGCACGACGTCACCGTCGCCTTGGTCGCATCGGGCGCGACCTCGACGTCGATCGTCTCCGCGCTGATCTTGGTGTGAGCGATGCGATCGGTCGCCACGTCATAGATGACCAGGTGCGCTGCGGCTGCTTGATCGAGGCCACCTTCACGCGAGACGAGCAGGACCTTGGTCGCCGCGCCTGCGCGATCGCGCAGCACGCCCTCGATCGTCCAGTTCTTGCCGCCTTCGCGATGCTGCGTCCAGGTGTCGAGCTCCCAGGCGTACCCGGTGGTCGGCGTGAGGCGGCGCACGAGGTAGGCGACGCGCGGCCAGGACTCGTCGTCAGCACCCTTTTGATCGCATTCATCGACGGAGATCGTCCAGGTCGCGTCGAGCTTCTGCGATTCGCCGTCGGCGCAGCGGCCTTCGCGCGCGAGCGGCGGTGCGGTTGGTTTCGCGGCGACCGGCGGGGGAGGAGCCACGACCGGTGGCGGCGGTGGCGGTTTCGCGCACCCGATCAGGATGCCAGCCAGCGCCATGACCCGCTTCATCGGAGAAGTATCGCACTCATCAGCGCGTTACGAGGCGGGCTGACGGAGCTGCGCGGAGGCCGCCGAGGTGATCGCGTGGGGGCGGCCAAAGTGATCGGCCTGGAGGTGGCCAACCCAAAGCTGGGCTAGGCTCGTGCGCCATGCCCGAAGTGCGCAGCTACCTGGAGCTCTCCGAAGACGGCGGCGGCTCCCACAAGTTCTACGAGGCCGTCGTCACCAACAAGAAGCTCACGATCCGCTACGGCCGGATCGGCGACAAGGGCCAGATCCAGGTCAAGGACTTCTCGACCCACGCCGAGGCGCTCGCCGAGGCGAACAAGAAGCTCGCCGAGAAGCGGAAGAAGGGCTACGCCGAGGCCGTGATGGGCGCGCGCAAGAAGCGCGCGGTCACCCGCCGCGAGATCGTCTCGCAGGCCGCGGCGAAGAACGTCACGAAGGCGCCGGTGATCTGGAAGTTCAACCCGACCGGCAGCCGCGCGTTCGGCGTCTTCGTCGACGACGCGCGCTGCTGGATGGGCAACGAGTCCGGCGCGATCTACTCGCTCGATCACGACGGCAAGGTGCTCGATCAGTTCAAGCTGCCAGACGGCGTGAAGTGCATCGTCGCCGACGACGAGTGGCTCTACGCCGGCTGCGACAACGGCAAGGTCTACGATCTCACGAGCGGCGTCCCGCGCGTCGCCTACGAGATCGCCGACGACATCGACATCTTCTGGCTCGACATCAAGAGCGGCGTGCTCGGCGTCTCCGACGAGGCCGGCAACATCGCCGTCTTCGATCACGAGGACGAGTCGCAGTGGCGCAAGAAGTCGAGCGGCTCCTCGGGCTGGATGGTCCGCTGCGACGAGCGCGGCGTCTACCACGGCCACTCCGAGGGCGTCACGATGTACGACTGGAAGAGCGGCAAGCAGCGCTGGCACTGCAAGACCGACGGCCGCGTGCTGTTCGGCTGGCAGGAAGCATCGACCGTCTTCGCGAGCACCACGAGCAACAAGATCCAGCGCTTCTCGAAGCGCGGCGCCGAGCCCAAGACGTACACCTGCGACGCCGCCGTCTTCTCGTGCGCCGCCGCCGAGGACGGCAAGTACGTCTTCGCCGGCGACAACTGCTCCTCGGTCTACTGCTTCACCGAGGCCGGCGAGCGCCTCTGGAAGCTCAACACCGGCTGCGGCTCCGCGTTCTCGATGCAGTTCTTCCAGGACCGTCTCTACATCGTGACGACCGATGGCAGCTTCGCCGCGATCGACGCCAGCGAAGCCGCGATCGCGCGCGCGAAGGCCGGCGAGGTCGACGACCCCAAGCTCATCAAGGCCCCCAAGGCCGCCGCGATCGAACCGAGCACCACGGTCGAGACCACGCGCAGCGCCGACGGCGGCGTGACCGTCGAGTGCTACCAGGAAGGCCAGAAGCTCCGGATCCGTCCGGTCTCCTCCGGCTACAACAAGAAGTGGAACGTCCAGTTCCCCAAGGACCTCCGCGAGCTCGGCGCCAAGTACGTCGTCGACGAGCTCCGCGAGAGCGGCGCCGGCGGCTTCTACCGCGCCCACGGAAAGATCCGGAAGCTCACCCGGAGCTGACGCTCACCGGCGCAGCGCGATCGGCTCACGCACCTCGGCGGCGCCGTCGCGGTCTACAGCCCCACCCGGCCCGCCTCTAGCATTTCTCCTCGGCCTCCTTTGGATTCTCCTCGGGGTCCTTCCTGGGCGCCGGGTCCTGCTCCGGGACCTGCGCGATCATCTCGTCGAGCGGAGGGAAGTCATCGCGGGGTACACCGAGCTTGTCGCCGACCTTCTCGCCCACGAAGAAGGCATCGTACTCGTCGGGGAGGTCGCGATAGCCATGGACATAGTAGACGTCCTTGTAGCGTTCATAGGCAGCGACCACGCGGGCGCGGTTCGCGGGAGTCTGAGCCTTCTTGTACGCGCGCGCGGCAGCGAAGAACTCACGGATCACTGCCGTGCGCGTCGCCTTTTGCTGCCCTTGCGAGGGCCGGCCGAGCTCATCTTCGTGCCAGCCCTCGGCCTCGACCGCTTCGGTAGTGCCGGGCGCGAGCGGTTGCTGCATGGCCTGCGCTGCGATCGGGGCTTCGATCGGGACCTCGCACGCGATCTGCGCGGCGCTGTGCTTCTTGCCCGCGAGCATGCGCGCGATGCGGAAGTACTCTTCGGCGTGGCGCGCCTCGTGGTACGCCATCGCAGCGGCTCGCTTCGGATCGGCGAGGGCCGCCGCGCTGAGCCGGAGCGTCCATTTCGCCGGCGTGAAGTCGCTCAGGAAACGATCGATCTCGACGGGCTTCGTGATCGCAGGAACACCGGCCGCCGCCAGCCGCTTGTTGAGCTCCATCCTGAGGAGCTCCGCGCGTGTCGCAAACTTCGCCTCGTTCAGCGTGTCCCCCAGCTCACCGATATCCGCCACGTACTCGTCGATGGCCTCGTCGGTGGCGAGCCCGACGGGCTTGAGGATCGGCAGCGTGCGAGGACCGGCCTTTCCGTCGACCTTGAGCAGCGGCGTTGGCTTGCGTTCGGCGTTCACCGCAGCCTGGCGCGCGGCGATCGCCTGAACGGTAGCGGCGTCCATCACGCCCGTCGGCGCGACAGCAACTGCGCTCTGAATGTCGATGATGACAGCCTTCGTGTACTTCCACGGCTGCGCGGTATGAAAGTGGATTGCATCGGCGACGTCCCTGGCAGACAGCAGGCCCGCCGTCTGTGCAACCGCGGCCGGGGCGCTCGCTGGAACGACGGCTGCTTGCGGCTCCGCCTGCGCGGTAGCCTCGCTCGTGCGGCGTGGCACCGTGGCCGGGGCGAAGTCGTGCGCGCCGGCCAGCGCGCCGTGGCCCGGGCCCGACGGCCGCCTGCCGGTCATGGCGGCCATGATGACGTCACCGTAGCCCGGATCCACCTGCGGCCGCTGCGCCTGAGATCGATCTTCGGCCCACCCGAGCAGGCTGCCGACGGCGTGGTCCCCAGACAGCTTGGGCCCTTGCGGGCGTGTCTTACCCGAGGAGATCGCCGGCGGGCGTGGAAGCTTGAGCGTCGACGCCTGCGGTCGCTTCTCCGTCTCTCTCATGGCCCCTCCTCCACCTCCGAAGGAGCGTACTGCGGACGCGATCCCGGTGTCGAGCCGAGTCAGCTCGGCTTGCGCGGCGGAGCCGGCGGCGCAGGCGCGGGCGCGGCGGAGGGCGGAGCCGGCGGCGCGGGCGCGGCAGAGGGCGCGGGCGGCGGCGCAGGCCGCGGCGCGGGCGCGGCCGAGGTGAAGATGCTCTTGGGCAGCTTCACGTGGACGCCGTAGTTGGGCATATCGACCACCTGGGTGATCGCGACGTTGCCGGCGATGCTCACGAGCTGGTATGCGCGGTGCCGGGTCAGCCCCCGGGTGGCGACCAGGAAGTCGACCATCTCCTGGATGGCAGTCTTGGTCGCCACCAGGAGATCCGGCTCGGCCGCCATGCTGATGTAATCGGTGGCGGTCTCGGCGCGCGGCCACGCGAGCTTCATGTCCTTGCGCACCGTGAGCTGCAGGCGGCCGCGCAGCGAGGTCTCGACGGCCGTGCCGTCCACCTCGCCGTCGCCCTGCGCCGCGTGGCCGTCGCCGATCTGGAACAGCGCGCCCCGCACGAAGATCGGGATGTAGAGGGTGCTGCCGGCGACGAGGTCCCGGTTGTCCAGGTTCCCGGCGTGGCGGCCCGGCGGGCCGCTGCTGACACGCCCCAGCGCGGGGGCCGGCGCCACTCCCATGCTGCCGAAGAAGGGGCGCAGCGGGATCACGATGCCGGGCTCGAACTGCGCCGTCTTCCGCTGGCGGTCATACCACACGACCTTGTTCGGCAGATCCTTCTCGCAGTTGTCCGGCAAGAGGCCCTTGCAGGCATTGGTGCCGTAATCGATCGTCAGATCGATCGACAGGATCTTCACCTCCAGGACGTCCCCGGGCTCCGCGCCCTCGACGTAGATCGGCCCCGTCAGCATGTGGCCGCCCGGTCCTTTGCGATCGCCCGTGACCTGCGAGACGATCGCCTTCATCGGGGCCGGGATCTTCGCGTCGGGGACGCCCGCGCGCGCGAGCTTCTCCGGGTTGCCCCCCATCACGGTGTCGACATCGAGGAAGTCGCCCGAGGCGATGCGCAGCACGGGCTGGGTCTCCGACCAGTAGTGGCCGTAGGCCACCGTGGTGGGCGACGGCTCGAGGCGGTGCGTCTTGGGAGCCGCATCGGCGGTGACGGTGCCGAGCAGCGCCAGCGCTGCGCAGGAGAGCGCATGGAATTTCATGGCGGCGAAGCTAACACGATGACCGGCGCGCCCGCGGGGCCGGGCGCCCACCGGCTCGTTCGGTCGAGCGTGGCCCGCTCTCCTACGGTCCCTTCGTGTACCAGATCGAGCCTGGCGCGTTGTAGTCAAAGCCTTCGCCGAAGATGAGGTGCGCCGTGCCGTTCTCGTCGATATCCATCTCGTAATAATCGCCGAAGGGGAAGCGGAACCCCTCATTGAAGATATAGGGGACGCCGCTGGCGAACGGGGAGACGTCCACCTCGCTGCTCCAGGTCGAGCCGCCGTTCGCGGATGACCGGTAATAGACGTTCCAGCGATCGATCCCGCCGTTCGCCACGCGCGTGTCCATCCACGCGACGCGGACGTCGCCGCTGCCTGTCGCGGCGATGGCCGGGAAGTTGTGGTGCGTGCCCAAAGGCGCGGTGGAGACATCCACCTTTGCTGACCAGGTATCGCCGTTGTCTGTCGACTTCGAGAAGTAGATCCGCCCGGGCGCCTCGGGGGTCGCGCCCGAATTCCACATCACATATACCGTGCCACTGGCATCAGACGTCATCACCATCTGCGCGCCGAGGTACGCCCATCCGCAATTGTACTCCGGGCATTGCGGAGGGGATGCAGACACCTCGAGCACCCGCGAGCTCCAGGTCGCCCCGCCGTCCGTGGATCTGCTGACATAGAGGTTCACGTTGCCCGTCGCGCCGCCGCTCCGTTCGTAGCCAGCCCACGAGAAGAACACGCTCCCGCTCGGTGTCACCGCGCCGCCGCCCGCGAGCGCCCAGCCCAGCTTGCCATTTGAATTGATCCGCACCTCGGTGAAGGTCTGCCCGCCATCGTGCGAATTGGCAGACCAGATGGTCTGGGAGTGGTTGTAGACCACATGCACGTTCTGCCCGCGGACCGCCAGGATCGGCTTGTCGGTGCCGGAGTTCGTCGCGTCTGCGGTGGCGTACGTCCAGCTCGCCCCGAAATCCGTGGACTTTGCGACGATGATATCGCTCTTGTTGTTCTGCATGAACGAGGCGTAGACCGTCCGGCCATCCACGGGATCCACGGCGATCTGCGAGTCCCATTGCCCGCCCGAGGCCGCGCCCGCGGGATACATGATCTTGGGAGAGCTCCAGGTGGTGCCGTGGTCGCTGCTGATCTGCAGGATCTGCGTGGGGTTGGAGCAGCTGGCGCAGCCAGGCACACCCTCGTATTGCGAGTAGAGCATATACACGTGACCGAACCGGTCCGCGGCGATGGCGGGCTCCCACTGATCGCCGCTCGTATAGCCGAGGCGCGTCTGCGGCGTGAATCCGTTGGGGAGCGCCGCGCCGACGACCGGGGCATTGATCGGCGAGGCGTTGACCACGTCCTGCTTGACCGCGCCCTTGCGGGTGGGCGCCTTGCCTTTCAGGCCCTCTTCAAAGTCCTCGAGTGGGTCATTCCCCTGCAGGGCCCACAGGCTTGCTGGTACCGCCAGCGCCAGTACAACGATCAAAATGATCTTCGTCGAATGGGACGCCTGATTCAGAACGTTCATGGCTCCTCCTTGGGGAGACCGGAGATCGGCTCGCGGATTCTAGCCGCTCTGGCGCCTCGCCGGAGCAGGTCGGCGCTCAGGCTGCCGGGGGCCTGAGCGGCCTGATCCAGAAGAACCAGAT
The DNA here is from genome assembly GCA_035558535.1 of Kofleriaceae bacterium. GTDB lineage: Bacteria > Myxococcota_A > Polyangia > Haliangiales > Haliangiaceae > JABFXX01. Next base: position 72,108 of record DATMCI010000171.1, read on the forward strand.
GGTGTGCTCGGGGTACTCGTGGCCGTCCGGCAGGCGGTAGATGTAGCCGACCTCGCGGAAGGCGGTCTGGTAGCCCCGGCCCTCGAAGAAGGCGGTCAGCTGGCGGAGGAGCTTGGGGCTGTCGTAGGCCTGGATCGAGAGGTGCCCGGAGCGGCCGACGGGGACAGCGGGCTCGCTGAAGCTCGTGCCGGAGAGGCCGAGCACGTCGAAGAACTGATCGGACGTCTCGTCGAGATCGGGCGGGATGCAGGACAGCCCCAGCGCCCCGCACCCGCCCGCGCCGCCGCCTACGCCGTCGGCGCCCCCGCAGCGCCAGAGGCTCCCGTCGAACATGCGGGGATCGTCCTGGCGGTGCGCGTCGTGTCCGCAGAACGGACAGGGCACCGGCGGGCGCTCGCCCGCGTCGGAAGGAGAGATCGTGAAGACGAGGCGCTGGGTCACCCTAGAACGACTGGTTCAGCTTGACGGTGACGTCGTTCGACGTCGCGTTCGCGGTGGCGATGTCGGGCTTGCCGTCGCGGTTGAAGTCGGCGGCGGCGGTGCCGTAGGACGTGATGCCCATGGCGCCGACGCTGAGCGGCGCCTCGAACGAGCCGTCGCCGACCCCGAGCAGCACGCTCGCGGTGCTGGCCTCGAAGTTGGCCGTGACCACGTCGGGCACGCCGTCCATGTTGAAGTCGGCCACCGCGACGGAGTACGGCCCGGTCTCCTTGCCGGTGCTCGACACGATCGTCTTGCGGAACGCGCCGTCGCCGCGGCCGAGCAGCACGCTGACGTCGTCGCTGCCGCGGTTGGCGCACACGAGATCGAGTTTGCCGTCGAGATCGAGGTCCCGCGTGATGAGGATGTACGGCGGCACGCCGCCCTCGAGGTACGGGACCTCCGTCTGGAACGTGCCGTCGCCGTTGCCGAGCCGGACGATGATCGTCCCGCTGCGCACGTCCGCGACCGCGACGTCGTTGCGCCCGTCGCCATTGAAGTCGCCGATCGCCGCCGAGTACGGCGCCGACCCGCCGACGACGCCGACCGGGATGTCGACGGCATCGGCGAGCGTGCCGTCGGCCGAGCCCAGGAACATGCTGACCGAGCTCGACAGCGGGTTCGTGGCGATCACGTCGAGGCTGCCGTCTCCGTTCAGATCGCCCACCGCCAGGTTCGAGGTCTCCGCGCCCGAGACGGTGGGGTAGGTCGCCTTGTCGGCCAGCACGCCCCCGCCCGTGCCGAGCAGGACGCTGACCGAGTTGCCGTGGTAGTCGGCGGTCACCACGTCGGCGATCTTGTCGCCGTTCATGTCGGTGATCGCGCCGCCGGTCGGGTACTGCCCGGTCGTGTAGCGCTCGAGCCGAGTGAACACACCGGCGCCGTTGTTGAGGAAGACCGAGATCGTGCTCTCCTGCTCGTTGGCGGCCGCGAGGTCGGCGTCGCCGTCGCCGTCGAGATCGCCGGTGAACAGGGCGTAGGTCTTCTGGCCCGACGGGTACGAGACGGCGTCGGCGAAGAGCACGTCGAGCGCGAAGCAGGTCCGGGTGCCCGCCTCGCAGTTGTTGCTGAAGCAGTCGCCGGCGGCCTGGCACGCCCGGCCACCGGCACACTTGCGGCACTCACTGCCGCCGCAGTCGACGTCGGTCTCCTGCCCGTCCTGGACGCCGTTCGCGCACGGCAGCGCGACGCAGCGGCCGTCGTCGCACGTGCTCTGATCGCAGTCGCTGCTCCTGCTGCAGCGATCACCGACGTTGCACGCCCCGCACGTCCCGCCGCAGTCGATGTCGGTCTCGTCGCCGTTCAGGATCAGATCGGTGCACTGCGGGCTCAGATAGAAGACGCAGCCGGAGAGCCCCAGCACAGCGAGCACGGTGATAGCGGCGCGGATCAGCATGCCTTATCCCTCGATGTACCGGGTGTGCCACAGGTTCAGCACCATCGCCGTCCAGAGCTTGTTGCTGTGATCACGCTCCCGGCCGCGGTGCGAGTCGAGCAGCGCCGCCAGCGCGTCCCGGCGCAGGAGCCCGAGCTTCGTGAGCCCGGTCTCGAGCAAGATCGGGCGCGCCCAGTCGCCGAGCCGGCCGGCGAACAGCTCCTGCACCGGCGTGCGGAAGCCCTGCTTGGGCCGGTAGATGATGTCGTTTGGGAGCACGCCCTCGATCGCCTTCTTGAAGAAGTACTTCACCCAGCCGTCCTTGGCCTTGAAGCGCGCCGGGACGTTGTAGACCCAGTGCGCGTAGGCGGGCTCGGTGAACGGGCAGCGTGCCTCGAGCCCGAGGCGCGCGGACAGGAGCTCCAGCTTCGAGAGCATCAGGTTCCCGAAGTAGTTGTCCTGCATCATCGCGTAGATCATGTAGTTCAGGTAATCGCGGTGCCCGTGGGCGCTCGCGTCGACGCGCCGGCGGTTGCGCGCGACGATCGTGTCGGGGCGCTCGCCCTCGCAGCGCGCCCACAGCTCGGGCGAGATCAGCTCGGCGAGCTTGCTCTGCGGCCACGCGATCTCGTAGCTCCAGAAGTACTCGCTGTCGGCGGCGGCGCGCTGCAGGACGTCCGCGCGGGCGGGCGCGAGCCGCGGCGCGAGCTTCGCCGCGAGGGCGCGCACCGGGCGCGGCACGCGCATGAGCGGCTGCCAGCGCGCCTTGTACCCGTCGCGGATCTGGACCATGCCGCCGTGGCCGCAGCACAGCTCGTCGTTGGCCTCGCCGGTGATGATGACGCGCACGCCCTGGTCCTTCGCCATGCGCAGCGCGTGGAACAGGAACACGCTCGACGGCTCGGAGACGAGATCGTCCTGCGCCTCGATCGTCTGCGGGATGAGCGCGAGGAACTCGTCGGTCGACAGGAGCGACTCGTGGTGCTCGCTCTTGGCGAACTCGGCGACCTGGCGCGCGTAGAACAGATCATTGTACTTGGTGTCGCCCTCGAACTCGGCGAGCCCGACGGTGAACGTGTGCAGGGGGCTCGCGCCCTGGCGCGACAGGAGGACGACGTTGGAGCTCGAGTCGTTGCCGCCCGAGCAGAACGCGCCGATCGGCCCCTCGACGCGGCGGCGCCGCACCGCGGCCTGGTGCAGCTCGGCGGTCCGGCTCACGTAGTACGCTTCGTCGTCGCGCTCGTCGACGGGCGCGTCGAGCAGGTCCCACCAGCGGCGCTCGGCGGGCCCGCCGCCGCCCTCGGCGGCGAGCTCGACGGTGGCCCCGGCCGACACGCGGCGGATCCCGGCGAACAGCGTGCGCGGCCCAGGCACCGTGAGGAAGACGAGGTACTGGACGACCGCGGCCTCGTCGACGCCGCGGGTCACCGCGGGGTGGCGGAGCAGCGCCTTGATCTCCGACGCGAAGATCGCGCCCTCGGCGGTGCACCAGTAGTAGAGGAAGCGGACGCCGAGCGCGTCGCGCCCGAGCGTGAGGCGGCGCCGCTTGCGATCCCAGATCGCGAGCGCGAACTGCGCGTCGAGATCGTGCCAGCCGTCGGGCCCGCGCGCCGCGAACCGCTCGAGCAGCGGGCCGGGCGCCTGCGTCCCCGCGTCGTCGAACACGTGGCCGTCGCAGACCATCGCCAGGTTGCCGTCGGGCGAGATCGCGATGCCGGGGCTCTGCTCGCCGGGCCGCGTGCGCAGCCAGCGGAAGCCGAGCCGCGCGCCGCCCTCCGGATCTGCGTACGTCGCCGTGTCATCTGGCGCGCGCGGCGCCAGCGCCTCCAGCATCGCGGCGAGCTCGGCCTCGGCGGCCGGCCTCCTCGCGTAACTCCCCATCACTCCACAAATGGCCGACATCAGGAAGCGCGATCGTACAACGCCTGGTAGGCATGGGCTACGGCCTCGATGCTGTGCGTGTGCTCCGCTTCGGCGTACGCGCGCGCCGACAGCTCGCGGCGGAGCCGGGCGTCGGCCGCGAGCGTGACGAACGCCTGCGCCATGTGCTCGGGCGATTCGGACGGCACGATCGTGCCGGTCGCGCCGAAGCCGAGGATCTTCGGCATCTCGTTGACGGCGGTCGCGACGATCGCGCAGCCGGCGCACTTGGCCTCGAGCAGCGCCACGCCGTAAGGCTCGAACTTCGACGCGATCACGAACACGTCGAGCGCGCGCAGGAGCGCCGGCACGCGCGTCCAGTGGCCGAGCAGGCAGATCCGATCGGCGATACCGAGCGACTCGGCGAGCGCGACGATCTCGCCGCGCAGCGGGCCGTCGCCGGCGAGCACCATGCGCAGCCGCGGCTCGGCGCGCGCCGCGATCGCGAACGCGCGGAGCTGCGTCGGGTAGTCCTTCTGCTCGACGAGCCGGCCCACGCTGCCGACGAGCACGGTATCTGTGCCAGTGCCAGCGCCGACGCGCGCGCGCACCTCGGCGATCTCGAGCGGCGTGACGGCGCGGTACGGCGCGAGATCGATGCCGTAGGCGATCGTGCGCATCCGCTCGCGCAGGCTCTGGTAGCCGAGCTCGCCGAGCGGCGCGAACGCGCTGGCCGTGAACCGGCAGAAGCGCTCGCCGAGGTCGTCCGACACGGCGACGACGTAGCGCATGAGCCGGCACGCGAGCTGGTTGCGCATCGCCTGGCGGCGCCCGCGGTTGGCGAGCTCCTGCGGCAAGAACTTGTACTCGCGGTCGGGTGTCTGGCAGGCGAACGCGGAGAGCGATCCGACGGCGGCGCGGACACCGGTGAGGCGCGCGGCGAGCCCGGCGTAGAGGAGCGGCCGCGGGTTGACGGGGTGGACGACCCGGATGCCGCGGCGCCGGATCAGCGCGGCGAGCTGCCGCACGCCGTCGGGCCGGAGCCCGGGCGAGAGCGGCAGCACCTCGATCGGGACCCCGCGCGCGGCGAGCCGCTCGGCGAGCTCGCTCGTCTCCTCGCCGAGCGAGCAGAAGATCGGCCGGTAGCGCGCGGGATCGAGGGCCAGCGCCAGGTCGATGATGCCCTTGGTGCGCCCGGACAGGCCGAGCGTGTCCATGATGTAGAGGACGGGACTCGCTGCGTTGATCACGGAAACCATTGCTCGTACCAGCCGAAGAGGTTGACGAGGCACCACAGATCGAACGAGTGGTCCTGCCCCGCGCGGTGGCGACGCCACAGCTCGTCGATGAAGGCGGTATCGAAGAGGCCGAGCTTGTGGATCGGCGAGCGGCGCAGGACGTCCTCGGCCCACGGCGCGAGCTCGCCGCGCAGCCACGCGGGGAGCGGCACGCGGAAGCCCTGCTTCGTGCGCTCGACGACCTCCTCGGGGAGCCACGCGCGCGCGGCGTCCTTCAGCACGGCCTTCGTGCGCCCGCCGTCGAGCTTCATCGCGGCGGGCAGGGACAGGGCGTACGTCGCGAGCGCGGGATCGAGGAACGGCGCGCGCGCCTCGAGCGAGTGCGCCATCGAGAACTTGTCGACGCGCATGAGCAAGAGCTCGGGCAGCCGGTTGCGCAGCTCGACGTACGACATCTGCTGGCTGAAGTCGGCGTCGGGGCGCCGCTCGAGGATCTCGCGGTAGTAGGCGGCGACGGCGTCGGCGGCCTTCCTGGGCATCGCGCGCCGCCCGGCCTCGGTGTAGAGCTGCGCCTTCTCCCAGTCGAAGAACACGACGTCGAGGCCGAAGTAGAGCGGCTCGTCCTCGGCGGCGCGGCGCAGGACGTCGACCCGCCCGCCGGGCGCGCCGGCGAATTCGGCGGCGCGGCGCAGGGCCCGGCGCGCGGCGCGCGGCAGGCGCAGGAGCTGCGACCACCGCCCGTTGTATGTCTCGAGGAGCGACGCGAAGGTCGGGTAGCCGCAGAACACCTCGTCGCTGCCCTCGCCGACGAGCACGACCTTGATCCCGGCCTCGTGCGCCGCGCGCGAGACGAAGTGCATCGGCAGGCACGCCGGATCGCCGAGCGGCTCGTCCTGCGTGCGGACCAGCTCGGGCAGGTACGCGAGCGCCTCGGCGGCGGTGACCGGGACCTCGGTGTGGCGGCAGCCGAACATCGACGCGACCTGCCGCGCGTACGGGACGTCGTGGAAGTTCTCGGCGGGGCCAAACCCGGTGAACTCGATCGTGAACGTCTGGAGCGGCGTCGAGACGAGCCGGCTCATGAGCGCCACGTTCGTCGACGAGTCGACGCCGCCAGAGAGGAACGCGCCGACCGGCACGTCGGCCATGAGGCGCTTCCGCACAGCCTCGTGGACGAGCGCGCCGACGCGCTCGGCGGCCTCGGCGCGGCTCGCGGGCGGCGCCCACGCGGGGCCGTCGAGCGGCGACCAGTAGCGCTCGATCGTCAGGCGCCCGAGTTCGTCGCACACGAGCGTGTGGCCGGCGGGCAGCTTGCGGATGCCCTCGAACAGGGTCCGCGGCTCGGGGACGTTCGAGAACGTGAGGTACTCGTTCATCGCGACGAGATCGAGCCAGCGCGGGACGTCGGGGTGCGCGAGCAGCGCCTTGATCTCCGACGCGAACAGGAGCCGGCCCGCGGCGACGGTGTAATAGAGCGGCTTCTTGCCCATGCGGTCGCGCGCGAGCACGAGCTGGCGGCGCGCGCCGTCCCACAGGCCGAACGCGAACATGCCGTCGAGCGCGTCGACGACGCGGAGCTGCCGCTCCTCGTAGAGGTGGACGATCACCTCGGTGTCGGTGCGCGAGCGGAACCGGTGGCGGTCGTCGAGGCGGAGCGAGCGGCGCAGCTCGGCGTGGTTGTAGATCTCGCCGTTGAACGTGATCCAGACGGTGCCGTCCTCGCCAGACATGGGCTGGTGCCCGGCGGCGCTCACATCGACGATGCTGAGCCGGCGGTGGCCGAGCACCACGCGGCCGTCCTCGCTCTGCCAGAGGCCGCCGTCGTCGGGGCCGCGGTGCACGAGCCGATCGCGCATCGCGTGGACGCGCGCGCGGTCCCGCTCGGCGATGGCGGGATCAGCTGTCCCGCCAAAGTTGTACTGACCGACCACGCCACACACGCCTGGCGACCTTATCACGCCTCGCGCGCCAGCACACGCGCGTAGAGCTCGAGGTACTCGCGCTGCATCCGCGCCGCGGCGTAGCGGGTGACCGCGACCTCGCGCGCCCGCGCGCCGCACGCGCGTGCGGCGGCGCGCTCGGCGGTGAGGTGCGCGAGCCGCTCGCGCAGCGCCTGCTCGTCGCCGACAGGCACGAGGAAGCCGGTCTGGCCCTCGTCGATGACGTTCGGGATCCCGCCGGCACGCGTCGAGACGACGGGCAGGCCGGTGGCCATGGCCTCGAGCACGACGAGCGGCAGCCCCTCGGTGTCCGACGACATCGCGAAGACGTCGAGCGCGTTCAGGACGGCGGGCACGTCGCGCCGCACGCCGAGGAGGTGCGCGGACGCGGCGATCCCGAGCGAGCCGGCGAGCTCGGTCGCCGCCGGCAGGAGCGGCCCGTCGCCGGCGATGACCAGGCGGACGTCGCTGCCAGGGCGCGCGACGGGGCGTACAAGGAGCGGCGCGGCGGCGCGGAGCAGGAGGGCGTGGTTCTTCTCGGCGGCGATCCGGCCCACGGTGCCGATCACCCACGCCTCGGCGGCGATGCCGAGCTCGCGCCGCACGCGCACGCGCGCCTCGGGATCGGGGTGGAACCGGCCGAGCTCGATGCCGTTCGGGATCACGTGCAGCCGGCGCTCGGGGACCTCCCGGCGCTGCCGCGCGACGGCGGCCGTCTCCTCGGAGACGGCGACGAACGCGTGGACGAGCCGGCCGGCCAGGTTGCCGGCGACGAGGCGCGTGCCGCCGCGCGGGTTCTTGCCGTGCTTGGTGTGGACGACGGCCGCGCCGGCGAGCCGGCCGGCGGGCGCGCCGTAGATCAGCGCCATCCGGTTGTGCGTGTGCACGAGGTCGACCTGGTGGCGGCGCAGCCAGCGGGCGAGCCGCACGACGAGCAGCGGATCGACGCCGGGACGCGGCCGGGCCACGCGCTCGATGGCGGCGCCCGCGGCGCGGAACTCGGCGGCGAGCGGCCCGTCGGGCGGCGGCGCGAGCGACAGCGCCGTCACCTGCCAGCCGGCGCGGAGCTGCGAGACGGCCAGATCGAACGCCACGCGCTCCTGCCCGCCCATGCCGAACGAGGACAGGACGTGCGCGACGTGCGCGGTCATGGCCGCGGGGGGCCGGCGCCACCGGTGCCGCCGGTGCCGCTGCCGGTGCCAGTGCCCGCGCTGCCGGTGCCGGTGCCGCCGGTGGCCGTGCCGCCCGAGGAGAAGCCGCTGCCGCCGACGGCGCTGGTCGGCGGGCGGTCGTCACTCTGGATGGGGTTGCCGCCGACCGGGAAGGCCCGGTCGCTGCCGTCGAGGCGCTGCCCGAGCTTGGTCTGCGGCCGCAGGGCCTTCGTCGTCGTGCCGTAGGTGGCGGTGACGCCGATCGAGATGATGTGGGCGAGGATCGGCTCGAGCCCGGCGGCCTGATCGAACTGGTACGAGAGGCTGTAGCGCGCGGTCCCGAGGACGTGCTTCATGAGCTCCGTCGTGAACCCGACGTCGGCCGAGACCGCGTCGCCGGTGCCGGCGGCCACGAGCGCCGCGGATTCGCCGATCGGCTCGGTGTGGATGAATCCGGTGGAGAAGCTGAGCGTGCGCTGCTTCAGGGCGTCCAGCGTGTAGACCCCGCGCGCGGTGACCTTGTCGGTGATCGAGACCGTGCCGACCTGGATGTTCGTGAGCGCGCCGTGGCTCAGATCGGCGGAGATGGCCGTGTCGCCGAACGTGTAGAGCGCGGTGATGCTGCCGGTGGGGAGCAGCGCGAGCGGCCGGCTGCCGCTGTCGGAGAACACCTGTTCGACGCCCGCCGTCACCAGGCCGTTCCAGCGGTACGAGAAGTCCTGGCGGAAGCGGGCGAGCAGCGTGTTGGTGACGCTCGCGTACGGCTCGAGGTTCGTCTGGAGCGGCCGCAGCCACGAGACGGTCGAGCGGACCTCGAGGCCGGTGGCGAAGCGCTTGAACAGGCGCTCGAGGACGAGCGCGCCGCCGACCGAGCTGTTGGACTGGCCGAGGTCGTCCTGCGGCGCGCTCGCGCTCGCGCTCAGGCTCTGCTGGAGCGCCGTGTGCTGGCCGGCGGCCCACGACAGGGCCTCCGTCACCGTCCCCGACACGACGTTCGGGTTCCCCGGCGCGCGGAGCTCGGGCTGCCCGCTCTCGGCAGGCTTCTGGCTCTGGAGGAACGCGGTGCCGCCCTGCCCGACGAGGGCGGTCAGGGTCAGCGTCGTGTGCTTCGAGGGCGCGGAGAGCAGGGCCACGGTGCCCTGGTTGGCGTAGGACGGGCTCCCCTCGAGGGCGAAGATGCCGGAGAACTGGTAGGCGAAGCGCCACAGGAGCCGCGGCCGCCCGATCTGGATCGCGATGCCGGGGCGGATCTCGGAGAACAGCCGGCTCGACGAGTCTTCGGGGACGTCGCCCGGCTCGGCCATCGGGTCGGCCTGGAACGTGGACTGGCTGACCTGCGTGTAGCCGACGTTGACCGCGCCGGTGGCCTCGACCTCGGGCGCCTGGGCCGCCGCCGGGCGCGCACCCGCGAGCGTGGCCGCGGCGGCGAAGGCGATCGGTAGGCCCCAGCGACGCGCGTACATGCGGGCCTACCTTAGCAGATCGCGCCCGAGAGCCTGTGCTCCGTGCGGTAGCGCTCGCACAGCGCGTCGCCGGGCTCGACGCGGCGGCACGGCGATGGCCGCGCGTGATAGATGCGGCAGCTCACGCGGCGGCCGGGCGCGCCGCTCAGCGCGGCGCACCGCCCGCCCTCCACGAGCCGGAGGTGCGGCACGCCGTCTCCATCGAGCACCACGAGCTTGCGCACCAGGTCGGCGTGCTCGAGGATCCGATCGCCGTCCTCGATCTCGACCCATGAAGTGAACGCTTCGGCCTGGTTCGAGGGCAGGTTGACGCAGCACGCGCCGCACGCGCGACAGTCGTACGGCGGCCCCGGGCGCACGGATCGCGTTGTAGCACCCGGGAGCCCGCGCGCGCGTCGCAAAGGACGCGCGGCGAGTTGACAGGCCCAGCAATCCGCATGCTTAGAATTGCGAGGTCATGCGCAGTGAGCACGTCGAAGAGCTGTTCAGGATTGGCGCCGCGCCGCGGCGGCCCGTCGCCCGTGATGAGAAGGAGGACGAGGAGGACGAGGACGACGAGGACGACGACGAGGACGACGACGAAGACGAGGACGAAGACGCCGAGGACAAAGACGAAGACGACGAGGACGCCGAAGAAGAAGGCGACGAGGAGAAGGGCGAGGACGAAGACGAGGACGAAGGCGGGGCCCAGCCCGCTGACGACGAGGCTCCGTCCGCCGGCGGCGACTGGTCCGGCGAGGACGAGGGGGCCGAGCCGTGGAAGGAGTCCGAGGACGACGACGAGGACAAGGAGGGCAGCGGCTGGGGGAAGGACGGCGAGGAACGGCTGTGGGGCCGCAACGATGACGAGGAGGAGGACGAGGACGAGGAGGAGGAAGAGGAGGAGGAGGACGGCGATGGCGACGGCGAGGGTGACGGCGTCGGCGAGCGCCCGATCCTGCGCGAGGACGACGAGGAGGACGAGGACGACGAGGACGAGGAGGAGGACGACGACGCCCCGGCCCCGGCCGCGGCCCCGGCTCGCGCGCGAAAGCCCCTGATCCGCGACGACGACGACGGCGGCGGCAGCGGCAAGGACGACGACGACGAGGGCGACGACATCGACGAGATCGATCGGGAAGAGCGCCGTCGCCGCAGCCCGGCCCTGCCGCGCCCGCCGAAGCCGCTGCCGGCTGGCAAGCCGATGAGCATCGTCCCGCCGAAGCCGGCGCCGCCTGCCCGCCCGGTGCCACGCCCCGCGCGGCCCGCGCCTGCGCCGACGCCTGCGCCTGCGCCGGCACCTGCCGCCGAGAAGCCGGCGCCCGCCGCGCCGGCGCCCGCGCCGAAGGCACCCGTGCCCGCCGCCGAGAAGCCGGCCCCCGCCGGCAAGGCGCCCGGGCGGAAGCCCGCCGCCGAGAAGCCAGCGCCTGCCGAGAAGCCAGCAGCCGCGCCGAAGGCCCCCGCCGGCAAGGCGCCGCGGAAGCCCGCCGCCGAGAAGCCAGCGCCTGCCGAGAAGCCAGCGGCCGCAGAGAAGCCAGCGCCCGCAGAGAAGCCAGCGAAGCCAGCGGCCGCGAAGAAGCCGGCGGCCCCGAAGGCGCCAGCGAAGAAGAAGTAACGCGCGCCCCGGCGGGCGCGCCGCGCCCGCCGGCTAGAGCTCGCCCTTGGCGCGGAGCAGGATCGGCAGCACCACGAGCATGTAGACGAGGTCGACGACGGCGATGATGGCCATGTCGCGCCACGTCAGCTTCGGCTGGAGCTCGGGCATGTGGTGGCGGATCGCGCCCGACCACGCGCCGACGAACGCGAAGAAGATCCACAGCACCGAGTGGTACGTGAACGACAGCGTGTTGATCTGAAACATCATGCCGCACATCGACGCGAGCAGCGCGAGGCCCCACACCTGCGCGACCTCGGCGCCCGGGACGGTCCGCAGCCGGATCAGCCCCACGATGAGCGACTTGAACGTCAGGTAGACGATCGCCGTGAAGAGGAAGAGCCCGACGAACCCGAGCTCGGCCGCCGCCAGCACGAACGAGTTGTGCGCCGTCAGGTAGTGGTGGTCGGTGAACTGGCCCTGGCCGACGCCGAACACCGGGCTCCGCCGGAACAGGTTGAACCCGGTCGCCCACGCCTCGTAGCGCTGCTGCGTCGACGCGTCGGCGGCCTCGCCGCCGCGCCCGCCGAGGAGCATCACCGGCAGCGCCAGGACGCCGGCGGGCAAGAACGCGATCACGCCGTACTTCCGCACCAGGTAGATGAAGAACACGAGGAGCGCGCCCACCTGCCCGCCGCGCGACTTCGACATGAAGATGGTGATGAGCGCGATGATGGCCGCCCCGACGCAGACCAACTGCAAGAGCGGGCCCTGCTTCCGGCGCATGAACGCGATGAGGATCGACAGCGCGCCCGCCGTGATCACGAGCGAGACCTCGTTCGGATCCTGGAGCTCGCCGCGGTAGCGCACGCGCTCCTCGAGCGAGTACGTCCCGAACAGGCCGACGTGCTCGCACCGGTACTCGTACCCGAGCATGCCGTCGGGGATGTTGCGGTGGCACTCCTCGTTCGTCTCGCACAGCCGCCCGTCGGGGATGCCGGCGATCTCGCCCGCGCGCTCCTGGCCGGCGACGCACTGCGTCGGCGTGAGGCCCTGGTGAAAGCAGACGAGCGCGATGAACATGCACGTGCTGGCGAGCACGGCCGCGAGGACCTGGAACGTGCGGAACCGCTGCACGCCGTGCGAGATCGTCCCGTACAGCGCGAACAAGATGCCGAGCTCGATGATCTTACCGAGGAGCTGCTCGGGGACGACGATCGCGACGGTGATGATGCACCACACGAGGAACGCGATCGCCCACGGCAAGACCGGCGTCCCGTGCGGCGAGAGCCGGCGCAGCCGGACGTCGATCACCCACCCGAGCACCGCGAGGGCCGTGAACAGGTGGAGGAACGGCACGCGCTGGAGCAGCGGCACAAACTCCTGCGGCCGCGCGAGGATGAACACCATCAGAGCGGCGATGCCGGGGATCGCGAACACGCAGACCGCACCATACCATCCGCTGGCCATCCGCTGGCCATCCGCTGGCGCCGACGCTCTGCGGCAACCCGCGCAAGTCCCGAGCGCCACTTCTCGGGAGACCTTTGCTCTACAAACCAGCTATGCTGACGAGCTGGGATGAGAGAGAGAGTCGCGGGTTTTCTTCACAAGGTGGGCGCGCTCGGCGCCGCCATGCAGCTGCGCCGGCACATGCCGATGCCGGTGCTCAGCATCTACACGTACCACCACATCGCGGATCACGAGGCTAACTACCAGTTCGACCCCAACGTCGCCGATGCCACGCGCGCGCAGTTCCGGCGCCAGATGGAGCTGCTCGCGCACCACGGCACGCCGATCGGCATCGACGAGCTGCTCCGCGCCATCGAGGGCGGACCGCTCCCCAAGAACCCGGTGATGGTGACGTTCGACGACGGCTACCGGTCGTGCCACGACCTCGCGCTGCCGATCCTGCGCGAGGTGGGCGTGCCCGCGACGTTCTTCGTCGCGACGTCGTTCATCTCCGAGCGGCGCCTCTACTGGTGGGAGCGGATCTCGCTGCTCATCTCGCGCGCGCGGAAGCAGACCGGGCAGCTGCGCTACCCGCGCCCGCTCGAGATCGACGCCCGCGATCCGGGGCTCCGCGCCCGCCTCGACAGGCTGGTCAAGACCGAGCAGACGCTCGACATCGAGCGGCTCCTCGAGGAGATGGCCGCGGCGCTCGGCGTCGAGTGGAACCGCGAGATCGAGGCGGGCCACGCGGGCGAGATGATCATGACGTGGGACGAGGTCCGCGCGCTCGCGAAGGCCGGCATGGACGTCGAGTCGCACACGCGCAGCCACCGCGTGCTGCAGACGCTCTCGCACGAGGATCTCGAGGGCGAGCTGGCCGGCTCGCGCAAGGATCTCGAGGCGCAGCTCGGCCGCCCCGTGCGCGTGATCGCCTATCCGGTGGGCCGGCGGATCGCGAGCGACGACCGCATCCGGCGCGCCGTCGCGGCGGCCGGCTACCGCGCGGGGATGTCGAACAAGACCGGCGTCAACCGGCTGTGGCCCGCGATGTTCCGCGGCATCATGCCGCCGATCGATCCGTTCGACATCCGGCGCCTCGCGCTCGATCGCACGATGAGCGACGCGATGTTCCTGACGCAGGTCGCGGTGCCGTCGCTGTCGTACCGCAACAAGTTCAACGGCGAGTAGCGGGCCCGCGCCCGCGCCCGCGCGCTAGCGGCGCGCCTGCTTATACAGCTCGAGGTACGCGTCGACCATGCGCTCGCTGCTGTAGCGGGCGAGCGCCACCTCGCGCGCCCGCGCGCCCATCGCGCGCGCCCGATCGCGGTCCCGCTCGAGCCGCGCGAGCGCCGCGGCGAGCGCCGCCTCGTCGACCGGCACGAGCAGGCCCGTCTCGCCCTCGTCGATGACGCTCGGCAGCCCGCCGACGGCCGTCGCCACGATCGGCAGCCCGGCCGACATCGCCTCGGGGACCACGAGCGGCAGCCCCTCGCTCTTGGATGACAGCGCGAACACGTCGAACGCGTGCACGAGGCGCGGCACGTCCATCCGGCGCCCCGTCAGGACGACCCAGCGCGGCTCCGGCAACGCCGCCACCGCGGCCTCGACGTCCGGCCGGGCCGGGCCGTCGCCGATGATGACGAGCCGCACGCGCGACGACAGGAGCGGCGCCATCGCGCGCACGAGCAGCACCTGGTTCTTGTACTCGTCCAGCCGGCCCACCGTGCCCACGACCCAGGCGTCGCCGAGGCCCAGCTCGACGCGCGCGGCGGCCCGCGCCTCTGGATCGGGCGCGTAGCGATCGAGCCGGATGCCGTTGGGGATCGTGTGCAGCCGGCCGAGCGGCGCGTCGCGCTGCTCTTTGGCCTGCGCCTCGGTGGTGCCCGAGACCGCGACGAACGCGTACACGAGCTGGGCGGCCGCGCGCCGCAGCATGCGGTGGCCGCGGCTGCCCGGGTTCACGCCGTGCTTCGTGTGGATCGCGGCGGCCCCGATGAGCCGGGCCGCGGGCGCGCCGTAGATCAGCGGCAGCGGGTTGTGCGTGTGCACGACGTCGGCGCGGCGGCGCCGCAGCTCGAGCGCGAGCCGCGGCACGAGCGTCGGATCGACGCCGGGCCGCTTCGGCACGCGGCCGACGGCCACGCCCGCCTGCGCGAACTCTTCGGCCATCGGTCCGTCGGGCGCCGGCGCGAGCGAGAGCACGCCGACGTCGTACCCCCGCGCGCGCTGGCCGATCGCCAGATCCAGGGCGACCCGCTCCTGCCCGCCGACCCCGAACGAGGACAGCACGTGGACGATCGATCGCACGTTCGCTGACTACCGCGCGCGGCGGTAGGGGCGCAAGCTATGCTGTCCGCCGTGAGCGAGCCCGACACCGCCGCCAGCGACGAGGAGGTCCTCGCCGCGCTCGGGATCGTCACCGGCGATCAGCGCTCCGGAGAGCTCAAGGCCGCGTGCACGAAGATCGCGCGCCGGATCCACGCCCAGGGCACGCGGGTCGTCGGCTTCGTCCCGGGGGACGACGACGTCGCCGTGCCGCCCGTCATCATCCAGCTCGGCCTGGCGCTGTGCGATCTGACGGGCGCCACGATCGCCGTCGTCGACGCGAACGTCCGCTATCCCGGCCTGGTCGCGCTCAACCGGGGGCGCTCGGCCGATCACGACGAGTCGGTGTTCTCGACCCGCTGGCTGCGCGGCTCGCTCGCCCTGCTCTCGCCGCCCGGCGTCGAGCGCGCCGGCGAGGTCGTGCCGCAGCTCCAGCGCGTGCTCGAGGACGGCGCCGAGCTGTTCGCCCACGTCCTGGTCGATCTGACCGGCTTCGAGCTGCTCGGCGAGCACGCCAGCGCCGCCGCCTGCATGGACGGCGTGGCGCTGGTCGCGCGCACGCACCACACCCACGAGCAGGCGCTGGTGACCCTCGCGCAGTCCCTGCCGCAGGACCGCGTCATCGGCGTCCTGCTCGTCGGCTAGCCCGCTTCGCGCCTTGAGCCCGCCATTGACACGAACCGCGCGGTGGCACCCTTCAACTTGAATTCGCCGACAGTCGGTTACGGCTTCGCGGCGACGGCGTGAACACGGCAACCGGGAATTCACGCGAACTTCGGAAGGCCGTGCTCTCGCGCCCAGGCTTCAGTCGTCGTCTTCTTCGCCGAACAGCACGCCCACCCGCAGCTCGATCGCGTCGAACGGCTCGGCGCGTACGGTGTCGCCCGCGGCCGCGCGCAGCACGACCGTGTAGCCATCGACCGACCAGCGATGCACCAGCAGGATCTGCTCCACCGGATCGACGATCCAGTAATGGGGGACCTCGGCGGCGTGCAGCACGAGCGGCTTCACGACGAGATCTTGCTTCTCGTGCTTCGGCGAGACGATCTCGCATACCCAGTCCGGCCGGATCCGTACCGGCCATCCGGTCGGCCGCTCCGGTACCCGAGCCCGCCGCCAGCCAGCGAGGTCGTGGCAGTACACCTCGCCATTCGGGTACTCGACGTGGATCTCAGGCAGGATCCACCAACCACCCGGTCCGCGACTGCCGGGTTTGCGATTGAATGGATCCGTGACCGCCACCAGCTTGCCCTCGGACCAGCTGTGCTCCACCGAAGGCATGGCCTTCTCTACGATCTCGCCGCCGATGATCTCGAGCCGATCCGCGTCGTCACGTGCGAGGAGATCCTCGAACGTCACTGGCCGGCGTGCTGGCTGAACCATGGACGAAGTCTAGCCCACGCCGCGATGTCGAGGCCGCACTTCGCCCTCGCCAGAACGCGGTACCTCGGAGAGATTTCAGACCGGGTCAGGGTCCACCCAGCGCCTGCTCGTCGGCGAGCCGGGTTAGGCCGCGTCGAGGTCCTGCCACCACCGCTCGCGGATCCGCGCGCGGTACGCGACGAGGTTGGCGCGCGCGGCGACCCGCGCCTTGATCGGCGAGTCGATCGGAAACCCGAGGACTCCCTCGAGGAACGCGTACAGAGTGCAGTCGATGACGCGCGGCGTATCGCCGAGGAAGTACGGCCGGTCGCCGAGCAGCTCGGCGATCGCGTCGAAGTCCGCGGCGCCGAGCGCCATCACCTCGTCGCGGGAATGGCGCCCCGTCCCCTGCCCGTCGAGCTTCGTGCGCACCTTGCGGCGGATCAGCGACGCGACAAAGCCTGGCACCAGCTTCTTGAACTCGTCGCGCACGGCGCCAAACCCGTCGTCGTCGATCCACCGCAGGTACAACAGATGGAAGTAGCAGCCCTCCTCGATCGCCCGGCGCGCGATCCGGCCGAGCGCAGCATCGCGCGGCGACAGGCCCTCATCGAGGGCGGGCTTGTTCTCCGCGACGAGCCGGCGCTCCAGCTCCTCGATCACGAGCTGCGAGTCGCCCATGGGCTTCCCGTCGATGCGAACGTACGGGATCTTGCCCTTGGGCGCGTCGCCGCGGACGAACTTGCCGAGCTTGTACGGGATCTGGGTGATGCGGAGGTACGTCTCGAGCTTGATGCAGAACGGGCTCAAGCTCCCCGTCTGCCACGGGCGCATGGGTGGCTGGTGAAGTGTCAGCTCGAACATGAGTGGGTCAGGTACCACGTTCGCCCGCGAACGTGCGCGCGGGGCTGCCTCAGTCCAGCGTCAGGTTCGCGGGATTGGAGGCGGACTTGTCCATGACGCCCGTGGGCCCGTCATTGAGCACGCACTCACCGCTCACACTCTCGATGATGCCGCAGCCTGACTTCGGGTTGCCCCAGCGGCTGGTGCGGTTGAGCCACGCCAGGTTGCCGCTGTACGTGCCCAGCGGCTGCCAGGCGAACGGCACGGTCGTGCTCCAGGTGTTCCAGCGGATGCCGCGGCTCGTGTCGTCGGCGAGGAAATCGCCATTGGGCAGGTTCTTGTAGATGTGGCGGGCGGCGTCCGGGTAGACGCCGTGCGAGCCCTGCGCCGCGTAGGCGCTCGAGGTCGCACGGGTGGCAACCTTCACCCCGCAGAGTGGGACGCCTACGATCGGGCAAAGGTAGCGGAGCAGGACGCGTGCGGAGCGCTGGCCGTGGCGCTGGCCGAAGGTGAGTTCAAAGGTGAGCTCAGATCAGAGGCAAGCGCTCCGTGCTGCTTCGCCACCTCGCACGCACAGGCATCGCGACCACCGCGGAGGAAGTCGCAGTCGTGGACGCGATCAATCGAGAGCTGAGGAAGGAGCTGGGCGCGGACCCGCAGGCCGTGGAGACTCCGGATCAGAGCAGCGCACCGCTGGTACGCGTCCCTGGTCGTCACGCATCGGAAGCTTCTAAAGTAGCGCTCGGCGGCACGTTCCAACTTGAATTCGCCAAGGGTCGCGCTCGGCGGCAGCCTTCCACTCTATCCTTCATCTTGAATTCGCCAATATTCGTGCGCTACGGGCGGCACGAACGGCGCTCCATCTTGAGCGACGAATGGGCCGCTGGCCGAGTGGCCGATGACATGAACTGGTACACACGCTTGGAGTCGTGCACAAAGCAGTGCACAGTGCGCGTGTGTCGCGCTGGTGGCAAGTCGTCGACGTAACAGCCTGGTCGGCGCATGCCCTGGAGGCTCGTGGGCGACGCCCCAAGCTCTGGATCGAAGATCCCAATCGCGGGATCTGGTTGTGGAAGCAACCTCCGCATGTCGACCCTGCCCAGCCTCACACCGCTCGCCGATCGGAGCCTGCGGTCGAGGTGTTGGCCCTCGAGCTCGCTCGACGCGCAGGGATCCCCGTCGCCGAGGCGAAGCCGGCGATCAGGTCAGGCGCCTACGGGATCATTTCCCGGCGCTTTCATGAGGACGTCGAGGAACACCACCCTGGTGCCGAGCTGCTCGGATTGCCGAGCGAGAGCGGCTCCGGTGCTGACGCCAAGCAGCTCCGCGACGAAGCGCGAGCGTCCGCGACGCTCGAACGCGTGCGCGACGAGCTCTCTGAGCTCGAGCAGGAACATGGCGTTAGCCTGCTCGAACCGTTCGCGCGCATGCTCGTGATCGACGCATGGCTGGGCAACGGCGACCGCCATAGCGGCAACTGGGCTCTCGTGACCGGACCGGGCAGATCGCGGCTCGCGCCCATGTACGATCCGACCGCGTGCCTGGGCGTGGAGCTGACCGATGGGCGGCGAGAACTTGTCGCGCCCACCGCCGAGATCATCACCAGGTACGCGCGTAGGTGCCCGTCGGGCTTCGGAGGAGGCATCACCGATGGGCGGTCAGGGATCCCGATGGGCGAAGTCCTTGGAAAGCTGGAGGAGTGGCCTGAGTGGCGAACCGCAGTATCGGAGCTGAAGCCTCGTATCGTCGAGCTGTTGGCCACCGTACCAGCGCTGATCGAGGAGATCCCTGACGAGTGGCTCCCCCCCGACCGCAAACGATTCGCAGCCCAGCTGCTGTCTCACCGTGTCAGACTTCTACCCTAGGATCATCTTCATGGCCGCGCTCGATCGATTGCTCGTGATCTGGGGTGAGCCCAAGGCAGGCAACCGGCGGGTGATCGGTCATCTCGCAAGGTTGCGCAACGGGCAGTTCCACTTCTGGTACGAGGACGATCTCGCCGAAGCGCAGGCACGCGGCTTCAAGCTCCTCCCCCAGTTTCCAGCGCATCGCCACGCAGACGCTCCGTACTCCGAGCGATATTTGTTCCCATTATTTGCTGAGCGCATTCCAGCACCGACACGTCTCGACGCGCAGACCATGATGCGGGGATGGGGAGTGACTCACCCCGACGACCAGTTCGAGGTCCTCGCAAAGAGTGGTGGGATCCGAGCAACCGATCGCATCGAGCTCGCGGAGTATCGAGCGCCCGACGACGATCTGACGCATCCGCTGGAGCTCCGTATTGCGGGTCGCCGTCATATCCAGGATCCAGCCTCGATCACCGTCGGTGACACGTTGTTCTTGCGGCCGGAGCCTGAGAACCCCTCCGATCCGGGGGCCGTAGTCATCGAGCACGAAAGCCAGCGCGCTGGTTATGTGCCGCGGCAATACACCGCGCTCATCGGTAGCCTCCTGGACCGCGGAGAGTCGCTCACCGCGCGAGTTGTCCGGCAACTGATCGTGCCTGAAGACGTCGGCAAGTGGGTCGTGGCCGTCTCTCGAGCGAGTTGATCAATAACGCGATAACGTCATCGGCGCGAAGGTCCGTCGCCGATGTGCTCACCTGACAGGACCGGCCACCACGGCCGGGCGTGTTCAGCGCGACCTCGAGCTGCCGCCCGCGTGGTCGGGTAGCCCCCGTCCCCGGTCACAGCTCCTCCCGAGCGTCAAGCGTTCCCGCTCGATCGGACGCCAGCGGGTCGTCGGCCGGGCAGCGGCCGGTCACCAGCCGATCGTCGGCCGGGCATCGATGCGGGCGCATCTGGCCCCGGGCGGCGCTTGAAGCCGGCTAGGCGATCGTGGTGTGCTTCGCGAACATGCGTCCACTCGAACAGGAGAAGATCGCGGTGATCGGCCTGGGCTACGTCGGCCTGCCGGTGGCCATCAGCTTCGGTAAGAAGCTGCCCACCGTCGGATTCGACATCCGGCAGCGCCGCGTCGACGAGCTCAAGCAGGGCCACGACGAGACGCTCGAGGTCACCGACGAGCAGCTCGCGTCGGCCAAGCACCTCGACATGACCGCCGATCCAGCCAAGCTCGCCGAATGCACGTTCTACATCGTCGCGGTCCCGACGCCGATCGACAGCAACAATCGTCCGGATCTCGGACCGATGATCAGCGCGTCGCGCACGATCGGGCCGCACCTCAAGAAGGGCGACGTGGTCGTGTTCGAGTCGACGGTGTACCCGGGCGTCACCGAGGAGGTGTGCGGCCCGATCCTCGACGAGAAGAGCGGCCTCAAAAATGGCACCGACTACTTCCTCGGCTACTCGCCGGAGCGGATCAACCCCGGCGACAAGGAGCACACGTTCGAGAAGATCGTGAAGGTGGTCTCGGGCCAGGGCGAGGAGACGCTCGACCGCGTGGCCCGCGTGTACGGCGCGGTCGTGACGGCGGGCGTGCACCGCGCGCCGTCGATCAAGGTCGCCGAGGCCGCGAAGGTCATCGAGAACACGCAGCGCGACCTCAACATCGCGCTCATGAACGAGCTCGCGCTGATCTTCGACCTCATGGGCATCCGCACCGCGGACGTGCTCGAGGCGGCGGGGACCAAGTGGAACTTCCTCCGCTTCACGCCGGGCCTGGTCGGCGGGCACTGCATCGGCGTCGATCCGTACTACCTGACGACGAAGGCGCAGGAGCTGGGCTACCAGCCCGAGGTGATCCTCGCGGGCCGCCGCATCAACAACAACATCGGCCCGTTCATCGCGCAGAAGTGCGTCAAGATGCTCACGCAGCTCGACGTCCCGCTGCGCAAGGCGAAGGTCGGCATCCTCGGCCTCACGTTCAAGGAGAACGTGCCCGACCTCCGCAACTCGAAGATCCCGGACATCATCGCCGAGCTCGCGACGTTCGGCATCGCGGCGATGGTGCACGACCCGATGGGCGACCCGCGCGAGGCGCACGAGGAGTACAAGATCACGCTGACCCCGCTCGAGCAGCTGACCGACCTCGACGCGGTGGTGCTCGCGGTGGCGCACAAGGAGTACATCGCGAACACGGCCGCGATCTTCGAGCGCGTGCGCGACGGCGGCGTGGTCATCGACGTGAAGAGCGTCCTCGGCACCAGCAAGCCGCCCCGCGGCATCCGGCTGTGGAGCCTGTGACGCCATGACGCGCTACGACGAGCTCTGCGAGGACCTGGTCAACCGGCCACGGCGCTGGCTCGTGACGGGCGTGGCGGGCTTCATCGGCTCGGCGCTGCTCGAGCGGCTGCTCGATCTGGGGCAGTCGGTCGTCGGCGTGGACAGCTTCATCACGGGCCACAAGCGCAACCTCGACGACGTGCTCGCGATCAACCCCGACGAGCGCCTGCAGTTCCGGTTCATCGAGGGCGACCTCCGCGATCCGGCCGTGGCGCGCGAGGCGGTCAAGGACGTCGACATCATCCTCCACCAGGCGGCGCTCGGCTCGGTGCCGCGCTCGATGAAGGACCCGATCGCGTCGCACCAGCACAACGTGGACGCGTTCCTGAATGTCCTCGTCGCGGCGAAGGACGCGGGCGTCGGCCGCGTGGTCTACGCGTCGAGCTCGTCGGTGTACGGCGATCACCCGGGCCTGCCCAAGCACGAGGACCGGATCGGCAAGCTCCTCTCGCCGTACGCGGCCACCAAGCGCACCGACGAGATCTACGCGCAGGTGTTCCAGGACGCGTACGGGATGCAGCTGATCGGCCTGCGCTACTTCAACGTGTTCGGGCGGCGCCAGGATCCCGACGGGCCGTACGCCGCCGTGATCCCGCGCTGGATCGCGGCGGTCGTCGACGGCAAGCCGTGCGTGATCTTCGGCGACGGATCGAACAGCCGCGACTTCTGCTACGTCGACAACATCGTGCAGGCAAACCTCCTCGCCGGCACGCACCCCGACGCGGCGGTGACGGGCACCGTCTACAACTGCGGCTGCAACGGCCGCACGGACCTGCGCCAGCTCTTCGCGATGATCCGCGACAACCTCGCCAAGGATCTGCCCGAGGTCGCCAAGCTCGAGCCCGCGTTCGAGGCGCCGCGCCCCGGCGACATCGCCCACTCGCAGGCATCGATCGAGAAGATCTCGACCGCACTTGGGTATGCCGCGACCCACCAGGTCGCCGACGGGATGATCGAGACGGTCGCGTGGTTCTCGCAGCGCCTGCGCCGCAAGTAGGCCGCGCCGGGGTGTATGCTCGGCCTCCGCATGGCCGATGACGTCCTCCCCAAGCCAGAGCCGAAAGAGGTCGACGAGAAGCTGTCCTTGCAGCTCAGCCACCTCGCGCAGGACGCCGTGCTACGGGGCAAGCCCTACGGCGACGAGCGCTGTGACAACTGCCTGTTCTACATGAACGCCGACAAGGACATCTCGTACTGCTGGCACCCCAAGCTCCGCATCCTCGTCGGAGGCAGCTGGTGGTGCCAGTGGTGGGAGAAGACCGAAGGCTAGCGTGCGCGCCGAGGAGAAGGAGCTCGAAGGCGGGAACCTCGAGCAAGAGATCGAGGAGGAGCAGTCGCGCGAGCCTGAGGAAGCGCGAGAGGAAGAAGAGCTGCCGGTGCAGGGCGGCGAGGCGCTCCGCGACATCGAGCTTTTGCACCGCTCGAGCCTGTTCGACGCGATCCGCCTGGTGCTCACCGGCGAGCACGTGACGGTGAGCCTGCTGTATCTGCCGCAGCGCGAGACGCAAGCGCTCGAGGCGCTGCAGGCCGCGGTGAGCGGGCAGGACAGCGTCGGCGAGTTCGTGTTCGCCGAGGATCGGCGCGCGCTGCTCGAGCAGGCGCTCGCGGTGCTGCAAGAGAACGTGACGCACGGCGCGCCGGAGCAGCTGGCGGAGCTGCACGCCAAGTTCGCGGAGGTGACGGAGCAGATCGGCGACCTCCGCCACCGGCTGTCGAACCTCGAGGACGCGCAAGAGGAGATCCTCGCCTCGGAGCGCCCGCAGGAGAAGGCGGCGACGGGCGACGGGGACAAGGACGATCAGGATGCCAAGGGGGCGGGCGCGGGCGGCGCCGCGCTCGATGGGCCGGAGCGCCCCGAGGCGCCGAAGCCGCCGACCACGCTCACTGGCGACGTGCCGCCGGACGCGCCGAAGCCGCCGACCACGCTCACCGGCGACGCGCCGCCCGAGGCGCCGAAGCCGCCGACCACGCTCACCGGCGACGCGCCGCCCGACGCGCCGAAGCCGCCGACCACGCTCACCGGCGACGTGCCGCCGGAGCCGTCGCGGCCGCCGTCGGAGCTCGCGGCCGAGAGCGCCGCCGCGGAGGCCGAGAAGCCGTGGTGGAGACGGCCGTTTGGGTGAGCTCGACGCGGTGATCGCCGGCGTGCGCCTGCACGCCGAGGCCGCGCTCTTGCGGCGGCTCAACGCGGGCGCGGGCTTCGCCGATCCGCGCGTGGCGTCGCAGATCTACCTCCGCGACGAGGCGGCGCTGGCGCGGCTTTTGGGCGGCACGCTGCGGCCGCGCGGCACGCACGCCAAGGCGGCGGCCGAGCTCGAGCGCGTGATCGCCGAGGCCACCGCCGCGGGCCCGGGCGGGACGCGGCTCTCGCTGATGGCGCGGCGCCTGGGGCTCGATCCGATCGCGAGCGGCGTCCTGCTCGTCGCGGTCGCCTACGCGCTCGACCTCGACACGCGCGAGCTCCTGCACGCGCTCGCGCCGCGCAAGAAGCCGGCGCTCTACCTCGACGTGTGCGCCGACGTCCTGGCGGTGCCGCCCGCGGGCCTCGTCGCCGCGACCGCCGTCGGGACGCTGCTGCGCCGCGGGCGCGTCGTCGCCTTCGAGGGCGACGGGATCGCGGCCGAGCTCGAGCTAACGGGGCCGGCGACCTTGTGGCTGCTCGGCGACGAGGAGCTGAAGCCGCCGCTCGCCGGCCAGCTCGAGCTGATCGCGCCGGCGGCCGAGCTGGGCGTCGTCCTGCCGGCGGCGGCGTGCGCGGCGCTCGACGCGCTGGTGCCGCGGCTGGGCTTGCCGGACGCCCGGGTCGCCGTCGTGGTCGCCGGGCCGCGCGGCTCGGGCCGGCGCGCGGCTGCCCACCGGCTCGCCCGCGCGCTCGGCCGGCCGCTGCTCGTGATCCCGGTCCCCGCCGTGGTCGCGCTCGAGCAGCGCGCGAAGGCGGCGCTGCTGGGCCCCGCGCTCGCCGCGGCGCGCCTCCGCGACGCGGTGCCGTACCTCGCCGACGCCGAGGCGCTCTACGACGATCGCGGCAACCTCTCCGCCGAGCACCAGGACGCGATCGCGCACGCGCCCGGCGTGCTCCTCGCGGGCGTGGCCGGGCGCGGCGGCCACCTCGAGCTGCGCCGGCCGGTCCTGGCGGCGCCGCTGCCGCGCACCGAGCTCGACGACCGCGAGCGCGCGTGGGCGACCGGCCTCGCCCCGCACGGCGAATTGCCCGGCGAGCGCCCGGGCGTCTCGCTCGCGGCCGAGCTCGCCGCGCGCTACGTGATCGGGCCGGGCGCGATCGCCGACGTGATCGCCGAGGCGGGCCGCTACGCCGCCGCTGCCGGCACGCCGCTCGACGCGGCCGCGCTCGAGGCGGCCGTGGGCCGCCGGCTGTCCCTGCGGCTCGGCACGTACGGCACCGTCGTGCACCGGAAGGCGCGGTTCTCCGAGATGGTGCTCCCCGAGGACGTGATCGACACGCTGCGCGACATGATCGCGATGGTCCGCGAGCGCGCGCAGATCCTCGAGCGCTGGGGCTACCAGCGCCACCTCGGCATCTCGCGCGGCGTCTCGGCGCTGTTCTCCGGCGAGCCGGGCACGGGCAAGACGATGGCGGCGAGCGTGGTCGCGTCCGAGCTCGGCCTCGAGCTCGTGCGGATCGATCTGTCCGCGGTGGTCTCGAAGTACGTCGGCGAGACCGAGAAGAACCTCGGCAAGATCTTCGACGAGGCGCAGGACGCGCACGCGATGCTCCTGTTCGACGAGGCCGACAGCCTGTTCGGCAAGCGGACCGAGCTCAAGACGGCGCAGGACCGGTTCGCGAACCTCGAGGTCAACTACATCCTGCAGCGCATGGAGAGCTTCGACGGCGTCAGCGTGCTGACGACCAACGCCGAGTCCGCGATCGATCCGGCGCTCCAGCGCCGGCTCAACTTCCGCATCCGGTTCCCCGAGCCCGAGGTCGAGGAGCGCGAGCTCTTGTGGCGGCAGCTCCTGCCGCCGCAGGCCGGGCTCGGCGAGGGCGTCGACTTCCACGCGCTCGCCGAGCGGTTCGACATGACGGGCGGCTACATCAAGAACGCGGTCGTGCGCGCGGCGGTGATCGCGGCGCGGGCGGGGCGCGCGATCACCGCCGACGACCTGTGGCTGGGAGCGCACCACGAATACGTCGAGATGGGAAAAGTGATGCCCCAGCTGCCGCGCGGAACGCTGTAGGGTACGCGCGATGCGCAACGTCACGGACACCTCGGCCGATCCGCCGCTCCGACGCGGCGCCGACCGGCGGATGATGGCGATCGTGCTCGCGGGCGTCGCCGCCGCGTGCCTGATCATCGCGTCGTTCTCCAAGAGCTGGATGGGCAACCCGAGCTTCAGCGGCCTCGTGCGCGACCGCGACGGCAGCGCGACGGCGGCGGAGGGCCGCTACATGCGGCTGCGCGGCGACATCCGGTTCGGGCCGATGGGGTTCGAGCGGTGCCCCCAGCCGCTGCGCGGGTTCGAGGACGAGGACGCATCGAGTGCGCTCCCGTGCGAGTCGCTGTCGACGGAGGAGCTGAACGCGGAGGTCGCGAGCATCGATCCGAAGAACCGCGACCGGTACACCTCGGGCGTCTTCAGCCACGCCGGCTGGATCGCGTTCGGGACGTGCCTCGTCGCGGCGGCCGCCCTGCTCGCGGCCGCGGCCCTGGCGTTTCTGCGCGTGCGCAAGGACATGCCGGTCTCGCCCGCCTCGGTGGCGCTGCTCGGCCTCATGTTCGCGATGGCGTCGGGCTGCGTGTTCATCGCGACGAAGCCGGGGCCCGCGGGGATGCTCGGCGTGGATCTCGGATTCTGGGCGTTCGGTGCCGGGACGGTGCTCGGGATCCTCGGCGCGCAGATGCTCGCGAAGGAGCTCCGGCCGGTCGATCCGGACCTGCTCGACGGCGCGCTGAACCCGGCCGACTTCGCGGCGTTCCCGAGCGGGCGCGAGGCGGCGCCGCCGGCTGGCTCGGCAGCTGGCTCGGCGGTGCCCGCCGCGTTGCCGGCGGTCGCGCCGACGCAGCCGGTCCTGGCGATCCTCGACGTGAACCTGGGCGTGCCGCTCAAGACGGCCAGGGCCGCCGAGCCGGCGGAGCCCGGCGACGATTCGCCCGGCGACGCGAAGAAACCCGGCGAAGTCTCGTAATAGACTGCGCGGATGTCACTCCGCGGAAAGACGCTGTTCATCACGGGGGCGAGCCGAGGCATCGGGCTCGCGATCGGCCTGCGGGCGGCGCGCGACGGCGCCAACGTCGCGGTCGCCGCGAAGACCGCCGAGGCGCACCCCAAGCTCCCCGGCACCGTGTTCACGGCCGCCCAGGAGATCGAGGCGGCCGGCGGCAAGGCGCTGCCGCTCGTCACCGACATCCGGTTCGAGGATCAGATCGCGGCGGCCGTCGCCAAGACGGTCGAGACGTTCGGCGGCATCGACATCCTCGTCAACAACGCGAGCGCGATCAGCTTGACCAGCACCGAGCTGACGCCGATGAAGCGCTACGATCTGATGCACCAGATCAACACGCGCGGCACGTACGCCTGCTCGCAGGCGTGTATCCCGCACCTGAGGAAGGCGCAGAACCCGCACATCCTCAACATCTCGCCGCCGCTCAATATGGAGGAGCGGTGGTTCGCCCCGCACGTCGCGTACACAATGGCGAAGTTCGGCATGAGCATGTGCGTCCTCGGCATGGCGGGTGAGTTCCGCAGCGCCGGCATCGCCGTCAACGCGCTGTGGCCGCGCACGACGATCGCGACGGCCGCGATCCAGAACCTCATCGGCGGCGACGCGGCGATGCGCGGCTCGCGCAAGCCGGCGATCATGGCGGACGCCGCCTACGCGATCCTGACGAAGCCGTCGCGCGAGCTGACCGGCCGCTTCCTGATCGACGACGAGGTGCTCGCCGCCGAGGGCAAGACGGATCTCAGCGAGTACGCCATGACGCCGGGCGCGCCGCTCCTGCCCGACTTCTTTATCTGACCTTCGAGCGCCCCGCGCCGAGCTCTTTGATCGAGGCGGCCGGGGCGACCGAGGCGGCCGAGGCGGCCGGGGTCGCGCCCGGCAGCGCCATCGGCAGGGACTTGCCCTTCGCGGCGAGGAAACCGAACACCGCGCCGACGCAGCCGCCGATCAGGTGCGCCATCTGCGAGACCTGATCGTTGTCGAGCGCGCGCGCGATCTCGCCGCCGAGATAGATGGCGGAGACGGCGAGGAACGTCAGCGGGATCTCGCCCTGGCGGATGTTCGCCGTCGAGGCGAGCAGGATCATCATGAACACGATGCCGCTCGCGCCGAGCAGGCCCGTGTCGGCGATCGCGACGTTGAGGAGGCCCGTGACGAGCGCCGTCACGAGGATCATGACGAGCAGCTTGCCCGAGCCGAAGCGCTCCTCGAGCAGCGGCCCGAGCAGGAGGATCAGCATGAAGTTGCTGAGCAGGTGATTCCAGTCCTTGTGGCCGAGGATGTGGCTGACGAGCCCCACGTAGTCGCTCGGGCCGTGGAGCCACGGCTTGGCGACGAACCACCTCCCGACGAAGCCCTCGGCACCTGCGCCGCCGAGAATGAAGACGCCGACCGCGAGGAGCGCGAACGTCAGGACGACCGGCGCGTTGTAGCTGATGCGAAGCCGCACGATGAGAAGGCTAGCACCGAAAGGCAGGCAGAATGGGCAGGCATGAATCCGAGCGCGACCGCCCTTGCAGTCGCCGCGCCGCGGGGTCAAGGTTCCCTAATGTCGACCGTCGAGATCACGAAGGAAAACTTTCAGGACACGATCGAGAAAGGCGGTATCGTCCTGCTCGATTTCTGGGCGGCGTGGTGTGGTCCCTGCCGCGCCTTCGCGCCCGTGTTCGAGAAGGCCTCCGAGACCCACCAGGACGTGGTCTTCGGCAAGATCGACACCGAGGCCCAGCAGGAGCTGGCCGGCGCGGCCGGCATCCAGGCGATCCCGACGCTGATGCTCTTCCGCGACGGCGTCCTCCTGTTCCGCGAGTCCGGCGCCCTGCCCCCGGCCGCCCTCGAGGAGCTGGTCAAGCAGGCCCGCGGCCTCGACATGGAGAAGGTGAAGGCCGAGATCGCCGAGCACATGAAGCACCACGAGCACGGCCCCGACTGCGACCACGACCACTAGGCAGCTGACTCCGAGCAAGGCGGCAAGAACCCCGGCCGGACCACGCCAGCGACGGGCGCGCCAAACGCGGGGGGTCGCGCTGAGCGCGAGCTCGGCCGAGTTTCGCGCGCGGTTCATGGCCGCCTTCACGCTCCCCGGCGCGACCGGGTAGACGAGGGATCGATCGCCGCGCCGAACCCGGGCGTCGCCGCGGGTCGACGACCTGTCTACCCGCGGCGGCGAGGCGCGGGAGGATCGCCGCTCCGCTCGCGAGGCGAGACGCGGAGTTGCGAGCTGCGCTGCGTGGGCACGCGCGCTGCACAAAGGCTCGTCATCAACAACAGCGACCACACGATCCAGGAGAGCCCCATGCACGCCATCGCCATCGACACCGTCTCGTCTCCGTCCTCGCTTCCGACCATCGATCCCGCCCTGCTCGGCGACGTCGCCGGCGGCTTCGACTTCGGCCGCATGGTCAACGCCGGCAACGCGAACATCGAGTCGGGCGCCAAGGCCGGCGGCGCGATCCTCGGCGCGGGTGGCGCCATCGCTGGCGGGATCGCGGGCGGTACCATCGCCGGCGCGCCCACGATGGGCCTCGGCGCCGTCGGCGGCGTGCTCGCGGGCTCGGCCGCGGGTGCCACGGCGGGCGCCACCGCGGGCGCCGCGCTCGGCGGCGGGATCGGCTGGGTCGGCGGCGCCGCCTCGGACGCGTGGAGCCAGATCCGCGGCCAATGAGCTGCGCACGAGCGCGCCCCGCGCGCGCGACCTGCATGGAACGGCGCGGTATCGTGGCGCGGTGAGCGCGGTGAGCGCGGTGAGCGCGATGAGCACGATGAGCACGGTGACCGCCCCGGAGCGCTGGCGCGCCCTCCGCGCACGGCTCGAGGCCGAGCTCGGCGAGGCGATCACGATCGACGCGCTGACGCGCGACTGGAGCATCGCGCAGCGCGCCGCGGGGCACCGGCACTCGGTCGACGACGTGCTGACCGCGGCCCACGCGCTGCGCGAGGTATGCGCGCCGGAGCGCGTGCTCGATGTGCTCGATCTCGGCACCGGGATCGGCGGCGTCGGGCTGCTCATGCTGTGGGGGCTGCCGCGGGCGCGCCTCCTGTGCATCGAGGCGCAGGCGATCAGCCACCGCCTCTTGCTCGCGAACATCGAGGGCAACGAGCTCGGCGCGCGGGTCACGCCGCGGCTCGGTGACCTGCGGGAGCTGGACGAGCCGCGCCGCTTCGAGCTCGTCACAGGGAGCCCGCCGTACTTCCCGCTCGGCACCGGCATCGTGCCGGCCGACGCGCAGAAAGCGCACGCGCGCTTCGAGCTGCGCGGCGACGTCGGCGACTACGCGCGTGCGGCCGCGCGCTGCCTGGCCGACGACGGTATGTTCGTCTTCTGCTTCCCGACGGCACAGCGCGAGCGCGCGCTGGCCGCGGTCGCGGCCGCGGGGCTCTGGGCCGCGGCGTACCGCGACGTCATCCCGCGCCGCGGCCTCGCACCGCTGTTCACGCTGTTCGTGTGCGAGCGCGCCGCCGCCGGGCGCGCGGGCGCGTGCACGATCGATCCGCCGTTCGTCGTCCGCGACGAGGCCGGCGCGATCACCGCCGAGATGCAGGCGGTCCGCGCGAGCTTCGGCTTCGCGCCGTGAGCGCGGCCCGCTGACCCAAGACGCGGCGCAGACGCGGGTCGACGCCCTGTCTACTCGCGGGCGCGGCCACGGCGGGCGGGGCGCGGCCGATCCGGGCTAGGATGCGGGCGTGGCCCCGTACCGCACGGAGGAGCGCGAGGAGCGCGCCGAGGCGCCGCGCGATCCGGGGATCGTCGGCGACGTCATCGCGCAGTTCGCCGATCCGTTCGCGTTCTTCCGCGAGCTGGTGCAGAACGCGATCGACGCGGGCACCGACGCGGTCGAGGTGAGGCTCGAGCACGACGCGGGCGACCGGCTGATGCGCGTGAGCGTCCGCGACCGCGGCGAGGGCATGACGCGCGACATCATCGAGCACCAGCTGCTCGTGCTGTTCCGCTCGACGAAGGAGAAGGACGACTCGAAGATCGGCAAGTTCGGGATCGGGTTCGCCTCGGTGCTGTCGCCGAGCCCCCGCATCGTCGTCGTGCAGACGGCGCGCGAGGGCCGGCGGCTGACCCTGCACCTCCACCCGGACCTCACGTACCAGCTCTACGACGGCGGCGCCGCGACGCAGACAGGCACCACCGTGCAGCTCGAGCTCGCGATGCCGACCGAGCGCGCCGCCGAGTTCACGCAGCGGACGCGGCACGCGCTCGTGCGCTGGTGCCGCCACGCGACCGTGCCGATCCGCCTCGAGGCCGTGGGGCCGGAGGCGGGGATCGCGCTCGCCGAACGGATCGATCGCCCGCTCGAGATCGAGGACGCGCTGGCGTCCGTCCGCGGGACGGCCGACGGCGGGCAGCTCGTGGTCGTCGTCGGCATCCGGCCGGCGGGCGCGCTGCCCTACGCGGGCTTCTTCAACCACGGCCTCATGCTCCACGAGGCCGAGGAGCCGCTGCTCGGCCGGCTCGCGATCAAGGTCCAGGATCCGCGGCTGGGCCACACGCTGAGCCGCGACAACGTGCGGCGCGACGAGCGCTTCTCGCACGCCGTGGCCTTCGCGCGCGAGCTCGCCGAGCGGCAGCTGCCGGCGGCGGCGGCGGCGGCGCTGCGCGAGGCGGCGATCCTCGAAGATCGCGCGCGGTACCACGCGCTCGCGGCGGCGGTCGGCGCGGCGGGCGTCGAGCTGCGGGCGAGCGAGTGGTGGTTCCCGCTCGTCGAGCCGGTGGACGGCGAGCGCGCGATCTCGGGCGCCGCGCTGGGCAAGCGCGCGTGGGCGGCGCCGACGGGGAGCCCGCTCACCGCGGCGCTCGCGGCCGCGGGAGTGCCGGTGCTCCACGAGGGCGGGTCCGCGGCGATGGACCGCGCCGCGCACCTGGGCTGCCGCGTGGTGCCGGTGACGGGCGAGCTGACATCGGTCGCGGTCGTCCCGCCGACGGCGGGCGACCTGGCGCTCCTCGCGGAGCTGCACGCGCTGCTCGCGGCGGCGCACCGCGCGCCGACGCAGATCGTGCTCGGCAGCCTGGCGGGCGCGTCCGCCGGCCAGCTCGCGGTGGCGGCCGGCCCCGAGGACGCCGTGCACGCGCAGGCAGGGCCGGTCGCGCCGTTCGTGGTCGATCAGACGACGGCCGCGCGCAGCCCGTTCGGGATGCTGCGCCGGCCGCCGCTCGTGCTCTCGGTCGGCCACCCGCTCGTCGCAGCCGCGCGGCTCCACCCGGATCCGGCGGCTGCCGCCTCGCTCCTCGCGCGCGCGGTGCTGCTCCACTACCGGCTGCTCGACGTCGAGCGATCGGAGGCGATCCTCGGGCGGACGCTCGATCGGCTGGGGGCCCTGTGACCCGGCGCGCGGCGCCCGGGCCGCAGCTCTCGGCGGGCCGGCTGCGCGTCGACGCGGCGCGCGCGATCGCGAAGCTGCGCGAGTACCAGCTCGCAGTGCGCGCCGCGTGGGTGCTCGAGGCGATCCGCGCCGCGGTGGCGGCGGGCGCGACGCGGATCTCGCTCACGGGCGACACGAACGATCTGTGGCTCGCCTGGGACGGCGAGCCGTGGGCGACGGCGGACCTGCCGCGGCTGTTCGACGAGCTGGTCAGCCCCGAGGCGAGCGACGCGCGCTACCACGTGCGGCTGCTCGCGGCGGCGGTGAACAGCGCGCTCGGCATGAACCCGGCCTACGTCGACGTGTTCGCCGTCGCGGCGCCGGGCCGCGCGATGCGCGCGCGGTACACGCCGGACGTGCTCGCCGAGCCGGAGAGCGAGCTCGCCGACGCGCCGCTGCGGCGGATCGCCGTCGAGGCGGCCCCGCCGCCGCCGGGCGCCGGGACGGGGATGGCGATCCACCTGCGGCGGCGGTTCGGCATGGCCGTGCTCTCGCACCTCGTGCGCGAGCTGCCGGAGATCGAGCTGGCGCGCGGCGCGTGCGCGGATCTCGGCGTGCCGCTCTTCGTGCGCGGCAGCGAGCACAGCCGCGGCGCGGCCGCGCGCGACGTGACGCGCGTCCCGCTCGGCGACGGCCTCCGCGGCTTCATCGCCGTCGTCGATCCAGACGACGCGGGGACCGGCCCGACGATCGAGGTGGCCGAGCACGGCGTCATCCTGGCGACAAACCAGCTCGATCTCGGGTTCCCGGACCAGGACCGGGCGCCGCTGCGCGTCTTCCTCGACGGGCCGCGGATGCCCACGAACGCGTCGCGCTCCGAGGTGCGGACGGACGTCCACCCGATCTCGACGGCGCTCCGCCGCGCGCAGGCGCTCTTCCCGGCCCTCGCCGATCAGCTCGCCGCCGAGCTCGACGGGCCGCGGGCCGAGCGCGCCCGCGCCGCAGCGCTCCGGCTCCTCGCCGCCGCGGGCCACGCCCGCGCGCCCGGGCTCGGGCTCGGGCGGCTGCTCGAGCTGCCGCTCTTGCGCAACGCCGTCGGGGCGCCGCGCCCGCCGAGCGCCGTCTGGCAGGGCCCGGTGTACACGGGCGGCTCGCCGCTCCCCGAGGAGCTGGCGCCGTGGCTCGCCGACGTCCTGTGGATCCCGCCGGGCGATCCGAGCACGTGCCTGTACGATCCGGACAAGGTCGACGCCCTGGCGGCCAAGCGCCTCGTGCGGTGGGCGCGCCGCGAGCGCCGCGCGCAGCGCCGGTTCTACGGCCACGCGCCGCGGCCGCCGGTGGTGGAGGCGCGCGAGCTGCCGCGGATGCGCGCGCGCCTGGGCGCGACGGTGCCGGGCAGCCTCGTCGATCCGCGGGGCTTCGAGGGCCTGACGGGCGAGGTGTGCATCCGGCCCCACGGCGAGGGCGGCGAGCTGGTGCTCCTGCTCGAGGGCCGCGAGCTCGAGCGCGTCACGTTCGGGAGCCTGATCCCGTTTGTGGCGGTGATCGACTCGCCGCGCCTCGTGCCGGCGAACCGCTACCGCAGCGCCGCGCGCGAGGCGGAGTACGCGCGCGTGGAGGCGGCGATGCGCGCGGGCGTCCTGTGCGCCATCGAGGCGATCGCGGTGGGCGCGGCGAGAGGCGCGGATGCAGGCGACGCAGACGCAGGCGCGGGCGACGCGGGCGCGGGCGACGGCGCGGGCGACGCGGGCGGCGACGCGGGCACGGACGGCGCGGGCGACGGGGGCGACGGGGCCGCGGGCGACGACGCGGCCGGCGCGCGGGCGGGCTTCGTGCCGGGCGAGGCGGATCCGGACGCGGATCGCCGGCGCATCCTCGACGGGCTGGCCCTGGCGCAGGAGCTCGCGCAAGGCGGCGCCGGCGTGCGCGCCACGGGCCCCCTGTTCGCGGCGCCGCTGTGGCGGCTGTGCGGCACCGGCGACTGGGCGTCGACGGCCGAGCTGCGGCGCCACGCGGTCGTCGGTACGACGGCGCCGGGCGCGCGGATCCGGCCGCTGGCGAACCGGCCGATCGTCGAGGTCGAGCCGCGGGACCTCGCGCTGTTCGCCCAGCTCCTGCCGCAGGCGGCGCGGATCGTCCCGTACGACGCCGACCTCGTCGAGCCAGAGCCGCTGTACTCGATCGATATCGCGCAGGGGCTCGTCGAGGAGGCCGACCTCGCGCTCGCGGTGCGCGGCGAGGGCTGCGCCGCGGCGATCGCGCCGGCGAGCGCGCCGCGCGTCGTGATCTCGCACCTGGGGCGCCGCGTCGCGGAGCGCGCGTACGCGCCGGCGCTGGTCCCGTGCGCGATCCACGTCGACAGCGACGACGTGGTGCCCGACGCGCACTGGCTCGCCGCGCTCAACGACGGCGGCGTCGCCCGCCACTTCGCCGGTTGGGAGCAGGAGCTCCTGCGCGCCGCGGCGGCCGCGCTCACCGGCACGCGCGTCGACGATCTCCTCGGCCACGCGCCGATCGACGCGAGCGGCCTGCTCGGCCGCGCGCTGTGGACCGCCCTCGCCGCGCCCGATCGCGATCCGGCGGCGCTGCTCGGCACCGAGCTCGCGGCCAAGCTCCGCGCGCGGCTGCTCTGGCACGTCCTCGGCGAGCGCGAGCCGGTCAGCGCGGAGGACCTCGCGGCACGGTTCCCCGGCGAGCTGCCGTACCTCGACGCCGGGCTCGAGCTCCTGCCGATCGCGGGCTTCGCGCCGCTCCTCGCCGACGCCGTGCGCGCGCAGGCCGCCGGCCGGCTCGCCGGGCGCGCGGTGCGCAGCGCGGCGCCCGAGCTCGCCGAGCACCGCCGCCGCGCCGAGCGCGAGGCGCGGCTGGCGGCGCTGCGCGCGCTGCCGATGCTGCCGCTCGAGCCGCCCGGCGGCGCGCTCTTCGTGCGGCGCGAGACGTCGCAGCTGCGCGCCGTCGTCGGCGTCGGGCGCGGCGCGGGGATGGAGCTCGCGATCCGCACCGAGGGCCGCACGGTCGCGGCGCGGGTCCTGCCCAGCGAGCTGCCGATCGCGGCGGTCGTCGAGGTGCAGCTCGGGAGCCTCGACGACACGCTCACCGGGCCGACCCCCGCGGCCGAGAGCATGATCGCGCGCTCGCTCCGCGGCGCGATCCCCACGCTGCTCGCCGAGGTCGCGAAGGCGCAGCCGGAGTCGCTCGCGGACCTCGGCCCGACGCGCACGCTGCTCGCGGCGGCGCTCTCGGTGCTGTACATCGACTCGACCACGCGCACCGCGCTCCTCACGGCGCAGGCGTTCCCGACGATCCAGGGCCCGCGCGCCTCGATCGGGCAGGCCGCGCGCGATGGCGTGCTCGCGACGGCGCGCTGGACCGGCGAGTGGCTCGGACCCGACGACGGCGAGGCCCCGACCGACCTCGATCGGCCGGTGCTCCACGTCGAGGACGACGAGCTCCGCCGGGTGATCGGGCGCCTCAGCCGCCAGACGCTCTCCGATCTCAGCGAGGCGGCCGACAAGCTGCAGGCGCGGCGGCGGGTGGCGCGCGGGCTCCTGCCGCTGCCGGTGGTGCAAGGCGTCGCGCCGGAGCTCAAGCGCAGGCTCGACGAGCTCGAGGGCGCGGCTGCCGATGCGGCCGCCGGTGCCGGCGATGGCCGCGCGCTCGCCGCGCTCGGCCCCGGCGAGATCGGCCTCGTCGACGAGCCGAGCTCGCTCGCGCTGATCCACGTCCACGGCGCGGCGCGCGATCACTTCACCCTCGACGTGCTCCCGCCCGTGCGCATCGCGATCGAGGCGCCGGAGCTCGCGGGCGATCGGAGCCGCGCCGCCACCGTGCTCCAGCGGCCCGCGCAGGCGCTCGCGCTCGCGCTCGTCCGCGCGGTGCTCGCCCAGCTCCCGGTGCCGCCGGTGTGGCTCCGGCGCCGGCTGCGGCACGCGCTGCTCTCGGGCCGGGGCGCCGCCGAGCTCGGCGGCGTGCCGCTGTTCGAGACCGCCGCCGGCACGTGGATCGAGCGCGCCGCGCTCGATCAGCAGGCCGCGACCTTCGGCGACGTCTGGAGCATCTCGCGCTTCGTGCCCGACTCGCGGCCGCTCGACGAGCGGCGCGTCGTCGTGCTGCTCGGCGACGGCGAGCAGGCGCTGGCGCGCTGGGGCGGCATCCCGTGCGTGGACGCGGCGCGCGAGCTGGCGCTCGACGCCAAGGCGCGCGCGAACCTCGCGCGGCCCCGGCCGGCCCTGCTCGCGATCGATCCGGGGATCGCGACGCTCGCGCAGGTCACGCTCGACGGCGACGGGCGCACCGCGCCGCGCGGCGTCGTGGCGATCCTCACCGGCCCCAACGCCGAGCACCACCGCGGCATCCACACGCACCGCGAGCTGCACCCGTTCGATCCGGCGCCCGACGACTGCCTGTGGCCGACGCTCGCGGTCGTCGACGATGCCCGCCTCGCGCCCGATCGCACGTGGTCGCAGGCTGAGCGCGACGCGGCGTGGGACGCGCTGATCGCCACGGTCCGCAGCGCCAGCGAGGCCGCGCTGCGCGAGCTGGTGCGGCCGCCGCCGCGCGCGCTCGCGAGCCTGGTGATCGGCTCCTCGCACCAGAGCGATCTCTCGGCGCTGCGCGGCGATGCCAAGACGCAGATCCGCGGCGCGCTGTGGCTCGACGGCCCCCCCGGCGCGCCCGGCCAGCTCGACGTGATCCACGAGCAGGGCTCGTCGCCGTACCGGCCGCCGCTCGGGGTCCCGCTGCGCGGCACGCTCCACCTGTCGGCCAAGTTCTACGATCTGCGGGTCCAGGACGCGCTCGACGAGCTGTGCACGGCCGTGTACGCGCGCATGCTGCGCAAGCTCGGGGGGCGCGAGAGCGCGTCGGACCTCGCGCTCGCGCACCTCGCGTACGGCGTCGCGCACGGCACCATCACGCCATCGGACGCGCGCCCGCTCCAGCTCCGCTGCTTCCGCCCGCGCCCGCTCGACGCCCGCGAGTGGGAGACCTTGTGCTGGTCCCAGCAGCGGGTCCCGCTCGTCGCACCCGACGCGCCGGCCGACGAGCTCTGTGTCGTCGATGACGGCAGCGCCACCGCCCGCGTCGTGATCGAGGCGCTCGGCGAGCGCACCCGGCGCGAGGTCCCGACGCCGCTCCCCGCCGCGCCGCCGGAGAGCGTCGCGGAGCTCCTGCGCGACCTGCCGCCGATACCGCCCGCGCGACCCAGGCACGAGCTCGAGCCGCTCGTCGCCGCCGTGGGCGAGCGGCTGTACCAGCTCGGCCTCGCGCGGCCGCGGTTCCGGATCCTCGACGGCGCCACGTCGCCGCTCGTCGCTTACGAGGACGGCATGATCACGCTCGCGGGCGCGAGCGCGCGGCTCTGCACGATCGCCGCCGCGCTGCCCGGGAAGGCCGTGTGGAGCGAGGCCGCCGTCGACGCGCTCACCGCCCACATCGTCACCGTCCTCAACGTGGCGCTGACGAGCGTCACCGACGCCACCGAGGCCCACGCGCTGGCCGGCCTGCTCCGGAGCGCCTAGCCCACGCCTAGCCCGGCTCTCGTGGGCCGAGGAGCGCGTCGACGGCCGCGCGCACGCGGGCGCGCGTGGCGAAGAAGTCGTCGACGGCCGCGTGGGCCTTGGCGAGCGCGCGCCACTTGCGGACGCCGCCGCGCGAGCGGCCCCACGTGTCGCGCGTGCGGAAGTCGTCGAGCGCCGCGAGCGGCAGCGCGCGCGAGCCGAACGCGAGCTCGACGGCGGCGCGGGTCGCCGCCAGATCGAGGCCCGCGTGGCGCCACAGCAGATCCAGATCGAACAGATCCTTGGCGCGCCAGCGGCCGGGGCCGAACTCGCACAGGCCGTGCAGCTTCCAGCCAAACAGCGTCTCGGGCGCGCAAGCGAGCACGTCGCCGACGCCAGCGACGGAGATCGGCCGCGGCGGCACGCACATCGGATCCCCGACGGCGAGATCGATCTGGAAGCGAACAGTGCCGGCGCGCACGCGCGCGCGCAGCCCCGGCGTCGCGGTCTCGGCCCAGATCACCTCGGTCGCCTCGATCTCGAGCGGGAGCTCGTCGGCCACCGCCGCGATCGCGCGCACCTCGCGCTCCATCGCGGCCGCGTCGAAGCTCGCGCCGTCGCCGGGCGCGAGGTAGTCGACGTCGGCCGGCGGGCGCGCCCCCGGGCACAGCGCCGCCGTCACGATGCTGCCGCGCACGACCCACGGCGGGCCGCCGCGCGCGCGGCGCAGCCAGCCGGCCAGGGCCGCGGCGTGATCAGTGCCAGCCGCCGTCGAGGGCCAGGTTCGAGTCATAGACGGTGTACTCGCGGACGCGCCGCCCGATCGTGACGGGCAGCGCCTCGATGGTGGCCTCGAGCGCCGCGAAGCGCGCGTCGGCCGACGCCCGGCCGAGGCCCGGCAGGCGCAGCGTCAGGTAGCGCTCGTGGCTGCCGTCGGCGCGCACGCGCCGGGCGTTGCGCGACAGCCGCGCGCCGTGCGCCGATGCCGCGGCGCGCAGCGGCTCGATCTCGCCAGGCGGCACCACGACCTTGAGGTGGTACTCGAAGTAGCGGCCCGGCTCGGCCGCCGCCGCGGCGTCGGTCTCGGGCAGATCGCGGTTGCGCGGCAGCGCCTCGATCTTCGTGCGCACCACCTCGAAGCCATCGGCGACCAGCGCGCGCCCGAGCGCGTGGACCTCGTCCTGCACCTCGCGCAATTCGCCCCGGTGCACGGTCGCCGTCATCGGCTGGCTCGCGTGCTCGCCGGCCGCCAGCTCGATCTGGATGTGCTTGACGCCGAGCCGATCGCAGGTGGTGGCGAAGCGCGGCCCGTCGCCCTCGGCGCAGCGCACGGTGACGTGCGCCTCGAACGCGCCGCCGAACGTGCGGCCGCGCAGGTGATCGGCCAGCTCGAGGTACGGCTGGTGGCGCATGTTGACGAGGTACGTGCTGGCGCCGAGCTCGGCGAACGTGCGGCGGTAGCCGTCGGGCACGAACACGCGATCCCAGCCGCGCCCGCCCGCGCCGCGCGGCTCCGCCGGGATGGCGCCCTCGAGCGCGCCCTCGAACAGCCGCACGTCGCCGCGCTCGCACAGCGCCACGATCACGCGGGAGAGCGCCGCGCGGCCGCCGTACCGCGCGCAGAACCCGGCGTCGCCCAGCTCCTCGAGCAGCGCCTTGACGTCGCGGCCCCGCCACGGCGTCTCGCCCTCGACCTCGAGCGCCGTGTTCTCGACGAAGCAGCGCTCGCCGAGCGCGTCATGGGCCGCGCGCGCCCGCCAGCTGGCCGCCGCGGCGAGATCGAGGCCGTCGGGCACCGGCGGCCCGAAGCGCGACAGCACGACCTCGATGTCGGCGAGCAGCCGGCGCAGGTCGGCCTGGTGCCCCTGGTTGGGGGTCGCGAACACGACGCGCGTCGTCACGCGGTCATCCTGCCACGGTGCGCAGCCAGCTCGTCACGTCGGTGTACGCAGGCGACGCGAAGAAGCTCTCGAGCGAGGCGTCCATCGCGGCGTAGGCGGCGTCCGAGGAGTCGTCGAGCGGGACCGTGCCGAGCAGCGGCACGCAGACGCGCATGTAGCGGCGGCCGAGCAGCGACTGCACGTTGTTGGCGATGTCGGCGGCCGAGGCGTCCATGAGGACGGACATGAGCGGGAACTTCGGCGTGGCGGTGGCGCCGGTGAGCCTGGCCTCGGGGGACATCCACGCGAGCGGGCCCATGTGGAGCGGGCCGCCGAAGTCCTTGTCGATGACGGCGCCGGGCATCGCCTCGTAGGTCGTGCCGGTGTCGAGCGAGAGCAGGTAGATGTCGCCGAGCGGCACGCCCTGGCCGAGCGCGCCGACGAGCGCGGCGAGCGACGGGTTATTGGCGTACAGCCCGCCGTCGGCGCAGTAGCCGAGCGGCGCGCTGTCGGGCCGATACGGCGGGAAGTAGATCGGCGCGGCGCCCGAGCACAGCCCGGCCTCCCACGCGTACATCGACGCGACCGTCGAGCCGGGGAGGTTGGACAGGACCGCCGGCATCCACGAGCTCGGCGCAAGCCGCGTGTCGTCGAGGACGAGCGTGTTGACGAGCACCGGCGCGAGCTCCTCGAGCTTCGTGGCCGGGCCGAGCAGCGCCTGCGCGGCCCGCGCGATGCCGTCGTGCGTGTACTGCGTGTTGACCAGATCCTCGTAGTACTTCGCGAGGTGGTGCCACGCCTCGCCGACCTCCGCCTTGAGGCGCGCCAGGGGGCGTGCGTCCTCGGGCGCCGCGTGGCCAGTGATCGCCGGGTTGTGCGTGAACAGCTGCCTGGCGCTGTCCTGCTGATACAGCTTCTGGAGCTCGGCGAGGCGGACGCCCTTGGCGAGCGCGAGCGCGATGAAGCTGCCGGTCGACGTCCCGGCCCGAAGGCTCACGCGCGGCAGGAAGTCGCCGACGCCGGGCTCGGCGACGAGCTTCTGGAGGACGCTCGTCGTGATGTAGCCGCGGATGCCGCCCCCGTCGCACGCGAGGATTACGTACTTGGCCATGTGTCCCTCCCAGCCGCCCATGGTGCCCGACACGGGCCGCGGTCGCCAGCCTCGCCCGATGCGCCGGCGGCTTGCGTGCCCGCCTGTCATGCGCTGAGAGAACGGAGGACGCGGCGTGCTCGTCTGGTGATCGCGGCTGGCAACGTCTGGAGGATCGACTGCTCGCCGTACTTTCCGCGAAACTCGCGGGACCAGCCCGCCAGCGCATCGAGGCTCCCCTGCGCGACATCGCGGACCCAGTCGAGCACTACTCGCTGACCGATTTGCAGCTCCTCGCTCAGCTTGATCCACTCGGCACGCCCGATCTCGTCGGGGTTCTGCCGGCCGCCGACCCTCATCGCGAGCTTGCGATCGAGGCGTTTGTACTCTCGTGTGGACACCAGATCATAAATTGGCGCGAGCTCCACACCAGCGTCCGAATAGAGAATCGACAAATTCTTCGCGTGCCCATCGGAGTTCCCAAGCACGATGTTGAACGCCTGCCACCTGATCACGCGAGGGACGTCGACGATGGGTCGAGTGACATGGTTGCGAATCACGGTCACCGCACCAGCCAGAGAGAGCCCGCCTTCGCCTTCGTACTTCCTGGTCGGTGGAAGCCCCGTCGCCTGACACAGATCCTCCTGGTGAATGCGTCGTACCGGCCAGTGATCCTCCGAGGGGAGTCGATCATATCGAGCCACGAGCAAGCTGGGAGGATCGGTGCCGGTGAAGAGCTCGCCGTGGACCACCTCGAAGTTGAGCTGCCGGGCCAGACCGAGCGCAAACGCCTCGTTTACTGGCAAGTGCGGATATCGCGGGTTCGGCAACTTCAAGATGTGAGTGCTGGGAGCTGCATTCAACGGCAGGTGGAGCTTGCCATCCAGCAGCGCGACGGGGAGCTTGTCCTGTGCGCCCGCCAATGACAGACGTGTCTTCGGGCCGCCGATGAGCAACGGGATGGCGTCATTCGCGATCAGCTCCTGTAATTGCTTGTTCTGCAGTCCTTCATAGCTGAAGTCATCGGGATCCACCGAGGGCCGCGCCGGGTCGACGAGCGAGAGCGCGCCAGCGCACTCCCCTCCGATCGCCTGGAGCAAAGCGAAGTCGTTGTCTGCAGAGATGCCCAGGCGCGCGCAGATCGTCTGCCGAACGCCGCCCTCGGGGAGCAAGTTGACGAAGAACGTCTGCGCCGGGCCGCCGACGTACTCTTGTGACGAGATCGGCAGCGTGAGCGAGACCGGGAATCGATCGTCGCGTGCGCACCACGCAGGCTCGTACGCGAAGCAGAATCGACCGCTTTCATCGACGCGTAGAGCGCCGACGACGACCGCCCCGAATCGGACCTCCAGCGTCGCGGTCACGACCGAGATCCGCCCGTTCGCCGCGCGACCGTGAGCTCGAGGCCGAGGCGCTCCAGAACCTGGAGGACCAGCCCGAAGCGTAACGTCGGCTTGCCACGTTCCACATCGCCCAGAAACCTGGTCCCGACGCCGGCGAGTCCCGCAGCTGTCGCCTGGTCCATGCCGGCTTCTCGGCGGATCGCGCGCACGACGGCACCGAGATCCTTGGGGGTCGTCACCTTGGTGCCGGCTGTCCGCGCGACCCTGCTCATGTCCTGTGGGAGTCGAGCCATTTTCCCGATCGGGAAGATAATGGCTTATGGGCTGCGGTTTCACGTGTTTTCTTCCCGATCGGGAAAAATCGACTCCGAGAGGGGTGTTCGAGGCCCTTTTCTTCCCGATCGGGAAGAAACAGCTCGGATCGAGGCGATTCAGACCCTTTTCTTCCCGATCGGGAAGATCAGCGCCTGATCGTTGCGATTTGGACCCTTTTCTTCCCGATCGGGAAGAAATGGACCCGGGGTCGGCCTGAGCCTGACGCGGTGAGTCACTCCTTTTATATAGCGGCTGGCCGCGCGTCCTCGCGGGAGCGCCACTCGGCGGGAGTGGTGCCGGTCCAGCGGCGGAACGCGCGGTAGAAGCTGCGCAGGTCGGCGTAGCCGAGCTCGAACGCGACGTCGACGATCGAGCGCGCCCGATCGCGGAGCAGCGTGCGCGCCATCGCGGCGCGGACGTCGTCGACGAGCTC
Source organism: Kofleriaceae bacterium (assembly GCA_035558535.1). GTDB lineage: Bacteria > Myxococcota_A > Polyangia > Haliangiales > Haliangiaceae > JABFXX01. The sequence continues at coordinate 114,402 of DATMCI010000171.1, forward strand.
CTGGTACGAGGTGCCGACCTCCTCGAGCCGGCGCTGCACGGTGCGCGTCGACATCGCGACCCGGCGCGCCACGCGCGAGAGCTCCGCGCCGCTGGTCGCCAGCTCGACGACGATCGCGTCGCGGAGCTGCGCGAGCACCGGGGGTGCCGGCACGCCGGTCGATGCACCGGCCGGCCCGCGCGCGGGCAGCTGCGCGAGCAGCCGCTCGGCGTGCGCCTCGAGGTAGCGCCGCGCCACCGGATCGCGGCCGGCGAGCGGCGTGTGCATCGCGGCGCGCGGCAGCCACAGCGCCGACGACGGCGCGCCGAACCGCACCGGCGCGCCGAACAGCGCCTCGTACGGCTCCACGGGGAACCCGGCCGCGTGCGCGAACGTCACCTCGTGGAGCGGCACCGGCGCGCCAGCGGCGTGGCTGAGGAGGCGGTAGGCGAAGCCGAGCATCCCCTCGATCGGGAACCGCATCGCGACCACCTCGGGCCGATGCGAGATCCCAAGCCCGATCAGATCGCCGCGCTCCTCGCGCACCACCACCGCGCCGGTGTCGGTGAGCTGGCTCAGGCGCTCGTTGAGCCGCGCGGCGTGCTCGAGATCGTCGGCGCGCAGCACGATCTGGCCGGCCACGCCGAGCGCCTCGGGCCCCAGCGCGCGCGCGAGCTCGACCGGGATCACGACGCCGGGCAGCGCCGTCAGGAGCTCGCGCCACAGGATCACGAACACCATCGTCGAGACGCGCGCGTCCGGATCGGCCCGGTGCGCCTCGGTCAGCCCGGCCGCCGCCATCAGCCGCTCGCGCGACAGCCCGTGTGCTGCGCCCAGCTCCACGAACGAGAACGCCCCGGCCGCGAGCGCGGTGTCAGCGGGCGCGTCTCCCTCCATCTCCGCCAGCTTACGCGGCACCTGGCGGGAAATGCCCATCGGTCGGCGGCCCGCGCCAATTTCCGGGCGCGCCGCGCATCTTAGAGTGATTGCAGGAGGCAGCCATGACGGACACGATGACGATGGGCGACGCGCGGACCCGGTACTACGAGGTCAATGGTTTCGGGGCGGACGGCGGCGACAGCCTCAAGTGGGTGCCGATCAAGGTCCTCGGCATCACGATCTACATCCCGAACACCGAGGGCCGGCGGCGCGCCGTCCGCATCCATGACCTGCACCACATCGTCACGGGCTACCAGACCACCTTCACCGGCGAGGCGGAGATCGCCGCCTGGGAGCTCGCGAGCGGCTGCTGGCAGTGGCCGGCCGCGTTCGTGCTGAACCTGGGCGGGCTGGGCATGGGCATGCTGATCGCGCCGCAGCGGGCGGCGCGCGCGTGGGCTCGCGGCCGCAAGACCCGCAACCTCTACACCGAGCGCAACGGCGTCGACCACGTCCTGCCGCGCCCCGTCGGCGAGGTCCGCGCCGTGCTCGGCCTCGACGAGCCGGCCCCGCCGGTGCGCGCCCGCGACGCGCTCGCCGTGGCAGCAGTCGGGCTCCCGATGCTGGCCACGATCGCCGCGGTCGTCGCCGCGCCGCTCGTCGCGGCCGCCCTGCTCGTCGCCGCGATCACCTGAGCCCGAGCCCATCCGCGCCGCCGGGCCCGCGGCGCGGTAAGGTGGGCCGCGATGTCGCTCCGGCCCCACCCGTCCCACGCTCCCCGAGGTCCCGTCGTCCTGGTCGTCATGGACGGCATCGGCCGCGGGGCCGGCGACGAGGCCGACGCCGTCGCGATCGCGTCGACGCCCACGCTCGATCGGCTGTGGATCCCGGGCGCGCGCGCCGAGCTGCGCGCCCACGGCAAGGCGGTCGGCCTGCCGAGCGACGACGACATGGGCAACAGCGAGGTCGGCCACAACGCGCTCGGCGCCGGCAAGATCTACGCGCAGGGCTCGCTCCTCGTCGGCCGGGCCATCCAGAGCGGCGCCCTCTTCGAGGGGCCGGTCTGGCAGGCGATCGTCGAGCGCGGCGCCCGCGGCGGCGCCGTCCACTTCCTGGGCCTGCTCTCCGACGGCAACGTGCACTCGCACCTCGATCACCTCGAGGCGCTGCTCGGCCGCGCCGCGGCCGCCGGGTGCCGCCGGCTGTACCTCCACGCCCTGCTCGATGGCCGCGACGTGCCGCCCACCAGCGCGCTGGAATACGTGGACCGCACCGAGCGGTTCCTGGCTCAGCTGCGCGCGGCTCCCGGCGTCGATGCCCGGATCGTGTCGGGCGGCGGACGCATGACGATCACGATGGACCGCTACGAGGCCGACTGGGGCATGGTGGAGCGCGGCTGGCGCACGCACGTGCTCGCCGAGGCGCGGCCGTTCCCGTCAGCGAGCGCGGCGATCGAGACGTTCCGCGGCGAGCGGCCCGGCGTGATCGATCAGGATCTGCCGGCGTTCACCGTCGAGCCGCGCGCGCCGATCGCCGACGGCGACGCGGTCGTCGTGTTCAACTTCCGCGGCGATCGCGCGATCGAGATCTCGCGCGCGTTCGACGACGACGCCTTCGACAAGTTCGATCGCGTCCGCCGGCCGGACGTCCTCTACGCCGGCATGATGGAGTACGACGGCGATCTCCACATCCCGAAGCACTTCCTGGTCTCGCCACCCGCGATCGAGCGCCCGATGGGCGAGATCCTCGCCGCGGCGCACGTCTCCCAGCTCGCGATCTCCGAGACCCAGAAGTACGGCCACGTCACCTACTTCTGGAACGGCAACCGCAGCGGCATGTTCGACAACGGCACCGAGACGTACGTCGAGATCCCCTCGGACAACGTGCCGTTCGAGCAGCGGCCGTGGATGAAAGCGGCCGAGATCACAGATCGGCTGATCGCCGAGCTACGCACCGGGCGGCACCGGTTCGCCCGCGTCAACTACGCCAACGGAGACATGGTCGGGCACACCGGCCAGTTCGACGCCACCGTGATCGCGGTCGAGGCGGTGGACCTCCAGCTCGAGCGGCTGCGGCGCGTCGTCGAGGAGCTTCAAGGAATCCTTGTGGTTACGGCGGATCACGGCAACGCCGACGAGATGTACCAGCGCGACAAGCACGGCCGGGTCCAGCGCGATCAGAAGACCGGCCGCCCCGTGGTAAAGACCAGTCACACGCTCAACGCCGTGCCATTCTTGATCCACGATCCAGCCCGGGGCGACCGCTACGTGATCGATCCTGATCGCACTCCGAACGCCGGCATCGCGAACGTCACCGCCACCGTGCTCGAGCTCCTCGGATTCGTACCCCCTGACGACCTGGAACCATCGCTCTTGAGGTTTCGATGAACAACTCCACCAAGGCGCTGGTCGCGCTGCTGCTCGCCGGGCTCACCGGCGCGACGATCTTCATCTTCGTATCGCTCTCGGGCGGCGGCACCGCGTCCGCCAAGACCTGCCAGGTGGGCGAGCGCGACTGCCTGCCGGACGTCAATTACGTCGACACGGTGGGCACCGCGTACACGCCGAAGACGCTCAAGGGCAAGGTGGTGGTCGTGAACTTCTGGGCGACGTGGTGCAAGCCGTGCCTCAAGGAGATCCCGGACCTGTCCGCCGCCCATGATCGGTACAAAGATCGCGGCCTCGTCGTGCTCGGCATGCTGACCGACACCCCGGACAACCAGACGCTCCTCAACTTCCAGTCCGACAACATGATGTCGTACCCGGTCGTCCGCGTGGGCTCCGATATCCTCGCGGCGTTCGACTACCCGGCGGAGAAGATCCCGATCACGCTGATCTACGACCGGCGCGGCAAGCGCGCGCACAGCCACCTCGGCACGCTCAGCTCCGAGCAGCTCGCGAAGTACATCGAGCCGCTGCTCGCGCAGCACTAGCCCAGCGCGAGACTAGAGCACCTGCGCCACCGTCTCCGGCGCGGCGAACAGGCCGAACAGGCCGCCCGTGTGGAGGAACGCGACCGTGGCGCCGAACCGCGCCGGATCGCGCGAGAGCTCGGCGAGCACGCCGTGCAGCGCCTTGCCGGTGTAGACGGGATCGAGCGCGACGCCGTCGCTGCGGCACAGATCGCGGATCGTCGCGAGCTCCTCGGGGCGGCTCTTCGCGTAGCCGAGGCCGACGTGGCCGTCGATGATGTCGATGTCGGCCTCCGTGACGTTCGCGCCGAGGTGCCAGCGCGCCTCGGCCTCGGCGCAGATCTTCCCGATCGCGTCGAGGAAGTACGCGCGGTCGTCGCACACGTTCACGCCCGCGACCCGGATCCCGCGCTCCGCGAGCCCGAGCAGCTTCGCGCCGAGGATGAGGCCTGCCCCGGTGCCGCCCGAGCCGCACGCGTAGACGACCGTCGCCGGCCGCGCGGGCGACGCGATGTCGCGCAGGTCGTGGGCCAGCTCGTGCATCGCGCGGATGTAGCCCCAGCTCCCGAGCGCGTTCGAGCCGCCCTCGGGGATCACGTACGGTCGCCCGCCGGCCGCGCGCACGCGCTCCGCCTCGGCCTCGAGCAGGCGGGCGCGCTCGCGCCACGCGGGCCGCGAGATCCACACGAGCTCGGCGCCGACCAGCCGATCGAGCAAGATGTTGCCCGTCGGCGCGGGCGGGCGCGCCGGATCATCGGTGCGCAGGATCAGGACGCTCTTCATCCCGAGCCGCGCCGCGGCGAACGCCGTCGCGCGCGCGTGGTTCGACTGCTCCCCGCCGCAGGTGATGACGTGCGTCGCGTCCTGGGCCCGCGCCTCCGCCATCAGGTACTCGAGCTTGCGGATCTTGTTGCCCATCACCTCGGCGCCGGTGTGATCGTCGCGCTTCACCCAGAGCCGCGCGCCGAGCTGCTCGCCGAAGCGCAGCCAGTGGCCGCGGGTCGGCAGGTTGGCGAGCGGGACGCGTGGCGGTTCGCGATCGTGGAGCTGATCGTCCATCGCGTGAGTTTATACGGCCGGGAAAGCTCCGCCCTCCTGGACTCGCTCGTCGGCCAGCCGGAAATAATGGCTCCGGCGACGCGCGTGTTACACCAACGTGGTGGAGATCCGCGGACTCCTGGCCTGCTCGGCCCTCGCGCTCGGCCTCTCGGGCGACGCGGACGCCAAGACGTGGCCGCAGCCCGCGCTCGGCGAGACCGATCCCGACGACATCCAGGTCCTGTTCACGTTCGACGACGGCCCCAAGCCGGACACCACGCCGGCCATCCTCGACATCCTCGCGGAGCACAAGATCCACGCCGTGTTCTTCCTGGTCGGCAAGCAGGTCGTGAGCCGGCACGAGCAGGTGCCGGCGATCCTCGATCGGATCGTCGCCGAGGGGCACATCGTCGCGAACCACACGATGTGGCACAGCGACCTGTGCAAGGCGACGGAGGAGGACGCCGTCGTCGAGCTCGACCTCGGGCGCGCGGTGATCGAGCAGGCGCTCGGGATGCAGCTCTCCTGGTTCCGCGCGCCGTACGGCGCCCGCTGCGATCAGCTCGAGGCGATGCTCGCCGAGCGCGAGCTGACCCACTTCCACTGGGACCTCGATCCGCAGGAGTGGAAGCACGGCAGCGTCGCGCGCACGGTCAAGGACGTGACCCGCGCGCTCGCGCGCGCGACCGGGCGCAACGTGCTCCTCATGCACGACATCAAGCTCGTCACGGTGGTGGCGCTGCCGAAGATCCTCGCGTGGATCGACGAGGAGAACGCCCGGCGCGCGAAGGAGCGCCGGCCGCAGATCAAGATCCTGCAGGCGCCGGCGCTCGCCGCGGAGCAGCTCCCGCAGGATCTGCTCGCGTGGCTGACCGACGTCGTGGGCGAGGCCTGGGCGCTGCCCGCGGCGGTCGCGAGCGTCCTGCCCTGAGCTCCCGCGCCCGCGGCCGCGGGGCTTGCCCCCGGCACCGGTCGCCTCGCCCGCGGGCCCCGTGGTAGGGTGGCGCCGGCTGGTTCATGTTTCGGATTCGTCAATCGTATCGAGAAGATGTCGATCAGGTGCTCGCGGTCGCCGAGCACCTCGACACCGTGAACCTGCCCGCGGAGCGAAAGCACATCGAGGCGATCCTCGACCGCTCCGAGCGATCGTTTGGCGCCGAGGTGCCGGTCGCCGAGCGCGAGTTCTTGTTCGTGCTCGAGGATCTATCGCAGCGGCGGATCATCGGCACGTCGATGATCTACGCGCAGCACGGCACGCGCCGCGCGCCGCACATCTTCTTCCGCGTCGAGAACGACGAGCGCTACTCGGTGACGCTCGACAAGCACTTCATCCACCAGACGCTGCGCATCGGCTACAACTACGATGGCCCGACGGAGATCGGCGGCCTGATCCTCCTGCCGGAGTACCGGCGGACCACCGAGTCGCTCGGCAAGGCGCTGTCGTACGTGCGGTTCCTGTTCATCCGCATGCACCGCCCGGTCTTCCGCGACAAGGTGCTGTCGGAGCTTTTGCCGCCGCTCGATCCCGACGGTCAGTCGAAGCTGTGGGAGGCGCTGGGCCGCAAGTTCACCGGGCTCACGTACCAGGAAGCAGACCTGATGTCGCGGGACAACAAGGAGTTCATCCACGCGCTGTTCCCCGACGATCCGATCCACACCGAGCTCTTGCCCGACGACGTCCGCACGCTGATCGGCCAGGTCGGGCCGGAGACGAAGGCCGTCGAGGCGATGCTGCGCCGGATCGGGTTCGAGTACGCCGGGCAGATCGATCCGTTCGACGGCGGGCCGCACTTCGTCGCGAAGACCGACGACATCACGCTCGTGCGCGACGCGCGCGAGGCGCCGATCCGCACGCTCGAGGGTGCCGGCGGCGGCGAGCAGGCGTGGGCGGTGCTCGCCGTCGAGCTCCTGGGCCAGCGCCCGAAGCTCCGCGCGACCAGCGCGCGGGTGACGCTGCTCCCGAGCGGCGAGATCGGCGTGACCGACGAGACGCGCCGCCGGCTCGACGTGGAGGACGGGCAGAGGGTATGGCTGACCTGCGGCTGATGGGCAGGCGCGCGGCGATCGCGGCTGCGCTCGCCGGCGCTGGCGCCGGGTGCAGCCGCGCCGGCGCGGCGCCGGATCAGGCGTCGGGGCTCGCGCCGCCCGCCGGCTGGCAGGCGCTGCCGCCGATCGCCGCCGCCGCGCGGGGCGCGCTCGGGGCCGGCGTCCAGGTCGATGGCGCCGAGGCGTGGGGCGAGCCGGCGATGGGCTGCTACGCCGTGTGGCTGGCGATCCGCGCCACCGGCAGCGCCGAGGCGATCAGCAAGCAGGTGCTCGCCGGGTTCACCGCCGCCACAGCGGGGAGCGGCAGCGGCAGCAGCGCCAAGCCCGCCGGCAGCGGCAGCGGCAGCGGCAGCGGCAGCGGCAGCGCCAGCGGCGCCAAGCCCGCCGGGGCCGCCGCGCCCGAGCGAGGCGGCGCGATGATCGTCAAGGACGTCGCCGCGCCGGCCGGCGAGACCGGCGAGCTGACGCTGGCGTTCGAGCGCGGCGATCACCGCGGCCGGCTGCGCGCGCGGCTCGGCGGCGGCCGGATCACCGCGCTCGCCTGCTTCGCGAACCAGCGCGAGCCGCTCGCGTGCGAGGCCGCCTGCACCGCCTTCCTCGGAGCCTTGCCATGACCGAGCCGGTTCGCCCGACAAAGCGCCTCGCGCGCGCGGCCCTCACCACGCTCGCGGCCCTCGCGATCGCCGCCCCCGCCCACGGGCAAGCACCGGCGACGCCGCGCGCGATCACGCCGCCCGCCGGCTGGACGCCGCAGCCCGTGAAGCTGGCGCCGCCGCGGCCCGACGTGACGTCGACGACCGTCGAGACGTACTTCCCGCCCGCTGGCGCCGCGCCCGGCGCGCCGCGCCCCGCCGCGCTGTACGTGACGCGGATCGAGCGCAAGGCGGCGCCCGATCGGCGCGATGCGATCGCGTCCGGCGAGATCGAGGAGATCTTCGCCGCGCAGCGCCGGCAGGGCGCCGGCGCCAGCACCGAGGCGTCGGTGCGCCGCGCGGATCCGGCCCAGAAGCAGCTCGAGGCGACGCTGACCTGGCGCGACGCGAGCGCCGGCGTCGTCGACACGAGCCGCGTCGTCGTCGCCGCGGACGCGCAGCGCGTCGTCGCCGTCACCGGCCAGTGCCTGCTCGGGGCCGGCGCGGCCGCGGAGCTCGCCAAGGCGTGCGAGGCGGCGCTCGCGACGCTCGATCCCGGCATCCCGGCCGCCGCGCGCGCCCCGCTGGCGCTCGCCGCGGAGCCCGCGCCCGTCGAGGCGCCCGCGCCCGCGACCGCGACCGCGCCCGCCGCGACCGCGACCACCGGCGCCCCCACCGCGGGCATCGGCCCCGCCCCCGCCGGCTCGGCGAAAGACCCCGCGCCCGCGCGGCTCGACGATGCCAGCCACATCTCGCTGCCCCCGCGGCCCGCGCAGGCGCAGGAGCCCGATCGGCGCCCGCTCTACCTGGGCTTCGGCCTCGTCGTGATCGCGCTCCTCTTCTGGTGGAACCGCCGCCGCCGCGACCGCTTCGACGAGGACCGCGCCAGCGGCGAGCCCCGCGCCGCCGGCACCGACACCGACGACGACACCGACGACGACGATCTGCACGCCGCCGCGGACGAGCCCCCGCCCGCTCCGCCCGGCGACAAGGAGAAGGACGAATGACGGACGCTGCCGCGCCGCCCTCCGCGGGCGAGCCGATCCTGATCGTCGACGACGAGAAGAACATCCGGCGGACGCTGCGCATGGTCCTCGAGGGCGAGGGCCACGTCGTGCACGAGGCCGGCTCGATCACCGAGGCCGAGGCCGTGCTGACCCGCGATCCCGTCGATCTGATCCTGCTCGACGTCAAGCTCGGCGAGGACAACGGCCTCGATCTGCTCCGCACGCTCAAGAGCCGCGGCGACGAGGGCATGGCCAGCGGCACGTCGGAGATCCCCGTCGTCGTCATCTCCGGGCACGCGACGATCGAGGACGCCGTGTCGGCCACGCGGCTCGGCGCGTTCGACTTCATGGAGAAGCCGCTCGACCGAAACCGCGTCATGGTCACCGTGCGCAACGCGCTCGAGCGGCGCCGCATGTGGCGCGAGGTCCACGATCTGCGGCGCGCCGCCGACGCGCGCTTCGAGCTGCTCGGCCGGACGCCGGTGATGGGCGAGCTCCGGCGCCAGATCGCGAAGGTCGCCCCCACCCGCTCGCGCGTGCTCATCACCGGCGAGAGCGGCACCGGCAAGGAGCTGATCGCGCGCGCGATCCACCGAAACAGCGCCGTCTCCACCGGCGCGTTCGTGAAGGTCAACTGCGCCGCGATCCCGCCCGAGCTGATCGAGAGCGAGCTGTTCGGCCACGAGCGCGGCGCGTTCACCGGCGCCGTCGCCAAGAAGCGCGGCCTGTTCGAGGTCGCCGACGGCGGCACGATCTTCCTCGACGAGATCGGCGACATGGCGCTGTCCGCGCAGGCCAAGGTGCTGCGCGTCCTGCAGACCGGCGAGTTCACGCACGTCGGCGGCGAGAAGAGCCTGCGCACCGACTGCCGCGTCGTCGCCGCGACGAACCGCGACCTCGAGCAGATGGTCAAGGACGGCCAGTTCCGCGAGGACCTCTACTTCCGGCTCAACGTCGTGCCGATCCGCTCGCCGTGGCTCCGCGAGCGCGCCGACGACATCCCGCTGCTCGTCGAGGCGTTCGTGCGCGAGTGCTGCGACGAGAACGGCCTCGGCTACAAGCCCGTCGACGAGCCGGTGCTCGAGCGGCTCAAGCTGTACGACTGGCCCGGCAACGTGCGCGAGCTGCGCAACGTCGTCGAGCGGCTCGTCATCATGTCCGACGAGGTGATCCGCGAGAAGGACCTGCCGCCGTACCTCGGCGGCCCGCGCCCCGGCGGCTCCGTGCGCCAGACCGGCCCGCAGACCGCGATCGATCTCGGCCGCTACGCCGGCAAGAGCCTGCGCGAGTTCCGCGAAGAGGTGGAGTCCGAGTTCATCCGCATCCGGCTCGCCGAGTTCGACTGGAACATCTCACGCACCGCCCAGGCGCTCGGGATCGAGCGCACCAACCTGCACAAGAAGCTGCGCGCCCTCGGCATCCACCGCGGCGAGGGCACCCAAGGAGGAGATCATGACTAGGCTCGCATGGATCGTGCTCGCGCTCGCCGCCGCCAGCGGTGCCTGCGGCAAGGGGGACGGCAAGGGGGACGGTAAGGACAGCGCGAAGGGCGGCGCGGCCAAGGGCGGCGACGTGCCGGCCGATCACGTCACAGCGGTGAACGCGGCGATCCCCGCCGACCTCAAGGACAAGGTCCAGTTCGAGGCCGGCCGCATCGTCGAGAACGAGAAGCGCAACCGCGCCTTCAAGCTCGCCGTGCCGAAGGGCTGGAAGCCCGGCCGCTTCATCCCCGGCATGCTCGAGCCGCCCGATCCGGACACGATCGGCTCCAAGACGCTCGGCAAGACGCAGATGGGCGTCGGCCGCAACTGCGACGGCACCTGCGAGAAGAAGGACTGGGCCGCCGTCTCCGACAAGGTGCTGTACAAGCAGTTCACGAGCGGCCAGGTCCCCGGCAAGGTGATCAAGGACGAGAAGCGCCCGAACGGCCGCACGCTCGTGTTCGAGCGCGAGCCGTCGGCGTTCGCGGACAAGGACGTCGCCGTCTACATCTACAACTCGTGGTGGGATCCCGAAGGCAGCGAGTACTACACCTGCAGCGCCGAGGTCGGCATGCCGATCAAGGGCGCCGCCGCGGCGTTCGAGAAGGCGTGCGAGAAGGTCATCCAGGAGTAGCGCCCTCGCCCGAGCTCGTGCCGGGCCCCCGCGCGCCGCGGCCTGCGCGCCTCGGCGTGCTCGTCGCCCTGGCGCTCCTCCTCGCGGAGCCGGCGCTGGCCGCGGCCGACACCACCGACGGGCTCGCGCTCGTCGAGGCGCTCGGCACCGACGACCGCGCCGCCGTCGAGCGCGCCATCGCCGAGATCGAGCGCGCGCCCGCCGGGACGCCCAGCCTCGACTACGCGCTGTTCCGCGCCGGCCAGGCGTGCGAGGACGTGCTCGCCGATCCCGCCCGCGCGCGCGCGCTGTACGAGCGGCTCGTGCGCGAGCTGCCCGACGCTGGCCTCGCGATCGCCGCCGGCCGGCGCCTCGAGCGCCTCCGCGCGCAGCTCGGCACCGATGCCCGCCACGCCCGCGAGGCCGCCGAGCTCGCCGCGCTCGTCGCCGGCGCGGACCGGCTGCCGCCCGCCGAGATCGATCGCCGCGCCCGCGCGCTCGCCGACGCCGCGTGGCCCGGCGCGCCCGAGGCCGCGCTGTGGCACGCCGAGTGGCTGCGCCGCTCGCGGCGCTTCGCCGAGGCCGACGCGCAGTTCGCCGCGATCGGCGCCCGGTGGGCCGGCACGCCGCACGCGCTCGCGGCGCTGCGCGGCGCCGCCGGCACCGCGCTCGACGCCCGCGACTACGCCCGCGCCACCGCGCTCGCGCAACAGCTGCCGTCGATCGATCCCGCCGATCGCGTGCTGCGCGAGGAGCTGCTCCTAGCCGCCGCCCGAGGCCGCCGCCGCGCGCGCTGGTACACGCTCGCCTGGCTCGCGACGCTCGCCGGCATCGGCGGCCTGGCCGGGAGCTTCGCCGAGGCGCTCCACCGCGCGCCGCGGCCGCGCCGGCTCCGCGCGCCGCTCGAGCTCTTGTTCCTCCTGCCCGTGACCGCCGTCCTCGTCGGCGTCGCGCTGACCACGCACGAGATGATCGCGCCCGCGGTGCTGACGCTCTCGCTCGGCGGCCTCGTCCTCGCCGGCCTCTCCGGCGCCACGCTCGATCTGCTCCGCGCCGCCGGCCGGCCGCTGCGGCGCCGCGCCGCCGTGCACGCGGCGCTGTGCATCGGCACCGCCCTCGCGCTGCTCTACATCGCGCTCATGCGCGACGACCTGCTCGACATGGTCATCGAGACCGTGCGCTTCGGCCCCGAGCCGTAGCCCACGCCGCTGGGCGCCGCCGGCGGCGCCGCAGGACGGCGGCCAGCCAGAGCGCGAACGGCGCGAGGCTCGCGGGCGATCCGGCGCTGCGGCAGCCCCCGCAGCCGCCGAGGTCAGGGTCGGAGTCGGGATCGCACGCGTCGCAGTCGGAGTCGGCAGCGCGCCCGAGGAAGGCGGCCGCGCGCGCGGTGTCCGCGCGGGTGTACTGCGCCCCGGTCGTGCAATCCCCCTCCGACAGGACGCCAGCGACGTACTCGGTGCCTCCGCGCGTGACCAGCAGCGGCCCGCCCGAGTCGCCGCCGCACGGCACCGCGTCGCCGGCCGCCCGGGAGATCTGCGCGATGTCGCCGCCCAGCGACTCGAGCGTGACCGGCCCCTGGAACCGGGCGCCAGCGCCTGAACCGCCGGGATGCTCGGAGGTCGGCGGGAGCGTGACGCCGAAACCGACCGCGGTGAGCCGCTCCCCGAGATCACCAGCGCCGAGCGCCCCGCTCGCCTGATCCAGCACGCGCATCCCGGTGATGCCCTCGGGGACCGCCGCGTCATCGATCAGGATCTTCGCGAGATCCCGAGCCGCGTGCGGCGCGTCCGTCGAGCAATCGCACAAGGCGCTGTACTCGGTCGACGCGAGCGTCTTCACCATGCCACGCGCGCGATCCACGAACGTGACCGAGACCGCGTCACCGGAGGACGCCAGCGGGACGCAGTGCTCGGCGGTGAGGACGATCCCCATGCCCAGGTACGTACCGGTGCACGCGGTGAAGCTCGTAATCTGCACCACGCTCGTGTGGTGATCGTCCTGCTCGCCGCCGATGATCGGCGCCCCGCTCGTCTCCACTGCCGCCTCGCCACAGCCCGCGGCGAGCACCGCGGCGAGCACGCTCGAACCGATCTCGATCTTCATGACGAACCCGCGCCCAAGCATCGGGTGTGCCCACGCTGTCGGACACGCCGCCGAGACATCGATTCTGCCCATCACGCGGAGATGAGGGCGCCGGGCGTCACAGTCTCGTTGCAAGATCAGTATGCGGCCAGGCAGCTCTCGCCAGCAGCGCAAGAATTGCCGTGGTCATTGAATGTCCATCGCGCGTGCACGGCGGGCGCCCGCGCACATGCACTGGCACATCGCGCTGGCACAGGCGGCGGCACAGCGCAGGCACAGATCCAGGCACAGGCACCGATCCTCGTCAGCGCCGCCCCTGGGCGACAGCGCGCTCCTCCCCGCCCCGGCACGGCGCCGATCTCGCAAGGAGAGAATCTGGCACACGGATCACCCGGAAGAGCGTGTCGACACCCATGGGGAACGAGCTGGACAGGGCCGCAGAGACGGCGACGATGGACGCGCACCGCGCGTCCATCGGTACGATCGGGAGTCGATCGTACCTCCTGGTCATCAAGGACGACTCCTCGTCCATGTATCCGCTCCCCAGCCCTGGCGTCGTCACGATCGGGCGGATTCCGGAGGTCGATCTGCACATCGATCACGCCTCGGTCTCGCGCCGGCACGCCCGGCTCCAGGTCGATCGCGGGGAAATTCGGATCTCCGATCTCGAGAGCCGCAATGGCACGCGGGTCAACGGCACGCGGCTCGACGGCGCGCGCGCGCTCATGACCGGCGACGTCATCGCGATCGGCGAGGTGCTGCTCGTGGTCCACGCGGAGCTCGAGCACGAGCGCGAGCTGCCGGACGTCCTCCTCGACGAAGGCAGCTGGCGGCGCCGGCTGGCCGTGGAGGTCGAGCGCGCCGCCTGGTTCCAGCGCCCGCTCGCCGTGCTCGCGATCGCCGGGGTCGCCGAGGCCCCGCCCCACCTCGGCCGCGTGCTGCGCTCCATCGACGTGATCGGCCGCGACGCCGGAGGCCAGCTCCTGACGCTGCTCCCCGAGGCCGATCCGCGCGCCGCGCGCCGGCTCGCGGAGGCCGTCCTCGAGGTGATCCGCGCCACTGCGCCCGAGGCCCGGATCGGCATCGCGAGCTGCCCGCTCGACGCGACCGATCCCGATAACCTCGTCCTCGCGGCGCGCGCTGGCGCGCAGGCCGCCCAGGCCGGCGAGATCGCGACCCTCGTCGAGGCGGCCCGGCGGATCTCGCTCGGCGAGCGCCGCGTCGTGGTGTGCCACCCCGCGATGGTGCGCGCGTTCGAGCTCCTGGAGCGGCTCGCCCGCTCGGATCTGTGCGTGCTGATCATCGGCGAGACCGGGGTCGGCAAGGAGAACGCGGCCTACGCCGTGCACTACTACTCCAAACGCCGAGACAAGCCGTTCGTCGCCCTCAACTGCGCGGCGCTGCCCGAGGCCCTCGTCGAGAGCCAGCTGTTCGGCCACGACAAGGGGGCCTTCACCGACGCGAGCGCGGCGCGGGCCGGTCTGTTCGAGACCGCGTCGGGCGGCACGCTGTTCCTCGACGAGATCGGCGAGCTCACGCTCGCCGTGCAGGCGAAGCTCCTGCGCGCGATCGAGACGAAGTGCATCACGCGGGTCGGCGAGACGCGCGAGCGCAAGGTCGATCTCCGGCTCGTGGCCGCGACGCACCGCGTGCTCGAGGACGAGGTCCGCGCGCAGCGGTTCCGCGAGGATCTCTTTCACCGCCTCGGGCTCGCGAAGGTGCACCTCCCGCCGCTGCGCGATCGGCGCTGCGAGATCCCGATGCTGTTCCGGGAGTTCATCGCCCTGGCCGCGGCGCAGGCCGACCGCCCGGCGCCGGAGCCGAGCCCGGAGGTCCTCCGGCACCTGCTCGCGCATCACTGGCCCGGCAACGTCCGCGAGCTCAAGCACACCGCCGAGTTCGTCATGGCGATCGTCGAGGACGATCGGATCGAGCCGGATGATCTGCCCTCGCATCTGCCCTCGCATTCGCCCTCGCAGCCCGGGGCCTCGCAGCCCGGGGCCGCGCAGCCCGGGACCGCGCCGCCAGCGCACGCTCCCGATCCCTCGCCTGCGAAGAGCTTCGACTCGCCGATGCGGCGGCTCTCCGACGAGCTCGAGGAGCTCGAGCGCCAGCGCATGACCGAGGCCCTGGCCCGGACCCACGGCGTGAAGACGCGGGCCGCCGCGATGATCGGAATGCCGATCCGCACCTTCAATATGAAGTTCAAGCAGTACGGAATCTGACAGATTCCAGATCGAGAGTCGGCAGCTCCCGCCCATGGGCAAGACTTGCCGCCCCGCCGCGGCTCCCCCCTCACCGGGCGAGCGCCCTAAATTGGCAATCGGCGCGGAGTTGCGGCCGACCGTGCGCAGCGGCTCACCACGGCCGAGCGCCCCGCGCCTGGCACAGAGGCTGCTCCGCGGCGTGGTCGAGACACAAGGACTCTCGCCGTGAGCTGGGAACCACCTACCGAGTTCGAAGAATACCGGATCATCCGCCCGCTGGGCTCCGGGGCGATGGGGCTCGTCTTCCTGGCGCACGACACGCTGCTCGACCGCCCCGTCGCGATCAAGTTCATCAGCGCGCACGACATCGGCGCTGCCGCCCGCGAGCGGTTCTTCACCGAAGGCCGCGCCGTGGCCCGGCTGTCTCATCCGAACGTGGTCGCCGTCTACCGCGTCGGCGAGGTCAAGCAGCGCCCTTATCTGATCTCGGAGTACGTGCGCGGCACCTCGCTCGCGGCGATCGCCAAGCCGATCCCGTGGGAGCGCGCCTTGAAGATCGGGATCGGCCTCGCGCGCGGCCTCGGCGCCGCGCACCGCCGCGGCGTCCTGCACCGCGACATCAAGCCGGCGAACGTCGTGCTCGGCGAGGACGACGAGGCGAAGCTGCTCGACTTCGGGCTCGCCAAGCTCGTGAGCGCGGACCCGGCGGCGCTGCCCCCCAGGCCGCCCGAGCTCGGCGAGCTCTACGCCTCGCGCGTGTCCGCCACGGCCCCTCCGTACGAGCCCGAAGCGGTGGCCACCATCTCGCTCGCGACCTCCCCCGGCGGGCGCCGCGGCCGCGAGCGCGTCGCGACCGCGTCGCTCACGCCAGCGCCTGGCGCCGGCCTCACGCGGCCCGGCGCCGGCCCCACGCAGGACGGAACGATCGTCGGCACGCCGCTCTACATCGCGCCCGAGCTGTGGCGCCGCGCCCCCGCGTCGCAGGCCAGCGACGTCTACGCGCTCGGCGTCGTGCTCTACGAGCTGCTCGCCGGGTTCGCCCCGTTCGCCGGGCTCTCCATCCACGAGCTCGCCGCGCGCGTCCCGTACGAGGACGCCCCGCCGGTCGCCGGCTGGGTGGAGAACCTGCCCGCGCGGCTCGCCGAGGTGATCGATGCCTGCGTGAGCCGCGATCCCGCGCAGCGCCCCGGCTCCGGCGACGCGCTCGGCGATCTGCTCGAGTCTGTCCTCGGCGTCCCCGCGCCGGCGCCCGACGGCAGCCCGTACCGCGGGCTGTCGACGTTCGAGGCCGAGCACCGCGGCGTGTTCTTCGGGCGCGCGGCCGAGGCGCGCACCGTCGTCGAGCGGCTGCGGACCGAGACGTTCGTGATCGTCGCTGGCGACTCCGGCGCCGGGAAGTCGTCCCTGTGCCGTGCCGCCGTGCTGCCCGCGATCGCCGAGAAGTCGCTCGCCGGCAAGCGGTGGCGCGCGACGACGGTGATCCCCGGCGTGCGCCCGCTCGATCGGCTCGATGCGGCGCTCGCCGAGCGCAGCCCCGACGAGGGGCTGCTCCTGTTCGTCGATCAGCTCGAGGAGCTGCTCACGATCGCCGAGCCCGCCCAGGCCGCGCTCGTCGCCGAGTACCTCGCCGATCTCGTGACCGCGCGGTCCGATGTCCGCGTGCTGGCGAGCGCGCGCAGCGACTTCCTCGGGCGCCTCGCCTGCCTGCCCGGCCTCGGCGAGCTCGTCGGGCGCGCGCTGTTCCTGCTCGGGCCCCTCGGCGACCGCGGGCTGCGCGAGGCGATCGTCGGCCCTGCCCGCGCGCTCGGGTACACGTTCGAGGACGCGGCGACCATCGACGACCTCGTCGCGTCCGGCCGCCGCCACCTCCCGCTCCTCCAGTTCGCGCTCGCCGAGCTGTGGGACGCGCGCGACACGAGCCGGCGGGTCATCCCCGCCGGGGCGCTGGCGCGGATCGGCGGCGTCACCGGCGCGCTGGCCCGCCACGCCGACGGCGTGCTCGCCGGGCTGCCGTCCGGAGAGCACGCCGCCGCGCGGACCATCCTCATCGCGCTCGTGACCGCCGAGGGGACGCGGGCGCGGCGCACGCACTCCGAGCTGCTCGAGCTCGCCGCGCGGCAGTCGCCGCGCACGGACGCGGCCCTCGACGCGCTCGTGCGCGGCCGCCTCCTCGTCGCGCAGCGCGCCGACTCCGGCGAGTCGGTGTACGCGATCGCGCACGAGGCGCTCCTGCACGGCTGGGACGTCCTGCGCGGCTGGGTCAGCCACGACGCGGAGCGCCGCGCCGTGCGGCAGCGCACCGAGCGCGCCGCCGCCGACTGGGATCAGCTCGGCCGGCCCCGGGACGCGCTGTGGAGCGAGCGGCTGCTCCAGGAGGCCACCAGCATCGACGAGGAGTCGATCCCGTCGCGCGCCGCCGCGTTCCTCCGGGCGTCGCGGCACCGCGCCGCGCGGCGCCGCGCCCGGCGGTGGGCGATCGCCATCAGCGCGCCGCTCGTCGTGGCCGCCGCCGTGCTCGGCCTCCGGCTCCAGGCGTCGCGCGATCGCGACGCCGCCGTCACCGAGGCGCGGGTGATGCTCTCCGCCGCCCGCGCCGGCGCGACGCAGCTCGACGACCTCCGGCGCGACGCGTTCGCCAAGCTCGACGGGCACCAGCCCGAGCCGGGCGAGCAGCTCTGGCGCGAGACCCTGCGCGCCGAACAGGACGTGGAGCGCGCCTACGCGAGCGCGGCCGCGCGGCTCGAGCAGATCCTGCAGGAGGCGCCCCGCCACGCCGGCGCGCGCGCGCTCATGGCGGACGTCCTCTTCGAGCGCGCGCGCCTCGCCGACCAGGGCGGCCGCGCCCTCGAGCGCGACGATCTGGTGCGGCGCCTCGCGATGTACAGCGCGACCGATCGCTGGAACGCGCCCGCGCACCTCGCGATCACCACGGAGCCTCCCGGCGCCGCCGTGAGCCTCTGGCGCTACGACACCCCCGACATCCACGACACCCACGACACCTCCGGCGAGCGCTTCACGCAGTCCCCCGAGCTCCGCCTCGGGACCACTCCGATCGCGGAGCAGGACGTCCTGCCCGGATCGATCCTCCTCGAATTCACGCAGGCCGGCCGGGCTCCCGTGCGCTTGCCCGTGCTGCTCGGCCGGGGCGAGGCCGTGCGCCTCGCGATCAAGCTCCCTCCCGAGGCCGCGATCCCCGCCGGGTTCGTCTACGTGCCCGCCGGCCGCTTCCTGTACGGCAGCGCCGGCAGCGAGGAGGCGCGCGCCAGCTACGACAGCCAGCCCATCCACACCGTCGAGACCGGGCCCTATTTGATCGCCCGGAACGAGACCACCTTCGGCGAGTGGATCGAGTTCCTGCGCGCGCTGCCCCGCGCCGAGCGTGCCAAGCGCACCCCCGACGTGAACCGGCGAAGCTTCAACGTCGCGCTGAGCCAGCGCCCCGACGGCACCTACCAGCTCGCCCTGGGCCTCGACGGGTACGTCATGGTCGCGAAGGAGGGCGAGCCCCTGCGCTATCCCGGGCGCACCGCGCGGGCCGTCCAGGACTGGTCCAGACTCCCGATCTCCGGCGTCTCGTTCGACGACACGCTCGCGTACATGGCGTGGCTGCGCGACAGCGGGCGTGTGCCCCGCGCGCGCCACTGCAGCGAGCACGAGTGGGAGCGGGCCGCGCGCGGCGCCGACGGCCGCGCCTTCCCCGGCGGCGCGCGCCTCGATCCGGAGGACGCCAACTTCAACCTGACGTACGGCAAGATCGAGACCGCGTTCGGCCCCGACGAGGTCGGCTCGCACCCCGCGTCCGACAGCCCGTTCGGCGTGCACGACCTCGCCGGCAACGTCTGGGAGTGGACCACGTCGGTCGACGACGCCGAGACCCCCGTGGCGCGCGGCGGCAGCTTCTTCCAGGCCGGCGCCTACGCGCGGGCCGAGAACCGATCCGTGGATATCGCTCATCACCGCAATGCCTTCTATGGAGTCCGCGTCTGCGCGACTGCCACGCGTTGAGTCGAGAGGAAACCAGCCAATGAAGATTCCGATTCGATATCTCCGTCCCCTGCTCCTGGGTGCCGCGCTCGCGGCCACCGCGGCGTGCCTGCCGTTCCACCGCGCCCAGCCGCAGCCCTCCCTGGACGACTGCCTGGCCGGCCAGCGGCTCGGCGCCATCGCGGCGCTCGTCGGTGATCCGCTCGGCCAGGGCAAAGACCTCCTCGGGTTCGGGTTCATGGACTCCCGCACGTTCGTCCGCGTCGATCGCTTCGATCTCGGCAGCGCCGTCGACGACGCGGGATTGCCCATCGTGAACGTCCAGGTGAGGTCACGCGCGCTCTCGGGCATGAGCCAGCGCACGGAGACCCCGCTCGACGGCAGGAGCTGGCGGGGCGCCGCGATCACGGGCCAGCTCCACTGCTCGAACCCCAAGCTCGCGGGCAAGACGCGCAGCATCAAGGCGCGGATCGTCGAGCCCGCCCCTGGCGAGACGCCCCCGCTCGGCACCGGCACCGAGCCCTTGTGGATGGCCTACCGGATCGAGCTCTTGCTCGACGACGGGCGGCGCATCGCGAGCGCCTGCCGCGATCCGGGCGACGTCGCGTTCCCCATCCTCGGGTACTGGAACGACGCCGGCCATTACGTCCGGGATCCCAAAAAGCTCAGCTTCGCCTGCACCCGGCGCCACGTCGCCACGTGCCTCAAGCAGGGCTACCTCGACGACACCGGCTCGGCGGACCGCAGAGCGCTCCTCGAGGCCTGCACGCGGATGATGCGCGCCGACTACTGCGGCAACGGCGACAGCTACACGAAGGACGGCACGTTCATCACGCTGTGGGACAACCGCAACTTCGCCGCGAAGGCTCCGCGCGAGCCGCTCACGTTCGAGGGGGCGTGGACCGCGAAGGGGCTGGCCTGCAACGCGCGGCTGCGCTGGAGCGAGGCGGAGGTGGGCGTGCCGACGTGCCTCCGCGATCGGCCCCGGCCCCGGTGCAGCTCCGCCGAGGAGGCCAAGGCCCTCTTCCCCGGCGTGCCGCTCGTCTTCAACGACTCGTGCACCGAGCACCCGTGCCGCACGAAGAGCCGGGTCGAGCCCTTCGAGGGCCCGGCGCCTCAGCAGGCCGGTCCCGAGAGCTGCCCCCGGACCGAGGAGCGGGCGCAGCTCTTCTCTGCCGCCGACGCGGGAGGGTCCGCGGGCCGGCGCTGACAAGCTCGCGGTGACGGCTGCGACGCGAGGTGGCTCGCCTCGCACGCACCGCGAGACAGGTTGGGATGGGGTCCGTTGCCGGCGCTCGCGCCGGGTCGTTGGGTCGGGCGGTTGGGGTTGGGGCGGTTGGGCGGTTGGGC